>DATBDE010000132.1:0-47915 GCA_036270095.1 Solirubrobacteraceae bacterium | reverse complement strand
TCCCGCAGCACGGCGTGCGCCTCGAACGCGTTGTGGTCGGGGATCGGCGGCGGCTGGTTGAGCGCGTCGGTGCTAGGCAGCGAGGCGGTCGCGGACATGCGGGGACTCCTTGTCGGTCACGGATCGCAGGCAGAAGGTGGTAAGCGCAGCGACCAGGTGCTCCTCGTCGGTGGCCTCGCCGGCAGGGCTCAGCGGGCCGACGAGCGCCTCGCCGATCGCGCCCACGAGCGCGGCGGCGGTCAGGTCGGCGTCCTGGTCGGGCAGCTCGCCGCGGTCGATGCCCTCGCGGATGAGCGCGGCGATGCCGTCGCGGTAGGCGCGGCGGAAGTGCAGTCGCTCGGCCTCGACGGCCGGGTCGACCGGCTCGGCCAGCAGCGCCCAGGCCAGGCGCCGGCCCCGCAGCGCGCGCCGCGCCCACAGCTCGACGCCCGCGGCGAGCCGCTCGAGCACGAGCCCGTCGCCCGCGGAGGCCTGGGCCATGGCGTCGACCTCGCGCTGCGAGGCGCGGCGGAAGACCTCGGCGAACAGGTCGGCCTTGGACGGGAAGTGGCGATACACCGAGCCGGTGGCGACGCCGGCGCGGCGGGCGACGGCGGCGACGGGCGCGGCCTTGTAGCCGCCTTGGGCGATGAGGTCGTGGGCGGCGGTGACCACGCGCTCACGGGCCTCAGCGCGCTTGGCCTCCGTGCGGGGGGTGGGGCGATACGGCATCCACGAAAGAGTGAAGCACGATTCATACCTTTGAACAAGGGATGCGCCGCACTTCTGGCACAAACCACGCGCGACGCGCGCGCCCGATCGGCCCAAGATCGAGCCATGACCGACGTGTGCCGCATAACCGCTGACTGTCAGCTGAAATCCGTCACACGTCCGGCCGACCGGACAATTGCGGACCTCGCGGCCAGGCAGCACGGCGTCGTCGCGCACCGGCAGCTCCTCGCGCGCGGGCTAGGTGAGGGCGCGGTGCGGCACCGCATCGCGAGTGGCCGCCTCCACCGGGTCCACGTCGGCGTCTACGCGGTTGGGCATCGCGTGCTCAGTGCCTCGGGCCTTCGCCTCGCGGCGGTGCTCGCGTGCGGCCCGGGAGCCGTGCTCAGCCATCGCGATGCGGCTGCAGTCTGGGGACTCCGCTCGTGCTCGCGGATGACCACCGACGTGAGCACTGCCGGCGGGGCCCGCAGCCGCCCCGGCATCGACGTGCACCGCGTCAAGCGCCTCCACCCCGACGACCGCACGCTCGTCGACGGAATCCCCACGACCACCGTCGCGCGCACCCTGCTCGACCTCGCCGAGGTCACAAACCGCGCCGAGCTCGAGAGGGCGTTCGACGAAGCCGAGCGACGCCGCCTCCCCGACCTGTCCTCCTTCGATGCGCTGTTCGCCCGCAGCACGGGGCGCCACGGGCTGAGCGCCACGCGAGACGTGCTGAAAAGGACAACATCCGCAGACACCCGAAGCGCGCTCGAATCCGCTTTCATGCGGTTCTGCGACGCGTGGAACATCCCGGCGCCGCAGACCAACGTCCTCGTCGAAGGCTTCGTGGTCGACGCTCTCTGGCCCGAGGAGAAGCTGATCGTCGAGCTCGACGGTTACGCCTTCCACGGCACGACCCGCAACGCCTTCGAGCGCGACCGCGTCAGGGACGCCGACCTACAGCGCGCCGGCTACCGCGTACTTCGCCTCACCTGGCGGCGCCTCCACGAGGACCCCGGGCCGGTTGCAGCGACGCTCCGCGCCCTGCTCGCTAGCATCGCCGCCCCGTGGCGCACACCGTGACCCTCATCCCCGGCGACGGCACCGGCCCCGAGCTCGTCGAGGCGACCAGGCGCGTGCTCGAGGCGACCGGGGTGGAGTTCGACTGGGACCAGCAGCCCGCCGGCGAGGACATCTACGCCGAGGAGGGCACTCCGTTCCCCGACCGCACCCTGGACTCGATCAAGCGCAACGGCGTCGGCATCAAGGGACCCACCACAACCCCGGTCGGCTCGGGCTTTCGCAGCGTCAACGTGCTCCTGCGCAAGGAGCTCGACCTCTACGCCTGCATCCGCCCCTGCAAGAGCTACGCCGGGGTGCGCACCCGCTTCCCCGAGACCGACATCGTCATCGTGCGCGAGAACACCGAGGACCTGTACGCCGGCATCGAGTTCGAGAAGGACACCGATGCAGCCGAGGACCTGCGGCGCTTCCTCGAGGAGCTCGACAGCAGCGCGCACATCCGGGAGCACTCCGGCATCTCGATCAAGCCGATTTCGGTCTTCGGCAGCGACCGCATCGTGCGCAGCGCCTTCGACTACGCCAAGGAGAACGGCCGCGGCAAGGTCACCGCGGCCCACAAGGCCAACATCATGAAGCACTCCGACGGCCTCTTCCTGGCCGTCGCGCGCGAGGTGGCCGAGGACTATCCGGACATCGAGTTCGAGGACCGGATCATCGACAACCTGTGCAACCAGCTCGTCTCGCGCCCCGAGGAGTACGACGTGATCGTGCTCCCCAACCTCTACGGCGACATCGTCTCCGACCTTGGCGCCGGCATGATCGGCGGCCTTGGCCTCGCCCCCGGCGCCAACATCGGCACCGAGGCGGCCATGTTCGAGGCCACGCACGGCTCGGCCCCCAAGTACAAGGGCCAGAACAAGGTCAACCCGACGGCGCTCATGCTCTCCGGCGTGCTCATGCTCGCCCACCTGGACGAGCGCGGCGCGGCGGACCGCATGGAGACCGCCATCGCCGACGTCATCCGCATGGGCGAGAAGGTGACCTACGACCTCAAGCCCACCCGCGACGATCCGAGCGCCGTCGGCACCTCCGAGTTCGCCGACGCGGTCATCGAGGAGATGAACGCATGAGCAACCACGTCCGCGTCGCGGTCACCGGCGCCGCCGGCGCCATCGGCTACTCGCTGTTGTTCCGCATCGCGGACGGCGCGATGCTCGGCCCCGACCAGCGCGTGATCCTGCACATGGTCGAGATCCCCGACGCCATGGGCACGCTCGAGGGCGTGGCCATGGAGCTCGACGACGGCGCCCACCCGCTGGTGGAGGCGGTCGAGCTCTTCGAGGACCCGGTCAAGGGCTTCGACGGCGTCAACATCGCGCTGCTCGTCGGCGCCCGGCCGCGGTCGAAGGGGATGGAGCGCTCCGACCTCCTCGAGGCCAACGGCAAGATCTTCACCGGTCAGGGCAAGGCGCTGAACGACGGCGCCGCCGACGACGTGCGCATCCTCGTCGTCGGGAACCCCGCCAACACCAACGCGCTCATCGCCATGAACAACGCGCCCGACATCCCGCGCGAGCGCTTCACCGCGATGACCCGCCTCGATCAGAACCGCGCCAAGGCCCAGCTCGCGCGCAAGGCCGGCGTGCACGCCCGCGATGTGAGCAACATGACCATCTGGGGCAATCACTCCACGACCATGTATCCCGACATCTTCAACGCGAAGATCGACGGCAAGCCGGCCGCCGAGGTCGTGGAGGACCGCGACTGGCTGGAGAACGACTTCATCCCCACCGTGGCCAAGCGCGGCGCCGCCATCATCGAGGCACGCGGGTCGTCGTCGGCCGCCTCGGCCGCGTCCGCGGCCGTCGCGCACATGCGCGACTGGCTCGGCGGGACCGCCGAGGGTGACTGGGTGTCGATGGCCGTTCCCTCCCCCGGCGCCTACGGCGTGGAGGAGGGACTGATCTCCTCGTTTCCGGTCGTCACCAAGGACCAGAAGTGGGAGATCGTCGACGGCCTCGACCTCAACGACTTTTCACGTGAGCGCATCGACGCGACGGTGAACGAGCTCAAGCAGGAGCGCGACACCGTCAAGCAGCAGGGCCTGATCTAGGCGGGCTCCCAGCCCTTCCCGGACTTCTTGACCTTGCCGTCCTTGGCAAGCTCGGGGAGCACGCGATACAGGTAGTTGGGGGTGATCCCCATCTCCTTGCCCATCTCCGGAATGGTGATTCCGGGCTTCGCCTGTACCAGCGCAAGCGCCTGTGCGGAGCGGGTTCCGCTGCCGCGCGGGCGGCCGCGACGACGGCCGTTGGTGCTACGCGCGCTCGAGCGTCGACGGCCCGACGATCGCCGGGCCGGCGACGTTCCGTCGCGGTCACCGAGCTTCGCGACCATCGCCTCGAGCTGGTGATATTCGTCGACGAGCGGCTTGAGCTCCTTCAGCCGCTCGGTGATCTGCCGACGCACGTCGTCGACGAGTGACATATGTGGTGGCCCCCTTAACGAAAAAGGTAGAACAAAGGACTTTACCGTTCTTCTATCAGCTTCTTAAGACGCTGCAACGACGCATTCGCCTCACGCTGCGGGCCTCCACCCATGAGAACACGGCTTGCGGCGGTACCGAGCGGGCCGCCCGGGGCGGTGAACTCGTTGCGGTAATCGAACCGGGTCCCGTCGCCGTTCGCGTGCACTTCATACACAGTACGTGACTTCGAGCGCGCCGGCCCCTTACCTTCCCACACCGCGCGGCGGGGACGGTCGGCCTCGCGCACCGTCCAGTGCACCTTGAAGTTCACGCCGCGCAGGCAGAGCGTCTGGTCGAGCTCGTCGCCCAGCTCGAGCGGCGGCTTCGGGCTCTTGCCGAGCTTGCGGTGAATGGTCACCCACTCGCGCAGCCGCGTTGGGTCCATTAGCGCTTCCCACACGTCCTCCGGGGGCGCGTCGATGTCGATGGTGGCCTTCACCGCGGTCATGAGCGGCACCCCACGCTACCCATCAGCGGGCGGCGAGCTCCTCCTCGGCCTCCCAGTCGCGCAGCGCGCGCTCGATTGCGGCGTCGAACGAGTGCAGCCGAACCGGCATGAGCTCGTGGGCCCGATCGTCGCGCGGGAGCAGGTCGCCGACGAGCCCCTCCATGAGCGGGCCGACGAGCTCGTGGTCCTCGCCGGCGACCGTGGCCGCCACCCGGCTCGCCACCGGCGTGGCGGTGACGTCGACGCGCCACAGCGCCCGCCCGACGAGCATCGCGTCACGGATGCGGTCGATCATCTCGCCGTAGGTGACAACCTCGGGCCCCGCGAGGTCGAGCCGCTGGCCGCCCGCGGCCGGCGTGCCCGCCGCGGCTACCAGGTAGGCGAGCACGTCGCGGCCGTCGATCGGTTGGGTGCGGTGGTCGCGCCACGCCGGCAGGGGGACCACGCGCAGGCGCTCGACCAGACGCACGAGGAACCGGAACGAGCGCGAGCGCGCGCCGATGATGATGGAGGCGCGCAGGGCCACCGAGTCCGGCACGGCGTCGAGCAGCGCCGTCTCCACCGCCGCCCGGCTGGCCAGGTGCGGCGAGGGGTGGCCGGAGGGCACGAACCCGCCCAGGTAGACGATGCGCCGCACACCCGCGGCGGCGGCGGCCGCCCCGAACCGCTGCGCGGCCCGCTGGTCGCGCTCCGCGAAGCCGTCCGCGCCGGGCTCCATCGAGTGGATGAGGTAGTAGGCCACGTCGATCCCCGACAACGCCTCGTCGAGGCCGGCGCCGGTCACGGCGTCGCCGCGGATGACCTCGACACCTCCGGCCACGCGGCTGGGGTCGCGGGCAAAGGCGCGCACCGCGTTGCCCTCGCGGAGCAGCAGCGGCAGCAGGGCCGAGCCGACATACCCGCTCGCACCGGTCAGGAGGATGTTCGGCCGAGAAGAAATGTCGCGTGTTTGCGGTTTGGGACGTTGCATTGCCCGGGGCGGGTTTGTTTGGATCGTTGGTGCCTCACGACGGACACAAGCACTCCACGAGGAGGGACCTCGGAAAGATGGCGCAGGGCTGCGGCACGAGCCGCAAGGTCACGTGTGACGACTGCTTCTTCCACCGCCACGGATTGTGCGCGGTGGTCGGGGAGCCCTGTGCGACCTTCCGTCCCAACTCGCCCGACGGACTGCGGCCGCCCGCCCAGCTGCGGTTCAGCTTCCGCACCGAGCGGCGCACGCGCGCCGTCTGGTCCTTCCCCACTGCCCAAGAGCAGGCCGCGCTACACGCCTAGGGGCTCGCGGGCCCGACGGCGCTCGCTGACGCGGGCGATCCAGCTGGCGCCCGGGGTGTCGGTCAGCCCGTGGGCGATGATCGACGTGAATACGGCCAGCGCCGCGAGGTTGAAGATGCGGTCGGCCCCGGGCACGGCTTGGCCGAGCACGAGCAGCGAGAAGGCCATCGTCGCAACGCCCTTGGGGCCGAACCAGGCCATGAACGCGCGCGTGGGCGCGTCGGTCTTGGTCCCGATGAGGGCCAGCCCGACCGCCACCGGTCGCGCGACGAGCAGTGTGAAGGCCACGATTCCCACCGCCGCCCAGCCGTCGCCGAACAGCCCGTCCAGGGTGAGCAGCGAGCCGAAGACCACGAAGATCCCGAGCTTGACCACCTCGACCAGCTCGACCGACCGCAGCGCAAAGGCGCGGCGGATGTCGTTGCGCAGGATGCCGAGCGTGATCGCGCACACGAAGGTCGAGATCAGGCCGTTGCCGGCCGGCGCCACCACGGCCACGCCGTAGGCCACGAACCCCACCCCGAGGGCGTACAGCGACTTGACGTGGGGGCCGACCTGCTCGTCCAGGCCGCGGCCGCGCGGGAGCACCCGCGACGCGATGAACCCCACGGCCACGCCGAACGCGAGCCCGAGCCCGACGTCCTCGAGCACGAACCGCCACCACACGAAGCCGGACTGTTCTGCGACCACCGCGGCGAACGCGAGCACCGCCGGCAGCGCGAGCCCGTCGTTCAGGCCCGACTCCAGGTTCAGCGAGTGCCGGATGATGCGCGGCACGCGCGGGTTGGTGACCACGGCCGAGGAGAGCACCGGGTCGGTGGGGGAGAGCAGCGCGCCGAGTAGGAACGACTGCCCCCATGACAACGAGGTCAGCGCGTGCGTCACCAAGGCGATGAGGACGCAGGTGATCGGCATGGCGAGCACGAGCTTGCGCAGCGGCAGTCGCCACGCGCGCTGCAGCATCTCGCCCTCGACCTCGAGGCCGTCGCGGAACAGGATCACCACCAGGGCGATCACCGCGAGGTCGGTGTCGAACGGTCCGCGGGCGTCGAAGTGGATGACCTTCAGCCCACCGTCGCCGAGCACGAAGCCCGCGACGACGAACAGCGCGGTGAGCGAGAGAAAGGATCGGTGCGCGACGCCAGACAGCAGCGCCCCGAGGACGAGCAGCACGGCGAACACGAGGACCGTCGTGTTGAAGTCCTCCACGGGGATAGAGTCTCAGACGAGGAAGAGGGGGTCCGAACCGAGTGCGCATCACTGTCCTGGGGAAGTCGCCGTCCTGGCAGGACATCGACGGTGCCTGCAGCGGCTACCTCATCGAGAACGGTGACACGGCGCTGCTGCTGGACTGCGGCAACGGGGTGTTCTCGAAGCTGCGGCGGTTCATCGACTACGTCGACGTCGAGGCGGTCGTGCTCTCCCACCTGCACGCCGACCACTTCCTCGATCTCGTGCCGTTTTCGTACGCGCTCACCTACGCGCCGCGCCAGCAGCCGGTGCCGGTGCACCGCTGGAACGGCACCGACGACCCCGCCCACCCGGTGCTGCACGCGCCTACCGGCGCGCGCGACACCTTCCGCCGCATCTGCGGTGCCTGGGGGCCGGAGGACCTGATCGAGGGTGCGTTCGACCTGCGCGAGTACGACGTCAGCCAGACCATCGCGGTTGGCGGGATGCGCCTGCGCTTCGCCGAGGTCCCCCATTACACGCGCACGCACGCGATCGAGGTGTCGGCCAACGGCTCGGGCCGGTTCGTGTTCGGCGCCGACACCCGGCCCACCGACGATCTCGTCGCGTTCGCGAAGGGCACCGACCTGCTCATGGTCGAGGCGACGCTGCCCCGCCCCGAGCGCCAGGGTCCGCGCGGGCATCTCACCCCACAGGAGGCCGGGGAGCACGGCCGCCGGGCCGAGGCGCGGCGGCTCGTCATCACCCATTTCTCCGACGAGCTGGACCCGGAGTGGGCCCGCGCCGAGGCCGAGCGCGGGTTCGGCGGACCGGTCGAGGTCGCGCACGAGGGCGCGACCTACGAGATCTGACCGAAACTTCGCAACTTCAACGCGCCAGTTCCCGTTAGGGTCGCAATCACCCACTGGGTGACGAGAAACAAACTCTTTCGAGAGGGGAGAAGCGTGCGCAGACGTGGATGGGCGACGGTCGCCTGCGGGCTCCTGGCGACGGTGGTTTTCGCCGCGTCGGCTCAGGCTCAGGTCGTGAACGGGCAGTCGGGCTGGGAGTGGGGGACGCCCACTCCGCAGGGCAACGCGATCAACGACATCGGCTTCATCGGCGGGGTCGGCTACGCGGTCGGGAACTTCGGCACGATCATGTCGACGACCGACGCCGGGCAGAGCTGGACCGGCCTGAACACCGGCATCACCGCTGACATCAACAAGGTCGCGCTCCCGGCGCCGGGGACGATCATCATCGGCGGCGGCTGTTACGACCTCATCAGCGCCAACGGCGGAGTGAGCTTCACCCAGATGCAGTTCACCGTCCCGGGCCCGAACTGCACCCCGACGGTGACCTCGCAGTCCTTCGTCTCGCCGGCGGTCGGCTACGTCCTCGCCAACACCGGCCAGGTCCTCGCGACCAACGACGCCGGCGCCACGTTCTCCGGGAACTCGGCCCCGGTGCCGGGCACCGCCGCAGCGGGCGGCGGCGCGACCGCGACCGACATCGCTTTCACCACCGCGACCAACGGCGTCGCGCTGGTCGGCGGCTCGATCTTCCGGACCACGAACGGGGCCGGCAGCTGGACCTCCGTGCACACCGGCGGCCAGGCCCTGAACTCGGTCGTCTTCATCGACAACAACAACGGCTTCGCCGTGGGCGCGAGCTCGACCGTGCTGAAGACCACCGACGGCGGCGCGACCTGGACGAGCGTCCCGGTCACCGGCTCCGGCGGGCCGTACAACTTCCTCAAGGTCCGCTGCGCGAACACCACGCGCTGCCTGTTCGTGCCCGAGAACAGCACCGGGCTCGTGCGGACCGACAACGCCGGCACCACCGGCGCGTTCGTCTCGTTCGGCGCTACGCCGATCAACGCCGCGGCGTTCGCGAGCCCGAGCCAGGCGGTCGCGGGCGCGGCCAACGGTGCGATGTTCACGTCGTCGGACGGCGGCGTGACCTGGACCCAGGTCGGGTCGAGCCTCGGCAAGCAGCTGATCGGCCTGCGCGCGACGAACGCGAACTTCGCGTACGCGTACGGCAAGCTCGGCGCCGTCGTGACGAGCCAGAACGGCGGCGTCACGTGGACGTCGAGCACGATCCCGAGCTCGAACGAAGTCGATGCCGCGTCGTTCTCCGACCCCAACAACGGGTTCGTCCTCGACTCCGGCGGCACGTTGTGGGGCACGACCAACGGTGGCTCGACGTGGGCGCGCAAGAACACCGGCGGTGGCGCGGCGCCGAATGACGTCGCGGCCATCAGCAGCAACGTCCTGGTGCTGATCGGGCCGAAGGGCGTGCGCCGGTCGACCAACGGCGGTGGCAGCTTCTCGTCCGTCTCCGGCAAGCCGGTTTCGACCGCCAGGCTCGAGAACGGGGAGACGGTCAGCAACGGCGTGTTCGCGTTCGGGTCGAGGGTGCTGCTCACCTCCGGCAACGGGGCGAGCTGGAAGTCGATCCCGCTGCCCAAGTCGGGCCGAAGGACCCTCAGGCTCGACGACGCGGACTGCGTCAGCACGAAGGTCTGCTGGGTGCTCACCACCAACGAGCACCTGCTGCGCACGACGAACGCGAAGACGTGGACCGACGTGACGCTGGCCACCGGCGCCAACGACCTGACCAACGACGGCGAACGCCGGCTGGCCTTCGACAGCGGGTCGTCGGGCTATGTCGCCATCCCGTCGTTCGACCCGGTGTCGTCCAACCTGGGCTCGGCGCTCGGCCAGAACGGTCAGGGCTGGGTGCTGGCCACCACCGACGGCGGGAAGTCGTTCACGCCGCAGCTGATCGACAGCAACCCGGTGAGCGGCCTGGCCGCGGCGGGCGGGACCGACTTCGCCCTGACCGACGACCAGAACCTGTTCCTGACCTCGACCAACGGGGCGCAGGGCCAGACGTCGTCGCTGACGCTGTCGGCGTCGCCGAAGACGATCACCAAGAGGACCAACGTGACCCTCACGGCTCGGCTGAGCCCGTGCAACGGCAACGAGCAGATCCTGCTCTCCGGGCCTGGTCTGGGCGGCGACGGCCAGGTCCAGGCGATCACCGCGAACTGCACCGTGCAGGTGCAGGTGCGGGTGAGCAAGACCTCGAGCTACCTGGCCCAGTGGGCCGGCGAGGCCGGGATCAACGGCGACGGGTCCAAGGTTCTGAAAGTCACGAAGAAATAGAAGCACCCTCGCGGGCGTCTAACCGCCGGCGCGTCACCACCGGTCTCCGGTAACCATGAGGTGGTGGCGCGCCGGCCCCCGTCATCCCGGTCCCGGCACGCCTCGCTACATTGCCGACCGTGCCCTCACGGCGCGACCTCTTCGTCAGCTTCGAGCGCGTCCGGCCCCGGGCCGGGTTCTCGCCCGCCGTCGACGTCTACTACGCGGACAACCCACCCACCGCGGTGGTCAGCGTCGAGGTCGCGGGGGCCGACCCCGACTCGCTGAACCTCGAGGTCAAGGGCCGCGAGCTCGTGGTCTCGGGCGTCCGGCGCGCCGGGCAGACCGAGGGCCGGCTCTACCAGCAGCTCGAGATCGCCTACGGCCCGTTCCGCCGGGCCGTCGCACTCGGCGCCGACGTCGACCCCGACGGCGCGCGCGCGACCTACGACGACGGCATCCTGCGCGTCGAGCTGCCGCTCGTCTCCAGGGACCCGCGGGCGACGTCCGTGCCGATCGAGCAGCATCCCGGGCGCCCATGATCAACGTCATCGGTGCGCCGGACGGCCAGGAAGCACCGCCCGAGCCGCCCGCAGAGCTCCCGCGCATGCTGCCGGTGCTGCCGCTGCGCGAGACCGTGCCGTTCCCCGACACGGTGCTGCCGCTCGCGGTGGGCCAGCCGCGGTCCGTCGCGCTGGTCAACGACGCCCTCGGCTCCAACCGGCTGATCGTCATGGTCGCCTCGCGTGACCGCGACAAGGAGGAGCCCGCACCCGACGACCTCTACCGCGTCGGCGTCGTGGGCACGATCGCGCGCATGATGCGCGCGCCCGACGAGACGCTGCGCATCCTCGTCCAGGGCGGCACCCGTGTCCGCCTCGACGACTTCCTCCAGACCGAGCCCTACCTCACGGCGCAGATCAGCGAGCTGCCCGACATCGTCGACGCCTCGCCCGAGCTCACCGCCCTGACCCGCAACGTCCAGCAGACCTTCGGCGAGATCGTCCAGCAGGTCCCGTACCTGCCCGAGGAGCTGCAGCTCGCGCTCGCCAACCTCGACGACCCGGTGGCGATCTCGCACCTGATCGCCGGGTCGCTGCGCATCGACACGGCCGAGAAGCAGGAGCTGCTCGAGGAGAACGACGTCGCCGCCCGGCTGCGCAAGCTCTCGGCACTGCTCGCGCGCGAGCTCGAGGTCATCTCCATCGGCTCGCGCATCCAGTCCCAGGTGCAGTCCGAGGTCGACCGCGGTCAGCGCGAGTTCATCCTGCGCCAGCAGCTCAAGGCCATCCAGGAGGAGCTGGGCGAGCTCGACGAGCAGTCGGCCGAGGCCAACGAGCTGCGCGAGCAGCTCGCCGCCATCGATCTCCCCGACGAGGTGCGCAAGCAGGCCGACCGCGAGCTCGGGCGGCTCGAGCGCCTGCCGCCTGCCGCGGCCGAGCACGGCGTCATCCGCGGCTACCTGGAGTGGATCGCGTCGCTGCCGTGGGACAAGTCGACCGAGGACAACCTCGACCTCGAGCACGCCCGCGAGGTCCTCGACACCGACCATTACGACATCGAGCAGGTCAAGGACCGCATCCTCGAGTTCCTGGCCGTGCGCAAGCTCAAGCCCGACGCGCGCGGCTCGATCATGTGCTTCGTGGGGCCGCCGGGCGTGGGCAAGACGTCCCTCGGACGGTCGATGGCGCGGTCGCTGGGGCGCAACTTCGAGCGCATCTCGGTCGGCGGCGTGCGCGACGAGTCCGAGATCCGCGGCCACCGCCGCACCTACATCGGCGCGCTGCCCGGCACGATCATCCGCGCGATCCGCGACGCGGGCTCCAACAACCCGCTGCTGATGATCGACGAGATCGACAAGATGGGCGCCGACTTCCGCGGCGACCCCGCCTCGGCCATGCTCGAGGTGCTCGACCCCGAGCAGAACCACAGCTTCCGCGACCACTACCTCGACCTGCCCTTCGACCTCTCGCAGGTCATCTTCGTCTGCACGGCCAACGACCTCGACCGCGTGCCCGGCCCGCTGCGCGACCGCATGGAGGTCATCCAGCTCGCCGGCTACACCGAGGAGGAGAAGCTCGAGATCGCCCGCCGCTACCTGGCGCCACGCCAGATCGAGCGCTCCGGGCTGACGAAGGGCAAGATCGCGTTCTCGGATCCGGCGCTGCGGGGGATCATCCGCGACTACACGCGCGAGGCCGGCGTTCGCCAGCTCGAGCGCGAGATCGGGTCGGTGTGCCGCAAGGCCGCACTCGAGTACGCGCGCGGCACGCGGACGCGCAAGCTCACGGTCTCGGAGAAGCGGGTCCACGAGATGCTGGGGCGGCCGCGCTTCCCCGGCGACGTGCGCCGGCGGACGTCCGATCCCGGCGTGGCCACCGGGCTGGCCTGGACGCCGGTCGGCGGCGACGTGCTCTTCGTCGAGGCCACGGCGATGCCGGGCAAGGGCCGGCTGACCATCACCGGGCAGCTCGGCGATGTCATGCGCGAGTCGGCCGAAGCGGCGCTCTCCTACGTGCGCGGCCACTCGCCCGATCTCCCCGAGGACTGGTTCGCGACCCACGACCTGCACGTCCATGTCCCCGCCGGCGCGATCCCCAAGGACGGCCCGAGCGCGGGCATCACGATGGCCACCGCACTGCGCTCGCTGGTCACCGGACGGGTCGTGCGCAGCGAGGTGGCGATGACCGGGGAGATCACCCTGACCGGCCAGGTCCTGCCCATCGGCGGGCTGAAGGAGAAGGCGCTCGCCGCCCAGCGCTACGGCATGAAGCTGGTCATCGCGCCGAAGCTGAACGAGCGCGATTGCGAGGATTTCCCGGAGCATCTCCGCAAGGACGTCGAGTTCCGCTTCCTCGACCACGTGGAGGACGTGTTCGAGCTCGCGCTCGAGCCGGCGGGGCGCCCGTCGCGCCGTGAACGTCGGCGCAGTGCGGGTATGCTCACGCCGGCAGCCGCAAGCAAGACGAGGGAGTTCAATGGCAGCGAAGCAGACAGCGGCTAGCGTCGGGGCAGGCGCGCTGGCGCTCAAGGACAGTCCGTACGTGCAGCGCCTCATCGAGGACGCTGAGCTGCGCGAGAACATCAGGGAGGCCTACGAGTCCCTGCGCAAGGCTTACGGACGCCTGAGCAATGGCAAGGCGCCGGCCAAGGCAATCCTGGACGACAAGAAGCTGCAGAAGGAGCTACGGTCCGCCGCCGTCTCGCTGCGCGACGCTGGGGAGGCTCTCCGTGAGGGCCCGAAGCGCCGCAAGAAGCGTCATTGGGGTCGGCGCCTGTTGATCCTTGTCGTCGGCGCCGGCGTGGCACTCGCGCTCAGCGAGGGCCTGCGCCAGAAGGTGCTCGACCTGCTCTTCGGGGCCGAGGAGGAGTTCGACTACTCCTCGACCACCACGCCGGCCACGCCGGCTCCGTCTCCCGGGGCTACGACGCCGGCCTGAGGTTCCCAGTAAGGGGTCAAGTCTTTCTTGTTGCACGAGGTGCAACAAGAGCAGACTTGACCCCGAACTGGCCGTCGAGCCAGTTTCCCCTCTAGAGTCCCGTCCTCATGGAGGCGGCGACCACCCAGCAACCCATCGCGGGCGACAAGGCGAAGCGCATCGTCGACGCCATGCGCTCGTCGGTCGCGCGGCGCGGCGCCGCGGGCTCGACCTTCGACCACGTGGCGCGCGAGGCGGGCGTCTCGCGCGGGCTCCTGCACTACTACTTCGGCACGAAGGAGCGGCTGCTGGTCGAGGTCGTGCGGCGCGACTGCGACATCCGCATGGACATCCTCGACGCCGCGCTCTCCGACGTGCGCACGGCCGAGGACTTCGTCGACGCGCTCGTCCGCTCACTCGAGGACGTGCTCGAGAACGACCCCGACTTCTACGCGCTGCTGTTCGAGATCACGACGATGGCCCGGCGCAACGACGAGATCGCCGGCGAGCTCAGCGACCTCTACCGGCGCACGCGCAGGCACGTCGCCGACCTGCTGCAGGCCAAGCAAGACGAGGGCGTCCTGCGCCTGGCCGACGAGCCCGAGGCGGTGGCGGCGATCCTGTTCGCGCTCGGCGACGGGATCGCGCTGCAGGTGCTCCACGCGCCCGACCGCGTGCGCGAGCTCGGGAAGTGGGTCCGCGCGGGCGTGGTCTGCGCGCGGGCGTTGCTGGGCGCTTGATCGCAGCCGAGACCGACTGGGGGACAGTCGCCGAGGTCGGGACCGCCGTGGGCACGCTCGTGCTCGCGATAGCGACCTTTCTGGCCACCCGCACCGCCAACCGCGCCTCGCGGGTGGCCGAGCAGGCCCTGCTGATCAGCCTGCGGCCGGTGCTCGTCCCGTCGCGCGAGGGCGACCCGTCCGACACCGTGCTTTGGGGCGACGGTCACCAGATCGTGCTGCCGGGCGGGTTCGCCTGGGCCGAGGTGCGGGGCGACAACGTGTACCTGGCCATCTCGTTGCGCAACGTGGGGGCGGGGCTGGGCGCGCTGCGCGCGTGGTGCGTGTACCCACAGCGGATCCGGACGATCACCGACGACGCGGCGCCGTCGAACGTCGACGATTTCACGCAACAGGTGCGCGACCTCTACGTGCCCCCGGGCGACGCGAGCTTCTGGCAGGCGTCGCTGCGGGCCCATGACGAGACGTTGCACTCCGACGAGGACCTGCGCCGAGCGGTGCGGGGCGCGCTGATTCAACAGGCGGACGGGATCACCATCGACCTGCTGTACAGCGACGGCGAGGGCGGCCAGCCGACGGTCAGCCGCTTCTCGCTGCTGCCGCGGGGCGCGGATGAGGAGGGCGACCCGGCGTTGCATATCCCCACCGTCGTCCGGCACTGGCGCGTCTGAGCCATTCTCGGCGCCGCTGAGCCATTCTCGGCGCCGCTGACTATGACTAGGTCCTCGGGGCTCGCCGTGCCTAGCACGGCTTCACCCCTGCGTCCCGAGTCAGGGACGCCGAGCTATGGCTCAGGCTGGGCTTGGCTTGCCAGCCTCACCACCGCGTCGGGCACGCCCTCGTGCGCGGTCGGGTAGCGCGGCGTCCAGCCGAGCTCGCGCTTGGCCTTGGCGTTCGAGGTGCGCGCCGAGCGGGTCGCGGCCATGACGGCGTTCGGGCCGGCGATGAGGCGGGCGAGGAACGCCGGGCTACGCCGGGGCGCGCCGACGCCGAGCGCGTCGGCGGTGAGCTTCACGAAGTCGTAGAGGGTGATCGGCTCGTCGTCGGCGACGTGGAACAGCGCGCCGTCCTCGGCCTGCTCCGCCGCCGCGACGAGCACCGCGGCGACGTCCTCGACGCGCACGACGTCCCACCAGTTGTCGCCCTTGCCGACCACGGCGAGACGGCCGGGCTGGCGCAGGCGCTTGACGATCTCCTCCGCGTACCAGCCGCCGGCGCCGTAGACGTGGCCGGGGCGGACGACCACAGAAAGGAGGGCCGAGTCGCGCAGCATGCGCTCGCACGCCTGCTTGGTCTCGCCGTAGGTGGTCTCCACCGGCAGCGGGTCGTCCTCGGTCAGGACCCGCCCGCCGGCGTCGCCGGTCACCACCGTGGAAGCGAAGACGATCTTCGGCGCGGGGCGCTCGTCCTTCTCGGGCACGGCGGCATCGATGAGCCGCCGCGTGCCCTCGAGGTTGACGTCGCGCACGCGCTCGTCGTTGCGCTGCGAGGCGAGCTCGGCCGCAAGGTGAAACACGCAATCGGGCGCGTGGTCGTCGAGGGCGCGGCCGAGCGAGGCAGCGTCGGTGAGATCGCCGCGGGCGGGGGTGGTGCCCTCGGGTTGCGAGCCCTCGCGGCGGACGAGCGCGACGACCTCGTGTCCGCCCGCGATGAGCTGCGCGCAGGCCTCGCGGCCCACGAACCCGCTCGCGCCGGTGACGAGCGTCTTCATGGGGTGGATTGTGCCGGGTCGGCGGTCACAATCCCGCCTCGCCGCGCCCGGAACACGTAGCGGCGGGCCAGGCCCTCAGGGGGACGGCGCCACGTTGGTCGCGGCGCCGCCGCTCCCGCCGCCGGTGCTCGCCTCGCTGCCGGCGGCCTGGTCGCCGCCGCCGCTCTGGTCGCCAGCGTCGGCCTGCTGGCCGTCGCTGCTCTGCTGGCCGCCGTTGCTCTGCTGGCCGCCGCTGGTCTGCCCGCCACCGCCCGCCTGCTCCCCACCCAGCTGTGGCTCGACCTTTGGCTGCTCGACCTTCGGCTGCTCGACCTTCGGCTGCCCGCCGCTCGCCGCACGCTGCTCGCCCTTAGGCGGTTCCTGCTTCGGCGGCGGCTCGCTCGGCGGGGCCGGCTCGCTCGGCGGCGGCTCCGTCGCCGGCGGCTGCTCGGGCGGCGTGGGCTGCTCGGCCGGCGGGTTGGGCACCGCCGGGTCGG
Source organism: Solirubrobacteraceae bacterium (assembly GCA_036270095.1). GTDB lineage: Bacteria > Actinomycetota > Thermoleophilia > Solirubrobacterales > Solirubrobacteraceae > DATBDE01. The sequence goes on along the minus strand of DATBDE010000132.1, from coordinate 31,281 downwards.
TGCCGGCCGCCTCCTCGGCGACGTTGCTGATCCCGTCCCCGTCGCTGTCGCGGTCACCGTCGGAGATGCCGTCGTCGGCGCTGACCGCGGCCACCGGGTCGAGGTCGAGGCGCTGCTCGACCGCGTTGTCGAGGCCGTCGCCGTCGAGGTCGTCATCGGCGTCGGGGACCCCGTCGCCGTTGGAGTCGGCCTCGACGAGGCTGATGCCCGCGAGGTTCTCGAAGGCGTTCGTCAAACCGTCGCCGTCCGTGTCGTCGGCGCCGTCGTCGATGCCGTCGGAGTTGGAGTCGACCGCGCGCGGCGAGGACCCCGTGCGGAACTCGTTGACGTTGCTGACGCCGTCGTCGTCGCTGTCGACCGGCGCGTCGACGGCATCGCGCGGCTGCAGCCGGTAATGGACCTCAAAGCCATCGGGCATGCCGTCGCCGTCGGTGTCGGCGACCTTGGGGTTGGTGCCCAACCGCAGCTCGCGGGCGGTCGAGAGCCCGTCGCCGTCGGCGTCCGCGCGCCGCGTCGAGTCGACATCGGGGGTGGGCGCGACAGCGCGCGGACCGCCGCCCACGGGCGCGGGCGCCGGAACGATCCCCACACCGGGCGTCGGAGTGGCGGGAACAGGCGGCGTCGGAGCGCCTCCTGCCGGCGTCGCCCCAGCCGAGCCGGAACGGCGGCGGCTCCGGGCGGGCGCCACCGGCGCGGGCGGCACGCCGCCGATGACCAGCGGCCGCACCCGCTCGGGCCGGGGGGCCCGCGCGTCGCGCACGGTCGACCCCGGAAGCACGATCAGCGCCACGCCGGCCGCCGCCACCCAGGCGACCGCAAACGCCAGCCCCCACCGGGTTTCGACCAGCCAGCGGACGGGGCCCTCGCGCATGCCGAAGCGCACCCACATACGGCTCTATCGGCGCCCGGAAACCGGCTCTGAAATCACTCTTTTCCGGCGAGGCGGTCCTGCAGGAACCCGGGCAGCGCGTCGATCGCCACCCGGTCCTGGGCCAGGCTGTCACGGTCTCGCACCGTGACCGTGCGTTCCTCCAGCGACTGGTGGTCGATGGTCACCGCCCACGGCGTGCCGATCTCGTCCTGGCGCCGGTAGCGGCGGCCGATCGACCCGCCCTCGTCGTACTCGGTGAGCATGAGCGGGCGCAGCAGGTCGTGTACCTCATGGGCGAGCTCGGGCTGCCCGTCCTTGCGCACCAGCGGCAGGATGGCCGCCTTGATCGGGGCCAGCCGCGGATGCAGGCGCAGCACGGTGCGCTTCTCGCCCCCCTGCTCGTCCTCGTCGTAGGCGTCGACGAGGAACGCGAGCATACAGCGGTCCACGCCGGCCGCCGGCTCGACCACGTACGGCACGTAGCGCTCACCCGTTGCCTGGTCGAAGTACTCGAGCTTCTCGCCCGAGTACTGCGCATGCTGGCGGAGGTCGAAGTCGCCGCGGTTCGCGATGCCCTCGAGCTCCTGCCAGCCGGTGGGAAAGAGGTACTCGATGTCGCTCGTCCCGGTCGAGTAGTGCGAGAGCTCGTCCGGGTCGTGCGGGCGCAGGCGCAGATGGTCCTCGGACAGGCCGAGCTCGAGGTACCAGCGCTCGCGCGCGTCGAGCCAGTACAGGAACCACTTCTCGGCGTCGGGCGGCGGCACGAAGAACTCCATCTCCATCTGCTCGAACTCGCGTGTCCGGAAGATGAATTGCTTCGTGGTGATCTCGTTGCGGAACGACTTGCCGATCTGCGCGATCCCGAACGGCGGCTTGCGCCGCGAGGTCTGCAGCACGTTCTTGAAGTTGGCGAAGATCCCCTGCGCGGTCTCGGGGCGCAGGTAGACGATCGAGCCCTCGTCGCGCACCGGCCCGAGCGAGGTCTCGAGCATGAGGTTGAACTGGCGCGCCTCGGTCAAGTCGCAGTTAGGCCCTTCGCCCGGGTGCACCGACGGCTTCTGCGGGCACTGGTTGCCCTCGAGCTGGTCGGCGCGGAAGCGCTGCCCGCAGGCGCGGCAGTCCACGAGCGGGTCGGTGAAGGACTCCAGGTGGCCGGACGCCTCCCAGGTGCGCGGGTGCTGCAGGATGGCCGAGTCGAGGCCGACGATGTCGTCGCGCTCGATGACCATCGCGTGCCACCACGCATCCTTGACGTTGCGTCGCAGGGCGACCCCGTAGGGCCCGTAGTCGTAGGTCGATCCCAGGCCGCCGTAGATCTCCGACGTGGGGAACACGAAGCCGCGGCGCTTGGACAGCGCCACGATCTTGTCCATCGTCACCACGTCGCTCATGCCCAACCCATTCCTATACTCCGTAAAGCGATGCCGATCTACGAATACCGGTGCGAGAACGGTCACGCGTTCGAAGTGATGCAACGTATGACCGACGATCCGGTCGCATCGTGCCAAACCTGCGACGCGCCGGTCCGCCGGGTGTTCCACCCGGTGGCCGTCCACTTCAAGGGGTCGGGCTTCTACAACACCGACTACGGCAAGGCGAAGCGGGGCGCGGCGAGCTCGGAGTCCTCGGACGGCAAGGGCTCGGACAGCAAGAGCTCGGACGGCAAGAGCTCGGACTCGGGGAGCAAGTCGGAGTCGAAGTCCGAGTCGAAGTCGTCCTCGGCCTCCTCGGACTAGCCGGGTGACGCCCCGCCAGGTGGGCCTGCTCGGCCTGCTGGCCGCCATCTGGGGCGGCTCCTACCTGTTGATCAAGTACTGCCTGGAGGGGTTCTCCCCGCCCTTCATCGTCTTCGGCCGCACGCTGATCGGGGCGCTGGTTCTGTTCGCCGCGGTCCGGTTGCAGGGCGGCGCGACGTGGGCCGCGCTGTCGGACGTCCGCCGCCGGCCCTGGACCGCGCTGGGCCTGGGCGCGGTCTCGATCACGGCGCCCTTCCTGCTCATCACGGTCGGCGAGCAGCACGTGCCCTCGGGCCTGACCGCCGTCCTCATCGCGTCGGCGCCGCTGTTCGTGGCGCTGTTCGCCCCGTTCATCGACAAGTCCGAGCAGATCGACCGCCGTCAGGGCGTCGGCCTGGCGGTCGGGATCGTCGGCGTGGGCCTGCTCGTCGGCGTCGAGTCGGTGAGCACGCTGGGCGAGTTCCTCGGTGCGCTGGCGATGATCGGGGCGGCCGCCTGCTATGCGCTGGCCACCTTCGTGGTCAAGAAGGCCTACGGCGGCATCCCCGCAGTGGTGACCTCGTGCTTCTCGGTCGCGGCGGGATGCCTCATCGCGCTTCCGCCGGCGCTCGCCGACCTGCCGACGAAGGCGCCGGGCCTGCGCGCCGTGCTCGCGCTGATCGGACTGGGCGCGCTGGGCACGGCGTTCGCGTTCGTCATCTACTACCGCCTGATCGGCGAGCTCGGCGCGGGCCGCGCCTCGCTCGTCGCCTACCTGGCGCCGCCGGTCGCGCTTGTCTACGGCGCCGCGCTGCTCGACGAGTCGATCAGCGTCACCGACGTCATCGCGCTCGTGCTCATCCTCGCCGGCGTGGCGCTGGCCAGCCGGCGCGCGGCGCCCCGTACGGCGGCGGTGCGTGCGCCCGCTAGCCGTTCTCGAAGCGCTTGACCGCGGCCTGCTTGCGCGCCTCGGGCACGACGAGCACGTCCTGGCCGTTCACGACCGACGGGTCGCCCTTGAGGATGCGTGTGGGCGGAGTGCCGCCGACGGCCAGCGACGAGAACAGCCCCAGCAGCGTCGGACCGCCCATGTCGGAGCGGATGGCCTTCGGCGCCTCCCACGACACCCACGGCAGCCGGAAGAACGTGCTCGGCGAGGCGATCTGGCTCTTGATCGCGCTGAGGATGTCCTGCTGGCGCTGGACCCGCGTGAAGTCGTTCTCGCCCGGGAAGCACGGGTTGTCCTTGCGCACGCGGGCCACGCCGAGTGTCTGCTTGCCGTTGAGGTGGTGCTCGCCCTTGGAGAACTTCAGCGTCTGGCCGCCGTTCTTGGCGCCGCCGCTGATCTCGGCGCAGAGCTTGTGCCGGAAGGTCAGGTCGATGCCGCCGAGCGCGTCGATGAACTTGGGGAAGTCGACGAAGTTGACTTCGACCACGTGGTTGATGTCGATGCCGAGGTAGCGCTTGAGCGTGGTGATGGTCAGCGCCGGGCCGCCGATCGCGTAGGCGGCGTTGACCTTGTCCGGCCCGTGGCCGGGGATGGGCACGACGGTGTCGCGGGGGATGGAGAGGCGGGACGAGTCGCCGCCGCCGGTGCGGATGAGCAGCAGCGTGTCGGCACGGCTTGGCTGGCCGACGACGTTGGCGCCGCCCTCGTGCGTGCCCGGCGGGCGGGCGTCGGAGCCGATGACCAGCACGGTGTTGGCCGAGAAGGGCAGCGGCCCCGAGCCGTCGAGCTGGTTCTTGGCCTGGTCGGAGACCTGGTCCTGCTCGAACTCGGCCGAGACCATGAACAGGATCAGCGAGAGCAGCAGCCAGCCGGCGACCGCGATCACCAGCCACAGGAGCACGCGCTTCCAAGTGATCTTGCGCCGTGGGGCGCGGTCGCGCTTGGGGCCGCGCAGGCTGTTGGGACCGGAGAACTCCGGTTCGTCGCGCCGGAACAAGCGCGGCCGCGAGCGATAGAGGGTGTACTCGGGCTCGGCCACGGGGGCGCTTTATAGTGGCCGCCCATGTCAGCCTCGTGCGTCGTCGGAGTCGATCTCGGAGGGACGAAGGCGCTGGCGGGGGCGATCGACGCCGACCTCCAAGTGCACCATCGTGCCCGTCGCGAGATGGCCGGGCTCGACCAGTCCACGGTCGTCTCGGCCGTCGTCGAGGCGGTCAGCGAGGTGCGCGAGGCCTCCCCGGTCGAGATCGAGGCCGTCGGGTTCGGCATCCCCTGCCTGATCGATCAGCGCACGGGCACGGCGGTGATGGCGGTCAACCTGCCGATCAGCGACTTCCCGCTGCGCGACGTGATGGCCGAGCGGCTCGGGCTGCCGGTCTTCGTCGACAACGACGCCAACGTCGCCGCGCTCGCCGAGCACCGGTTCGGGGCCGCCCGGGGCACGCGCTACTCCGTCACGCTCACGATCGGCACCGGGATCGGTGGCGGGATGGTGCTCGACGGCAAGCTCTACCACGGCTACGCCGGCGCCGGCGCCGAGCTCGGCCACATGGTCATCGACCTCAACGGCCCGCCGTGCCAGGGCAACTGCCCCAACCACGGGTGCCTCGAGACCATGGCCTCGGGCACCGCGCTCGCCCGCGAGGCGCGCGCGTTCGCCGAGGCCAACCCCAGCTCCAACCTCGGCCGCGCGCTGACCGCCGGGCGCGAGCTCAACGGCCACTACATCACCGAGATGGCTCACGACGGCGACGCCGACGCCGTCGCGCTCATCGCGCTCGTTGGCCGCCGCCTCGGGGTCGGGCTGGCCAACTACGTGAACATCTTCAACCCCGAGGTCATCGTCATCGGCGGCGGGCTGATCGCGGCGGGCGAGCTGCTGCTCACCCCCGCTCGCGAGGAGATGGAGCGCCGCGCGCTGCCTTTCCCGCGCGACCTCGTGCGCGTCGAGGCAGCCCACTTCGGCAGCGACGCGGGCCTGATCGGCGCCGCGGCGCTGGCCTTCGACGGGCTCGAAGACCGCCAGACGGTCATCTAGGCGTGGCGGCCGGGCGGCTCGTCATCTGCCCGACGCCGATCGGGAACCTCGAGGACGTCACGCTGCGCGTCCTCTCGGCGCTGCGCGAGGCCGACGTCGTGGCGTGCGAGGACACGCGGCGCACGCGCGTCCTGCTCGACCGCTACGGGGTGAAGGCCTCGCTGGTCTCCTACCACGAGCACAACGAGCGCTCGCGCGCCGGCGAGCTGGTCGGGCGGATGCGCGAGGGGGCGGTCGTCGCGCTCGTGTCGGACGCGGGGATGCCGGTGATCTCGGATCCCGGCTTCGAGCTCGTGCGAGCGAGCGTCGCCGCCGGGCTGCCGGTCGAGGTGCTCCCGGGGCCATCGGCGGCGCTGGCCGCGCTGGTGGCGAGCGGGCTGCCGGCGGACGCGTGGCACTTCGTGGGATTCCTGCCGCGCAAGCGGGCCGAGCTCGAGCGGCTGTTCGCGGCCACCGCGGAGACGCTGGTCGCGTTCGAGTCGCCGCGGCGGGTGGCGGCTTCGTTGGCGGTGCTGGCGTCGCTTGACCCGGCGCGGCCGGTCGCGGTGGCGCGCGAGCTGACCAAGGTGCACGAGGAGGTCGTCCGGGGCGACGCGGAGAGCGTCGCCCGGCGCTACGCGGAGTCCCCGCCGCGCGGGGAGGTCGTGTTGGTCGTGGGCCCGGCGCCGGCGGGCGCGCCGGACCTCGAGCCCGCCGTCGCGGCGCTGCGGCGGTTGGTCGAGGCCGGAGCGAAGCCCCGGCCGGCGGCGAAGGTGGTCGCCGAGTTGACGGGCGCGCCGGCGAACGCGTTGTACGAAGCGCTGCAGGGCTAGTGACCTGAGTCGCAGTTCGCGGGCGCCCTCCCGGCGTGTGGACGCGACTGACGCCACCCAGGGAATCGCCGATGCTCTGCACCGACTCATCCCCTGTGCGTCGCCATTCACGCCCAGCCACTCGGGAAGCTGAGCCCGAACCTCCGACTCAGGTCACTAGGGCCGCGACGTTCGCGGCGCACTTCGCGCCCGCCCGCGCACACCTTCGTCACAACTCCGTCGGACCCGGGGGCATCGGCGGCCCGCGGCCCTACGGTCGGCCGCGACATGCTCGGCACCCTCCTCATCCTCGTCCTCGGGGGCTACGACGCGGCCGCGACCTCGCTCCCGATCGCGCTGGCCGCGGTGCCCGTGGTCGTCGCGCCGGCGGCGGCGCTGACCGCGGCTGCGTCCCTCCCGCTCCTGATCCCGGCCCCGTTCGCACTCGCCGCGTTCCCGCTGCTATGCGTGCCCGCGTTGGTCGCGTCGACCTAGCGCGCGCCGTGCTGGTCGGCGTCGCGGTGCTGCTCGCGGCACCCGCGGCCGCCCGAGGGACGACGTGGGTGTGGCCGGTCCACGGCCCGGTGCTCGCACGGTTCGCGTACCACGCGCGGACCCCGTTCACGCGGGGCCAGCGCCGCGGGGTCGACATCGGTGCGCCCGCCGGCACGCCCGTGGTCGCGGCGTGTCCGGGCCGAGTCCGGTTCGCGGGGTCGGTCGGCACGGCGGGCCAGACGGTCTCGACGGCGTGCGGCGCGTACGCCGTCTCGTACCTGCACCTCGACCGGATCGCCACCCGCCGCGGGGCGCGCCTGAGCGCGGGCGATCCACTCGGCACCGTGGGCACGACCGGCCGCCGGCACGAGCGCCCGCCGCACCTGTCCTTCGGCGTGCGCCTTCGGAGCGATCGCTGGGGCTACGTCGACCCGTTGCGCCTCCTCGGGCACGACCGAACGCCCCCGCCCGCCTCGACACCGGTCCGAGGGCGAAGGACGACGCCACCGCTTGGCCCCGCGCCGGCGAGCGAGCGGCGCCCCGCCGCGCCGTCGCCCGAGCGACGGCTCGAGGCGCCCGGGCGTCGCCCCGTCACGCCCGCTCCGGCGCGTGCATCGCCAGCACCGGCCGTGCCGCTCGGCTCGCTCTGGCTCCCGGTCGGTCTCGCCCTCGCGCTCGCCGCAGTCGGCGCACCGCTGGCCGGGGTGCGGATCGCACGCCGCCGCCGCGCCCGCCGCACCGTCACTCGACCCGCGTCGCTCGCCGGCCGCACTGCCAACTGGTGACGACATGACCGCGAACCGCCCCCGTCGCCCACCGCCGACTAGCCTTCGCCCGCCGTGTCCTACTACGTCACCACGCCGATCTACTACGTCAATGCCGCGCCCCATCTCGGCCACGCATACACCACGATCGCCGCCGACGTCATGGCCCGGCACATGCGCCAGCGTGGGGAGAAGGTCTTCTTCCTCACCGGCACCGACGAGCACGGAGAGCCCGTTGCGCAGGCGGCCGAGCGCGCCGGCGTCAGCCCCCGCGAGCTCGCCGACCGCAACGCCCAGCGCTTCAAGGACCTCGCGCCGCTCCTCGAGGTCTCCAACGACTTCTTCATTCGCACGAGCGACCTGCCCCACGTCCAGCGGGTCCAGGACGTCCTCCAGACGGTCCACGACAACGGCCATGTCTACAAGGGCCTGTACGAGGGCTGGTACTGCCCCCGCTGCGCCGACTTCAAGTCGGGCACCGAGATCGGACCCGACAACACCTGCCCGATCCACGGCATCCCGCTCGAGTGGGAGCACGAGGAGAACTGGTTCTTCCGCCTTTCCGAGTTCCAGAAGCCGCTCGAGGACCTGTTCGACCGCCGCCCCGACTTCGTCGCCCCGCGCGCCCGCTACAACGAGGCCCGCGCGTTCATCGACCAGGGCCTGCAGGACGTCTCGCTGACGCGCGCCAAGCTCACCTGGGGCGTCCCCGTCCCCTGGGACGACAGCCAGGTCTTCTACGTCTGGTTCGACGCGCTCCTCAACTACTACACGGCGCTCTCCTACGCCGACTCCGGACGCGACCTCACCGACACCTTCTGGCCGGCGACCTACCACCTCATCGGCAAGGACATCCTCAAGTTCCACTCGATCTACTGGCCCGCCCTCCTCATGGCCGCGGAAATCGAGCCGCCCCAGCACCTCTACGTCCACGGCTTCCTCCTCCAGGAGGGGCAGAAGATGTCCAAGTCGCTGGGCAATGTCATCGACCCGATCCAGGTCGTCGACACCTACGGCGCCGACGCCCTCCGCCACTACCTGCTGCGCGACGTCACCTTCGGCCAGGACGGCTCGGTGTCCACGACCGCCTTCGAGTCCCGCTACGAGTCCGAGCTCGCCAACGAATACGGCAACCTTGCCAGCCGCACGATCGCGATGGTCCACCGCTACCGCGACGGCGTGGTGCCGCGCGCCGACCTCGATCCAACGCTGAACGCCGACCTCGAGATCGCGCAACACGTGAGCGCCCTCGTCGACAAGGCCGACCTCACCGCCGCCCTCGAGACCATCTGGCAGTCCGTCCGCCGCCTCAACCGCTACGTCGAGGAGCAGGCGCCCTGGCAGCTGGCCCGCGACGACAGCAAGAGCGCCGAGCTCGACGCTGTGCTGCGCTCCCTCATCGAGGGCCTGCGCGTCCTCACCGTCCTGCTCCACGCCTACCTGCCGGCTGCCACCGAGCGGGTCCTGACCGCGCTCGACCAGCCGCGCACGGACTACGCGGCCGCCGCCTACGGGGCGGCCGAGGGCGGCTCGGGGCTCGGCGAGCTCGAGCCGCTGTTCCCGAAGCGGTGATCGACAGCCACGCGCACCTCGACATGATCGAGCGGCCGACCACCGAGGTCGTCGCCGACGCCGAGCAGGCCGGCGTGCACCGCGTCCTGACCATCGGCATCGACGGCAGCTCGTGTCGCGCCGCGCTGCAGCTCGCCGAGGGCTTCCCCCAGGTGCGCGTGGCCATCGGCCGCCACCCCAACGCCGCCACGGGCTTCGACGACGCCGACCGCGCCGAGCTCGCCGCCCTCGCCGCCCATCACGACTGCGCGGCGATCGGCGAGACCGGCCTCGACTACTACCGCGAGGGCGCCCCCAAGCCCGACCAGGCCCGCGCCTTCACCGCCCAGCTCGAGCTTGCGCGCGAGCTCGACAAGCCGGTGGTCATCCACACCCGCGCCGCCGAGGACGACACCCTCGACCTGCTCGCCACCCACGCCGACGGCCTCCGCGTCATCCTCCACTGCTTCTCGATGCCCGACCGCCTGGACGAGTGCCTCGCCCGCGGGTGCTGGATCTCGTTCGCCGGCAACGTCACCTTCCCGAAGGCGCCCGAGCTGCGCGAGGCCGCCGCCCGCGTCCCGGCCGACCGCCTGCTGGTCGAGACCGACAGTCCCTTCCTCGCCCCCCAGCCCGTGCGCGGCAAGCCCAACGAGCCCCGCCACGTCGTCGCCACCGCGCGCGTGGTCGCGGAGGCCCGCGGCGTCCCCTTCGCGACGGTCGAGGCCGACGTCGAGCGCAACGCCGCCGCGCTGTTCGGGTGGTGAGCCGTGGCCGAGCCGGTCCAGCCGAGCCTGCGCCGGCTGCGCGCGTTCGGCATCACGCCCAATCGCGAGCTGGGCCAGAACTTCCTCATCGACTCCAACCTGCTCGGGGTGATCGGGCGTGCCGCGAAGCTCGGCCCGGACGACGTCGTGCTGGAGATCGGCGGCGGCCTCGGCGTCCTCTCCGAGTACCTGGCCGAGCACGCGCGGCACGTCCAAGTCGTCGAGGTCGACCCACACCTCGAGCCCGCGCTCCACGACGCCCTCGACGCGCACCCCAACGCGACGCTGCACATCGCCGACGCGCTCGACCTCGATTACGCCACGCTAGACCCGGCCCCGACCAAGGTCGTCGCCAACCTGCCCTACGGGATCGCCGCCACCGCGATCCTGCTCACGCTTGAGCAGCTCCCGTCCGCGACGCGCTGGGTGGTGATGGTCCAGCGCGAGGTGGGGGAGCGCCTGGCCGCCGATCCCGCCGGCTCCGCCTACGGCATCCCCAGCGTGCTCGCCCAGCTCGCCGCCGACGTCGAGGTCGTGCGCCACGTCTCGCGCACCGTGTTCTTCCCCGTGCCCAACGTCGACTCCGTGCTGGTCGAGCTGCAGCGCACCGGCCCCGCCGCCGACCCCGCCACGCGCAAGGTCGTCCAGGGCGCCTTCGCGCACCGGCGCAAGGCGCTGGCCCGCTCGCTCGCGCTCGCCCACCCCGACGAGTCCGACCTGCGCGACCGCGCTCGCGCGGCGCTCGAGGACATGGGCCTGCCCACCAACATCCGCGCCGAGCGCCTGAGCCCACACCACTTCGCCGAGCTCGCGGTGAGGCTGCGCGCATGACCGTCCTGCGCGCCCGCGCGCCGGGCAAGGTCAACCTCGCGCTGTACCTCGGGCCAGCGCGCAAGGAGGACGGCAAGCACGAGCTCGTCTCCCTCGTCGAGCCGGTGACCCTGGCCGACTGGATCGAGCTCGGCCCCTCGCGCGGCGACACCGACGAGGTCGCGTGCGCGGGCGTCGTGGGCCCGAACCTCGCCGCCGAGGCGCTCGAGCGCTTCCGCGCCGCCACCGGCTGGGACGGGCCGCCCGTCCGCCTGACCATCTTCAAGCAGGTGCCGGTGGCGGGGGGCATGGGCGGCGGCTCGGCCGACGCCGCCGCCGCTCTGCGGCTGGCGGCCAAGGCGAGCGGCCTGCCGGTGCCGGACGGGATCGCGCGCGCGCTCGGGGCCGACGTCCCCGCGGCCCTGCACGCGGGCCCGGCGATCATGGCCGGGGCCGGCGAGCGCCTGACCCCGATCGACCCGGTCGCCCCCCACGCCTTCCTCGTGCTGCCCGCGGACGCGCCGCTCGCGACCGCCGCTGTATACGCGGAGGCCGACCGCCTCGGCCTGCCGCGCACGCTGGCCGACCTCGCCGACCGGCGGAAGGAGGTCGAGAACGGACCCACCTTCCACAACGACCTCGAGCCCGCCACCCGCTCTCTGCACCCGTCCACGGACGAGGCCCTCGCCGACGCCCGTGCCGCCGGAGCCAGCCACGCACTCGTCTGCGGCTCGGGTCCTACCGTCGTGGGCGTGTTCACGACGCTCGACGACGCTCGCCTGGGGGCCGAGCGCCTGCGCGAGCGCTACCCGAAGGCCGCCGCCGCCGCCCCTGCCCCGCCCGGCTTCGCCACGCCCCGGAGCTTCGCATGAAGCCGTTCTGGATCGTCGTCGCGGCGGTCGTCGCGCTCGCGGCCATCGTCCGCTGGCGCAAGCTGAGCAACACCCGCCGCGCGATCGCGCTGGTCATCGTCGCCGGCGCCGCGGTCTACGGCACCGGCGCGGTCCACCTCCCCAACCTCGAGAAGGCGATCGAGGACATCGGCAACGCACTCGGGCCGTGGACCTACGCGCTCGTCGGCGTTTGCGCGTTCCTCGAGACCGGCGCGTTCGTCGGCCTCGTCGTGCCGGGCGAGACCGCGCTGCTGGTCGGCGGCGTGATCGCCGGGCAGGGCCGCATCTCGATCCTTGCGGTCATCGCCATCGCCTGGGCCGCGGCGGTGGCCGGCGACGCGGCCTCGTTCTTCCTCGGGCGGCGCCTGGGCCGCCAGTTCCTCGTCCGCCACGGCAGCAAGGTCAAGATCACCGAGGAGCGCCTGCAGCAGGTGGAGGCGTTCTTCGACCGCCACGGCGGCCCGACCATCCTCATCGGTCGCTTCGTGAGCATCGTGCGCGCGATCGCCCCGTTCATCGCCGGCTCGTCGAAGATGTCCTACGCGCGCTTCCTGCCCTACGACGTCATCGGCGCCGGGCTGTGGGCCACCGCGCTGCTGCTGCTCGGCTACGTCTTCTGGCACTCGCTGTCGACGGCACTGGACATCGCGCAGCAGGGCGCGCTCGCGCTGGGCATCGTCATCGGCGTCGGGGTCGCCATCTTCGTGGGCTGGCGGCATTGGCGCCAGCCCGAGAACCGCCGGCGCACGCGCGCCTGGATCGAGGAGCAGGCGCAGCGCCCGGCCGTCGCGCCGGTCGTCCGCGCCCTGCGCCCGGTCTGGCAGCGACTGGTCGGCCCGCTGCACTTCCTTTGGCGGCGGCTGACGCCGGGCGACCTCGGCCTTGAGCTCACCTCGCTGGCGGCGGTGGTCGGCGTCGGGTCGTTCGTGGTCATCGCCCTGTTCGCGGCCGTCGACAACGGGTCGGCCATCGGGCTCGACCCGCGCGCGTTCGACCTCGCCGACGAGCTGCGGTCGGGTTGGGTCACCGACGTCGCGAGGGCCCTCAGCGCCGTCGGGACGCTGCCGGTGGTGGGGACCGTCGTGGCCGCCGCGGTGGCGTTCCTCGCCCTCCGCCACGAGGTGATCGACGCGGCCGCGCTGGCCGCGGCGGCGGTGCTGACCTTCGTCGCGGTCCACGTCGTCAAGGGCATCGAGGACCGCCCGCGGCCCCCCGGCGCGCTGGTCGAGGCGGCTGGCAGCGCCTTCCCGTCGGCGCACGCGGCGTACTCGGTCGCCTACGTCGCGGTGGCCATCGCCGTGGCCCGCGCGCTGCCCCACTGGGCCGGCCGGACGGCGCTCGTGACCGGCGCGCTGGTGCTCAGCGTCGGCGTGGGGCTGAGCCGCGTCTACCTCCACGTGCACTACCTCTCCGACGTGCTGGCAGGGTGGGGCCTGTCGGCGGCGATCTTCGCTCTGTGCGGGATGATCGCGGTGATCGTCGCCTTCATGCGGCAGAATGAGGCCGCGCGCGCATGAGCAAGACCACCATCACCTACCTGATCGTGGGCTTCTGCGGGGTCGCCGGCATCGCCGCCTTCACGGCACTGATCGTGGCTCCCGCGTGGTCGGCCTACAACAAGATGTGGCAGCGCGTAGCGGCGACCTTCCTGTCGCTCTACGTCCTCGCCGGGCTCGTCGTGCTGGGCACCGGGTTGGGGCTGCTCGTGGTCCTCCTCTGGGACCGCGTCTTCTAGGCCGTCATGGAAGGGTCGCTTCACCACCTGCCGGCGCGCCCGGCGGCTTCCGGGTCCGCGCCGGAGCTTGAGGGCCTTGAGGAGCTCTGCGCCGCGCTCGAGAACGGCGCCGGCGTGCCCGAGATCCTGCGCGCCGCCGCGCGCGCCCTCGAGGCCAGCCTTGTGCTCATCGATCCCTCCAGCGCGATCCTCGCCGTCGCGGCGCGCTCGCCGTCCGAGGAGCGCTCGCTCCTCACCGGCGCGTCGGGCGTGCAGACGCTCGAGCTGCGCATGGCCGACGAGGTCGTCGGCCAGCTGCGCCTGCGCTCGCGCACGCACGCACCGATGCCGGCGGCGCGGCTCGTTGTCGCACGCACGCTGATCGCGGCCGAGCTCGCCCGCGTGCGCGCGCCCGAGCGGGCCTCCGAGGAAGCGGCGACCGCCTTCCTGCGCGCGATCCTGCGCCGCGAGATCATCGACCGCGACGACCTCGTCGCGCGCGGCGCCGAGGTCGGCGTCGGGCTCGAGGCGGGTGCCGCGGTCATCGTCGCCCGCGCCCATCCCCGCGCCGCCCACGAGGAGGGCTGGCAGCGGCGGATGCTCGTCGTGGCCGAGCGCGGTGGACGGGCCGCGGCGCCGGGCACGCTCGCGGCGTTGGTCGAGGCCACCGATCCCGAGAGCCCCGCGGGCCCCAGCGACGAGGTCGTGCTGCTCGTCCCCGGCGCCGACGAGGGGGCGGTCGAGCGTGCCACCGGCATCGTCGCGCGCGAGCTCGAGGCCAGCCTGCCATCGCTGCGCTTCGCCATCGGCCGCTCGCGCGTCGCGACCGACCCGGTCGACCTGCACCGCGCCGCCCACGAGGCGTTGCTCGCCGCCAACGTCGCCGAGGGCGACGAGAGCGTCGTGCTCGCGTTCGAGGAGACCGGCGCCTACCGGCTGCTGCTCGCCTCGATGAGCGAGCACCCCGATGAGCTGCGCCGCTTCTACTCGGAGACGCTGGAGACGGTCGTGGCCTACGACGAGCAGTACGAGACCGACCTCGTGGCCACGCTGGAGACCTTCCTGGACGCCAACGGCAACGTCGCCGGCACCGCGCAGCGGCTCTACACCCACCGGCACACGGTGCGCTACCGCCTCGAGCGCGTGCGCGAGCTGACCGGCCTCGACGTGGGCTCCTCGGACGGGCGCGAGAAGCTCTCGCTCGGCCTCAAGGCCATGCGCGTACTCGGCATCCCGCCGCGGCGCGGACCCGCCGACGAGGTCGGCGCCGAGGGCGGCCGCGTCCCGCGCGACCCGAAGGACCGCGGCTAGCCCTAGAGCGGATAGGCTCCGCTCTCGTGGAGACCGAGTCCGCCGTCAAGGCCATCGCCGGGCTGCGCATCGTGATCGGCGCCGCGGCTTGGCTGACGCCGCGGATGGCGGGCAAGAGCTTCGGCCTCAAGCCGGCCGAGAACCCGCAGGCGCCCTATCTGGGCCGCCTGTTCGGGGCGCGCGACGTGGCCCTCGGCGTGGGCACGCTGCAGGCGACGGGCGGGTCGCAGCGCCAGTGGCTCCAGCTCGGCGTCGCCATCGACGCCGCCGACGCGGTCGCGGCCATCGCCGCCGGCCGCGCCGGCTACCTGCCGCCGGTCGCGGCCGGGCTCGTGTTCGCTCCCGCCGTGGCCGGCGTCGCTCTCGGCGTCGCGGCCTTGCGGGGCAACGGCACGCCTGAATGATCGGCGTCGTCACCGGCACCGGGACCTACGCGCTCCCGGAGCTCGAGGACGCCGAGCCGGTCGAGGTGGGGACGCGATGGGGGAAGGCGACGGTGATGCGGGGCCATTTCGGCGGCGTGCCGGTGCTGCACGTCTCGCGCCACGGCGCGGGCCACGTGCGGCTCTCCAACCACGTCGAGCACCGCGCCAACGTGGCCGCGCTGCGCGAGTGCGGCGCGCTGGCGGTGATCGGGTGCACGGCGTGCGGGATCATCGACCCGTCGCTCGGGCCCGGCACGCTCGTGGTCTTCGACGACCTGCACTTCCCCGTCAACCGGCTGCCCGACGGTGCACCGTGCACGCTGTACGACCGCCCCGGCGAGGCCGGCCGCGCCCACTGGATCTACGACCGCCCCTACGCGTCCGCCCTGCGCGAGGCGCTGCTTGCCGGGGCGGAGGCGGCCGGGCGCGAGGCCCGTGACGGCGGCGTCTACGGGCACGTGGACGGCCCGCGTTTCAACACCGTCAGCGAGATCCGCCAGCTGGCCGTCGCCGGGGTCACGGCGGTGTCGCAGACCGCGGGCGCCGAGACCGTGCTGTTCGGCGAGGCCGAGATCCCCTACGCGCTCATCGGCTTCACCACCGACTACGCCAACGGCGTGGCCGAGGGCACGCCGATCGCGGAGCTCGTCGAGCTCATGAGCGCGAGCACGGCGATCTTCGCGTCCGTGCTCGCCGAGGCGCTGCCGCGCGTCGACCTCGACGCCCTCTCGCCGACGGGGACCCTCTACCGGTTCGACTGATGGCGGTCGCGTCGGTCCTGGTCATGGCCGACGCTCCCCGACCGGGGGCGTGCAACGTCGGCCTGGAGCCGCGCCTGGGACCCAACGGCTGCGCGCTCCTGCAGGCCGAGCTCATCCGCGTGGCGGTGGGGTGGGGGCACGCGCTCGGGCCGACGTCGGTGGCGGTGTTCCCGCCCGATGCGGTCGACGAGGTCGACGCGCCGGGCGCGATCGTGGTCGGGGCCGTGGGGGAGAGCTCGGGCGCGCGGGTGGTGACCGCGGTGGAGCAGGCCGACGCTCCGGTCGTGGTCATCGGCACCGCGATGCCGACCCTCGGCCGCTTCCACGCCGACGCCGTGGAGTCCGATCTCGAAGCCGGGGTGGACGTCGCGGTCGCGCCCTCGCACGACGGGGGGTTCTACCTGGTGGCGCTGCGCGAGCCGCGGCCGGACCTGTTCGTCGACGGGCCCGAGGCGTGGGACGGGCGCGCCGCGCTGGCGCGGCTGCTGGCTCGGGCGACCGAGCTGCAGCTCGAGGCGGGGATGCTGCGCGGCGAGCGCAAGCTCGAGACGCCGGCCGACGCCGCCGCGCTGCTGCTCCACCACGCGCTGCCCGAATCCGTGGCCGACCGGCTGCGCGTGCCCCGGTAGCGGCCTAGACTCGATCGCCCCCGGTGGGGAGTGGTGTAGTGGGTAGCACGCGCGGTTTTGGTCCGCGAAGCGGGGGTTCAAGTCCTCCCTCCCCAGTCGTCGTGACGTCCGCCGGAAATGCGAACATATGTTCGTGCCAAGGCGACGCCGTTACAGCGATGAGGAGGCCCGCGCCGCGATCGCAGCGTCCCGCTCCTTTAGCGAGGCCCTCCGGCGTCTCGGCATGCGGCCGGCCGGTGGCAACCACCGCACGCTGCGGCTCCTGGCCGAGCGCCTCGGCGTTCCCACCGACCACTTCGATCCCCACGCCGTGCAGCGCGAGGTCCTCCGCGTCGTCAGCCGCCCGATCCCGCTCGACCGGATCCTCGTGCGCGGGTCCAGCTACAACCGGCAGGACCTCAAGCGCCGCCTCTACGCCGAGGGCCTCAAGCGGCGCGCCTGCGAGCTCTGCGGCCAGGGCGAGCTGTGGCGCGGGCAGCGCATGTCGCTGATCCTCGACCACATCAACGGCGAGGCGACCGACAACCGCCTCGAGAACCTGCGGATCGTGTGCCCGAACTGCGCCGCGACGCTGGACACGCACTGTGGCAAGGCCCTGCGCCGCCCGCGCACGGCGCGAGCGTGCCACGCGTGCGGCGTGCTGTTCGTGGCGGAGAGCCACGCGCAGCGCTACTGCTCGCACGCGTGCTTCGCCCGGGCCCAAGCCGGCGTTCCCCAACCCCACCGCCGCGTGGTCGACCGCCCGCCGTTGGCGCAGCTGCTCGCCGAGATCGAGGCGTCGAGCTGGAGCGCCGTCGGCCGCCGGTACGGGATGTCCGACAACGCCGTGCGCAAGTGGGTGCGGCAGTACGAGCGCCAGCGCTCGCCGCCGGACGCTCCTCAGGCGGAGTCCGGCGGCCGGTTGCCGCCCACCAGTCCGCGCCCCGCGAAGAACGCGGCCAGGTAGGCGAAGAGGAAGCCTGCCGCGGCGACGATCTCGACCGTGGCCGCGGCACGCGCCGTGCGCGACTGGGCGACCACGTCGGGCGGCGGGTTCGCGAACGCGAGGTTCACCGCGTAGTAGACGAAGTCGCCCAGCAGCGGGCGATCGCCCAGCCCGGTGAAGGCGCCGTTGCAGCGCGTGGTCGCGACCGCGCAGGCGGAGGGCTCCGCGGCCCAGATGATCGCGAACAGCAGCGCCCAGGCGAGGAAGAACACGAGCGCCGGGATCGCGACGCCCACCGCCCGCATCAACGCGCCGAGGGTGCGGGCGTCGCGCCCACCCACGACGGGGATCGAGCGGCCCAGCAACTCGAGCTCGGAAGCGGCCCGGGTCGGCAGCGCGAACAGCAGCCGGCGGACGCCGGTCACGGCGAGCAGCGCAAGCGCGGCGAGGCCGACGATGCCCACGACCAGCGCCGAGGTCTGGGTCAGGTGGATGGGCGCGAGCAGCAGCGCGGCGAGCGCGAGCAGCAGGAGCCCGAAGCGCACGACCCGGTTGCCCCACCAGCGCACCGGGGCCGACGGACGAGGCGGGGGCGAGGGAGCCGCACGCACAGCCGCGCGAGCGTACGAGGACGGTCGGTCGAACCCGACGGGGCTACGATGGCCCGCACATGGCCGGTCCCGTCGTCGTCATCCTCGCCGCTGGGCAGGGCACGCGGATGAAGTCGCAGGTACCCAAGGCTCTGCACGACCTCTGCGGGAAGCCCCTGGTCCGCTGGCCTGTCGACGCCGCCTTGGCCGCCGGGGCGAGCAAGGTCGTGGTCGTCGGCGACCCCGACCGCGCGATCGAGCCGCTGCTGCCCGACGGCGCCACACTCGCCGTCCAGGAGCAGCCGCGCGGCACCGGCGACGCCGTCCTCGCCGCCGCCGGCGAGATCGCCCCGTCCGACAGCGTCGTCGTCATCAACGGTGACGTCCCGCTCATCACCGCGGAGGCGATCGACGCGCTCGCGCAGGCCCACGCCGCCGACGGCGCGGCGGCGACGATGGCCACCATGATCCTCGACGACCCCACCGGCTACGGCCGCGTCATCCGCAACGGTGACGGCAGCGTGCAGCGTGTGGTCGAGACCAAGGCCCCCGGCGACGCCACCGACGCGGAGCTCGCCATCGAGGAGGTCAACACCGGCGTCTACGCCTTCGCCGGCGGCCCGATGGTCGACGCCCTGCGCCGGGTCACGCCCGACAACGCCCAGGGCGAGATCTACCTGCCCGACGCGCTGCCGGTGCTCCGCGCCGACGGACAGCGCGTCGCCGCCTACGTCGTCGACGACGCGGCGCTGACCCTCGGCGTCAACGACCGCGCCGACCTCGCCGAGGTCACCGCGCTCGCCCGCCTGCGCATCCTCCGCCACCACATGCGCAACGGCGTGACCATGCTCAGCCCCCAGACCACGATCATCGACGCCGGTGTGACCATCGGCGCCGACACCGTGCTCGAGCAGGGCTGCACGCTGCGCGGCGCGACCCGCATCGGCGAGCGCTGCCGCATCGGCCCCCACGCCACCATCACCGACGCTGACCTCGGTCACGAGGTAACGGCACGCCACACGTGGATCGAGGGTGCCGCCGCCGAGGACGGCGTGACCATCGGCCCCTACGCGTACCTGCGCCCCGGCACCGTCCTGCGGCGCGGGAGCAAGGCGGGGACGTTCGTCGAGATCAAGAATTCCGACGTCGGCGCGGGCACGAAGGTCCCCCACCTGTCCTACATCGGCGACGCCGATATCGGCGAGGGGTCGAACCTCGGCGCCGCGACCATCACCGCGAACTACAACGCCAAGACCAAGGCGAAGACGCGGACGAGGCTCGGCAAGCGCGTGAAGACGTCGGTCGACACGACGCTGGTGGCGCCCGTCGAACTGGGCGACGACGCCTACACCGCGGCCGGCTCCGTGATCACCGAGGACGTGCCCGAAGGGGCGCTCGGCGTGGCCCGCGCGCGCCAGACCAACGTCGACGGATACGCCCGGAAGAAGGGATAGAGTCGGGGCCAGGATGAGCGTCATCGAGCCCCAGCCCGCGACGCTCCGCACCAGCATCGAGGCGGGTTACGACAAGCGCCTGATGCTGTTCTCGGGACGGGCCAATCCGGAGCTCGCCGCCCGCATCGCCGGCAAGCTCGAGGTCGAGCTCGGTCCTGTCGAGCTGCGCACGTTCTCCAACGGCGAGGTCTACTGCCGCTACCAGGAATCGATCCGCGGCTCGGACGTCTTCATCGTCCAGCCGACCTGCGGCAACCCCGAGCTGAATCTGACCGCCAACGACGCGCTGATGGAGCTGATGGTGATGATCGACGCCGCCGTCGGCGCGTCCGCCCACCGCGTCATCGCCGTGACCCCGTGGTACGGCTACAGCCGCCAGGACAAGAAGTCAGCGCCGCGCGAGCCGATCACCTCGCGCCTCGTCGCCCGCATGCTCGAGTCCGCCGGCGTCGACCGCGTGCTCACGATGGACCTGCACTCCGGCCAGATCCAGGGCTTCTTCGCCAAGCCGTGCGACCACATGACGGCCCTCTTCATCCTCACCCAGTACGTCCAGGACCTGGGCCTGGACGACCTCGTCGTCGTCGCGCCCGACGTCGGCCGGGTCAAGCTGGCCGAGAAGTTCCGCGACAAGATCGGCGCCAACCTCGCCGTCCTGACCAAGGAGCGCCCGGCCCAGCAGGTGGCGGAGATCAGCTACGTGATCGGCGAGGTCGAGGGCAAGACCGCCGTCCTCGTCGACGACATGATCGACACCGGCGGCACGCTGAAGGCCGCCGCCCAGACCGTGCGCGACGCCGGCGCCAAGCGCATCTTCGTCGCCGCGACCCACGCGGTGCTCTCGGGCAACGCGTTCGAGAACCTCGCCTCGAGCGGCTTCGAGGAGATCGTCGTCACCGACACCATCCCGCTCCGCCGCGGCGCCCCGGACAACATCCGGGTCCTGAGCTGCGCCGAGCTCCTGACCGACTCGATCCGTCGGATCTTCACCGACGATTCCGTGTCGGAGGTGTTCGGGGGCGAGAACCAGCTGTTCTGAGCCCGCCCGACCCCGCCCGCCTCATGAATCTCCTCGGCCTCTCCGAGGAGGAGCTGTGCGAGGTGCTCGACGCCGACCCGCTGACCCTGCTCTCCGGCCAGCTCGATCACCGGCCCGAGCTGGGGATCCTGCTCGACTTGCTGGCCGAGGCCGACGAGCGCGCTGGCGCGGCGGTCCTGCGCCGCTGGGTGCGGGCCGCCGGGCCGACCGGGCGGCCGCTCGACCATCTCCGGGCGCGCGACTTCGGCGCCTTCGAGGACGATCTCGCGGCCCTCGCGCAGCGCGGGTTCGTGCTGCGCGGCGGCGGTACGTGACCCCTACTCGGGGTCGGGTTCCTTTTCGCCCGGCCACACCCCGGTGAGGTTGCGCCAGCCCGTCGCGCCCGCCCGCTCCACCGCCACCTTGACGGTGCGGAAGATCAGGCCCTGGATCGCGGCGGCCAGCAGCACCTTCGGCCAGGTCGTGCGCTCGGTGGTCGGTTCCGGCGGCTCGGCGTCCTCGATGATCCCCCAGATCTTGGAGAACACGAGGCGCCCGATTGCGCCGGCGGCGAGCCCGAGCACCAACGCGATGGGTTTGTAGATCAGCTTCATAAGGAACAACATCTACCCGGTCTGCGACGATGACGACGGGTCAAGAGGCACATGGAGGAACCTGGCAGACCGAAGAGGGACAGCGCCGACGACCTGCTGCGCCGCGCACTCGTGGACCAGGAGGCCACCGTTTCGGTTGCTCTGAAGGTGCGCAACCTGCCGCTCTCGGAGGCCGTCACCGTCATCTTCCACGGCCGCCGCGACCTCGGCACCGTCCAGACCTACGTCACCCCCGGCCACCATGGCACCGGCTCCGCGCTGGGCGCCGATTCGCTGCTGCGGGTGCCGTGCGACATCGACCTCGCCGAGGCCGACGACCGCGCCGACGCCGAGCGCCTCTACGCCGAGCAGGCCGCCGCGCTGCGCGACGCGCTGGTGGGCGCCGACACCGTGCTCGACATCTGGCGCGAGCCGCTGAGCCAGCTCACCGCCGCGCCGATCACGATCGACCGCTCGATCGAGCTCGACGTCTCGCTGCCCGCCCACCGACTCCTGCCCACCGCGCTCGTGGCGCCCGACCGCCACCTCGTCGTCACCCCGGTGTGCACCGCGCGCACGCTGGCCGAGGGCCGGCCGCCGGTCGGCATCGCCTGCGCCCAGCAGGACGTCGCCCGCGTGTACCCGCTGCCCGACGACCCCGAGCGCTGCCTGCAGGACTTCTTCGACACCGCTGCCGACCACGCCCGCGCGCTGGCCGAGCAGCTCGCGCACCAGGAAGCCTCCACCCAGCGCTTCCTGGAACTGACAAGTGAGGACGACGACTAGGCCAGAGCGCGGCGCGAATAGCCTAGGGCTAGCCTGCGGGCGCTTTGCGCTACGCGGTCGTCGGCCTCGCCATCGTCGTCTTCCTGGGGATCTCGTTCCTGCTCGCCCGCGTGCTCTCGGCCGACTCGCGCGAGCAGTCCGACGTGGCCGACCTCATACGCGCGCAGGCACGCGGCGACGGCGACGGGATGCTGCGCCTGCTCGCCGGCTGCTCCGCCGACCCCCGCTGCGCCACGCGCGTACGCGCCAACGTGAGGGCCCTGCACCGACCTGGCGCGGTGAAGCTCGTCCGCTTCGACCCCTCGACGAGCTTCGCGCTCAGCCCCCACACCGGTCCGGCCCGCGTGGTCTGGAACACCGTGGACGTCCACGAGCCCGTGGTGCAGTGCGTGATCGTGCAGCGGACGGGGAACATCGTTTCAGGCCCCGGGGTGAGGTTGCGGTATGTAAGCGGGCCGCGGCCCGGTACCAGCAGCTGCTGACGCTAGGCTCGCGCCCCACCGCAGGACCGCAACTCCACTCCCCGTCCCGTGTCAACAGGCCTCGAATGCGTGCGCGTCTGATCCTCCTCGCCCTCGTCGGGGTTGTGGTCCTCGGCGGGCTGCCTGCCCACGCGCTGGGCGCCGCCGAACGCCCTACCAACCAGAAGCTCTACACCGACGGCTACGACGACCGGATGCTGCTCGGCGGCCAGTGGCTGCTCAAGCGCGACCGCCTCAACGTCGGCCAGCAGCGCCACTTCGAGCGCCAGCGCGGCACCGCCGGCTGGAGCCCGATCACCGTGCCGAACGCCTGGAACGCCGGCGACGACTCCAACGAGTCGATGGTCGGCGGCGTCGCCTACTACCGCAAGGACTTCATCCTCCCCGGCAGCCCCAACGCGGCGACCTGGATCGTCCGCTTCGAGTCGGTCAACTACCGGGCGACCGTCTACCTGAACGGCAAGGAGATCGGGGAGCACACCGGCGCCTACCTGCCCTTCGAGTTCGCGCTCGACGGCGTCAAGAAGGGCGTCAACCGGCTGGTGATCCGCGTCGACAACGTGCGCCAGCCCTTCGACTTCCCGCCGTCGGGCTTCAACGACACCGGCGAGCCGGTGGGCGGCTGGTGGAACTACGGCGGGATCACCCGCGAGGTCTACCTGCGCAAGGTGCCTGGCGGCATCGACTACGGCAACGTCCAAGTGCGCCCCATCGTCAACCCCGGCCCGCCGGCGCAGGCGCGGGTGGAGTGGAAGGTCGACGTCCACAACTGGGGCGACAAGGCCAAGAAGGCCAGCGTCAAGGCCAACTTCGGCTTCCAGAAGGTCAACCTCGGCTCGGTCAACGTGGGCGGAGGGGGGACGAGAACGCTCTCCCGGACCATGCGGTTGCCCAACCCGCACCTGTGGTCGCCCAACGACCCCTTCCTGTATCCCGTCCACATCGGCGGGACGCCAGGCGGCTACACGCTGCACATCGGCGTGCGCTCGCTCAGCGTCAGCCCGGACGGACACCTGCTGCTCAACGGCCAGCCCACGAACTTCCGCGGCGTCGGGCTGCACGAGGACTCGCTCGACAAGGGCTCGGCGATCGACAACGCCACCCGCGACCGCTACATCGCCGAGATCAAGGACCTGGGCGCGACGATGATCCGCACCCACTACCCGCTCTCGCCCTACCTGCTCGAGCAGGCGGACAAGAACGGGATCCTGGTGTGGTCGGAGATCCCGGTCTACTCGCTGCGCAGCACCTACTTCGCCAAGCGCTTGGTGCGCCACCTGGCCTTCCAGGCGCTCACCGACAACATCAACGACAACCAGAACCACGCGTCGATCGCGATCTGGTCGGTGGCCAACGAGCTGGCGTCCAAGCCGCCGGCCCAGGTGCGCTCCTACCTGCGCGGCGCCGCGGTGACCGCGCGCCGCCTGGACCCGACCCGCCCCGTCGGCCTGGCCATCGTCGGCTACCCGGCCGCCGGCTGCCAGCGCGCCTACAACCGCATGCAGGTCATCGGCGTCAACGAGTACTTCGGCTGGTACCCGGGCCCGCAGGGCCAGGTGGCCGACGAGGACCTGCTCTCCGGCTACCTCGACTCGGTCCACGCCTGCTACCCGAACAAGGCCATCGTGGTGACCGAGTTCGGCGCGGAGGCCAACCGCGACGGCCCCTCGGACGAGAAGGGCACGTATGCGTTCCAGCAGGACTTCGTCAAGTACCACCTGAACGTGTTCGCGCAGAAGCCGTGGCTGAGCGGCGCGATCTACTGGACGCTGGACGAGTTCCGGGTGCGCCCGGGCTGGGACGGCGGCAACCCGAAGCCCGCTCCGCCCTTCCACCAGAAGGGGCTGATCAGCATCGACGGGACGCCGAAGCCGGCTTACACCGACGTCCAGCAGATCTACCACAACACGACGCAGTACAACGCGCCGGTCGCGGTCAAGCGGTAGCTAGCGCCTGACCGGCGTCCGCTCGGGTTCCTTCGTCGGCCGCCGCTCCGGCCGCCGGACGACGTCGCCGATGCGGCCGGGGCCGCGCAGGCGCACCGGCGACTGCTTGGCGTCGGGCAGCGGGAGTCCGCCGTCGCGCGGGCCGCGCGAGTCCTCAGGCGGCCGGCGGTCGTTGCCCCAGCCGCCGTCCCCGTCGTCCTCGCCCGATGTGCGGTCGTCGGCCTTGAACGACAGCCACAACATTCCGCACAGGAGCCCCAGGCCCAGTGCGTGGACCGCGGTGAGGAGAAGGATCAGTCCACCCTCCCGGACCATCCCCGTGAGTGTACGCCTCCGCGCTACCCTTCGCCGCCGATGGCCCCCGGCCAGAATCCGTCCCTGGAGGTGACCTCGCGCAGCGCCGAGGGCTCGCGCTCGGTGCGCCGCCTGCGTCGCTCGGGCCAGGTCCCGGGTGTCGTCTACGGCGGCGGCGGCGAGTCCGCCGCCTTCGCGGTCGACGGCCGCCAGCTGCGCCTGGCGCTGGCCCAGACAGGCGCCGTGCTCGACCTCGTGGTCGACGGCGGCTCCGCCCAGCCGGTGATCATCAAGGACCAGCAGCACCACCCGGTGCGGGGCGAGCTCGTCCACATCGACCTGCTCCGCGTCCGCCTCGACAAGCCCATCCAGTCCACGGTGGCGATCGAGCTCGACAACGTCGAGGAGTCACCCGGCGTCAAGGAGGGCGGCGTGATGGAGCACATCACGCGCGAGCTGAACATCGAGGCGCTGCCGAACGAGCTCCCCGACGTCATCCGCTTCGACGTCTCGGGCATGGACCTCAACGACACCGTCACGCTGGAGGCGCTCACCCCGCCGGCCGGCGTGACCCTGCTCGACGACCCGGAGGAGACCGTGATCGCCACCGTCGCCATCCCGCGCATCGTCGAGGAGGAGGAGATCGAGGCCGAGACCGAGCTCGTCGGCGAGGAGGGCGAGGAGGTCGAGGCCGAGGCTCCCGCCGAGGGCGAGGCCCCGGCCGAAGGCGAAGGCGCTGGGGCGCCCGCCGAGGGCGAGTCCGAGGGCGAATAGCCCGGCCGGCGCGCCGTGCGCCCCTTCTCCGCTCCGGTCGACTGGCTGGTGGTCGGCCTCGGCAACCCCGGCACGGAGTACGACGGGACCCGCCACAACGTCGGCTTCGCTGTCGCCGAGGCGCTGCACGACCGCTGGGAGCTCCCACGCTTCCGCACGAAGTACTCCGGCCGGCTCGCGGAGGGCCGCACGGGCCCGGGCGGTCCGCGCGTCGCGCTCCTCCTCCCGCAGACCTACATGAACGACGCCGGCGACTCGGTCGGCCCGGCCCGCGGAGCGCTGAAGCTGCCGCTGGACCGCGTGCTGGTCGTCCACGACGAGATCGACCTGCCCTTCGGTGAAGTGCGCACCCGCGTGGGCGGCGGCACCGCCGGTCACAACGGCCTCAAGTCGCTCGTGCGCGGGCTCGGCAGCCCCGACTTCGCGCGCGTGCGCGTCGGCGTCGGGCGCCCGGACTCGACCGACCCCGAGATCGTCGCGAGCTATGTGCTCGGCCGCTTCCGCGAGCCCCGGGCGCAGGTCGAGGCGCTGGTCGACGAGGCGGCCCGGGCGGTACGGGATACGGTCGCGGCGTGATCGCCTCCGGCGACCTCATCGCCTTCGCCGCCACCGCCGACCCCGACCGCGCCTGCGCCTTCTACCGCGACGTCCTCGGCCTCGCGCTGGTGGAGCGCAACGCTTTCGCGAGCGTGTTCGACGCCAACGGCATCATGCTGCGCGTCACCACGGTCGAGCGCGTGGTCCCGCGGCCCTACACCGTGCTCGGCTGGATGGTCGAGGACCTCGAGGCCGCCTTGGGCGAGCTCGCCGACGCAGGCCTGGAGCCGCTCCGCTACGACGGTCTGGAGCAGGACGCCGCCGGCGTGTGGACCGCGCCCTCGGGCGGCCGCATCGCCTGGTTCCGCGACCCCGACGGCAACACCCTCTCGCTGACGCAGCGCTCCTAAACTGGAGGGGCACCCCGGCCGCGCGCCGATCGCGGTCGCTCCGCCTGCCCAGATGGCTCTCCGCACCCTCCTCAAGCCCGCTCTCGACGACCCCGTCACCGCCGCGCTGGCCCGCGACGGCGGCCGTGCGTTCGTGGCCGCCGCCCTGCGCCCGTACCTCATCGCGGCGCTGGCCGAAGCCGAGCCCGACGCCCCCGTCCTCGTCGTCGCCGCCGACGACCGCGCCGCCCGCGACCTGGCCGGCGACCTGCGCGCGTGGCTGTCGCCCCGGGCCGTGCGCTACTACCCGTCGCGCGGCGTCTCCTACGAGTCGCACCTGGCCCCGCCGCCACACCTGGTCGGGCTGCGCATCGCCGCCCTCGACGCCCTGGGCGAGGAGCAGGCGCCGGTCGTCGTCGTCTCCGCCGTCGCCCTGTCCGAGAAGGTCCCCGACCCCGAGCTGCGCCCGCACGGGTTCGCCATCGAGAAGGGCGAGCTGCTCGACCTCGAGGAAACCGCGCAGGAACTCGTGGCCGCTGGCTATGAGCGCGTCGACCAGGTCGACGACCGCGGCCAGTTCGCCATCCGCGGCGGGATCCTCGACGTCTACCCGGCCACCGAGGAGCGGGCGGTCCGCGTCGACCTGTTCGACGACGAGGTCGAGTCGCTGCGCCTGTTCTCCACCTTCACCCAGCGCTCACTCGGCGAGGCCGACCAGGTTGAGATCGCGCCCGCGGCCGAGCTCGCGCCCGAGCACCGCCAGCTGGCCGAGATCGCCGCGCTCGAGGACGCCGACGAGCGCCCCGACGTCGCCGAGCTCCTGCCCGTCGACCGCTTCCGCGCCTTCTTCGACCTCGTACCCGAGCGCGCGACCGCGATCCTCGCCGCCGAGGAGGACGTCGACCCGGCCCTGGCCGACCACTGGCAGGACGTCACCGCGTCGTTCCACGATGCCGACGCCCACCACCTCTACGAGAGCCCCGACGCGGTGGGCGCGGCGCTCGACGAGCGCGCCCGCGTGCGCCTGTCCGCCACGTCATCGGACCAGTCGGTGCGCTTCCACGCCCAGTCGGCGGACACGCCCGCGCGCTCGCTACGCGAGGCCGAGGCCGAGCTGGACAAGCTCGTGCGCTCGGGCTACCGCACCGTGGTGGCGTGGCCGCGCCGCGGCGAGGGCGAGCGCGCCGCCTACAACCTGGCCCGCAGGACGCCCTCATGGCTCGACGGCGCGCCGGTGCACGAAGGCGAGCTCCGCTTCGCCCTGGCCGGGCTGCGTGAGGGTTTCATCGCGCCCGGCTTCAAGCTCGCGGTGCTGCCCGAGCACCGGCTCATCCGCCGGCGCCGCGCCGAGGACGGGCCGCGGCCGCGCGCCGGCCGCCTGCGCAGCTTCGCCGACCTGCGCACGGGCGACATCGTCGTGCACGAGGACCACGGCATCGCCCGCTTCGCCGGATTCGACACCAAGACCGTCGCCGGGGTCACCCGCGACTACCTGGAGCTCGAGTTCCAGGGCACCGACCGCGTGTTCATGCCGGTCGACCAGCTGGCCAAGATCTCGCGCTACGTCGGCGCCGGAGGCGCGGCCCCGCCGCTGAGCAAGCTCGGCGGCGCGGCCTGGGAGCGCATGAAGGCCCGCGCCCGCAAGGCGGCCCAGGAGATGGCGGGCGAGCTGCTCGAGCTCTACGCCGAGCGCAAGCGCCGCACCGGCTACGCCTTCGACGTCGAGACCGAGTGGCTGGCGCAGTTCGAGCAGGCCTTCCCCTACAGCGAGACCCCGGACCAGCGCGACGCCATCGATGCGGTCAAGGCCGACATGGAGGCACCGCGGCCGATGGACCGGCTCATCTGCGGCGACGTCGGCTACGGCAAGACCGAAGTCGCGCTGCGCGCGGCCTTCATCGCCGCCGAGAACGGCAAGCAGGTGCTGATGCTCGTGCCCACGACGATCCTGGCCCAGCAGCATTACGGCACCTTCGCCGAGCGGCTGAACGACTACCCGTTCACGGTCGAGCACGTCTCGCGCTTCCGCCCCCAGCGCGAGCAGCGCGCGGCCGTCCAGGCCTTCGCCGAGGGCAAGGTCGACATCCTCATCGGCACCCACCGGCTGCTGTCGCGCGACGTGCGGGCCAAGGACCTCGGCCTGATCATCGTCGACGAGGAGCAGCGCTTCGGCGTGCGCCAGAAGGAGCTCCTGCGCCAGCTCAAGCTGCGCGTCGACGTTATCGCGCTGTCGGCCACGCCGATCCCCCGGACGCTGCAGATGTCGTTGGCCGGGCTGCGCGACATCTCGGTCATCGAGACGCCGCCCGAGGGCCGGCGCCCGATCCGCACCTGGGTGGGCGAGTACGACGAGGAGCTCGTGCGCACGGCGCTGCAGCGCGAGATCGACCGCAAGGGCCAGGCGTTCTTCCTGCACAACCGCGTCGAGACCATCGACGAGACGGCGGAGCGGCTGCGCGGCCTGCTGCCCGAGGTGCGGTTCGAGGTGGCCCACGGCCAGCTCGAGGAGAGGGCGCTCGAGCAGCGGATGATGAGCTTCCTGCGCCGCGAGTCCGACGTGCTCGTGTGCACGTCGATCATCGAGTCGGGGCTCGACATCCCGCAGGCCAACACCCTGGTGGTCGAGCGCTCCGACACCTTCGGGCTGGCCCAGCTCTACCAGATCCGCGGGCGCGTGGGCCGCTCGCGCGAGCGCGCCTACGCCTACCTGCTCTACCCCTCGGCGGCGACGCTGACCGGCGAGGCGGGCCAGCGGCTGGCCGCGTTGTCGGACTACACCGAGCTGGGGGCGGGCGTGCGCATCGCCATGCGCGACCTCGAGATCCGCGGCGCCGGCAACCTGCTCGGCGCCGAGCAGTCCGGGCACGTGGCCGCGCTCGGGTTCGAGCTCTACATGCAGATGCTCGACGAGGCGGTGCGCGCGCGCATGCAGGAGGGGGCGCCCGTGGACGAGTCCGAGCCGGTGCGCCTGGACGTCAACGTCGACGCCTATGTGCCCGCCGACTACGTCCCCTACGAGCAGGCCAAGGTCGACGTGCACCGGCGCGTGGCGGCGGCGCGCGACGTGGCCGAGCTCGAGCTCCTGCGCGAGGAGCTCAACGACCGCTTCGGGCCGCTGCCCGACCCCCTCGCCAACCTCCTCGCCCTGCAGAAGGCCCGCATCAAGCTGGGCCAGGCGGGCGCGCGCACGGTGTCGTTCCGGGGCGACCGGCTGGCGGTGGCGCCGATCGAGATGGACTCGACGCAGGCCAAGGCGCTGCGCAAGCGCATCCCCGAGGCGGTATACGAGTTCGGGCGCTCGCAGCTGCTGCTCCGGGTGCCGGGCGACGAGGCCGAGCGTTTCCCCGCCGTGGTGCGCGCGGCCGACGCGCTGCTGGAGACCGTCTCCTCACCTAAATCCTCCTAAACAGGCGCGCCTCGCTTTAGGTGTCTCGCTACCCTCCTTCGCGTCGTGCAACGTCTCACTCGTCTTGCCCTGGCGCTCGGCGCCTTTTTCATTGCCGCAACCGCTTTCGCCGCCTGTGGAGGGAACAACGTCCCGGGCAACGCGGTCGCCAATGTCGACGGCACCCTGATCACGACGCAGAACTTCACCCACTGGCTCACGGTGGCGGCCCGCTCGCAGAACCCGACCGGCGGCGGCCCGGTGAGCGTGCCCGACGCGCCGACCTTCGCCAAGTGCGTCGCGGCCAAGCAGGCGTCGCAGCCCAAGCCGGCCAAGGGCCAGAAGCCGCCCACCGCGGCGCAGCTGAAGGCCCAGTGCCAGCAGGAGTACACCTCGCTGCGCGATCAGGTCATGCAGTTCCTGATCTCCGCGCAGTGGATCCAGGGCGAGGCTTCCGACCAGGGCGTGAAGGTCACCGACGCGGACGTCAGCAAGCGCTTCCAGCAGACGAAGAAGCAGTCGTTTCCGAAGGAGACCGACTACCAGAAGTTCCTCAAGCAGTCGGGCATGACGCAGGACGACATCCTCTTCCGCGTGAAGCTCGACGCGCTGTCGAGCAAGATCCGCGACAAGGTCACCAAGGGCCAGGGCAAGGTCACCCAGGCCCAGATCACTACCTACTACAACAAGAACAAGAAGCGCTTCGCCCAGCCCGAGCGGCGCGACCTGCGCATCGTCCTGACCAAGACGCTGCCCCAGGCCCAGGCGGCCAAGAAGGCGCTCGCTTCGGGCCAGTCCTGGAAGGTCGTGGCCAAGAAGTACTCGACCGACCAGTCGACGAAGAACACCGGCGGCCAGCTCCTGGCGGTCACCAAGGGCCAGCAGGACCGCACCTTCGAGAACGCGGCCTTCGCGGCGAAGACGAACAAGGTCCTCGGGCCGGTCAAGACGCAGTTCGGCTACTACGTCTTCGAGGTCACGAAGATCACCGCGGCTTCGCAGCAGTCGCTCCAGCAGGCGAAGAACACGATCAGCCAGCTGCTGACCTCGCAGAACCAGCAGAAGGCGCTCAACGACTTCGTCAAGGACTTCCAGAAGAAGTGGAAGGACCGGACGAACTGCCGGAAGGGCTTCATCACGCAGGACTGCTCCAACGCGCCCAAGCCGAAGAAGACCACGACGGCAGCGCCGGGCGCGACCCCCACCCCGCAGACCGGCGGCACCCCGCAGGCCGGCGCGGCCCCGCAGGCCGGCGCGGCCCCGCAGGGCGGCGCGGCCCCGCAGGGCGGCGCGGCGCCGCAGACCGCGGCCCCGCCGACCGGCGGCGGCACGGCTGCTCCGCCGACGTCCACGGGCGGGTGAGCCAGGACGACATCGCCGAGGCGGTCGCCCGCCTCGACGCGCTGACGCGCCGCCTGCGCCGCGAGTGCCCCTGGGACCGCGAGCAGAACGAGCGCACGATCGTCCCCCACACGGTCGAGGAGGCCTACGAGCTCGCCGACGCGGCCAACCGCGGCGACGACGCGAAGCTCCTCGACGAGCTCGGGGACGTGCTCTTCCAGGTCCACTTCCTGTCGCTGCTGCTCGAGGAGCGCAGCGCGGGATCGCTCGCCGAGGTGGCCGA
>DATBDE010000131.1:0-28577 GCA_036270095.1 Solirubrobacteraceae bacterium | reverse complement strand
GTCGACGTGGCCGTGGGAGAGCACGATGCCCTCCAGGCCGCCGCGGCGCATGACCTCCTCGACCACGGCTTCGACATGCGCGTCGAGCAGCGGGCCGGGGTCGACCACCCAGGCGGGGTCACGCCCGACGACCCACGTGTTCGTGCCCTCGAGGGTGAGCAGGCCCGGGTTGTCGGCGCGCACGAGCGCGACGTCGTGCTCAGCCGGCATCGATGCGGTACACGGGTCCGCTCAGCGAGACGGCGTAGACATGGCCCGCGGCATCCTGCCCGAACGAGACGAGCTCCGACACCCGCAGGCTGAGCGTCCGGTCCGACGCCGAGTGCGGGCGCAGGCGCGCCGCGTGCAGCTGCGGCTGGCACAGGTCGCCGTAGACGTAGCGACCGCGCAGCGCCGGCACCGACGGGTCGCGCACGACATAGCCGCCGACGATCGAACACCAGCCGGAGGCGTGGGTCTGCTGCAGCACCGGCGGCACGGCGCCGGGGGCGCTGCCGGCGTTGTAGGACGAGCGGCCCTCGAACACGCTCCAGCCGAAGTTGGCGCCCTTGGCCGCGCCCTTGGCCTCGTAGTCGACCTCCTCGATCTTCTCCTGGCCGACGTCGCCGATCACAAGCGCGCCGGTGGAGCGGTCGAACGAGAAGCGCCACGGGTTGCGCAGGCCGTAGGCGTAGATCTCCGGCTTCGCGCCCGACCGCCCGACGAACGGGTTGTCGTCGGGCACCGTGTACGGGTTGCCCCCGCTGGCGCGCGGGTCGATGCGCAGGATCTTCCCGTAGAGGACGCCGAGGTTCTGGCCAAAGCGGTTGGGATCGCCCTCCGAGCCGCCGTCGCCGACGCCGATGTAGAGCAGGCCGTCGGGCCCGAACTCCAGCTGGCCGCCGTTGTGGTTGCTCTCGGGATGCGGGATCGAGAGCACGTGCCGTTGCGACCCGGCGTCGACCCGGTTCGCGTTGGGGTCGGCGTGGAACTCGTCCACGCGGATCGTCCCGCTCGGGTCCGTGTAGTAGACGTAGAGCAACCCCGACTGCGCGTAGTCGGGGGCGAAGGCCATCGAGAGCAGGCCGCGCTCGCCCTCGGTGGTGGTGTCGACGTGCAGGAACGTGCCCGCCCGCCGGCCGTCGCGCAGCACGATCACGCTGCCGCCGCGCTGGACCACGAACAGGCGGTGGGTGTCGCCTGGCGGCGCCGTCACATAGATCGGCGACGAGAACCGCCCGATCGACCGCAGGCGCACGCCGCGGGACGCCGCGGCTCCGGCCGGCGGCGCCGACCGCGTGGTCGCCGCGTCGGGCGGCGGAGCCGCCGCCGTGGTGCTCTGCGCCGACGACGATGCCCCGCACCCGGCGAGCACGAGGACGGCAAGCAGGGCAGGGATCGAACGCACTCTCCCAAGGGTAGGCTCGTCCCAAGGTGGTGCTTGCGTGATCGAGAAGGCCGGCGTCGTCGGCGGCGGGTTCATGGGCTCGGGCATCGCCGAAGCCGTCGCCCGGGCGGGCATCCCGGTCGTGGTCTACGAGCCCGAGGAGCCGCCGCTGGAGCGCAGCCGCGGCCGCGTCGAGCAGTCCGTGGCCCGCGCCGTGCGCGGCGGCAAGCTCTCCGAGGACGAGGCCCGCGACCTCGTCGACCGCATCGCATGGACCACCGACCTCGAGGCGCTGCGCGGCAGCGACGTCGTTGTCGAGGCGGTCACGGAGGACCCGGGGGTCAAGGGCAAGGTGTTCCAGGGCCTCGACGCGCTGCTCGGCCCCGACGCCCTGCTGGCCTCCAACACGTCGTCGATCCCGATCGCCCAGCTCGGCTCGTGGACGGACACGCCCGACCGGGTGATCGGGCTGCACTTCTTCTCCCCCGTCCCGGTCATGCGCCTCGTGGAGGTGGTCGTCGGCATCGACACCAGCGACGCCACCGTGGAGCGCGCGGAGCAGTTCGCGCGCTCCATCGGCAAGGAGCCGATTCGCACCAAGGACCGCTCCGGCTTCATCGTGAACATGCTGCTCGTGCCATACCTGATGGCCGCCGTGCGCATGCTCGAGGACGGCTTCGCCACCCGCGAGGACATCGACATGGGCATGAAGCTCGGGGCCGGCCATCCGATGGGCCCGCTGACCCTGTGCGACTTCATCGGCCTCGACGTCCTCTACGCGGTGTGCGACTCGCTCTACGAGGAGTTCAAGCGCCCCGAGTACGCGCCTCCGCCGCTGCTCAAGCGCATGGTCGTGTCCGGCCACCACGGCCGCAAGACCGGCCGCGGCTTCTACGAGTACAGCGCTACGTGACCTGAGCCATAGCTCGGCGTCGCTGGCAAGGACGCAGGGATGAAGCCGTGCTAGGCACGGCGAAGCCCGAGGACACCGCCAGCGGCGGCGAGAATGGCTCAGGTGAAGAGCGTGATGATCGCCGCCACGATGAACGCCGCCGCCCACAGCTGGTCCGTGTTCAGCCACGCCTTCTTCAGCACGGCCACGCCGAGCTTGTCGTAGACCAGCACGGCGATGACCGCCATCACGGCGATCATCGCGACCACGTGGAGCACGAGTCCGAAGGCGTCGACGGCGATCGAGCCCACGTCGGCGTGGGCGGGGACCTTCTCCTCCGGGTCGGTGGCCGCGCTGGCGCTGCCGATGCCGATGAGCACCGGCGCGACGATCAGCCCCGCGCCGTGGGCGCTGGACATGAGGAACGACCACAGCGTCAGCTCGCGGTTGTTGACCCGCATCTTCGTCCAGCGTGGATGCGCCCGCGGCTTGACGAACCGGAAGATCCCGAACGTGAACAGGATCACCGCCGCGGCGATGTGCAGCGCCTGGGGATCGACGATCTCGGCCGCCAGGAGCACGACCCCCGCGACCAGGACCAGCGCAAGCTCGTGCCCGATGGCGATCGGCACCAGCGAGCGCAGCACGCCGCGGCGGCTCCCCTCCTGCATGCCCCGCGACACCGCGAACAGCCAGCCCATGGCCGGGTTGAGGCCGTGGTAGGCCCCGAGCACGACCAGGGTGAGCAGCGGCGCGAGGTTCAACCGCTAGCCCGAGTTGGGGAAGCAGTAGCTGTCCGAGCTGGCGTCGCCGCCGGCGAGGCGCACCTGGTGCGGCCGCTCGCCCTCGAAGGGGACGAAGAAGTCGGGGTCGAGCTTGAAGTCGCCCTCGGCGTCCAGCTTGACCATCCAGCCGTCGATCCCCTCGGGGTAGAACTGCGCGTCCCAGCTCGCGTAGAGCGAGTTCGTGAGGTACACGCGCTTGCCGTCGCGGCTGACCTCGACCATCTGAGGCCCGCCGTTGACCTTGCCCGCGGACGGGTGCGGCGCGCGCTCGACGATGCCGCCCAGACGGACCGAGCCGGTCTCACGCGGATGGAACGGGTCGGTGACGTCGTAGCGCTTGAGCTCCCCGGTGCCCCAGCAGGACACGAGCAGGGTCTTGTCGTCGACGGTGAGCGAGATGTCGGTGACCAGCGGCGGCACGGCGCCGAAGGGCTGGAGCGCCGGCGGTAGCTGCTCGGTCTCGGCCGGCTCGGCCGGGATCTCGATCACCTTGGTCGCGGTGATCTTGCCGTTGCCGTTCTCGGGGTGCCAGAGCCAGACGCTGGCGCTGAGGTCGGCGGTCGAGACGACCACGCCGACGAAGCCCCACGGCTTGTTGGGATCGTGCGCGGGCCGCAGCTCGAGCACCATCTGCTGCTCCAGCCCGAGGTCGATGGCCTGCTGGTGCGTGCGCTTGCGCATGTCCCAGACGTGGAGGTGGTGGCCGTACTTGCCGCCGAGCAGGAGCTCGGGGTTGACCCCCGCCTCGACCATGTTCGGCGTACCCCACTCGCTGGTGACGATGCGGTCGAAGCCGATGTTCCACCAGATGTCGTAGGCCAGCTCCTGCGGGCCGCGGTCGACCTCCCACTGGCCCTTGATCGAGAAGTCGTCGTGATCGAGCAGGAAGACGCCGCCGGGGCCGTCGCCGTCGGGGGCGCCGAGCGCGCTGGCGTAGAGCCCGTCGGGACCGCAGTGGAACGTGTGCGGACGCGAGTAGCCGGTCTTGCCCTCGAGCTCGGCGGGCTCGATGACCTTGGTCAGCTTGGGCTGGCGCGGGTCGTCCTTGACGTCGACGATGTGGATGCGCGACGAGCGCAGGCCGGGCACGAGGAAGTAGCGGCGCTCGACGTGCGGGTGGGCGGCCCAGGGGCACAGGGCGGACGAGCATGCGTTCCAGCCGAAGTGGTGCAGCTCGTCGCCGACGTTGGGCATGTCGAGCCGCCCGACACGCTCGCCCGAGCCGACGTCGATGACGTTCAGCGCGTCGGGCTTGTTGCCCTCGGTGTCGAGCGTGACGACGTAGGCAAGGTCCTCGGGCGGGCCGGCAATCGCGCTCTCCGGCGAGGGATAGAAGCTGGGGTCCGGCTTGATGGTCGCCATGACGCGGCTTATATCACTAGAGCGCGATCGCCTTTTTGGCCCTTTCGTCTAATCGCGGGCGTTCACCTCCCAGATGCCGATCGGCTTGCGCTGCCCGGTCGAGATCGCCGCGATTGCGGCCAGGGCCTTGAGGAAGCCGGAGCCGTAGTCGGGGAGCGGGCGGCGCGCCTGCGCCTCCTCGTCCCAGAGGACGATCATCAGCGCCTGGCCGCTGTCGCGGTCGACGAGGTTGAGCGCGCCGGCGTAGCCGGGCTCGGACTCGAGCGCCGGGATGAGATCGTCGGTGACGATTGCGTCCATCTCGGTCCGGTGATCGGGGGTGGTGCCGCCTTCGATGACCTGCGCGTACATCAGCTGCCTCCGTTGTCGGGGTCGTCGAGGATCTCGTGGAAGTCGAAGTGGTCGGCCTTCAGGACCGGCTCGCCGTCGGGCCCGAACCACCGCTGGCGGGGGCGGTCGTAGTAGAGCTCGACGCCATTGCCGTCGGGGTCCTCGAGGTAGACCGAGACCGTGGCGCCATGGTCGGTGGCGTGGTCGGGCGCGAACCCGTGGTCGACGAGGCGCTGCACCGCGCGGGCCAGCTCGCGGCGGTCCGGGTAGACGAAGGCCGTGTGGTAGAGCCCGGCCCGCTCGGGGTCGGGCGGCGGGGCGCCGGCGCCGTCGAACGTGTTCAGGCCGATGTGATGGTGGTAGTCGCCCGCGGCCAGGAAGACCGCCGGCAGGCCCAGCGGCCGCCCGTCGGCGGTCACGCCGAAGCCCAGCGCGTCGCGGTAGAACGCGAGCGACCGGTCCAGGTCCACCACGCGCAGGTGCACGTGGCCGATGCGGACGGCGGGGTGAAGAGGCTCGTTGGTCATGGCCGCCATGTTCGGCCACCACCCGCGGCCCGTCATCGGGGTTCTCATCTCCGGGCGGGCGCGGGACGGGGCGGCGTGTGCCTTGGTGGTCGAGGGCGAGCCGGGGATCGGCAAGTCGCGGCTGTTGGCCGAGCTGGCGGCGCGCGCCGAGGGCGAGGGGTTCCGGGTGGCGGGCGCGCGGGCCTCGGAGGCCGAGCTCGACCTTCCCTATGCAGCGCTGACCGAGCGGTCGACCCCGTGCTGCGCGACCGGCGCGTCGAAGGGCTCGGCCTGGAGGACCCAGGCGCCCTGGCCGGCTTCTTGGCCCCGCGGCGCGCGCTGTCCGAGCCCGAGCCCGCCGACGGCCACCGCATGCACCGGGCCCTGCGCGACCTGCTGGCCGCGCTCGCCGCCGGGGCCCCGCTCCTCCTCTGGCTCGACGACGCGCACTGGCTCGACCCCGCCTCGGCCGCCGCGCTGGCGGCGCTGCTGCGGCGGCTGCCCGCGGGCGCGGTGCTGGTGGCGGCGGCGGCGCGCGCGGGCCAGGCGCCGGCGCCGGTGGCCGCCGCAGCAGCCGCGGCGTTGCGGGACGGCACGCTCGAGCGGCTCGCGCCGGCGCCGCTGGACGAGGCGCAGGCGGCCGCGCTCGTCGGCCCGGCCGCCGAGGCCATCTACGCCGACAGCGGCGACAACCCGTTCTACCTGGAGCAGCTCGCGCGGGCGCACGGGGCGGGCGCGACGGTGCACCTCGACGGCGTCCCCGACCGCGTCGCGGGCGCGCTGGCCTCCGAGCTCGACGCGGTCTCGCCCGGCGCGCGGGTGCTGCTCGACGCCGCCGCCGTGGCCGGCGACCCGTTCGATCCCGAGCTCGCCGCCGCGGTGGCCGAGCTGGACGACGGGGCCGCCACGGCCGCGGTGGACGAGCTTGTGGTGGGCACCCTGATCCGCCCCGCGGCGGCTGGCGTGTCGACGCCCACGGCCGCGCGGCGGCGGCGCTGGCCGCGCGCGGCGCCGGCCCGGTCGCCCGCGCCCGCTACGTCGAGCACGCGGCACGGCCCGGCGACGAGGAGGCGATCGCGCTTCTCGGCGACGCCGCCGCCGAACTCCAGGCCGGTGCGCCCGCGTCGTCGGCCCGGATCCGGGCGGCGGCGCTGCGGCTGCTGCCCGCCGCCGACGCCGAGCGCCGCCTGCGCATGTCGATCGCGCTGGCCGACGCGCAGAGCGCGCCGGTGA
This sequence comes from Solirubrobacteraceae bacterium, assembly GCA_036270095.1. Taxonomy (GTDB): domain Bacteria; phylum Actinomycetota; class Thermoleophilia; order Solirubrobacterales; family Solirubrobacteraceae; genus DATBDE01. The sequence continues at coordinate 22,103 of DATBDE010000131.1, read as the reverse complement.
CCCCGCGCGCGGGCGCGCGACCCTGCTCGGGCTCATGGACGGCGCGGACACCGAGCAGCGCATCGCGCTCGGGGTCCGCGCCGCCGCACTCGAGTACTGGCTCGGCGACCACGATGCGGCCCGCGCGCGCTATCAGGTGGCGCTGCAGGCGCTGCCGGCCGCGCCCGGCGAGGACCGCGTGCGCCTGCACCTCGGGCTCGCCCTGAGCATGCTGCTCGCGCGCGACTTCGAGGGTGCCCTCGCGCACGCGGCCGACGCCCGCGACGACGCCCGCGCACTCGCCGACCCGGTGGTCGAGGCGGCCGCGCTGACCGACGCCCAGGCCGTCGTGCGCGTGCCCGGACTGTGGATGCTGGCCCGCCTGCTGGGCAGCCCGCCCATGCACGTCTGGGCGCACAGCGCGCTGTCGGCGGCGCGGCTGGCGGCGGGCGACGCGACCGGGGCGCTGGGCGCGGCCGATGAGGCAGCGCAGGACGGGCAGAGGCCCGACTTCCAGGCCAGCGGCCAGCCCGGCTGGGCCCGCGGCAACGCGCTCGTGGCCGGCGACCACGCGGCCGAGGGCGCGGAGGCGATCCGGACCGCGGTCGGCGGCGAGGGCTTCCCGGCCCTGCCGCCCAGCGAGCGCCCCGCCGCCTACGCCGACCTCGTGGAGGCGGGGCGAGCTCCCGCACCGCCTCCCGCGGAGAACGCCGTCGGCCGAGCCCTGATCGCCCGGGCCGAAGCGCACGCGCTGCTCGCGGCCGGCGACGCCGGCGGCGCGGCGAAGCGGCGTCGGAAGCGCAAGTCGCCAACGCCCCCCTCGCCGTCGCCCGTGCCCGCCTCGTCGAGGGAGAGGCGCTCGCCGCGCTCGGCGACCGCACCGCCGCCCGCACCGCGCTCACCGACGCCGCCGCCGCGCTGGAGCGCGCCGGTGCCGAGCGCTGGCGTCGCGTCGCCGCCCGTGAGCTGCGCGCCCTCGGCCGGCGCGCTCCGCGCTCGCCGAGCCAGGGGGACGGCGGCCTCACCGCTCGCGAGCGCGAGATCGCCGAGCTCGCCGCCGCGGGGCGCACCAACCGCGAGGTCGCCGAGGAGCTCGTGCCCAGCGTCAAGACCGTCGAGGCCCACCTGCGCAACATCTTCGGGAAGCTCGGGGTGCCCAGGCGGATCGAGCTGGCGCGGGCGCTGGAGGAGCCGCGCGTCTAGCGCACGACGGAGTACGGTTCTGGCCGTGAGCAGCGTGGAGCAGGCCGTCGCCACGAGGACCGTCCTCGACTTCACCCGCGACCTCATGCGCCGGCGCGGGATGACCACCGTGTTCGGCAACCCGGGCTCGACCGAGCTCGCCTTCCTGGCCGACTACCCGAGCGACTTCCGCTATGTCCTCGCCCTCCAAGAGGCCGTGGTCATGGGCATGGCCGACGGCTACGCCCAGGCCAGCGGGCGCCCGACCCTGGTCAACCTGCATACCGCGCCCGGCGTGGGCAACGCCATGGGCGGGATCTTCAACGCGCAGGCCAACAAGTCACCGCTGGTCATCACCGCCGGCCAGCAGGCGCGCGAGCTCATCACGCTGCAGGCCAACCTGACCAACCGGGACGCCGCGCGGATGCCCCTCCCGCTCGTCAAGTGGAGCTACGAGCCCCCGCGGGCCGAGGACGTCCCGCTGGCGCTGGCGCGCGCCGCGCACGTGGCCACGCTGCCGCCCGCCGGCCCGGTCTTTGTCTCCATCCCCATGGACGACTGGGACGTGCCGGTCGACGCCGCCGCGGCCGAGCACGCGATCGGCCGCCTGGTCAGCGGTCGCGCCACCGCCGACCCCGAGGTCGTGCGCGACCTCGCGCAGCGGCTGGCCACGGCGCGCAACCCGGTCTTCGTCGCCGGCCCCGACATCGACGCCAGCGGCGCCTGGGACGTGGCGATCGCGCTGGTCGAGGCGGCCAAGCTGCCGGTGTGGGCCATCCCCGCCCCGGGCGGCGGGCGCATCGGCTTCCCCGAGGGCCACCCGGCGTTCCAGAACATCCTGCCGCCGGCGATCGGCCCGCTGGCCGAGACGCTGGCCCCGCACGACCTCATCCTCGTCGTCGGCGCCTCGGTGTTCAGCTACTACCCGAACATCCCCGGGCCGCTGCTGCCCGAGGGCGCGTCGCTGGTCCAGCTCACGAACGACCCCGACGAGGCCGCCCGCGCGCCGATGGGTGACGCCATCGTGGCCGACGTCAAACTCACGCTCGAGGCGCTCAACGCCGCGCTGCCGGCGATCGACCGCGAGGCGCCGCCGCAGCGCCCGCCGGCCGAGCCCATCGGCGAGGACACGGCGTCGGCGGCCATTGCCGTGCTGGCCGAGGTCTGGCCCGCGCACGGCATCGCCGTGGTCGAGGCGCCCACCGCCACCCTTGCCGTGCGCAACCAGCTGCGGCTCTCCGAGCCCGGCAGCTACTACTTCGGCGCCGGCGGCGGCCTGGGCTTCGGCCTCTCAGCGGCCGTCGGGGTGCAGATGGCCCAGCCCGAGCGGCCGGTGGTCTGCGTGCTCGGCGAGGGCTCGGCGCAGTACGCCATCCAGGCCTTCTGGTCGGCCGCCGCCTACGACGTCCCCCTCACCGTGCTCGTGGTGCGCAACGACGAGTATTCGATCCTCAAGTGGTTCGCGATGATCGAGGAGGTCGGCGGGGCGCCGGGGCTCGACCTCCCCGCGCTCGACGTCCCCGCGGTGGCCGAGGGCTACGGCGTGCGCGCCCGCCGGGTGGAGGGCCCGGGTGAGCTCGGCAGCGCCCTGCGCGAGGCGATCGCCTCGCCCAAGCCCGAGGTGGTCGAGGTCCGGGTCGCGCCCGGGATGTCGCTCGGGTAGCCGGCGCGTGGCCCTGCTCGCGCCCGACCCGCGACGCATCGCGGACCCGCCGGAGGCGCCCGCGGCCGACGACCGCGTCCCCGACGCCTTCGCCGCCGGCACGCCCGAGCCGCTGCGCCGCGACCTGTGCGGGCTCTTCGGCTCCGACCGCGTGCTGCACCGGGTCTCCGACCTCGTCGCCTACGCCTCCGACGCGAGCCCGTACCGGCTCATCCCGCAGGCCGTCGTCGTCGCCCACGACGCCGAGGACGTGCGCCGAGCGCTCGATTACGGCCGCCGGACGGCCACGCCGGTGACGCTGCGTTCGGGCGGCACGAGCCTGAACGGGCAGGGCCAGGGCGAGGGCATCCTCGTCGACGTGCGCCGCCACTTCGTCGCCATCGCCGTCGAGGAGGACGGGGCCACGGTGCGGGTCGGCCCGGGCACCGTGCTCGGCCACGTCAACCGCGCGCTCGCCCCGTACGGGCGCAAGCTCGGCCCCGACCCCGCGAGCACCGAGAGCGCCACCGTCGGCGGCGTGGTGGCCAACAACTCCGGCGGGATGCGCTGCGGGGTGGCGCAGGACAGCTACCAGACCCTGCGCGCGCTGACCTTCGTGCTCCCCTCGGGCGCGACCATCGACACCGCGGCGCCGGATGCCGAGGAGCGGTTCGCGGCGGCGGAGCCCGAGCTGGCCGCCGGCCTGACCGCGATCCGCGAGGAGATCCTCGCCGACCCGGAGCTGGCCGACCGCATCCGCCACAAGTTCCGCATCAAGAACACGACCGGCTACCGCCTCGTGGCCTTCCTGGACGCCTCGACGCCGCTGGAGATCTTCCGTCGCCTGCTCGTCGGCTCCGAGGGGACGCTGGGCTTCGTGGCCGAGGCGGTCTACGCGACCGTGCCGCTGCGCCCGCGCACCGCCAACGCGATGCTCCTGTTCGGCAGCATCGACAAGGCCGTCGCCGCGGTGCCGGCGCTGGTCGACGCGGGCGCGACCGCGGTCGAGCTCATGGTCGCGGCCACGCTCAAGGCGGCCCAGGCCATCGTCGAGACGCCGCAGGCCTGGAAGGACGCGCCCATCGAGACGGCGGCGATCCTCTGTGAATTTCGTGCAGACGAAGACGTCGATCTCGACGTCTACGTCGCCGCCGCCGAGGAGATCCTGCGCGAGCACGCGCTGCTCGAGCCGCCGGACTTCCGCCGCGACCACGAGACCACCGAGCTGTACTGGCGCGTGCGCGAGGGCATGACGGGGCTGATCGCCGAGTTCCGCCCCTTGGGCACGTCGCTGATCCTCGAGGACGTGTGCGTGCCGCCTCAGCGCGTGGGCGAGGCGGCGCAGGACCTGCAGGCGCTCCTGGGCAAGCACGGCTTCCTCGTCGGCGTTGCCGGGCACGCCTCGGCCGGCAACCTGCACTTCGTGCTCACGCCGTCGCTGGGCGACCCGGCCGACCGCGACCGCTACGACGCGTTCATGCACGAGCTGGCCGACCTCATCGTGGGCAAGTACGACGGCTCGCTGAAGGCCGAGCACGGCACGGGCCGCAACATGGCGCCGTGGGTCGAGCGGGAGTGGGGCGCGAAGGCGACCGAGCTCATGTGGCGGGTCAAGTCGCTCGCCGACCCCGACGGCGTCCTCGGCCCGGGCGTCGTGCTGAACCGCAACCCCAAGGTCCACCTCGAGCACCTCAAGTCCCAGCCGGCGATCGAGGAGGTCGCCACCAAGTGCATCGAGTGCGGCATGTGCGAGCCGGTGTGCCCGAGCCGCTGGCTGACGGTCACGCCGCGCCAGCGGATCGTGCTGCGGCGCGAGATGGCGCGCCAGGCGCCGGGCTCGCCGGTGCGCGAGGCGCTCGTGCGCCAGTACGAGTACGACGGCGTGCAGACCTGCGCCGCCGACGGCTCCTGCGCGCTGGCCTGCCCGGTGGGGATCGACACCGGCGCGCTGGTCAAGGGCTTCCGCGCCGCGCAGCACGGCGACGGCGCCGAGCGGATCGCGCTCGACCTCGCTCGCCGCTACGCCGGCGTCGAGCGCCGCGCGCGCGCCGGCCTCAAGGCCCCGCCGGCGCTCGCGCGCGCGGTCAGCGAGGCCGCGCGCCGCCTGGTCTCGGACGAGCTCATCCCCACCTGGCCCGACGCCATGCCGCCGCCCGCGCCCGGCCGCCTGCCGGCCACCCGCCGCGAGGGCGCTGCGGCCGTCTACCTCCCGGCCTGCATCAACCGCATCTTCGGGCCGCCCGACGGCGGGCTGTCGCTGCCCGAGGCCCTGGTCGCGCTCTCGGAGCGCGCCGGCCTGCCGTTGTGGATCCCCGACGACGCTCCCGGCCACTGCTGCGCGACGCCGTGGACCTCCAAGGGCTACGTCGAGGGCGGCCGCTACATGGCGGCCAAGACCAACGCGGCGCTCGCCCGTTGGACCGACGGCGGCCGCCTGCCGGTCGTGATCGACGCCTCGTCCTGCACCCAGGGCCTCCGCGAGCACGGCGACGGCGTGCCGGTGCTGGACGCGGTCGAGTGGGTGCACGACCGGCTGCTGCCCGAGTTCGAGGTCTCGCACCGGGTCGGCGCCGTCGCCGTCCACCCCACCTGCGCCTCGCGGCAGTTGGGCCTGGGCCCGCGCCTGCGCGCGCTGGCCGGGGCGGTCGCCGACGAGGCCGTGGTGCCGCCCGCGGCCGGCTGTTGCGGCTTTGCCGGCGACCGCGGGCTCCTGCACCCCGAGCTTGCCGCGGCGGCCACACGCGACGAAGCGGCCGAGGTCTCCGCCCGCGCCTACGACGCCTACGTCTCCTCCAACCGGACCTGCGAGCTCGGCCTGCAGGAGGCCACCGGGCGGCCGTATCGCTCGATCGTGCAGCTCGTCGAGGAGCTGACACGCTGATGGCCATGCGCCAGGTCGACGACGCCCTCGGCGCCCCGTGGGAGCGGCCGCTGGCCGGCACGGTGGACAAGCTCGTGGTCGAGTCCGAGCTGCTGGCCGACAACCCGCTCGGCGACCCCAGCCGGCGGCCGCTGTGGGTCTACCGCCCGCCCGGGGTCGAGCTCGACCACCCACGCCCCCTGCCGACGCTCTACGTCATCCAGGGCTACTTCGGGCGCCTGGACGCGCTGACCTCGCGCGAGCCGTTCGAACCCAACCTGCTCGAGCGCGTCGACGCGCTGTTCGCCGGCGGCGACTGCCCGGACGCGATCGTCGTCTACGTCGACGCCTGGACCACGTACGGCGGCTCGCAGTTCGTCAACTCGATCGCCACCGGCCCCTACCAGGACTACCTGTGCGACGAGGTCGTCCCGTTCGTGGACGAGCGCTACCCGGTGGCGGCCGACCGCGACCACCGCGGCCTGACCGGCAAGTCCTCGGGCGGCTTCGGGGCGATGATCGTGCCCATGCTGCGCCCCGAGGTGTTCGGGGCGCTGGCCTCGCACGCGGGCGACGCGCTCTACGAGGCCTGCTACCTGCCCACGTTCCCCGACATCGCGCGCAAGCTGCGCGACGACTTCGACGGCTCCTACGACGTCTTCTTCCGCAGCATGGCCGAGGCCGACCACTTCGACATGACGAAGTGGGGCGACCTGATGCTGACCTACGGCTGCGCCGCCGCGTTCACGCCCGATCCCGACCACCTGGGCAAGGCGCTGCTGCCGTTCGAGCTCGACACCGGGCGCATCATCGACGAGCGCTGGGCGCGCTGGCTCGCGCTCGACCCGGTGCGGATGGTGCCGCAGCACGCCGAGGCGCTGCGCTCGATGCGCCGCATCTATCTCGACGCCGGGCGCAGCGACGAGTGGTACCTCGACCTCGGCGCGACCGCGGTCGCCTCCGAGCTCGAAGCCATCGGGGCCGCGCACACGGTCGAGCTCTTCGACGGCAAGCACGGCGGCATCGCCTTCCGCTACCCGCGGGCCCTGCGCGAGCTTGCGGTGGCGCTCAGCGCCTGAGGCTGCGGCGGACCTCGCTGGCGGCGCGCTCGCCCGAGCGCACGGCGCCGTCCATGTAGCCGAACCAGTAGTCGGCGGTCTCGGTGCCGGCGAAGTGGACGAGGCCGACCGGCCTGCGCAGCTGCGGGCCCAGCGTGGCCAGCACGTTGCGGCCCATGTGACCCACCGGGCAGCCGCGCGTCCAGGCCTCGCGGCTCCAGTCGCGCTGGATGAAGCCGGTCATGTTCCGGGACTCCTCGCCGAAGAAGGCGACGAGGTTGTCGGTGTAGGCCGCCTGGCGCGCGGCCAGCGTGGGCGGAAGGGTGCGTGCGGCGTCGCCGCCGACGAAGGCGAAGACGATCCCGGGCGCGCCCTGCGGGGGCGTGTTGTCGAAGGTCGCGTTGCCCGGGTCGTCCGGGCTGACGCCCTGGCCGCTGAGGTTCTGGTCGCGCCAGAACGGGCGGTCATAGATCGCCTCGAGCTTGATCAGGTTGCCGGGCGTGATCTTCTTGAGCAGCTTGCGCTTGGCCGAGGGCAGCGCCGGCGCGTAGTCGATCTTGGCGGCGAGCACCGGCGGCACGGCGACGACGACGCGGCGGGCGTCGACCTCGACGCCGTCGGCGGTCACGGTCACCGCGTCCTTGCCGGTGGTCTCGATGCGGCGCACGGGCGCGTCGAGCATGACCCGGCGACCGAGCTGCGCGGCCACCTTCTGCGCGACGACCTGCGAGCCGCCCACGAAGCGCGCGGCCTGCGCGCCGCCGCCGGTGGTCGTGAGCCGTGCCAGCGATCCCGGCGTGGCCGGGTTGCCGGCGGCCGCGATGTAGAACAGTGCGTAGAGGAGCGAGAACTCCTCCGGGTCCGCGCCCCAGATCGAGCGCACGGCGGCGTCGAAGATCCCGCGGCCGCCCGGCGTCGCGACGTTCTCGTCGCGAAACTGGGCGAAGGTCTGCTTGTCCCACTCCTCGGCCCGGGACGCCTTCCAGGGCGCCGCGACGGGAACCTGTGCGGCCATGCTGTCGGCCACCGGCAACGCGGCGAGCGCGGCCTGGAAGTCGGGGTCGTCGGAGACCCCGGTCGCGGCCGGGTAGAGGCTGCGCTGCCCGTTGAGGACGAGGACGTCGCTGCCGTCGTTGTAGGTCTTGAAGGTGTCGACCCCGACGGCGCTGGCCAGGGCCATGATCCGATCCTGGGTCGGCCCGATGTACTCGCCGCCGAGCTCGGTGATCGCGCCGGGCGCGATCCGCTCGTTGAGCACGCGCCCGCCGACGCGGTCGCGGGCCTCGACCACGACCACGTCGTGGCCCGCGCGCACGAGCTGGCGCGCCGTGGTCAAGCCCGCGAAGCCGGCCCCGACGACGCATACGTCGGCGCTCGTCGCGCGGCGCCTGCGCCGGGCGGCGGCCGTGCGCGGGAGGGCCGCCGCGGCGGCCACGCCTGCGGCGCCGACGACGAGGTGTCTGCGGGTGAGCGTCCGGTTCACCGGCGCGGCAGGCTAGCGAAGGTCGATCCGGCGCACACCCGAGAGGTCCACGTGCAGCTCCTCACGGACGTGCACGATCGTCATCAGCACCTGCTCGCAGGTCGGGCAGCGCAGCACCGTGCCGATGTCGCCCATGTAGACGTGCGTGGTCGCGACGACCGCCTCGTTGCCGCAGCTCGCGCAGGTCTCCATCGCCGTCGTCATTTCCCGCGCGAAGACCTCCTCGAGGAGGCCAGCGGCGGCGTTTCCGTCCAGGCGTTCCATGTTCAGCTCCCGGTGGCGCCGAAGCGCTCGGTCTTGACCAGACCCGCATCGTGCCCGAGATCGACAAGGCCCGCAGCCACGGACTCCACGAACGGCGTCGGCCCGCACACGTAGACGCGGGGCCGGTCGGCCGCCGGCCAGGCCACCTCCTCGAGCATGGAGCGGTCGACCCGGCGCGCGTAGCCGGCCCAGTCCGGCGGCGCGGTGCGGGTCAGGGTGATGCTGACGTCGAGCTCGTCGTCGCCGGCGTCGAGCGCGTGCAGCTCGTCCGCGTAGAGCGCGTCGTCGAGCGAGCGGGCCGAGAGCAGCAGGCGCGCCCGCACCCCGGAGTGCAGCGCCGCGCGGTGGCGCAGCATCGACATGAGCGGCACCACGCCCGACCCGCCGCCGACCAGCAGCAGCGGCCCGCCGTCGTCCGCGTCCCACACGAACCAGCCCCCGATGGGCCCGCGCAGCTCGCACATGTCGCCGGGCGCCATCTCGTCGACCAGATAGGGCGAGACCTCGCCGTCGTCGAGGCGCTCGACCGTGAGCGCGACGTCGCCGTCGTCCTCGGGCGGCGAGGCGATCGAGTACGAGCGCTGCGCCTGGTAGCCGTCCTCGGCGGTCAGGCGCACGTCGACGTGCTGGCCGGCGCGGTGGCCGGGCCACTCGTCGGTGGAGAGGTGCAGCGTGGCGGCGCGGTCGGTCTCGGTGCGCTTGTCGCGCAGCGTCGCCGACTGCCAGCCGGCCCGTGGCGCCGCCACTAGTCGTTCCAGTAGCGCTGCTCGCGCCAGGGATCCCCGTAGTTGTGGTAGCCGTTCTGCTCCCAGAACCCCGGGCGGTCGTCGTCGCTCAGCGTCAGGCCGCGCACCCACTTCGCGCTCTTCCAGAAGTACAGGTGGGGCACGAGCATGCGGGCCGGGCCTCCGTGCTCGGACTCCAGCGGCTCGCCGTCGAACTCGTAGGCCACCCACGCCTTGCCGTCGCGCAGGTCGTCGAGCGGCACGTTGGTCGTGTAGCCGCCGTCGGCGAACTCGACCACGTACTCGGCGCTGGTCTCGATCCCCTGCAGCAGGGTGTCGACGGCGACGCCGCGCCAGGTCGTGCCCAGCTTCGACCAGTGGGTGACGCAGTGGATGTCGCGGGTGACCTCCTCGGCCGGCAGGGCCTGGAACTGCTCCCAGGTCCACGTGCGCGGCTCGTCGACGGCCCCGTTGATCGTGAACGACCACTGGTCCAGCGAGGTGTGCGGCGTGGGCCCGGCTGACAGCACGGGGAAGTCGTTGACCACGTACTGGCCGGGGGGCACGCGGTCGGCGTCCGCGCGCTCGGCCTCATGCCGGCGGTGGAAGCCGCGGGAGAACGGAGGGCTCATGGCCCCAGAGCTTACGCCCGGGCGCGAGCCCTCCCGGCGCTCCGGCTTCCGGTCAGCGGGAACCGGTCAGGCGGTCGTAGTTCAGGCGCATGAGCGCGATCACGTCGTCGACGTCCGCGTCGCTCTCGATCCGGCGGGCGGCGGGCCCGACTTTCCCCGGGAAGACCGGGTGGTCGACGATGCGCCCCTGCTCGTTCAGCTCGGCCCACACGCCCTTGGGGAAGCTGAAGTGGGCGGAGCGGTCGCCGTGCAGGTGGCCGATCTCGCGCCGGCCGACCTTGAACGCGAACTCGCCGCGACGGCCCGGCCCGGCCTCGACGCCCTCCCACGAGGTGACCTCGTCGGTGATCTGCTGACTCGGTGTGCGTTGCTCGGACATCGGAGCAGCGTATAAGCTCAAGTGAACTTGAAGTCAAGAGACTCCCTGCTCACGATCGGCGACGTCACACGGCGCAGCGGTGTGGCCGCCTCGGCCCTGCGCTTCTACGAGGAGCGCGGGCTCATCGCGTCCGAGCGCGCGGGCTCCGGCCACCGCCGCTATCCGCGGGCGGTGCTGCGCCGGATCGCGTTCATCGTATTCGCGCAGAAGGTGGGGCTCACGCTGGAGGAGATCGGCGCCGAGCTGGGCAAGCTCCCCGGTGCTCGCACGCCCACCCGCCGGGACTGGTCGCGGCTCTCGGGCGGCTGGACCGAGCGCATCGACGATCGCATCGCCGAGCTCGAGCGCCTGCGCGTCGGGTTGACCGAGTGCATCGGCTGCGGCTGCCTGTCGCTCGACCGCTGCCGGCTGGCCAACCCCGGCGACCGCGCGGGAGCGCGCGGCCCGGGCCCGCGGTACTGGCTCGGCGACCCCCGCAGCTGAGGGCGCTACCGGCCGATTGCGACGGCGTTCTCGGCGGACGCGTGCAGCGAGTCGGCGTCGACGATCTCGCGCCCCAAGGGCGTGAAGGTCACCGGGATGAGCTTGAAGTTCGCGAGCCCGAGCGGGATCCCGATGATCGTGATGCAGAGGAGGATGCCGGTGATCAGGTGGCCGAGCGCGAGCCACCAGCCAGCGAGGATGACCCAGATGACGTTGCCGATGGCCGACCCGGCGCCGGCGTCGGACCGCCGGATGATCACGCGCCCGAACGGCCACAGGCAGAAGGCCGCGATGCGCAGCGAGGCGACCCCGAACGGGATGGTGATGATGAGGATGAACATGACCAGCGCCGCGAGCGTGTAGGCGATCGCCAGCCACACTCCGGACAGGACGAACCAGATGATGTTCCCGATCGTCCGCATCCCCGCGGCTGAGCCTACAGGGGCGCTCCGCGCGGCTAGACTCGACCCCCTCGGGGCGTGGCGCAGCCTGGTAGCGCGCACCGTTCGGGTCGGTGAGGTCCCCGGTTCAAATCCGGGCGCCCCGATGCCCAGGAACCCTCGCGTGAGCGGGGGTTTCTCTCGTTCTTGGCTCGGCCGAGGTGGCAATGAGGTAGCAATGCCTTTCGGCCCGGCACCGCGGATTGGGCCGACCCCGCCGGGCTTTGGCGCTCTCCCGCCTGCGGGGAGTTTCCTTTTTGCATTCTTCGCGCACGATCCGAGCAAGCAATTTCCTGTTTTCGCCTTACACGCGGGCCGAGCGGCCTCCCGACCTGTGCACGAGAGTGGCTTCGAGCAGAGCGTCTTCCATCACGTTCTTGAACACTCGCGGTTGCCCATACCGATAACGGCTGGACAACTCGCTGGCCTGACCAACCAGCATGGCCACCTCGTCGAGCGGGAATCCTGACGCTTCGGACGTGGCGCGGTCGGTGCGCGTTCACGATGCCGATCCCTACCCCCGGTCGTCGCGGCGGGGTGACGATGCGATGGGCGGCTCGATCGCGGCGCGTGGTGCCTGCCCTCGGCGGCGTAGACCGCCGCCCTCCCCCCGGCCGGCGCGGCCGAGGCTATGACCTAGTGGAGGTCGAAACCGTTGCGGGGATCGGCCGGACATAGCTGGGGAGGGCGGCACCAAGGTAACGAGCGCAAGCACGGGGGTCTTTCATCTTGCCTCGACCTGGAACGTGGGCGCGGCGGGGCGAGCGTGCGGAGTGTGGCACGCTCGCCCAACGCGGACATCGCTGGAACCGCCGCCGCGCCTTGCCTGCCGAGACCGAGCGGAGCGGACAACTCTCGAAGTGGTGCGTGCCCTCGCGACCACGCAGCGCTACGCCGACTATGCGCCATCCGCCCGCGCAGTGAACCGTTGCGTGCGCAACCAGATTTCGGTTGCTCTCACGTTCTCTTCGGGAAGCGCTAATCCGCCGGTGCTCCCCTGAGGAGCATGAAACCTCGATCTGGAACCCGCACCTTCGGCGCCGTGCTCCTCGGCGCCCTCCTCACGCTTGCGGTCGGAGCCGGCGTCGTCCTCGCCGGGGTCGTCCACCTGCCCACCGGCGGCAAGACCTCCACCACCGCCGCTCCCGCAACGGTGGTCCCGACTTCCTCCTCCAACGCGACGATGGGCACCGACTCGCTCGAGAGGCTGTATCGCAGCGTCTCCGACGGCGTGGTCTACGTGCAGTCGACGACGGCCGACGGCGTGGCCAGCGGCTCGGGCTTCCTGGCCGACGGCCAGGGGCACATCGTCACCAACGAGCACGTCATCGACGGCGCCCAGAACGTGCAGGTCCGCGTCGGCGAGCAGGGCTCGCCGGTCGACGCCCAGATCGTCGGCGCCGACCCCAACACTGACGTTGCCGTCCTCAAGATCGACCAGAGCGCGGTCGGCAACGCCCACCCGCTCGCGCTCGGCAACTCCGACGACCTCCAGATCGGCGAGTCGGCCGTGGCCATCGGCAGCCCATTCGGCCTCCAGGGCACGCTGACCAGCGGCATCGTCTCGGCCCTGCACCGCCAGATCCAGTCGCCCAGCGGTGCGGCCATCGACGGCGCCATCCAGACCGACGCGGCCATCAACCCCGGCAACTCCGGCGGCCCGCTGCTGAACCGCAGCGGCAAGGTCATCGGCATCAACGCCCAGATCGCCAGCGAGTCCGGCACGAGCAGCGGCGTCGGGTTCGCGCTCCCGATCAACACGGTCAAGAAGGTCGTCTCCGGGATCGAGAACGGCTCCATCGGCCAGCCCGACCAGGGCCAGGGCCAGCAGCAGGTCGATCCCAACCAGGTCGGCCCCGACGGCCAGCAGCTCGCCCCCGACCAGGGCCAGGGCGGCGGCGAGCAGGTCGTCCCCGGCGACCCGGGCACGGGCCAGCAGGTCGTCCCCGGCGATCCCGGCACCGGCGATCAGCAGCAGGGTGCGCCGAGCCTGGGGATCGGCTGAGAGACTCTAGATTCGCGAGGCGCCCTCGATGACGGCCTCCACGCACGCGGAGACCGGATCGACGAGCGCCAGCAGCTCGTCCGCCGCGCCGGTTCGCACCCGCTCGGCGGCGAGCTGCTCGCTCCCCGCGCACACGATCAGCAGCACGTCGAGGCCGGGCCGGTGCCCGGCCTTGAACGCCGTCGCCCGGTAGCGCTCGGCAAAGCGCCGGAACGCCTCCGCGCGAGCCTGGCGGGCGGCCTCGCCGGCGGCCGCGATCTCCAGTAGGTAGGTCCGCGCGAAGCGCGGCTCGGCGCTCAGCGTCTCCAGCCACGCCCCGATGCCGGCCCGAAGCTGAGCCCGCCAGTCGGACGGGTCGGCCGCCCGCACCGCGGCGCCCACGCGAGCGTCGAGCACGTCGACGCCGTGGCGGTAGGCCTCGAGGAAGCACGCCTCCTTGCCGGCGAACTGCTCGTAGAACGTCGAGCGCGACACACCGGCCTCGCGCACGATGTCGGTCACCGTGGACGCGACGTAGCCCTTCTCGGCCACCACCCGCGCCACCGCGTCGAGGAGCCGCGCGCGCTGGCCGTCGCTGGGCGGCCCGAGCCGCCCGCCGACGTCGGGATGCTCGGAGACCAGGGACCCGCCGCGCGGCATGACGGGGGAGCATACTCATCGAGTACGATCCCGTACCTGTCGTTACCCCGTACGGAAGGGCTTGACTGCATGGACCTGACGTTCTCCGACGACGAGCTCGCGTTCCGCGACGAGTTCCGCTCCTGGCTGGCCGAGAACCCGCCGCCGCCCGACCCGGGCGACGTCGGCGACGACGCCCGCAACGCCTGGCGCGGCGCCTGGCAGCGCCAGCTCTACGAGGGCGGCTGGGCCGCGCCCAACTGGCCGAACGAGTACGGCGGCCGCGGCGCGACCCTGACCCAGTCGGCCATCTACTTCGAGGAGATCGGGCGCGCCCGCGTGCCCCTGCCCGCCAACGTGCTCGGCATCCTGCTCGGCGGCCCGACGCTGATGGTCTGGGGCACCGATGAGCAGAAGGAGCGCTACCTGACCCCGATCCTCTCGGCCGAGGAGATCTGGTGCCAGGGCTTCTCCGAGCCCGACGCGGGCTCCGACCTCGCCTCGCTCAAGACCCGCGCGGTCAAGGACGGCGACGACTGGCTAGTCACCGGCCAGAAGGTGTGGACGAGCGGGGCCCAATACGCGAAGTGGTGCATGCTCGTCGCCCGCACCGACCTCGACGCCCCCAAGCACAAGGGGCTCACCTACTTCCTCATGGACATGGAGCAGGACGAGGTCCAGGTGCGGCCGCTGCGCCAGATCACGGGCGAGGCCGAGTTCAACGAGCTGTTCATCGAGGACGCTCGCATCCCGGACGAGAACGTGATCGGTGGCGTCGGCAACGGCTGGAAGGTCGCGCTGACCACGCTCATGAACGAGCGCGCCGGCCTCGGCTTCACCCTGCAGATCCGCCTGCGCCAGATCCTCGACGACGTGATCGCCGCCGCCGCCGAGCGTGGCAAGCTCGACGACCCGCGCATCGCCGACGAGATCGCCGAGCTCAACGCCCGCTGCGAGGCCATCCGCCTCATGGCCTGGAAGGGGCTGACCGACACCGAGCGCTACGGCCAGCCCGGCCCCGAGGGCTCACTGGTCAAGTGGCTGTGGTCGGAGACCAACCAGCGCGTCACCCAGCTCGCCGCCGACGTGGTCGGCGCCGAGGCCCTGACCGCCGGCACCGGCTGGAGCTACGAGCTGCTGCGCGCCCGCGGTAACACCATCGAGGGCGGCACTACCGAGATCCTCAAGAACATCGTCGCCGAGCGGGTGCTCGGACTGCCCCGGCTGAAGGCCGCGGCCTAGGGAGGAGAGGCAATGGACTTTGGCTACACCGACGACCAGCGCGAGATCCAGCGCACTGCCCGCGACCTCCTCGCCGACCGCGCGAGCCCCGAGCGCGTCCGCGAGAACGCTGAGGCCGGCAGGCACGACGACGGCCTGTGGAAGGAGCTCTCCGAGCTCGGCTGGCCCGGCATCGCCGTGGCCGAGGAGCACGGCGGCCAGGGCCTGGGGACGGTTGAGCTGGCGATCCTGAGCGAGGAGCTCGGGCGCACCGTCGCCCCCGTCCCCTTCGTCCCCTCGGCCATGGCGGCCGCCATCATCTCCGCCGCCGGCTCCGACGAGCAGCGCGCACACTGGCTTCCGGGCCTGGCCAGCGGCGAGCTGCTCGGCGCCGTCGGCACCGCGCAGGACGGCGTCGCCGGCCTGGTGCCGAGCGGCGCCGACGCCGGCGTGGTCGTGCTCGTCGAGGGCGACGGCATGCGCGTGCTCGCGCGGACCGAGGCCGAGGTCGAGCCGCTGCAGGCGATCGACCCGACCCGCCCGGCGGCCCGCATCACCGCGAGCCCCGGATCCGGCGAGCCTCTGCCCGGCGACACCGACGCGGGCCTTCAGCGCGCCCTCGTGGCGCTGTCGGCCGAGCTTGTGGGCGTGTGCAGTCGCGCGCTGGACATGACGGTGGACTACGTCAAGGAGCGCAAGCAGTTCGGCACGCCGGTGGGCGCCTTCCAGGCCGTCTCGCACCGCTGCGCGCAGATGCTGCTGGAGACCGAGATCGCCCGCGCGACCACGGCCGAGGCGGCATGGACGGCAGACGCCGAGCCCCAGCGCCTGGCCCAGTGCGCGGCCCAGGCCAAGGCGACGGCGTCCGACGCCGGCCGCACGGTGACCGCCGGCGCGATCCAGGCCCACGGCGGCATCGGCTTCACCTGGGAAGCCGACGTGCACTGGCTCTACAAGCGGGCGCAGGTCGACGCGGCGCTGCTGGGCGGGGCCAAGGAGCACCGGGCCCGGCTGGCGCGCATCGTGGGCGAGCGAGCCGCGGTGGGCGCCCCGGCCTAGCTAGCCGTTGACGGCCTTGTAGTAGCGCACGGCCAACCCGGTGATCAGGGTCTGGAAGCCCTCCTCGAGGGTCAGGCCCTCCGTGCGTGCGTAGGCCTCGAGGCCGGTGTCCTCGATCGCCTCGCTGCGCTCGATCACGTCGTCGACGAGCTCGGGGTGGCGGTCCGAGAAGTACGCCCCCATCGAGTACAGCTTCGTGTCCATGAGGGACTCGAGGAACGAGCCCCGGCCGGCGGGCGGGTCGTCATCGATCAACGCCGCGGGAGCTTAGGGCAGGCTCGGCACGCTCGGGACGGCGTCCGTCGCCCCCGAGGTGTCGGGCAGGTCCGGCGTGTCCACATGGACGTCCGGGACCTGCGGCACCTGCACCGGCGGCGGCGCGCTCGGCGTCTGCACGTCGGGCACCTTGGGCGCGCTCGGAACCGAGACCGACGGCGTCGACGGGCCCGAGGCCGGAGCGCTGGACGTCTGTGGAGCGGCGAAGCCGGAGGGCTGCGACGACGCGTGCGGCTCGCCGCTCGCGGGCGCGGCCTTCGCGCCCGCGCTCGCGTTCGCAGCTCCGCCGGCGCCCTGCGGAGCGCCGGCGACGCCGATGCCCCCGCCGGTCGACGCCTGCCGGTGCCGCCGGTGCCGCCGCCGCGCCGATGCCGAGCCGTGGTGGGGCCCGACCGCCCGCGTGCCCGCGTGCGCCTGCGGTGAGGCCGAGGACCGCGGCAGGCGCACGTGCGCCGCACGGATCCCGGCCGGCGCGGCCAGCGCCGCGCGCGAGATGTCGGCCGCGAGCTGGCGCACGGCGGCGGGGTCGTGGTCGCGCCACGGCGGCGTCACGCCGCCGTGCTGCGCCACGGCGCCGGCGCTGAAGCCGGCGACCGCGAGCGTGGCCAGTGTGGCCGCGGTCTTGCCCCACCCGACCGCGAGCGGCTCGGCCGCGGGCAGGAGCGGAAGCGGGAGCAGCCCGGCGAGCTTCCGGGCTCCGCTCGCCTGCGTCGGCTGCGTGGCCACGTCCAGCGAGCGCGCGTGGCGGCGGCAGCTCTCGCAGTGGGCGACGTGGCGAGCCATGCGGCGGCGCTCGCGCGGGGCGAGCCGGCCGCCGACCGCGGAGGAGATGATCGCCTGCACCCGCTGGCAGCGCGCGCCCGAGGCGAGCTCGTCGTACTCCTGCGCCAGGCGGCGGCGCGCCCGGAACAGCGTGCTCTCGACGGCCGGGCGGCTGAGCCCCATGCGCTCGCCGATCTCGCGGTAGGACAGGCCCTCGAGCTCGCGCAGCACGAGGATCTCGTGGTGGGCCTCGGACAGGCCGCCGAAGGCGCCACACAGGTGCCCGAGCCGCTGCTTGACCTCCATCGCCTCGTCGGGCGCGGGGGTGGACGAGACCAGGTGCAGGTGGTCCCCGGTGGCCTGCCCCTCGTCGCTCGTCAGCGAGACCTCCTCGGCGCGGCTGCGCCGGCGGTGGGCGTCGATGCACGCGTTCTTGGCGATCTCATAGATCCAGGGCCGAAAGGCGATCGGCCGCTCGGTCTCACGCATCCGTCGCAGGGCCGAGACGAAGACCTCCTGTGCGATGTCCTCCGCTCGCCCGTGGTCGGCGACCATCCCGTACACGTACGCGGTGATGCGCCCGCGATAGCGGTGGAACAGCTCCTCGAACGCCCGGTCGTCACCCGCGCGGACGAGGCTCACCAGCTGATGATCGCTGCGCCCGGCGACCGGTCGGGGCGCGCGCGTCAGCGTCGCTGCTTCCAGGACAACTCCTCCCATGCGCGATCCTCCCTGATCGGAGATTCCCCTACCTCTGCCTGAGCTGTGGCCCTACCTGCCCTACCGCAGCCGAATGTACGCTCGCGTTCGCCCGGGTCAATAGGGTGATCGCAAGATCCCCCCAAATTTCCCCCCGGTCTCCCCCCGGATCCGGCGCCGGGCGATCCTGACGGCTCCGGATTCGCGCTCTTTGCGCTCAATCGGTTGAGCATGTCCGCAACGACCGATACCGTTTCGCATCCACGGCACTATCAGAGGAGGGGACGTATTCGATGGCAGTCCACCTGACGCCCACGGAGCTCGCACGGGAGGCCGGCCTGGATCGCCGGTCCGTGATCACCAAGTGCATGGAGCTGGGCGTCCCGATCTTCGACGGTCGCATCGACAAGACGCTGTTCCTCGCCTCGATGCGCGAGCAGACGGCGCAGCAGCAGGCCGCCAGCGCCTGACCGCACACCACACGCCTTAGAATCGCCCTCCGAGGAGTCGAACCGGAGGGAGTTCCATGGAGGCCACGACCGCGACGACGCCCAACGAGGCGTCGACCGGTTCCAAGACGATCGCCGACCTGCTGGCGCTCGCAGCGCAGAAGCACGCGCACAAGGTGGCCGTGCGCGAGAAGGTCGACGGCGAGTGGCGCGACCGCACGTACGCCGAGGTCGGCGAGATCGTGCGCGAGATCGCGCTCGCGCTGATCGACCTCGGCATCGAGGCCGGCGAGCGGGTCTCCATCCTCTGTGGCACCCGCGCCGAGTGGAGCTACAGCGACTTCGCCATCACCTCGACCGGCGCCGTCGCCGTCCCCATCTACCCGACCAACTCCCCCGAGGAGTGCGAGTGGGTCGTGGGCAACTCCGGGGCCTGCGCGGTCATATGCGAGGACGCCGACCAGGTGGCCAAGATCGTGGCCGTCCGCGAGCGCCTGCCGGACCTGCGCCACATCATCGTGATCGACCCGTCCGGCGACGTGGCCGACGCGATCCCGCTCGACACCCTGCGCGAGCGCGGGCGGGGCGGCGATCCGGCCGTGCTCCAGGCCCGCACCGACGCCGTCGGACCCGACGATCCCTTCACGTTCATCTACACCTCGGGCACCACCGGCCCGCCGAAGGGCTGCGTGCTCTCCCACGGCAACTACCGCACGGTGCTGAACATGCTCGAGGGCGTCGACGTCGTCCACGACGGCGAGGTCGTCTACCTGTTCCTGCCCCTCGCCCACGCGTTCGCCCTGCTGATCCAGCTGCTCGTCTTCGACGTCGGCTCAACCATGGCCTACTACGGCGGCGACACGCAGCAGATCGTCGCCGAGGTCGGCGAAGTCAAGCCGACCTACCTCCCGTCGGTGCCGCGCATCTTCGAGAAGATCTACACCCTGGCCACGGCGTCGCTGTCGCCCGAGGACAAGGCCCAGCTCGACAAGGCCGTCGCGCTCGGCGTCAAGGTCCGTGACCTGCAGGCCCACGGCCAGGAGGTCCCCGAGGAGCTCAAGGCGCCGTTCGCGGAGGCCGAGAAGCGCGTGTTCGCCAACGTGCGCGCGATCTTCGGCGGCAACCTGCGCCAGGCGGTGAGCGGCGCCGCGCCGATCGCGCCCGAGATCCTCGAGTTCTTCTACGCCGCCGGCGTGCCTGTGCTCGAGGGCTACGGCATGACCGAGACCGCGACCGTGGCCACGTACTCCACGGTCGAGAACCACCGGTTCGGCACCGTCGGGCGCGCGCTGCCCGGCAGCGAGATCAAGATCGCCGACGACGGCGAGGTCCTGATCAAGGGCCCGAACATCTTCGGCGGCTACTACCGCAACGATGATGCGTCCTTCGGCGCCGTGATCGAGGACTGGCTGCACACCGGCGACCTCGGCGAGATGGACGCGGACGGCTACCTGAAGATCGTCGGCCGCAAGAAGGACATCATCATCACCGCCGGGGGCAAGAACCTCACGCCGGCCAACATCGAGAACGACCTCAAGCAGTCGCGCTGGATCTCCCAGGCGGTCATGCACGGCGACCGCCGGCCCTACCCGGTCGTGCTCATCACGCTCGACGAGGACGAGATCGCGCAGTTCGCGCAGGAGCGCACCCTGCCGGGCGCCATCGCCGACCTCAGCCGGCATCCCGACGTGCTCGAGCTCATCCAGGCCGAGGTCGACCGCGCCAACTCGCGCTACGCGCAGGTCGAGCAGGTCAAGAAGTTCGTCATCCTCGACCACGACCTCTCGCAGGAGACCGGGGAGCTCACGCCCACGCTGAAGGTCAAGCGCAACGTCGTCAACGACAAGTACGCCGACCTCTTTGACTCGCTTTACAGCTGAGCACCTACAGTTGGCGCCGAGTCAACGATGAAAACCGATCCCACCGACAACGGGGGCCTGTTCGTCGGCCGCCGCCCCGGTACGCGGCCGGTGCGGTACCGGTCGCTGCCGGAGCGTGGCAGCGCCGGACGGCGCGCGTTCGACACGGTGCTGGCCGCCGCCCTGCTCGTCGGCGAGGTGGTGATCTGCCTGCTCTTCTGGGGCCCGCTGCCCCTGTTGTGGCTGTGGGTGGGCGGTCAGGTCAAGGGCGCGACCGACAACGTGGGCGCCGCCATCGTGGCCGCGTTCGCAGGCCTGTTGGTGACCCTGCTGCTCGGGCTCATCGGCATGCGCTACCTCGACAACGCATGGATCCTCGTGCGCCGCGCCGCCGGCCGCGACCAGCGCGTGGGCAAGATCGGGATCGTGTTCGCCGTGACCTCGGTGGTCGGGGCGAGCCTCTTCGCGATCTGGTTCTTCGTCATCCACGGCCCCGGATCGGTGCTGCAGTCCGGCGGCGGGTAGACCGCGGGCGTGGGCCTGCTCGACTACTACAAGCAGTTCGAAGGGATGTCCGACCAGGAGGTCTCCGCGCAGCTGCGCTCGGTGGCCGACGGGCGCAGGCGCAAGGCGCTCGAGCGCGTCGAGCCGCTCGACCTCTCGGGCACGACGTGGCACCAGTTCCCCCACCCCGACGTCGTCGCCGCCATCACCTACGCGGCACGGCGCGGCATCAACCGCTACGCCGACGCACACGCGACCCCGCTGCGGCGCGAGCTGGCCCTCCGCCACAGCGTGGAGCCCGACCGGATCGTGGTCGGCAACGGCGCCGCCGAGCTGCTCGTGGCCGCCGCCCACGCGCTGCTCGCGCCGAGCGACGAGCTCGTCACGCCGTGGCCGTCCTACCCGCTGTACCCGCTCATGGCCCGTCGCGCCGGCGCCCACGCGGTCCCGGTGCCCGGCCACGAGCCCGCGGCCATCCTCGGCGCCGTCACCGGCGACACCCGCATCGTCGTGCTCTGCAACCCCAACGACCCCACGGGGCACTTCCTCACCGCCGATCGCATCGACCTCATCGCGGCCCGCCTGCCCGAGCGCGTCGTGCTCGTGGTCGACGAGGCGCTGCGCGACTTCGTCGACGCCGAGCGTCTGACCGCAACGCTCGACCTGCTCGACGAGCACCCGCGCCTGATCCTCGTCCGCACCTTCTCCAAGGCCTTCGGCCTGGCCGGCATGCGCGTCGGCTACGCGCTCGGCGGGGCCGGTTCCGAGGCCCTGCTCGAGCAGCTCGAGCCGCCGCTGGGCGTCGGCGCCCTGGCCGAGGCCGGCGCGCTGGAGGCCCTGCGCAAGACCACCCGCGACGTCGAGCGCCGCAGCCAGCGGGTCATCGCCGAGCGGGCCCGCTTGGCGGACGCGCTGGCCGACCTCAACCTCGACGCCGCCCCGAGCCAGACCAACACGCTCTGGGTCAGCGCCCCCGGGATCGAGGGCGAGGAGCTGGCGGCGCGGCTGGACCACATGGCCGTGCGGGTGCGCGCGGGCGCGACCTTCGGCGCCACCGACCACGTCCGCGTGCAGGTCCGCGACGCGGCAGCCAGCGACCGCCTCGTACGCGCCATGGAGACTGCCATCGGACAGCGCTAGTCGCTGGCAGACTGCCATCGGATAGCGGGTCGCTGCCGAGGACGCAGGGAGCGTGGCGTGCAACGCACGCGAGCGACCGAGGACGCTGGCAGGGGCGCGCTAGTCGCTGGCAGACTGGCGCAGCAGGGCGCCGGTGGTCTGCTCGAGGATCTTGCGCCACGCGCGCGTGCGCTCCTTCTCGGCCGCGAAATGCTTGACGACCTTGCGCACGCGCGTGGCCGAGATCTCGATGCCGTGGCGCTCGCAGATCTCGCGGAAGTGGTCGTAGTCCTCGGCCAGCTTCAGCGTCACCGACTGGAAGCCGTGGCGGGCGATGTCGACGCGCGAGGAGAAGTTCATGACCGAGGTCTGGAACATGAGCTCGTCGTTGGGCTCGGGCTCGAT
>DATBDE010000130.1:0-5140 GCA_036270095.1 Solirubrobacteraceae bacterium | reverse complement strand
GGCGCCGGCTGCAGGGCCGCGTACGTGCCAGGGTGCGCGCGCGCGTACGCGCGATAGGCGTCGGCCATCGCTGACAACGCGTCGCCGCGCGAACGTCCGGCAACGGCCGTCTGTAGCTCGGCCGCCAGCTCGCGCGCGCCGCGCAACGCCACTCGTCGCCTCAGGTCGGCGAGTCCGCCGACGTGCGCGTACAGCGACGGGGAGCGGACGCCGAGGGTGGCGGCCAGCCGGGCCAGCGTGACCGCCTCCACGCCGTCGGCGTCCGCGAGCTGCGCCGCCGCCGCGACGACCGCCTCGGTGTCGAGCCCGGCGCGAGCCATCAGCCGCTCGCGCGGGCGATCGCCTTGTCCATCGCGGCGGCCGGGGCGGCGGTAGCCGGGCCGTGGCCAACGACCAGCAGCGGCGGGTCGAGCGCTCGCAATGCGCGCGCCGACTCCAGGTCCTGGGCCTTGTCCGATGTGCCCATTGTCGCGAGCGGGAAGCGCCAGTAGTAGGCGCTCGTGACAGCGACCCGGCCATAGGACGTGAACACGTCGCCCGCGATCAGCGTGCGGTCACGCGTGTCGAGGAACGCCACGTGTCCGGGGGTGTGGCCCGGGCTGGCAACCACCTCGAGGCTTCCCACCCGGTCGCCCGGCGCCAACCGGATGTCGGGAGCCCACTGCACCTTCGGCCAACTGCCGGCGAGCTTGCCCTCGACCACCTTCTCGCCGGCGAGGATGCGGGCGTCGAGCTCGCCAAGCAGCACCTGCACGTCTGGTCCGAGCTTCTGCTTGAGGGCCTCGACCGAGCCGGCGTGGTCGCTGTGGCCGTGGGTGAGCGCGATCCGCCGGATCTCACCGCCGGCTGCCTGCGCGGCGCCGATCAGGTCCTCGGCGGCGCCGCCGAGCGTGGTGTCGACGAGCGTGAAGCCGTCGTCCTCGCGGACCAGATAGGCGTTCACGAAGCGGTACCGGGTGAGTTGAATCAGATTTTGGTTCAGTGTGCGGCTGTTCACGGTCTTCCTCCATCGGATGAGAGCTATGGATAGTAGGCATCTGCCTAATAAGATTAGGTTAGCACATCCGCCACCGCCGTCCCTAGCCCCCTGGTTCAATTTCCCTCACGATGACGCCCGATCTGGCGGAGCTGCTTCGCGAAGAGCTCGAACGGGCCACCGCCGAGCTCAAGGCGCACATGGCGAGCTGGGAGTATGCGTTCGCAATGGGAAGCGGCCGCGACGGCGGTCGCAACCACCCCGTGCATCAGCAGACCCGCGCGCGCACCGAAGAGCTCCAGCGCCACTGCCGCGACCTGAAGGCGCGGCTCGCCGAGCACGAGCTGTAAGCACGTACACCCACTTGGGGGGTGTCGATGTGCAAGCGGTCGGGGAGCGGGTAGGCCAAGCGGTACTGCACTTCAACCGAGGAGGGAGAAATGGCAGATAACCGCGGCGTTGCCTACATCGGCACCGGCAAGGTGGAGGTCCATGACATCGACTTCCCCACGTTCGAGCTCCAGGACGGGCCGGGCGTCAATCCAGCCAACGTCGGCCGCAAGCTTCCGCATGCGGCGATCCTCAAGTGCGTCTCCACGAACATCTGTGGGTCTGACCAGCACATGGTTCGCGGGCGCACGAGCGCGCCGGAAGGCCTGATCCTCGGCCACGAGATCACCGGCGAGGTGATCGAGACCGGCCCGGGCGTCGAGTTCATCAAGAAGGGCGACCTGTGCTCGGTCCCGTTCAACATCGCCTGCGGGCGCTGCCGGATGTGCAAGACCGGCAACACCGGCGTGTGCCTGAACGTCAACCCCGACCGTCCCGGCTCGGCCTACGGGTACGTGGACATGGGTGGCTGGGTCGGCGGCCAGGCGGAGTACGTGCTCGTTCCGTATGCCGACTGGAACCTGTTGCCGTTCCCCGACAAGGAAGCGGCGATGGAGAAGATCCTCGACCTGACGATGCTGTCGGACATCTTCCCGACCGGATACCACGGCGCCTACACCGCGGGCGTCACGTCGGGCTCGACGGTGTACGTCGCCGGCGCGGGTCCGGTGGGCCTGGCCGCGGCGCACTCAGCGCAGCTGTTGGGCGCGTCGGTCGTGATCGTCGGCGATCTGATTCCCGAGCGCCTGAAGCAGGCGCGCAGCTTCGGCTGTGAGACCGTCGACATCTCAAAGGGCGACCCGAAGGACCAGATCGAGCAGATCCTGGGCGTCCCCGAGGTCGACGCAGCCGTCGACGCGGTCGGCTTCGAGGCCCGTGGCCACGGCTCTGACTCCGAGCACGAGGCTCCGGCGACGGTGCTGAACTCGATCATGGACGTGACCAGAGCGGCCGGAAAGCTGGGCATCCCGGGGCTGTACGTGACCGGCGATCCGGGCGCGGTCGACGACGCGGCCAAGCAGGGCTCGCTGTCGATTCGCATCGGCCTGGGCTGGGCCAAGTCCCAGAGCTTCACCACCGGTCAGTGCCCGGTGATGAAGTACCACCACGGCCTGATGCAGATGATCCTGCACGACAAGGCGCAGATCGCCAAGGCGGTCAACGCCACCGTGATCTCGCTCGACGAAGCCCCGAAGGGATACGAGGACTTCGACAGCGGAGCGGCCAAGAAGTTCGTGCTCGACCCCCACGGCCTGGTCAAGGCCTGACCGTCCGTTCATGCGGTGTGCGCCGCGGCCCTGCCTGGTGCCGCGGCGCGCCCGTTCTGAATCGGGGCACTAGGACACGACCGGCGCGCCCGACTGGTACAGCGCCGAGCGGTCGACCTCAGCGATCGAGTTGCGGCCGATCAGGCCGAGCGCGACGTCCATATCGGCCTTCAGGATCGCCAGCACGTGGCGCACTCCCGACTCACCCGCGGCCGCCACCGGCCATGCCCAGGCGCGACCGATGAGCACGGCCCTGGCGCCGACGGCGACCATCTTGACGACGTCGAGCCCGGTGCGCACGCCGCCGTCGACGAGCACCTCGACCTGACCGCCGATCGCGTCGACGACGTCCGCGAGCGCGCGGACCGTCGACGGCACCGAGTCGAGTTGGCGGCCGCCGTGGTTTGAGACCACGATGCCGTCCACGCCGACCTCGACCGCGCGGCGAGCATCGTCGGGATCAAGGATGCCCTTGACGAGCAGGCGTCCCGTCCAGTTCTCCCGCACCCACGCGATGTCGTCCCAGGTGACGCTGGGGTCGAACTGCCCGTCGACCCATTTGCGGAACTCGCCCGGGCTGGTCGCGCCCGGCACCGCGTTCTCGAGGTTGCCGAAGGTCAGCGGCTTGCCCCCGACGGGGACGTCGCGGATCCAGCGAGGATGCGAGATCAGGTCCAGCCCGCGGCGAGCGTTGGCCCAGCTCGATGGCCTGCCGGCGATTGCATTGCGCGTATCCCGGTGGCGAGCCCCGACCACCGCGAGGTCCACGGTCAGCACGAGCACCGGCGAGCCGACGGCGTGCGCCCGGGCCATCAGCTCCTGGGCGTAGCCGCGGTCGCGCATCACGTAGAGCTGAAACCAGGGCGGCACCGACGTGGCCCTGGCGACCTCTTCGATGCTGCAGACAGAGACGGTCGACTCGATGAACGGCACGCCGGCGCGCTCCGCCGCGCGCGCGGCCTGCACCTCCGCGCGCTGAGCGAACATCCCACCGAGTCCGACCGGCGCGAGGATCACGGGCAGCGCCAGGCGCTGACCGAACAGCTCCACGGACGGATCGCGGGTTGACACGTCGCGCATCACGATCTGGCGCAGCAGCAGCCGCTCAAGGTCGGCCACGTTGGCTCGCAGGGTCGCCTCCTCGTAGGCGCCCCCGTCGATGTAGTCGAACAGCTGCCGGGGCAGCCTGCGGCGCGCGAGCTCGCGGTAGTCGAGCACGGTCGCGGGTGCGACTCCCAGCGGCCGGTCAGCAGCGAAGCGCACGGCGCAACCCTATTGGGTCCGGATGCGCTCGAGCGCCTGGGCGGCTTCGTCGTGGGCCGCCGTGGCCGCCTCCGCCCGCGCTTGCGCATCGACGAGCGCCTGCTCGGCGTCGTCAAGCGCCGCGGCCGCCTTGGCGCGCCTCGCCTGCGCGGAGTCGGTGGCCTTTTGCGCTTGCTCGAGCTCACGGCGCGCGTCCTTCTCGGTGGCGCGCGCGGTCTTCAGCGCCTGGGCGCGTTGGCGCTCCCGCGCGTCGGCCTCGGCCTTCTGCTCTTGGTCCTGCTTGCGCTTCGGAGCAGGGGCTGCCTTGCGCTTCGGTGCGGGCGCGGGCGCGGCGGCGATGTCGCCAAGGAGCCCCAGCCCGACGTGGCGCAGTTCGCGCTCGAGCCGGCCGGCGCTCACCTGCGATCGCGCCTCAGGGTCAAGCGCCGCTGCGCTGAGCGTCTCGGCGACGCGATCGATCACGGTGGGGCTCAGCTCATGCCCGTCGGACGTGAGCAGCCCCCGCGCAGCATGCACCAGCGTGTCCACGGCGGCGCGCTCGTCCTGGGTAGCCGTGCGCAGCGCCTGGGCGTCGCCACGTCCCGACGCGGCCTGTTCATGGGCGCGGCGCAGCGCGTCGCCGGTGCCGAACAGGTCCTTGACGGAGCGGCCCTGAGTCCGGATCAGCTGGTTGACGGCCCAGGCGGCGACCGAGGGCTTGCGCAGGGCTGCCACCTCGGCGGCGTCCTCGCGACGGCCCTCCTTTCGCAGGGCCTTTGCGAGCTCCGTGCGCTCGGGCACGAAACGATCGAGCGCAACCCCGTAGAGATCGTCGATATCCACCGCCCGCGATGGTGCCAGGACTGCGTCTTCACCGCTGGCCGGCCGCTCGCATTACTGCCTGCAAAACGGGTGCAGTTGGGTCGGTTATTCAATCGAAGAGTCTGGGTACCCCAGAACCGAAGAGGCTATGAGTGTTCTGGCCAGAGACGCATTGGGCGAAGACGTTCCACCCGCTTTGAGTAGGGATTACTCAGCCGTGGCCGATTCCGTGCCGCTGGCGCGTCGTGCGCTCGTGGCGGTGGCCAGGTCGGCGGGTGCCGACGACAACCAGCTCGAGGCGGTCCGCCTGGCGGTGTCCGAGGCGCTGACGAATGCCGTGATCCACGCGTATCCGAACAGCGTCGGCCGCATCCACGTCGACGCTTGGACGGGTCAGGGCGAATTCGTCGTCGAGATCGCAGACGACGGCCTCGGCTTTCAG
>DATBDE010000129.1:0-37583 GCA_036270095.1 Solirubrobacteraceae bacterium | reverse complement strand
CTCCTGCAGATCCTGGAGGACGGCCGGCTCACCGACGCCCAGGGGCGCACGGTGGACTTCCGGCACGCGATCGTGATCATGACCTCGAACATCGGGGCCACCGAGATCGCGCGCAACACGCCGCTGGGCTTCACGGTCTCCGACGACGAGACCGGCGTCAGCTACGACGAGATGAAGAGCCGGATCATGGGCGAGCTCAAGAAGGTCTTCCGGCCTGAGTTCCTCAACCGGATCGACGACGTCATCGTCTTCCACAAGCTGACCAAGGACGAGATCAAGGAGATCGTCGAGCTCCTGCTCACCCGGATCCGCGAGTCGATGGCCGAGCGCGAGCTCCAGCTCGAGCTCACCGAGGAGACCAAGGACCTCCTCGTCGAGAAGGGGTGGGACCCCGCGATGGGCGCGCGTCCGCTGCGCCGGGCGATCCAACGCTACATCGAGGACCCGCTGGCCGACTTCGTGCTCCGCTCGCAGCTGCCGAGCGGCTCAACGGTCATGGTCGAGCGCACGCCCGACGACGAGCGCGCCCGGGGCGACGACGACAAGCCGACCGACGCCTCCGACGAGGTCAGGCTCGTGTTCATCGAGCCCAAGCCGGCGCCGCAGCCGGTCGGGGTGGGCGCCGAGGGCGGCGCCTCCGAGGAGCAGGCGCCGGACGAGCCGGCGGCCGACCTCGAGCCGCCCAACGACGGCGAGCCCGCCGACGGGTCCTGAGCGCAGTGTGATGAGCGTCTCAGCCGCGCAGGATGGTCCTCGCCATCCTGCGCGGTTGTGGACGCCGATCGCCTGAGGACCATCCCGCTCTTTGCCTCACTGGGCGAGCAGGAGCTCCTGCGCGTCGCCCCGCTCGCGATCGAGCGGAAGGCCGACGCGGGGACGCTGCTCGCCAACGGCCGCGAGGAGCTGCTGCTCCTCGACCAGGGGACGGCCGAGATCTGGTGCGGCGAGCGCCGCATCGGCGAGCTCGGCCCCGGCGACTACTTCACCCCCGGCGCGACCGTCGTGGCGACGTCGCCCGTGCGCCTCGTCGCCCTCGACATCGATGCCGCGCGGCGGCTCGCCTTGACGTAGGCTCCCGCCCCATGGACGTCGCCCGCCTCAAGACCATCCCGCTGTTCGCCTCGTTCTCCGAAAACGACCTCCGCAAGATCGCGCCGTTCGCCGAGGAGCATTCGGTAGGCGCGGACGAGACGATCGTACGCGAGGGCGACTACTCCTACGACCTCATGATCATCGAGGAGGGCAACGCCGAGGTCCGCCACGACGGGCAGAAGATCGCCGACCTCGGCCCCGGAGACTTCTTCGGCGAGATGGGCGTGCTCGAGCGCGACCGGCGCAACGCCGACGTGGTGGCCGCGTCGCCGATGCGCCTGATCACGCTCAAGAGCTACGACGTCAAGCGGATGGAGCGCACCCTCCCCGATGCGGTCGCGCAACTCCGCGACGTCATCAGCCAGCGTCGCAACGCCTAGCTATAGCTAGGGAACGCGCACCGCGCTCCCGTAGACGACGCACCGCCCGTCCGCGGTGCCCGTGCCGTCCTGGCGCACGACACCGTTGACCTGCAGGTTGGTCAGGCCCACCTGCAGGTTGTAGGAGAACGTCGTCGACCCGGGGATCGACGCCGTCGCCACGGCGTTGTTGTCGATCGCGGTCACGACCGGCTGGGTCTGGCCCAGCGTGCGCTCGAACGAGATGAACCCGCCCGACTGGTTCGTGAACGCCAGCACCGTCAGCGGGTTCTCCCGCCCCGGGTTCTTGGCCTGGTCGTCGCAGCCGGCCGACAGCGTCCCGACGCCGGGCACGCCGACGAGCGCGATGGGCGCGAGGTTCGCATTGTCGGAGACCTGGACCGACTGGACGAACGGCTGCGAGGCCCCCTGCTGGACGCCGGCCACGAACCTGGCCGGGATCTGGCCGGACGTCGATCCGCCCTTGGCGGTCGCGACGAGGTTGCCCGCCGCGTGCTGCAAGGACGAGCTTGCGCCGACGGCGCTGTGGCCGTCGACCGACCCTGCCCGGCTGGCGTAACTGACGGCCGCGACGGCCGACCCGCTCGTGCTCAGCACGAGCGCGATCAGCGCCACGACCATGCTCGGCGAAGGTCGCCGGAGCTTCATGCCGCATCCTCCTTGTTAATTTGCCTCCAATGGACACAACACCACAGGTGGAGATCAAGGTGCGGGACAACGGGCCGTACAAGGTCACCGGCCCCGTGCGCCTGATCGACGCCGAGGGCAACGTGTTCGTCTACGAGGACGACCGGCCTCTGGCCCTGTGCCGTTGCGGCCAGTCGCACACGAAGCCCTTCTGCGACGCCAGCCACAAGGAGGCCGACTTCTCGTCGTGCCCGCGCGCGACCGCGACCTGAAGCCGGCCACGCGCGCGCTGCACCCCGGGGGGGAGACGCCCGAGCAGGGGGCGCCGATCGGGCCTCAGCCGGTGTTCGCGGCGCCGTTCCACCTTCGCGGCGACCCCGCCGACTCGCCCTACGGCTACGGCCGCTACGACACGCCGACCTGGAGCGCCTACGAGGCGGCCCTGGGCGCGCTTGAGGACGCCGACGTGCTGCTGTTCGCCTCCGGCATGGCGGCCGCGGCGGCGGTGCTGCTCACCGCGCTGCGGCCGGGCGACGCCGTGCTCCTGCCCGCCGACGGCTACTACCAGGTGCGGGCGCTGGCGGCCGAGCACCTCGAGCCCCGCGGCGTCGACGTGCGCACGGCGCCGACCGACGCCGAGGCCATCCGCGCCGCGCTGCCGGGCGCGACGGTGCTGTGGCTGGAGTCCCCCTCCAACCCCGGCCTCGACGTCGTCGACCTGCAGGCGGTCGCGCACGCCGGCCACGCCGAGGGCGCGCTCGTGGTGACCGACAACACCCTCGCCACGGCGCTCGGGCAGTCGCCGCTCGATCTCGGGGTCGACGTGAGCATGATGAGCCTGACCAAGGCGATGTCCGGCCACAGCGACCTGCTCCTCGGGTCGGTGGCCACGCGGTCGCCCGAGCAGCACGAGCGGCTGGCCCGCTGGCGCTCGCTGGCCGGCCCGATCCCGGGCACGTTCGAGGCGTGGCTCGCCCACCGCTCGCTCGCCACGCTCGACGTGCGGCTGCAGCGCATGTGCGCCAACGCGCTCGCGCTGGCCGAGGCCCTGCGCAGCCGCGACGACCTGCTCGACCTCCGCTACCCGGGCCTGCCCGACGACCCTGGCCACGCCACTGCGGCGCGCCAGATGCGGCTGTTCGGCCCGGTGGTGTCCTTCACCCTGCGCGACGCCGACACCGCACAGCGCTTCCTGGACGCAGCCGGGCTGGTGACCGAGGCGACCTCGTTCGGCGGGACGCACACGATGGCCGAGCGGCGCCAGCGCTGGGGATCGGACGGGGTGGCCGAGGGGCTGGTCCGGCTGTCGGCCGGGCTCGAGGACCCGGACGACCTCATCAAGGACGTCACTCGGGCGCTGGACGCGGTCGGCTAGCGTCCCGCCAATGCCCGAGACCTCAGCCCTGACCCAGCGCCCCGAGTGGCAGGCCCTGCAGCGCCACTACGACCAGCACGGCTCCGACCACCTCCGCGACCTCTTCGCCGCCGACGCCGAGCGCGGGGAGCGGCTCACCGTGGAGGCCGAGGGGATCTACCTCGACTACTCCAAGCACCGCGTGACCGAGGAGACCATGGGCCTGCTCGTCGCCCTGGCCGAGGCGTGCGGGCTGCGCGAGCGCATCGACGCGATGTTTCGCGGCGACCGCATCAACGTCACCGAGAACCGCAGCGTGCTCCACGTCGCCCTGCGCGCCCCGCGCGACGCGTCGATCGTGGTCGACGGCACCGACGTCGTCAAAGAGGTCCACGCGGTGCTGGACCGCATGGGCGACTTCAGCGACCGCGTCCGCTCCGGGGACTGGGTCGGGCACACCGGCAAGCGCATCCGCAACGTCGTCAACATCGGCATCGGCGGCTCTGACCTCGGGCCGGTCATGGCCTACGAGGCGCTGCGCCACTACAGCGAGCGCTCGATGGTCTTCCGCTTCGTGTCCAACGTCGACGGCACCGACTTCGCCGAGGCCACGCGCGACCTCGACCCGGCCGAGACGCTGTTCATCGTCTCGTCCAAGACCTTCACCACGCTGGAGACCATGACCAACGCCCACAGCGCGCGCGCGTGGTCGCTACGCGGGCTCGGGGGCGACGAGGCGGCGGTGGCCAAGCACTTCGTGGCCGTCTCCACCAACGAGGACGGGGTAAAGGAGTTCGGCATCGACCCGGCCAACATGTTCGGCTTCTGGGAGTGGGTCGGCGGTCGCTACTCGATGGACTCGGCCATCGGGCTCTCGACCATGGTGGCGATCGGGCGCGAGGGATTCGCCGAGCTCCTGGCCGGCTTCCACGCCGTCGACGAGCACTTCCGCACCACGCCGTTTGAGCGCAACCTGCCCGTACTCATGGGGCTGCTGTCGGTCTGGTACCGGGACTTCTTTGGCGCCCAGACCGTCGCCGTGCTGCCCTACGACCAGTACCTCAAGCGCTTCCCCGCCTACCTCCAGCAGCTCACGATGGAGTCCAACGGCAAGCACGTGACGCTGGACGGCGCGCGCGTGGACCACGACACCGGCGCCATCTACTGGGGCGAGCCGGGGACGAACGGCCAGCACTCCTTCTACCAGCTCATCCACCAGGGCACGGTGGTGATCCCGTGCGACTTCATCGGGTTCACCAAGACCCTGAACCCGCTCGGCGACCACCACGACCTGCTCACGGCCAACGTCTTCGCCCAGTGCGAGGCGCTGGCCTTCGGCAAGGACGCGCCGCCCGACGAGCCCTACCGCCAGTTCGACGGCAACCGGCCCACGAGCACGTTCCTGGTCGACGTGCTCACGCCCGCGAACCTGGGCAAGCTCGTGGCCCTGTACGAGCACAGCGTGTTCACCCAGGGCACGATCTGGGGCATCGACAGCTTCGACCAGTGGGGCGTCGAGCTGGGCAAGGTGCTGGCCAAGGCGATCATCCCCGAGCTGCAGGCCGACGGCGAGCCGGAGCTGCAGCACGACAGCTCCACCAACGCGCTGATCCGGCGCTACCGCGCCGGGCGGTAACGCAGGCCGTCGAGCGCGATGTCGAGGATGCGCGCGACCTGCTCGGGCGGGGTGGCCGGGTTCTTCCCGATCCCGCCGACCATCTGGATGACGTCGTTGTAATCGACGTCCTCGCGCACCTCGTGGGCGGCCTGGGCGCGCGCGAGCAGCGGCTCCCCGGCCACGAACAGGGCGGTGCGGCAGCCGCTGAAGAACACGGCGTCGCGGTCGAGGTAGTTCCACAGCTCCTCGGCCAGCGCGTGCTTGCGCCCGACGTACTCGACGAGGCGGTGCAGCCACGCCGACAGCGCCTCCCACGGCGGCAGGTCGGTGAGCTCGTCGGCTGACTGGCACACGTCGGCAAGCTCCTCGACGTAGACGGCCTCGAGCAGGTCCTGGCGGCTGGGGAAACGGCGGTACAGGGTGCCGATTCCGACGCCGGCGCGGCGCGCCACCTCCTCCAGCGAGGCCGACGTGCCGTGCTCGGCGAAGGCGTCGCGGGCGGCGGCCACGAGCTTGTCGTAGTTGCGCCGCGCGTCGGCCCGCTTGGGGCGCTGCAGCAGGGGTGTGATCTCGGATTCGACGGTTGCCATTGAAAAGCGGAGGGATCCTCCGTATCATGCTCCCGATGAAAGCGGAGGAATCCTCCATTTAGGTCTGCGGAGGGTGCCTCCAGTTTACCGCTCGACCTCCGACCAGGGAAGCCCCACCTTCATGAACGCAACGAATCGCACGATGGTCCTCGGGATCGTCCTCGCCTGTTACCTGATGGTCATCGTCGACATCTCGGTGATCATCACCGCGCTGCCCGACATCCACCAGGGCCTGCACTTCTCCAGCACCGGCCTGTCCTGGGTCCAGAACGCCTACGCGCTGACCTTCGGCGGCCTGCTCCTGCTCGGCGCACGCGCCGGCGACATCCTCGGCCGCCGACGCGTGTTCGTGGCCGGGATAGCCCTGTTCACCGCCGCCTCGCTGGCGGCCGGGCTTGCCCAGTCGGGGGGCTGGCTGCTGGCCGCGCGGGCGATCCAGGGCGT
The DNA here is from genome assembly GCA_036270095.1 of Solirubrobacteraceae bacterium. GTDB lineage: Bacteria > Actinomycetota > Thermoleophilia > Solirubrobacterales > Solirubrobacteraceae > DATBDE01. Next base: position 31,478 of record DATBDE010000129.1, on the reverse strand, counting down.
CGGGGCCGCGATCGCGGCGCCGTCGACGCTCGCGCTTCTGACCGTGACCTTCCGCGAGGGTGCCGAGCGCACCCGCGCCATCGCCTGGTACAGCGCCGTGGCCGGCGCGGGCGGCAGCCTGGGGCTGGTCCTGGGCGGCGTGCTGACCCAGTGGATCTCGTGGCGCGCCGGACTGTTCATCAACGTGCCCATCGGCATCGCCCTGATCGCGCTCGCTCCCCGCTACCTGCCGGAGACCGCGCGTGAGCCGGGCCGGTTCGACCTCCCGGGCGCGGTCTTCTCGACGCTGGGGATGACCGCCATCGTCTACGGCTTCGTCCGCGCGGCCTCGGCCGGGTTCGGCGACCGCCTGACCATCCTGTCCTTCGTGGCCGGGCTTGGCCTGCTGGCGTCGTTCGTCGTCACCGAGCGGCGCGCGTCCCAGCCGATCACCCCGCTGCGGCTGTTCCAGAGCCGCGAGCGGTCCGGCGCCTACGCCGCTCGCATCCTCGTCGTGAGCGGGATGTACGCGATGTTCTTCTTCCTCACGCAGTACTTCCAGGGCGCGCGCGGGTTGAGCCCGCTCCAGGCCGGGGCCGCCTTCCTGCCCATGACCGTGCTGGTCTTCGGCATGGTCCAGGTGGTGCCGCGGATCGCGCCCCGGATCGGGAACACGCGCCTGCTCATGATCGGGCTCCTGGTCGCTCTGGCGGGGATGACGTGGCTGAGCCGGATCGGTGCGGGCACGCCCTACTTCCCCGACATCGCCCTGCCGCTGCTGCTGCTGGGCCTGGGCATGGGGACAGCGCTCACGCCGCTGACCTCGGCCGGGATCGCCGGCGTGGCGCCCGAGGACGCCGGCGCCGCATCCGGCCTGGTCAACACCGCCCATCAGCTCGGCGGCGCGCTGGGGATCAGCGTGTTGGTGTCGGTGTTCACCGCCAACGGCGGGAACGCCGGGGTGCGCGGCCTGACCCACGCGGTGTCGAGCTCGCTCACCGGGTCGATGGTGTTCCTGGCCCTGGGCCTGGCCGTGGTCGTGGCCGTGATCGCCCGGCCCGAGCGGCTGCGCCGCGACCTGTTGGTGCGGTCGTCCTAGCGCCGCAGGTTGGCCGGCGGGACCCACGGGTCGCTCGGGCTGCGCGCCGGAGGCGTCCAGCCCGAGCGCTCGGCCGTCATGCCCAGCGCGTGCATCGCCCGCTCCTTGACCTCCCACGGCACGCGCCGGTACAGCGGCACGAAGCCGTACCGCCAGAGCAGGCCGCTGTGGTCGCGACAGGGCGGGGTGGTGCCGGCCGGGTAGCGGCCGCGCAGCTCCTCCATCGCGGCCACGCGCAGGTGGTGCTCGGCGTGCTCGCGCAGGCGCTGCTTGAGCTCGATCAGCCCGCTCACGCCGGGACTCCGGAGCCGGCGGGTGACGCGGCCGGGGTCGCGCTGGCCTGGACCTTGCCCGCCCGCAGCTCGGCCAGCCCGTTCTGGGCCGCGATCGCGATCGGCTCGAACAGCGCGCCGATCGGCGGCGAGTAGATGTTCTCCATCCACGCCAGGTCCTCGATCGTCGCGCCGCGCTTGGCCACGAAGGCGAGGAAGTCGCAGCGCTCCTTGACGCCCTCGCCGCCGTGCACCTGGCCGCCGATGAGCTTGTGGCTCGTCGGGTCCGCGAGCAGCTTGACGTAGGTGCGCGTGGCCCCCGGGTAGTAGCGCGCTCGCGAGACGCCGACGCCCTTGCAGACGATGTAGGGGACGCCCATGGCGGTGGCCAGGGTCTCGCCGATCGAGAAGCCGCCGATCGTGTAGTCGCCGCCGACCAGGCCCCAGGGGATCCACACGGGGTCGTAGACGCGGTCCTCGCCGGCGATGTTGGCCGCCGCGGTGCGGCCCTGGGCGTAGGCGTGCGAGCCGGTCAGGCCGCGAATCGGGAGCATGGTCAGGCCGTGCGGCACCTCGATGGCGTCGCCGGCGGCGTAGACGCCGGGCACCTTCGTGCGCATGTGGTCGTCGACCACGAGGCCGCCGGTGGTTCCGGCCTCGAGCCCGGCGGCCACGGCCAGCGTCGTGTTCGGGATCTTCTCCAGGCACACGATCACGATGTCGCAGGGCAGCTCGCCCTCCGAGGTGGCGACCGCCCGCACGTGGTCGTCGCCGACGAAGCCCTCGACCTTGGTGCCCAGGCGCAGGGTTACACCGCGCTCCTCGAGCGACTTGTGCACGGGCTCGGCGGTGTCGGGGTCGAGCACCTCGCCGAGCACCCACGGGCCCTCGTCGATGAAGTCGACCTCGAGGCCGCGGTGGCCGAGGTTGCCCGCCATCTCGACGCCGAGCGGCGTGGCGCCGACGACGGCGACGCGCTTGACCTCATCGAGCAGCTTGTCGAACTCCATCGCCTTGCGGATGTTCTTGACGTAGTGCAGGCCCTCGAGGTTCGCGCCGGGGACGCTGGGCTTCTCCCAGGTGAAGCCGGTGCAGATGACGAGCTGGTCGAAGCCCTCGTGCTGGTTGCGCGCGGTGATGATGCGGCGGTCGAGGTCGATGTCGGTGACCACCGTCTCCATGCGCATGTCGAGCCCGTCGGCGACGTAGCGCTCGACGGTCGAGAGGAAGAGGTCCTCGAAGCGCGGGATCTCGCGGCCGTGCACGAACGGGATGCCGCACGGCGAGTAGGCGATGTCCTCGAACTCCGTGAACACCGAGACGTGCAGGTCCGGCTTCAGCCGCTTCGCGACGGTCGCCGCCGCAGTGCCGGCACCCCCGCCGCCGATGACGATGACGCGTTCGCTCATGGGTCCTCCTACTCGATGAAGGCGCCGGCGGCGCGCGCCGCGAGGTCGCCTGCGGTCAGGGAATCGATGCTCTCAGCCTGCGCAACCAGGTGCCAGGCGCCGTCCTCGCGGGCCGCCACCGCGGGCCGCAGATCGCCGAACTGCGTCGACTGGGCCTGCTGGTAGGCGCCCACCGCGCGGACCAGCAGCAGGTCGCCGGGCCTCAGCGCCGGCAGCATCACGGCCGGGTGCAGCACGTCGACGTTCAGGCACAGCGGCCCGGTGACCAGCGTGCGCCGGTCGCCCGCGCCCGCCGCCGCCTCGATGCGCGGCCATGACCACAGCGCGCCGGGCACGAGGTTCGTGCCCGCGTCGACGATGGCGCACGTCGTGCCGCCCTCGAGCCGCTTGACCGCGACCACGCTGGTGGCGAGGTCGACGGCGTCGCCGACGATCGCCCGCCCGGGCTCGAGCAGCAGGCGGCCGCCGAAAGCGGCGTGGCGCAGCGCGTCCGCCACCGCCTCGGCGTGCGCGGCCAGGCCGGGCGAGGCGGGATGGCCGCCGCCGAGGTCGAGCGCCTCCACGCCGGTCGCGCGGGCCAGCTCGGCGAGCGCGCGCGCGGCGGCGACATGGCGCTCTGGGCCGGCGGGCGGCCAGGCAACGGTGACCGCGCTCGCCAGGGAGCGCTCGGGGGCGACCCCGCCGCGGAACCCGGTCGAGACCGTGTGGGCGCCGAGCACCTCGACCGCGAGGCCGAGCGCACGGGCGGCGCGCACGGCGTCGGGCACGTCGGCGGGCGGGATCCCGAAGCGGCTGGGCTCGTTGCCCACGCCGGCCGTTCGCACCCGCAGGCCGACGCGGCGCACGCCGGCGGCCGCGGCGCGGCGCAGCTCGGCGGCGTCGTCGACGACGACCAGGGCGCCGTCCTCGCCCGCGCGCTCGAGCAGGCGGTCGGGCTTGGCCGGGCCGTTGACGACGATGGTGTCGCCGGGCGCCCCGACCACCTCGCGCGCGAGCAGGTACTCGGCGTGGCTGACGACCTCGGGCGCGGCGCCCTCGTCGGCCACCGCGAGCAGGATCGCCGGCAGGCGGTTGGTCTTGTACGAGTAGGCGACCTCGACGTCGGGCACGTGCCGCTCCCAGGCGGCGCGGAACTCGCGCACGCGCCGGCGCACGCGGTCGAGGTCGACGAGCCACAGCGGCGAGCCGTGGGCGGCGACGAGCTCGCTCGGCGTCATCGTCCCTCCCGGACGATCGCGGCCAGTCGGCGCGCTCGCTCGGTGCCCTTGCCGTCCAGCAGCTCGGCCACCGGCGCGCGCCAGCGCCCCGCGGAGGCCTCGGCCGCCGCGTCGGGCAGCGCGTCGCGCAGGCGCTGCAGCGGCCACGGCTCCGGGTGCGAGAGGTTCAGCCGGACCGTGGTCGCGGCGCCGTTCTCGCCCAGCCCGTCGCCTGGGTAGACGGCGATGCGGCGCGCGAACAGGGCCACCATGAGCTCCTGCGCGGTCGTCAGGGCGGGGTCGACCTCGACCGCGCACGACAGGCCGCGGCGCGGGCGCACGGCCAGCGAGAGGCCGGGCACGTCGGCGAGCGCCTCCTCGAGCGCGGCGAGGTTCGCACGGATCGCGCGCTCGGCCCGCGGCAGGTGGTCGCGGTCGCGCAGGGCGGCCAGTCCCCCGTACTGGCCCGCGTAGCCGGTGCTCATCCGGGTGATCGCGGCCTTGAGCTGCAGGCACCCGCGCAGGAGGTCGCGCGGGCCGGCCAGGAAGCCGATGCGCGCGCTGGCCAGGCCCCAGCAGTGCGAGACCGAGAACGTGGCCACCGCCCGCTCGGTCAGGCCGGTGGCCGGCAGCGGGACCCACGCGCTTGCGGGGTCGACCGCGAGCGGGCCGTGGGTGACGTCGTGGATGAGCAGCAGGTCGTGGCGCTCCGCCAGCGTGGCCAGGGCCGCGAGCTCGTCGCGCCCGAGCACGGCGCCGTAGGGGTTGGAGGGGTCGACCAGGCAGATCGCGCGCGTGCGCGGGGTCACCGCGGCGGCCACGGCGTCGACGTCGATGCGGAAGCCGCTGTCGCGCCCGGCGGGCACGAACACCGGCTCGCCGCCGGCGGCGATGACCGCCGAGGGGAGGTGGAAGTACCCCGGGTCGCCGAGGATGACCTCGTCACCGGGGTCGATCGCGGCCAGCAGCGAGAGCGCGATGCCGGCCTGGGCGCCCTCGGTGCCTATCACCTCGAAGGTGTCGTCGCGGGGGCGGCCGAGCACGCGCGCGGCCTCGTCGCGGAGCGGCTCGACGAGGTCGGGCGAGTACTGGCTCAGCGCCTCGGCGCCGACCGCCTCGCGCATGGCCTCGACCGCGCCGGGCGGCGGGCCGGCGAAGCACACGAGCCAGCCCAGGTCGGCCCAGTCGGCCGGCAGGCGGGTGGTGCCGTCGGGGTAGAGCGCGTCGGCGTCGAGGCCCACGATGCCGATGGCGTCGCGGTAGGTGACGTAGTTCCACATCGCGCTGTGGCTGGCGCGCAGGGTGCGCAGGCGGTGGGACGCGATGCCGTCGCTGGCGGCCGCGCCGCTCCAGGTCAGCACGCTGCTCATGCGCGGCGCTCCAGGCGCACGACACGGTAGATGCCGTGCCGGTCGGCCGTCTCCGACACCGGCGCGTAGCCGGCCGCGGCGGCGTAGCCGAGGATCTGGCCCACCGGCCGCAGCCGCCACACGCACGGAGCACCGGCGGCGTTGCGCCAGACCCGGGCGATGTACTCGATCTCCGGGTTCTGGGTCTGCACGTTGAAGACGATCTGGCGCGGCGCGACGAGCTCGGCCAGGTCGGCGAAGTGGCGCGCGATCCGGCGGTCGTCGTGGTAGATGCCGTAGAGCCCGAGCTCGACGACCACGTCGGGCCGGGCGGGCAGCGCGGCCAGCGGCGCGCGGTCGAAGGCGTCGGCGCGCAGCGTCGTCAGCCGGTCGTCCACGCCGAGCTGGCGCGCGGCGGCCTCGGCCACCGCGAGTGCCCGCGGGTCGATGTCGCCGGCGATGGCGCGGACCCGGGGCCGGGCGGCCAGGGTGCGCAGCAGGTAGGGCGCGGAGCCGGCGGCGAGGTCGGCGATGACCGGCGGGCGCTCGGCCTCCGCCACCGCGTCGGCCGCGTCGAGCACGGCGGTCTCGGCCAGGCCGCGGATGTCGCGGAAGGCGACGCAGGTGCGCATGTCGAGCAGGCGGCGGTCGAGCGCCCGGCCCAGGGCGGTGCGCCCGGTGGCTTCGTCGGCGTAGACGTGGGCCATGAACGGGCCGGAGTCGAAGCCGTGCGCGTAGCCGATGCGCAGCCCGTCGCTCAGCAGCGCCCCGGCGTGGCTGGCCGCGCGCGCGGCGGCGAACCGCCACGCGCGCGCCGACCGGGCCGGCAGCGGCCGCTGAAGCTCGGCGAAGGTCGGCGAGGCGGCGGTCTCAGCCGCCATGGACGTAGCGGGGCGTCTCCACCAGCTCGCGGCGGCGGTAGAGCTCGTGGGCCTCGGCGGCCAGCCGCTCCGCGTCGGCGTCGGTGTCGACCATGGGCCGCAGCTGGTGCAGCGCCCGGGCGACGTCGCCGCGCACGCTGTCGATGGCGTCGGCGTCCTCGCCGTCGGCGGCGGCGCGGTAGACGAACAGGAGCTGGTCGAAGTGGTCGAGCGAGCCGATGGCGTAGCCGAGCAGCTCGTCGACGTCGCTGAGCTCGTCGAGGCGGCGGTAGATGGCCTCGCCCTCGTCGGGGGCGACGTAGGCGTCGGGGTCGACGCCGTCGGCCCGCGCCCGTGCCCGGAACAGCAGCATGTGGCGGGCGTTGTCGGCGACGAGGGTGGCGACGAGCGCCTTGGCCTCCGGGTCCTCGATCGAGGCCACGCGCGCGGAGAACAGGTCGACCCACGCGCGCATTCCGTAGGCGTGACGGGCGAACACGAGGCCCAGCCGCTCCCGCCGATCCAGCACCGCGGCCAGCTCGGCCGCGTTCTCGAGTGCCATGCGAGACTCCGTTTACTTTCGGAAACGCGTGTTCAGTGAAGTGTGAGAATACTCCACGTCCACGCCTTCGGCCAACGTGTTGGACACCCAGCAGAACGGCCGCGCGCGCTCGACCAGCTTGGCCAGCGTCTCCTCGTCGAGCTCGGAGCGCGTCTCGACCTCGAGACGGCCGTAGCGGAGCTCCTTCCCGGCCCGTTCGGCGGTCACGATGACCTCGAGGCCGGGCACCTCGAGGTCGCGCTTGCGCCCGGCGAACGCCACCGCCATGGCAAAGCAGGCGGCCAGCGAGGCCAGGAACGCCTCCGTGGGCATCATGCCGGTGTCGTCGCCGTTGGCACTCGTCGGCTCGTCGATGCGGATCTCGTGGCCGCGCGCGCCCACGTCGGTCGCCCACGGGCCGCGGAAGGTCGCGCGGACCTCGAGGCGCTCGGCCATCAGGCGGGCACGGCCGCCGTCCGGGCCAGCAGGGCGGCGTAGGCGCGCTCGTGCGCCTGGGCCGCGGCGTCCCAGCCGTAGCGGTCGACCACCGCACGCGCGCCGGCGCGCAGCCGGGCGCGTAGGGCGTCGTCCTGGGCGGCGCGGCAGAGCTCGCGCCCGAACGCGTCGGCGTCGCCGGCCGGCGCCACCAGCGCGCTGCGCTCGTGGTCGGCGACGTCGCGCAGGACGTCGAGGTCGGTCGTGACCACCGGCAGCGCGGAGGCCATGGCCTCGAGCACCACGAGCCCGAAGCCCTCGACCACGGAGGGGAAGGCGAAGACGTCGGCGGCGCGGTAGAGGCGTTGCACCCGCTCGTCGGCCACGGGGCCGAGCAGGCGCACGACGCGGTCGTCGAGGCCCAGCTCCTCGCGGCGGCGGGCAAAGCGCCCAATCTCGTCGCGGTGGTCGAACAGCGTGGCGCCGCCGGCCACGAGCAGCAGCGGGTCGGGCTCGGGCAGCTCCCGGCGCAGGCACGCGAAGCCCTCGAGCAGCGCGACCGAGCCCTTGCGGTGCTCGATGCCGCCGATGGCCAGCACGACGAGGCGCTCGCCGAGATCGAGCCCGGCGCGCAGGGCGGCGCGCTCGGCGGCGTCGCGGGCGGGGCGGTAGCGCCGGGGGTCGACACCGTTGCGCACCAGGCCGGCCCGCACGCCGAACTCGGCCCGCACGCGCTCAACCCAGGGCGGGGTGACGCAGACCACCGCGTCGGGGGCGACGATCGAGCGGCGCTGGCAGGCCACGAGCGACGGCGTCGTGAAGGCGTCGACGTGGTGGACGGTGCGCAGCACGTGCGGGACCAGGCCCTCGTCGCGCAGAGTCAGCGCGGCGTGGGCGGAGATGCAGTCCTGGGCGTGCACGATGTCGTAGCGGCGCGTGCCCAGCCGCTCGCGCAGGCCGGTCGCGTAGGCGTCGATCATCGCGGCGATGCGGGCGTCGAACGGCGACAACGGGGCGGCGTGCTCGAACACGGTCGCCGGGACCCGCGGGGCGCGGAAGAACTCGGCCCCGGCCTCGCCGATGGCGATGAGCTCGACGTCGTGACCGCGATCGGCCAGCGCCGCGGAGACCTCGAGCGCGTGGACGACGCCGCCGCGGGGGCGCACGGAGTAGGTCAGCATGGCCACGCGCAGGCTCATGGCGCCGCATCCTCCTGTACCGCGCGGGCGGCCAGCCGGGCGGCGGCGGCGTTGGACGGCGCCACGACTACGCCGGCGTCGCGCAGGGTCGCCTCCTGGGCGTCGCGGTCCTGGGGATCGGCGCGCGTGCCGCACACCCGCACGAGCACGGGCACGCGGTCGGCCAGGGCGGCCAGGGCGGGCGCCAGCATGCCCGCGGGGTCGCGGTGCGAGCCGTAGCCCAGCACGACGTCGAGCAGCACGCAGCCGAGCCTGTCCTCGCCGGCGGCGCGCTCGAGCAGCTCGATCCGCAGGTCGAGGTCGACCATCGGGTGGGGGCGGCCCTGGGTGTAGAGCTCCTCGCCGAGGTCGAGCACGCGGTGGGTGTCGGCCAGCGCGTCGCCCTCCTCCTGGGCGACCGGCCCGAGCGCCGCGGCCAGGATCGTCGCCGCCTCCTCGGCCAGCGTGCCGCCGGAGAACAGGCCCAGGACCGAGCGCCCGGCGCTGTCGTTGCGGCGCCCGTCGACCGCCCGCTCGAGCGCGTCGACGAGTGCGGGCGCGGCGCCGGTGGCCGCCAGCGCCGCCGCCTCCAGGGTCGGGTGCACGGGGAACGGCGCCTCGTCGACCGGTGGGCCGACGATGGCCGCGACGACGCGCTTGTCGGCGGGCACGGCGGCGGCGAGCTCGCGGACGACCGTGGGCGCGGGCGGCTTGGAGACGAGCAGCAGCGTTTCGGTCTCGTCGTCGCCGGCCAGGCGGCGCATGCCCTCGCGGAACATGAGCCCGCCGACCTCGGCGCTGAGGTCGCGGCCGCCGACGCCGATGATCTGCGACACGCCGGACCCGGCGTCGTCGACCAGGCAGGCGGCCTCCTGCGCTCCGGTGCCCGCCGCGGCGACGATGCCGACCGGCCCGCCGGCGACGACGTTGGCAAAGCCGAGGCCGGTGCCGTTCAACATCGCCGTGCCGCAGCCCGGGCCCATGACCAGGCGCCCGCGCTGCAGCGCTCGGCGCTTGAGCTCCACCTCATCGGCCACGTCGACGTGGTCCGAGAACAGGAAGACGTCCATCCCCAGCGTGAGCGACTGGTGCGCGGCCAGGGCGGCGTACTCGCCGGGCACCGAGATCAGCGCGACGTCGGGGTCGCCGGCGGCGCGGGCCGCGGCGACCAGCGTGCGCGGTGGGGCCTGCCCCGGCGCTGCGCCGGCGTCGTCGCCAGCGGGGGCGGAGACCAGGGCGCGCTCGGCGGCGGCGAGCGCGCCCTCGCCCGCGCCGTCGGCGGCCTCCACGGCGATCATGATGTCGGCCGGGCCCGCCTCCGCCTGGACGCCGAGCCTGGCCAGCGTCTCGCGGTTGGCCGGCGTGCCCATCCCGATCTCGCAGGTCTGCACGCCGTCCATGCCGCGCACGTCGCGGGCCACGCTCATCAGGCGCACGCTGTCCGCGTACCGGTTGGGGACGACGCGGACGAGCCAGCTCACGCCGCCGCCGGCGCGGGCACGACGGCCGACGGCCCGTCCTCGTCGGCGACCACCAGCGTGCCGGCGTCGCCCTCGAGCACGCCGAGCAGATTCGCCGGGTCGGTGATCGCGGCCCGGCCCGAGCCGGACACGAAGCGCACCGCCGCCTCGATCTTCGGGCCCATGCTGCCGGGCGGGAAGTCGCCGTCGCGCAGGTGGCGGACGGCGTCGGAGATGGTCAGCCGCGCCATGTCGCGCTGCCAGCGCGTGCCGTAGTCGAAGGAGACGCGGGCGACGCTCGTGGTGAGCACGAGCAGGTCGGCGCCGACCTGCAGGGCCAGCTCGGTCGAGCAGCGGTCCTTGTCGATGACGGCGTCGAGGCCGCGGTAGCCGTCCTCGCTGCGCGTCACCGGGATGCCGCCGCCGCCGGCGGCGATCACGACGGCGCCGTTGGCGGCCAGCAGCTCGATCTGCTCGTGCTCGAGCACCTCGACCGGCCGCGGGCTCATGACCATCCGCCGCCAGCCGCGGCCGGCGTCGGGGCCTATGTCCCAGCCCCGCGCCTCGGCCAGCCGGCGCGCCTCGTCCTCGTCGTAGAACGGGCCGATGGGCTTGGTCGGCGCGGACGCGAAGGCGGGGTCGTCGCCGGCGACGCGCGCCCGGGTCAAGACGGTCGTGGTCGGCAGGTCGGGGTCGACGCAGGCCAGCGCGTCCTGGAGCAGGTAGCCGATCTGGCCCTGGGTCATCGCGACCATGGCGTCGAAGGGCAGGGCGGGGGCGTCGGGCTCGCCGTGCTCCTGCTGGAGGGCGAGCAGGCCGACCTGGGGGCCGTTGCCGTGCGCGAGCACGATCTCGTGGCCGCCGCTGTGCAGCTCGCACACGGCGCGGGCGGCCAGCAGCGCGTTGCGCTTCTGCTCCTCCCACGTGCCGCGCTCGCCGGCGCGGATGAGCGCGTTGCCGCCGAGCGCGATCAGGATCCGCATCGGCCTACGAGCTGCGGATCGCGAGCCAGATCGCCCGCGCCGGCTTGTCGGAGGGGTTGCCCCACGAATGGGGCAGCGTGGTGCGGAAGTGCAGGGAGTCGCCCTCGGCGAGGTCGAAGGGCTGGTCGCCGACCACGAAGCGCATGCCGCCCTCGAGGATCACCACGAGCTCCTCGCCCGGGTGCGACATCGGGTCGGGCCCGCTGTCGGCGTGGGGCTCGACGAAGGCCTCGGCGCCGGCGACGAAGAAGGGCCCGTACCGGCCGGAGACGTTCTCCAGCGTGAGGCCCTGCTTGGAGGTGTAGAGGCGCTGGCGGTCGTCGCGCTTGATGTGGGTGACCGGGCGCAGCGGCTCGGACTCGGCGATGAAGTAGGAGACGCTCTTGCCCAGCGCGGCCGCGAGCTTCATCAGGCTCGCGATGGTCGGCGTCATGCCGCTCTTCTCGATCTTGTGGATCGCCGCCGGGGAGAGCCCCGAGCGGTCGGCGAGCTGCTGCAGCGACCATCCGCGCTCAGCCCGCGCGTTCGCGACCTTGCCCCCGAGCTCGGACACGGCCTGCTGGATCGACTCCACGAAGTAGGTCACCCGTGCACCACCAGATCGACAAGGGTGCACTATCCGAAACGGCGGCGCAACCCTGAGATCGCCCTTGCGGCGGCAATTCCCTTGACTTGTCGCATCGGTTTCGGAATGGTGTCATTCGCGATCCGACACGGACCGTGCGCCGCGGGGGCCCCTCCGTGGTGCAGCCGCCGTCACTCCCAAGGGGGACAAGAGTGTCCAAGGGCGCAATCGCCGAGCAGCCTGCCGGTACCGAACTCTTCGACGTGTCCGAGAAGGTGTTCCCGGACGTCAAGGCCGAGCCCGGAGAGAAGGCCTACACGTTCATGCACACGGTGCCGTACGAGGGCTCCGTCGGGCTGGTCAACCTCCTCACCACGACCCGCGTGCTGCGCAAGGGCTTCGAAACCAACCTCGTGCTCTACGGCCCCGGCGTCCTCATGGCGTCCGGCACGCGTGGGTTCCCGAAGGTCGGGGACGAGGCGTTCCCGGGCCACATGGCCATCAACAACCAGATCCGCACCTTCCTCGACGAGGGCGGGACCGTGTACGCCTGCCGCTTTGCCTGCGGAGCGCTCTACGGCTTCCCCGAGGACCTGCTCATGGACGGCGTCAAGCCGTTCCACCCGCTCGACGTCCTGGACGCGGCGCTGACCGCGTTCCGCGACAAGGCGTTCCAGCTCAACACCTGGACGGTGTAGCGGGCGCAGCGACAACCGAGGCCGACATGGTGGCGGACCTCGACGAGGCGGTGGCGACGTGGCGGCGCGCGGAGGCGCGGGTCTACCCGAGCGTGATGATGAACGCGGCGCTGTACGAGCAGTACGTGACCGCGGTGCGCGCGATCGCCTCCGAGCTCGGCGACGTGCGCACCGATGAGGAGCTGTTCGTGGCCTGGCGCGAGCGCCGCGACATCGCGCTCGAGGTGGTGTCGCGCTCGTCGCCGAGCATGCGCTCGGTCATGGACATGAGCGCCCTGCGCGACGCGGCGTTTGCCCATCGCCACCGCCAGATCACGCGCGAGCGCGGCAAGGAGATCGCCCGCGAGCGCCTGGAGCGCGCCAAGCGCGAGCGCCAGGAGTGGGTGGTGCTGTTCGAGGACGTGACCCCGTTCGGCTCCGAGCGGCTCGAGATGCACACCCGCACCGGGCGGGCCCTCCACGCGTCGAGCAAGACCGAGCTCGACCGGCCGCGGCCGACGTTCGACCTCGAGGTCGTCCAGCTCGATCCGGAGACCGGGGCGTGGCTGGTCGACCAGCCGCCGCTGATGCCGAGCCAGCGCTACGACACGCACGAGGAGTGGCAGGCGCGGACCGACCAGGCGCGCACGACCTTCGGAGAAGGAGCGAAATGACGAACCACCCCAAGCGCATCATCGACGCGCACTGCCACATCGGCGAGATCCCGCCGTGGAAGTTCTACGACCTCGAGCACCCGGTCAAGCCGACGGTCTACGACTACCGGAACCCGGACGAGTTCATGAAGAAGCACATGGACGAGTACAACATCGAGCGCGCGCTCACGATGTCCAACTACGGGGTCCCGGTACACGAGATCTCGTTCGACCTCAACGACGTCGTGCTCGAGGCGGCGACGAGCAGCGACCGGGTGCTGGGGGCACTGTGGGTGTCGTTCCTGCCCCGCAACGCGGAGATGACGCGCAAGGCGCTCAAGCTCGCCGGCGAGTCGCGGGTGGTGGCGCTGAAGACGACCTTCCTGCTCGGCGGCAACCCCGACCCCGGCACCTGGGACGAGGACACGCTGAAGATCGCCGACGAGTGCTTCGACGTGTGCGAGGAGCACGACCTCGTCTTCCACTTCCACACCAGCCCGGGCGGCAACTCGGACATCTCGAACTTCATGCCCCTGGTCGAGCGCTACGGGAAGCGCTGCAAGATCTACCTCGTCCACTTCGGCGGCGGCGTCTCCGGGCACATCAAGCTCGTGCCGAAGTTCCTGTCCTGGGTCGAGCAGGGCTACAAGGTCTACACCGACACCTCGTGGGCGGTCGGGTTCGGCGCGCGCTGGCTGCTCACCGAGATCGAGCGCACCGGGGTCGGCGGCGACCGCGTGTTCTTCGGCTCCGACGAGCCCTGGTCGGACTTCGACTCCGAGTACTGGAAGATCAACGGCATCCGGGGCATCTCGCAGGAGCTCAAGGAGCGCGTGTTCTGGCAGAACTACGAGGAGCTCTTCGCCGGTCGTGGCTGAGCGCACGCTCGACATCGAGGACCGGCGGCTCCTGGTCGAGCTGCAGTCGCTCGGCGTGCGCGTCGAGGACGAATCCGGCACGACCAAGGTGCCGGGCCGCCGCGGCGGCGCCGGCCCCTCCGACGCCGGCTTCGTATGGGTGCGCGGCCTGCCGCTGACCGTGCCCATGCACTCGCGCTTTGCGCAGGCCTCGCCCTACCGGCTGCGGCTGGGCGAGCGCTCGGCCAAGCTGTTCCGCGGCGACGAGTACGTCGGCCCGGTGGCGATCCCGCAGCAGCCGAAGATCTACGAGATGTCCACGGCGGACGGTGTCCCGTACTGGAAGATCGCGCTGCTGCACCTGGACTCGATCGCCTCGACGGTGGTGCAGAAGTGCATCTACTGGGGGACGCACGAGCAGTGCCGCTTCTGCGGCATCGAGCTGACGCGAGGTGCGCAGACGATCCCGGTCAAGACGCCGGCGCAGCTCGCCGAGGTGTGCACGGCGGCGCGCGACCTCGACGGCGCCGTGGACGCCACGCTGACGACCGGCTCGATCAACCGCCGCGATCGCGGCGCGCTGTACATCTCCAAGTGCGCGGCGGCGATCAAGGAGGCGTGCGGACTGCCGGTGCAGGTGCAGTTCGAGCCGCCCGACGACCTCTCGGTGCTGCAGCACGTGCGCGACGCCGGCGTGGATGCGGTCGGTATCCACCTCGAGACGTTCGACCCCGAGGTCCTGGCCGAGGTGGCGCCGGGCAAGGCCCAGTGCGGCGTCGAGGGCTATTTCCGCGCCTGGGAGCGCGCCATCGAGGTGTTCGGGCGCGGCGCCGTCTCTACCTACGTGATCCTCGGCATGGGCGAGCGCCCCGGCTACACCGAGGAGGGCTGCCGGCGGGCGATCGAGGTGGGCGTCTACCCGTTCGTCGTGCCGCTGCGGCCGGTGCCGGGGACGCTGATGGCCGATGTCGCACCGCCCGATCCCGACTACGTCGCCGAGGTCTACCGCTCGGTGTCGGCGATGCTGTCCGAGCACGGCCTCGACCACGAAGAGGCCCGAGCGGGCTGTGCGCGCTGCCAGGCGTGCTCCGGCCTCTCCGCATGGGAGCGCGTGTTCCGGAAGGAGGCGCTGCGTGAGGGCAGCGTCCTGGCCGTGGAGCAGAGGGGCTAGCCGCCCGCCGCGCACGTGGCGGTGCCGGCCGGCCGCGTCCGCGGCCGAGCTCGCGGTCCACTTCGCCGTGCGCCACGCCGTTTTCGTGGAGGAGCAGGCACTGTTCGCGGGCGGGGATCGCGATCCGTCTGATGACGATCGCGCGACCGTGCACGTCGTCGGCGTGGGGGCGGACGAGATCGGAGGCGTCGTCCGGCTCTACCCGCTGGCCGAGCCGGGGCTCTGGAAGGGCGACCGGCTCGCAGTGCTGCGGCCGTACCGGCATGGCCTGCTGGGGGCCGAGCTCGTGCGCTTCGCGGTCACCACCGCCGGGGCGCGCGGGGGCGAGCGGATGGTGGCGATGATCCAGGTCCCCAACGTGGGCTTCTTCACCGAGCTCGGGTGGAACGAGGCCGGGGACGTCGAGCCCTACCACGGCGTCGATCACCGCCCGATGGACATCGACCTCCGCTCGTTCAACGGGCGAGGCCGGTGAGGGGCTCGCGGCCGAGGTCCCACACCGTGGCCTGCTCTGAGCCGAGCGAGAGCGCGAGCCGGCCGGTGGCGTCGAAGGCGCCGCAGACCGCCGCGGCGAGGCCGCGGGCGCGGAACGCCGCGCAGGCCTGTTCGGCGCGGCCGGGGCGTGCGGCGAGCACGAAGCCGAAGCTCGGGAAGGTGACGAGCCAGCGCTCGAGCGGTGCAGCGTCGGGGCGGGGGAGCGCGTCGAGGTCGAGCGTCGCTCCGACCTTGGCGAGCTCGCTGAGCTGGAGCAGCGAGCCCGCGACGCCGGGCATCGAGACGTCGCGCGCGGCGTGCGCGAGCCCGCCCTCGGCCACCTCGACGAGCGCCTCGCCGTCGGTGCGCAGCCGCCCGGGGTCGCGGGCGGCCAGCGAGCTCCAGAAGGGCCCGTCGGCGAGGTACTCGCCCTCGAGCGAGAACGCGGCGACGAGCGCGTCGCCCGGCCGCGCGGCCGCCGCCCGCAGCGGCACGCGGGCCACGCCGGTGCAGAAGGCCGAAAGCGCCGGGGGGCCGCCGAGCGTGAGGTGCCCGCCGGCCACGCGCACGCCGAGCAGGTCGGCGGTGCGGGCGAGGCCTTCCAGTGTCGCCTTGGCGTGCTCGGAGTCGGGGCTGACGAGCGTGTCGACCAGCGCGAGCGGCCGCCCGCCCATGGCGCGGACGTCGGCGAGGCTCGTCACCACGGCCGCGGCGCCGGCGCCGTCCGGGTTGCTCGCCACGAAGGCCGGGAGGATCGCCTCGCCGCCGAGCACGAGCTGCTCGCCCGCGTGCTCGACGAGGGCGGCGTCGTCGCCGTCGACGCCCGGCAGAGCGCCGGCGACGAGGGCCAGGTCGCGCTTGGCGCGCACGCCGGGGGCGTGGCGGACGATGGCGGCGAGCTCGGCGAGGTCGGGCACGGGACGGCGAGTGTGACGGACGGGCCGGAGGCGCGCCTGGCGGCGCTGAACGTCGGGCTCCCGCTGTTCGGGGCCGAGCTGCGCGAGCAGGGCGCGGCGGCGACGGACGTCGACTGGCGCCCGCCGGCTGGCGGCGACGCGCGGTCGATCGCGGCCCTGTCGGCGCTGTGGGGTCGCCACGGCGACGCGGTACAGGAGGCCAACGCCCGCGCGATGGCGCGCATCGAGGGCGCGCGGCCGCTGGCGCGCACGGTGGCGCCGGCCGGCGAAGTGGTCCGCGGCCTCGGCGACCGCACGCTGCTCCACTCCGGGCCGCCGATCGCGTGGGACCGCGTGTGCGATCCGCAGCGGCGCGCGCTGCTGGCCGCATGCGTGTTCGAGGGCTGGGCGCCGGACCGCGAGCGCGCCGCGGAGCTGATCGCGGCCGGCGAGATCGCGCTGGAGAGCGGCAACGCCCGCGACCACGTCGGCGCCATGACCGGCGTGTGCTCGCCCTCGATGCCGGTGTGGGTGGTGGAGGACGAGGCCTCGGGCGCGCGGGCCTGCTCGACCCTGAACGAGGGGCCCGGGAACACGCTGTGGATGGGGGTGGGCGACGACGAAGCGGTCGCGGGCCTGCGGTTCCTGCGCGACCGCGTCGGCCCCGATCTGGCGCGGGTGCTCGAGCGCGAGGGCCCGGTCGACGTCCTGGCGCTCGCCGCGCAGGGGCTGCACATGGGCGACGAGCTGCACATGCGCAGCCAGGCCACCGGAGCGCTGCTGCTGCGCTTCCTGGCGCCCGGCCTCGCAGCGCTGGGCAGCGAGGACGTCACGCGGTTCGTGGCCGGCAACCACCACTTCTTCCTGCCGCTGACCATGGCCGCGGCCAAGTCGGCGTCGCTGGCCGCCGAGGGCGTTCGCGGGGCGTCGGTGGTCACCCTGCTCTCCCGCAACGGGACCGACATGGGCGTGCGGGTGGCCGGGCTGCCCGGGCGCTGGTTCGAGGCGCCGGCGGCGCCGGTGCAGGACGCGGTGCTGCGCGGCGGGTACGCGGCGGAGGACGCCGCCCTCGACATCGGCGACTCCGCGGTGATCGAATGCGTCGGGTTGGGCGGGATGGCGCTCGCCGCGGCGCCGGTCGTCGCGTCGTTCTTCGGCGGGCGTGCGGCCGACGCCGTGGCCCGCACGCAGCTCATGGCCGAGATCTGCTGCGCGCGCTCGGAGCGCTTCACGGTCCCGGCGCTCGACTCGGCGGGCGCGCCGGTGGGGATCGACGCGCGGCTGGTGGTCGAGCTCGGCGTCACGCCGCAGATCAGCACCGGCGTGCTGCACGCGTCGGCGGGCGCCGGCCAGATCGGGGCCGGCGTGGCCCACCAGCCGCTCGAGCCGTTCGCGGACGCGATCGTGGCGCTGGCGGAGGAGCTCGATCGGGCGTGACCGGGCCCCGCGCCCCCAGGGCCGGCCCGGGCGCAGCCCGTGCGCTGCGGGCTGGCGGCGCCGGACGGGTCGAGGTCGCGCTCGACGGCGGCGGCTATCTCTCGCTCGGGGCGGGCGGGTGGGTCCTGCTCGCGCCACCCCGAGCACCGCACGGCCCGTTGTCGCTGCACGTCGCAGGCCTCGGGCCGCTGGACGTGGGCGCGCCCGCCAGCGTGGCCGAGGGTGTGCTGATCGTCGGCGAGCAGCGGGTGGGGCTCGAGAGGATGCGGGTGCGGCGGCGACGGGAGGCCCCGGCACCGGGAACGTGGTGGCTGGAGCAAGCCGCTTGCTCGCCACCCCTCCGCCCCGGCGTCGACGCGCTGGCCCGCGGCGACCTCGCGGCGGGGGTTGCGCTGCTCGCCGGCCGCGGTGAGGGGCTCACGCCCGCCGGCGACGACGTCCTCGCCGGCTATGCCGGCTGGCTGGCCGCGGCGGGGACGCCGGTCGCGATCGCGGATGCGGCTGCCGACCGCACCACCGCGCTCAGCCTCGCCTACCTGCGCTGCGCCGAGCGGGGTGAGCTTCCCGCCGCTGCCGAGGCGCTCATCGCCGCTCGGGATGCGCCCGCCGCCGTCCGCAGCGCTCGGGCGCTCTCGCGCTGGGGCGCCACCTCGGGCTGCGCGCTCATGCTGGGGATGGATGCCGCGGCTCGTAGATGCCGAGCTCGCCCAACCCCGGTGCCGCGATCCGCGCCAGCCGGCCCCAGCGTTCGTCGCTGACCGGCTGGACGACCTCGACGCCCTTGGCCTCGAGCTCGCGCAGCGTGGCCTCGATGTCGTCGCACATGAGGTAGAGCTCGTGGTGGGGCGGGCCGTCGGCGGGGTGGATGGCGAGCTCGGCCGGCGGCAGGGCGAAGATCGGCCAGCCGCCGCCGGCGTCGACGGACCGCAGGCCGAGCGTCTCGGCGAAGAAGGCGCGGGCGGCCTCGGCCTCGGGCGAGAACACGATCACATGGGCGCCGGTGAGCACGCACAGAGCGTAGGGGGCGAACTCGTCCTGCTCGGAACCTACGCTGACCGAGATGGCCCGCGCCCGCTCCTCCTTCGTCTGCTCCGAGTGCGCTCACGCCGAGCCGAAGTGGCAGGGCCGGTGTGCCGGCTGCGGGGCGTGGAACACCATGGCCGAGGAGCGCGTCGCGCCCGCGACCCGCCCCGGGGCCCGCATAGCGCGGCCCGGCACCGTGCGCCCGCTGCGCGACGTCGACGCCGTCGCCGTGCGCCGCCTGGCCACCGGGATCGGCGAGCTCGACCGGGTGCTCGGCGGCGGCCTCGTGCCAGGCTCGCTCGTGCTCATCGGCGGCTCGCCCGGTATCGGCAAGTCCACGCTGACGACGATGGCGCTCGCAAACCTGGCCACCGCCGGGAAGGACGTGCTCTACGTCTCGGCCGAGGAGTCGCCCGCCCAGGTGCGCCTGCGCGCCGAGCGGCTGACCCCGGCCGCGCTGGACGTGCCCGTGCTGGCCGAGACGTCGCTCGACGCCGTCCTCGCGACGCTGGAGGCCCGGCGGCCGCAGGCCTGCGTGGTCGACTCCGTGCAGACCCTGCACGCGGACACGCTCAGCGGCGCCCCCGGCTCGGTGGGCCAGGTGCGCGAGGTGGCGGGGGCGATCATGCGCGTGGCCAAGGCGGCGGGCACGGCGGTGCTGCTGGTCGGCCACGTCACCAAGGAGGGCGCGCTGGCCGGACCGCGCGTGCTCGAGCACCTGGTCGACTGCGTCCTGCAGTTCGAGGGCGAGCGCGAGCGCACCTACCGCACCCTGCGGGCGCTGAAGAACCGCTTCGGCTCGGTGGACGAGACCGGCGTGTTCGAGATGCGCGACGCCGGCCTCGTCGAGGTGCTCGACGCGTCGGCGCGGTTCGTGGCCGAGGCCACGCGCGCGCCCGGCTCGGTGGTGCTGGCGGCGATGGAGGGCACGCGGCCGCTGTTGGTCGAGGTGCAGGCGCTCGTGAGCGAATCCGAGCTCGTGCCACCGCGCCGCGTGGTCAGCGGCATCGACCGCAACCGGCTCGCCCTCGTGCTGGCCGTGCTCGCCCGCCACGGCGGCCTCGGCCTGGGGAACAGCGACGTGTTCGTCAACGTCGTCGGCGGGGTACGGGTCGACGAGCCCGGCGCCGACCTCGCCGTCGCCCTGGCGGTGGCCGGCGCCGCGCGCGGAGCGACCCTGGCCGGGGCCGACGGCGCGCCGCCCGCCTGCTTCGGCGAGATCGGGCTGACCGGCGAGGTGCGCACGGTCGCCCACGCCGACCGCCGCGCTGCCGAGGCGCGCAAGTTCGGCCTGCGGCCGGTCATCGGCCCGCCCGGAAGCGGCGCCACCGAGGCGGCGACGCTGCGCGAAGCGCTTCGGCTGGCGCTGCCGCGACCCGAGCGTGCCGCCGCCTAGGCCAGCCGCTTGGCCAGCTTGTGTCGCTGCACCTTGCCCGACCCCGTGCGCGGGATCACGTCGATGGCGTGGACCTCGGCCGGGACCTTGAACCCGGCCAGGTGCTCGCCCACGAACGCCTTGACCGCGTCGGCGTCGACGTCCTCGCCGCGCGGCACCACGAACGCCGCCACGACCTCGCCCAGCGCCTCGTCCGGCCGCCCCACCACGGCCGCGTCCTCGACGTCCGGGTGTTGCGCGACCGCCTGCTCGACCTCGGCTGGGTAGATGTTCTCGCCCCCGCGGATGATCAGCTCCTTGATGCGGCCGGTGATGGTCAAGAACCCGTGAGGGTCGGCGCGGGCCAGGTCGCCGGAGTGGTACCAGCCGTCACGCAGCGCCTCGGCCGTGTCCTGCGGCCGGTTGTGGTACCCGAGCATCACCTGCGGGCCGCGCACGAGCAGTTCGCCCTCCTCGCCCGGCTCGACGTCGGCGCCCGTGCCGGGGTCGACCAGCCGTACGGCGCAGCCGGGGAGCGGCAGCCCGCACGAGCCCGCCGGCCGGGCGCCGTCGGGCCAGTTCATGGTCACCATCGTCGACGTCTCGGTGATGCCATAGCCGTCGAGCAGCGGCACCGCGGCGCGCGCCTCGAAGCGCTCGGTCAGCTCTGCGGGCAGGATCGCGCCGGCCGACACGCACGCGCGCAGCGCCTGCGCGTCGAGCCGCCCATCCTCGCCCAGCGCGTCGGCCAGGTAGTGGAACATCGTCGGCACGCCCGCGAGCAGCGTGATCGGGCGCGTGCGCAGGAGCTCGAGCACGCGGTCGGTGCTGAACCGCGGGAGCACGCGCTCGCTCGCCCCCGTGGCCACGATCGCCACCACCGAGATGTTCAGCGCGTAGGAGTGGAAGAGGGGCAGGGGGGAGAGCAGGCACTCGCCCGCCCGCAGGCCCAGTGCCGGCGCCCAGCACGCGGCCACGACGTACAGGCACGAGCGCTGGGTCAGCAGCACGCCCTTCGGCCGCCCGGTGGTGCCCGACGTGTAGAGCATCCACGCCGGCGCGTCGAGGTCGAGGTCGTCGCGGGGGGAGGCGCGACCGTCGTCGGCGGCCAGCTCCTCCACCGTGACGCCGCCCCCGAGCCGCTCGCGACCGTCCGCGTCGGTGATGAGCACGTCCGCGCCGCAGTCGTCGAGCGTGTAGCGCAGCTCGCTGTCGGCCGCCGCGGGGTTCAGGAACGCGCCCACGGCCGCCGCGCGGGTGACGGCGAGGTAGGCCTCGACCGCCTCGACGCGGTTGCCCATCGAGATCGCGACGACGTCCCCCGGCGCAACCCGCTCGGCCAGCGCGCAGCCGAGGCGGCGCGTCCGGTCCTCGAGCTCGCCCCAGCTACAGCGGCGCTCGTCGTCGGCGAAGGCGAGCTCGTCGCCCCGCGCCTGTGCGTGGTCGTGCAGCGCCGTGGCCAGCGGGCGGATCAGGTCCGCGTGCAACATGGCGCGCTCACGCCGACCAGAAGTCGATCGCGCGCTTGCGGCGCTCCTCCCAGAGCTCGTTCTTCTCCGTGAACGCCTCCAGGCCCTTGCCCGGCTCGGCGTCGGGGATCCCCGGCGTCTCCGGGCGCCAGTTGATCGCCGCCGTGGCCAGCTCGCTGTAGGCCTCGAAGGCCAGCGCCGTGGTCATGTCGGCGTCGGCGTTCTTGTTCATCGTGAACTTCAGCTGGCGCAGCGCCTGCTGGTTCTTGACCAGCAACATCTCGACCAGCCGTTGCACCTCGGCGTCGATCTCGGCGTCGGGGATGGCACGGTTGAACAGGCCCCAGTCCACGCCGCGCTGCGCCGACTGCAGCGCGCCGATGAGGTTGATCTCCTTCGTGCGGCGGCGCCCGATGAGCCGGATCATGCGCGTCGTGCCGCCCCAGCCGGGCGTCATGGCGCTGTCGACCTCGGGCATGCCCCAGCGGCAGCTCTCCGCGATCATGGCCAGGTCGCAGGCCATGGTGATCTCCAGCCCGCCGCCGAGCACGAAGCCCTCGGCCACGGCAACGGTGATCTTGTCCAGGTCCTCGATCGTGTTGGCGAAGCGCTGGTAGAAGCGGATCCGGCGCATGGTCTGGTTGGGGTCGCCCCACATGCCCTCGTGGATCTCGACCAGGTCGTCGCCGGCCGAGAAGCAGCCGCCGGCGCCGCGGAAGATCACCACGTGCAGGCGCTCGTCGGCCGCGACCTCCTCGACGGCGGCCACGAGCTCGTCGGTGAGCGCGACCGACAGCGGGTTCAGCGGCTTGGGCGGGTCCCAGGTGATCGTGGCCACCCGGCCGTCGTGGCTGCGCTCGAGCGTCACCTCCTCGTAGCGCCCGACGTTCGTCGGTCGCAGGGCGGGGACCGGATGGGCCGAGCGGAGCTGGGTGGAGGCAGACATCTCTCGTTCCCTTCGTCGATGCGTTCCTAGCGAGCGCTAGGTAGGATGCCCGGCGATGGCCGCGACAAAACCCGTACGGCCCCGCGTCGACGACGTCCACGAGGTCGCGCTGACCGTGTTCGCCGAGCGGGGGTACCACGGCACGACGATGAGCGCGATCGCGCAGCGCGTCGGCGTCCGGGTGCCGACGCTCTACAGCCACATCCGCTCCAAGCAGGACCTGCTGGTCGACATCGCCGTGGAGACCACCGAGGCCGTGCTGGCCGACTACGAGGCCGCCGTCGCCGACGTGACCGACCCGGCTGAGCGCCTGCGTCGCGCGGTCGAGGTCTACGCGCTGCGCCACGCCACCCACCGGCGCGAGGCGCTCGTCGTCAATCGCGACGGCTCCAGCCTCGAGGAGCCCGCCCGCGGCGAGGTGCTCGCGCGCATCCAGCGCCACGAGCACGCGATCCGCGGGATCATCGCCGACGGCGTCGCGAGGGGCGCGTTCACGACCGGCACGCCGGCGCTGACCTCGTTCGCGATCCTGGAGATGAGTGTGAGCATCGCCCGCTGGTTTCACGAGGACGGCCCCCTGACCGCGCAGGCGGTGGCGAGCGAGTACGCCGACCTCGCGCTGAACATGGTCCGCGCCCCCGTGCCCACGACCGCCTGATCGGCGCCGGCGCCGTGGTCGGCGCCGGCGCGATGGGCTAGCAGCCCTCGATCGCGGGCTCGCCCTTGCGGGCGCGCTCGTCGGCCTCGCGCTCGGGGACCTGCGCCGGCGCGGGTCGCAGGACCGTGATCGCGACGACCAGGGCGGCCAGCACCAGTACGGCGGCGATCACGAAGGCCAGGTGGTAGCCGCCGATCAGCGCGTGGACGGTGGACTCGCCGGAACCGCGCAGGCTCGCCGTCCGCGTGGCGGCCAGCGTGGCCAGCACGGCCAGGCCGAGGGCCCCGCCGACCTGCATGGTCGTGTTCACGAGACCCGAAGCCAGGCCGGCGTCGCTCGGCGTGGCGCCCGACATGGCGATGTTCATCAGGGCCGGGAACGCCGTCCCCGCGCCGGCGCCGATCAGCACGATCGACGGCAGGACGTCGACGACGTAGGAGCCGTGCTCGGGGACCTGGGTGAACAGGGCCAGGCCGGCGGCGACGAGCCCGAGGCCGGGCACGAGCGTCCGGCGGGCGCCGAAGCGGGTGACCAGACGCTCGGAGTAGCGCACCGACAGCGTCCCCATCACCAGCGTCGTGGGCAGGAAGGCCAGGCCGATCTCGAGCGGGTCATAGCCCAGCACGCGCTGCAGGTACAGCGAGCCCATGAAGAACATCCCGAACATCCCGGCCACGGACAGGGCCTGGACCAGGTTGGCACCCGAGACGTTGCGCGAGCGGAACAGCCGCAGCGGCATCAGCGGGTTGCGGGCCGTGGCCTCGCGGACGACGAAGCCGACCAGCAGCGCCACGGACACGGCGCCCAGGGCCAGCGTCTGCCCCGCGCCCCAGCCCAGCTCGGCGGCGGGCTTGACGATCGTGTAGACGCCGAGCATGAGCGCGCCGGTGATCAACAGCGCGCCGAGGACGTCGGCGCCCTGGCCGAAGCCGATCCCGCGATCGCGGTTCAGCAGGCGGGTGGCGAGCACGGCCGTGATCAGGCCGATGGGCAGGTTGACGAAGAAGATCCAGTGCCAGTTGATCGACTCGGCGATGACGCCGCCGGCCAGCAGGCCGATCGAGCCGCCCGCCGAGGCGACGAACGCGTAGACGCCGATTGCCTTGGCCTGATCCCGGGGCTCCGGGAACATCGTGACGATCATGCCGAGGATGACGGCGGAGGTCATCGCGCCGCCGACGCCCTGCACGAAGCGCGCGGCGATGAGCATCTCCTGGCTGTCGGCGAGCCCGCAGACGAGCGAGGCGAGCGTGAACACGCCCAGTCCGGCCAGGAACACCCCACGCCGGGAGATCAGGTCTCCGAGCCGCCCGGCCAGCAGGAGCAGGCCGCCGAACGCGATCAGGTACGCGTTGACCACCCAGGCCAGGCTGGACGAGGAGAAGCCCAGGTCGCGCTGGATCGAGGGCAGCGCCACGTTCACCACCGTGGCGTCGAGCACGATCATCAGCATCCCGACACACAGGACATACAGAGCCAGCCAGCGTGACCGGCTGTCGGTTGCCTTCGTCATGGTCGCCTCCGTCATCGTCATGGGAATCTGGTCTGGAGACCGCCGGGGGCGGGGAAACTCATCGGTCCCTATCGGGGCCTCCACCCTGTAGACGAAGTCGGCGGGCGGATTTCGACATCCGGTCCGCGCATGTATTACACCCACGTTTCGTACCTTTCCCCCCGCTAAAATGGCCTTGATGGCCTCGCGACCCGGGGAAGAGCTCGCTGAGCTCGAAGCACGCCAAGAGCCCCGGCTCGTCAAGGCGTTGGAGATGGTTGCTCCCGGCACGGCGCTCCGTGAAGGGATCGACAACATCGTCCATGCCAAGACCGGCGGCCTCATCGTCGTCGGTGACCCGGAGGAGCTCTCGCTCCTGTTCTCGGGCGGCATCAAGCTCGAAATCGACTACACGCCGGCGCTGCTCTACCAGGTGGCCAAGATGGACGGCGCGATCAGCCTGACCGCCAACGCCACCAAGATCACCTGGGCCAACGTCCAGCTGATGCCGGACCCGACGATCCTGTCGATGGAGACCGGCACCCGGCACCGCACCGCCGAGCGCGTCTCGAAGCAGACCAGCGCCCTGGTCGTGGCCATCTCCCAGCGCCGCGAGGTCGTCTCGCTCTACGTCGACGGCGGCAAGTACATCCTCGAGGACATCCCGGTCGTGCTGGCCAAGGCCAACCAGGCCCTGGCCACGCTGGACAAGTACCGGTCCCGCCTGGACCAGGTCTCGACCCGGCTGACCGCGCTCGAGTTCGAGGGCGGCTCCACGCTCCACGACGTCCTCACCGTCATCCAGCGCGCCGAGCTGGTGACCCGCATGGCGGTCGAGATCGAGCGCTACATCGTCGAGCTCGGCACCGAGGGCCGCCTCATCGAGATGCAGCTCGACGAGACCATGGTCGGCGTCGCCGGCGACCGCGCCGCGCTCGCCCACGACTACATCGTCGACCCCTCCGACGACCAGTTCGCCCTGGTGCTCGACCAGCTCGCGCGCCTGCCGCACCAGGACCTCCTCGACTTCGGCCGCCTGGCGGAGCTGCTCGGCTACGACCGCAAGGCCAACACGCTCGACTTCCCCGTCTCGCCCCGCGGGTACCGCATCCTGGGGCGCATCCCACGTCTGCCCAAGCTCGTGGTCCAGGAGATCGTCCGCGAGTTCGGGCGCCTCGACGAGATGCTGGCCGCCACGGACGGTGAGCTGGAGACCGTCGAGGGGGTGGGGGAGATCCGTGCGAAGGACATCCGCGAGGGGCTTCGCCGGCTACAGGAGATCAACCTCGTGGACCGCTATCTGCAGACCTAGAAGGAGGAAGGAACGATTCCGGAGCAGAGCATCGACGAGCAGATCGAGGACCTCGTCACCGAAGTAGTCGTGGTGGAGTTCGACATCGGCGACAACGTTGTCTACCCACACCACGGCGCGGGCAAGGTCCTCAAGAAGGAGACGCGGGAGATCTTCGGCGAGAGCCGCGAGTACCTGACGATCAAGATCCTGCACAACGACATGACCGTGATGGTGCCCACCGAGAACGCCTCGAAGGCGGGGCTGCGCCAGGTCATCGACGAGGTCACGGTCAAGAAGGTGCTGGACGTGCTGGCCGACGACGTCTCCGAGATGCCGAAGAACTGGAACCGGCGCTTCAAGTACAACCGCGACAAGATCAAGACGGGCGACATCTATGAGCTCGCCGAGGTCGTGCGGAACCTTGCCCTGCGGGAGACCGAGAAGGGGCTCTCGACGGGTGAGAAGCAGATGTTCACGCGGGCGAAGAAGATCCTCGCGTCCGAGCTGATGTACGCGCTCGAGATGGACGAGGACGGCGCCGAAACCCATCTGGACGACCTGCTCGCGAAGTCGGCCGAGGCCAACGGCAGGGTGCCGGTCGCGGCCAAGTAGGTGTCGATTGCGGTCCTCGTGGCCGCCGGACGTGGCGAACGCCTTGGCGCCGACCGGCCCAAGGCGTTCGTCATGCTGGGCGGGAAGCCGATGCTGGAGTGGTCGGTGAACGCGCTGGCGCCGGTCGTGGACCATGTGGTCGTCGCCCTGCCGCCCGGGGAGGAATCGCCCCCTGGGACGATCGGCGCCGAGGGTGGCGAGCACCGCTCCCAGTCGGTGCGCAACGCCCTGGCGGCGGCGCCCGAGGGCGACCCGGTCGTCGTCCATGACGCCGCGCGGCCGCTCATCACCGCCGACCTCGTACGCGAGGCGATCGCGGCGCTGGGCGACCACGACGCCGCGATCGCGGCGACGCCGGTGGCGGAGACGATCAAGGAGGCCGACGGCGCCGGCGAGGTGGTGCGCACGCTGCCGCGGGCGCGCCTGTGGGCCGTGCAGACGCCGCAGGTGTTCCGCCGCGCGGCGCTCGAGCGGGCGCTGGCGGTGCCCGACGACGTGCTGGCCGAGGCCACCGACGACGCCTGGCTCATCGAGCGGATGGGCGGGCGCGTCAAGATCGTGCGGTTCCCGGCGGGCAACATCAAGGTGACGACCCCCCTGGACCTCGAGATCGCGGAGCGCGGCCTGTGCTGACCGACTACCACGTCCACCTGCGCCGGGACGACCCGGACGATCCGGAGACGTCCGCCGCGCGGGCGTTCACGGCCGCGAACGCCGACCGCTACCGGACCGTGGCCAGCGAGCGCGGGATCGAGGAGCTCGGCGTCTCCGAGCACATCTACCGGTTCTCCGCTGCCCTGGACGTGTGGCAGCACCCGTTCTGGCGCTCGCAGGCGGTCGACGATCTCGACGCCTACTGCGCGTTCGTGCGCGACGAGACCGACCTGCGGCTGGGGATCGAGGCCGACTTCGTGGTCGGGGCGGAGGACCGCATGGCCAGCCTGCTCGACGGCTACGAGTGGGACTACGTGGTCGGGTCGGTCCACTTCATCCGCGAGGGCGCCGTCGACCACGAGGACTTCGACGTCTGGGACAGCGCGCGCGACCCCGACCAGGTATGGCGGCGCTACTTCGAGACCCTGGGCGAGGCGGCGCGCAGCGGCATGTTCGACATCCTCGCCCACCCCGACCTGGTGAAGATGTGGGGGCGGCAACGGCCCCAGCCCGACGGGGACCTGCGCCGGTACTACGACCTGGCCATGGAGGGGATCGCGGAGTCCGGCATCGCGGTCGAGGTGTCCACCGCGGGGCTGCGCAAGCCGGTGGGCGAGCTCTACCCGGCGCGGCCGTTCCTGGAGATGGTGCTCGACGCCGGCAACCCGATCGCGCTGTCCTCCGACGCCCATGCGCCCGACCATCTCGGCGCCGGCTACGAGCAGGCGGTGGAGGTGCTGGGCGACCTCGGCGTCGGCGAGATCACCGTGTTCGAAGGGCGCGAGCGGCGGATGGAGCCGCTCGGATGACCGCGCGCTTCGGCATCGGCTTCGACGCCCACCGCCTGGCCGAAGGGCGGCGGCTGGTCCTCGGTGGGGTGGAGATCGCGCACGAACGCGGGCTCGAGGGCCACTCCGACGCCGACGTCCTCGTCCACGCGGTCATCGACGCGCTGCTCGGCGCGGCCGGGCTGGGCGACATCGGCCTGCACTTCCCCGACGACGACGAGCGCTGGCGCGACGCCGACTCGCTCGACCTCCTGCGCCGGGTCTCCGGCCTGCTCGACGATGGCGGCCTGACCGTCGTCCACGTCGACGCCACCGTGCTGGCCGAGGCCCCGAAAATCTCCCCCCACCGCGAAGCGATGCGGGCGGCGCTGGCCGATGCGCTCGGCATCGAGGACGGCGCGGTCAACGTCAAGGCCACGCGCGGCGAGGGGATGGGCTTCGTCGGCCGCCAGGAGGGAATCGCGGCGCTGGCCGTGGCTACGGTCGAGGGCGCGGTCGTCTAGAGCGCGAGCGCCGGGGCGACGATCGCCTCGGCGTCGACGCCGCGCGGGAGGGTCCCGAAGGCGCGGTGGCGGTCGGGGTCCAGGGCGGCCGGCGCAGAACGCGTCGGCGACGGCGGGCGGCGCGCTGCGCAGCAGGACCGCGGCCTGCAGGGCCGCGGCGAGGTCCTCCACGAACGCCCGCGCGCCCCACTCGGAGGGGGTCAAGTCTTTCTTTGCCGCACCAGGATCCAGTGTGGCCAAGAAAGACTTGACCCCTTTCAGGTGCGCGTCGTAGCGCGGGTCGGCGCCGGTCGCGCCCTCGAGCTCGGCCATCAGCGCCGGCACCCCTTCGGGGTTGCGGCGCATCGCGCGCAGTACGTCGAGGGCGATGACGTTGCCCGAGCCCTCCCAGACGGTGCCGAGCTGCACGTCGCGGTACAGCCGGGCCAGCGGCGCCGCGCACGATCCGCATCGCCGCCGCCAGCATGGCCTCGGATTCGAGCGCGAGGTCGGCGAGCACGTTGCGCATGGCCGGCTGCTGCGCCAGCGGGGCGCCTAAGGCGGAGCGGTGGCGGGCGTGCCAGGTGGCCTCGGCCACGGCGCGGCGCACGATCCCCGCGGTGCCGAGCAGCGTGTCCAGCCGGGTCCAGACGATCTGCTCGATCATGAACGCGGTCCCGCGGCCCTCCTCGCCGAGGATGCGGGCGGGCAGCCGGGCCTACTCGACCTCGCTCGAGGCCAGGCAGCGGCCGCCGAGCTTGTCCTTCAGCCCGCTGCAGGCGGAAGCCGGGGTCGGGGCGGGGGGCGACGAAGCAGGTGATGCCGCCGGGCGCCTGCGCCAGGGTCAGGAAGACGTCGAAGATCGGGTGGGTGCAGAACCACTTGTGGCCGGTGAGCTCGTACCAGCCGTCGCCTGCGGGGACGGCCTGCGTGCTGTTGGCGCGCAGGTCCGAGCCGCCCTGCTTCTCGGTCATGACCATGCCCGCCTGCGCGAAGCGGTCGTAGTCGGGCAGAGCAAGCCGCTCCTCCCACTCGACCGCGAGCGCCGGGTCCTGGCGGAACGTCGGGACGCCGGCGTAGTTGATCGACATCGGGCAGCACGGCCCGGTGTCGAGGCCGTTGAAGAGGTAGAAGAGCGTGGCGCGCACGACGTGGGCGCCGACGCGCTCCTCGCGCCACGGCAGCGAGTTGACCTCGCGCTCGACGGCCAGGCGCAGCATCCAGTGCATGGCCGGGTCGTACTCGACCCGGTCGATGCGGTTGCCGAAGCGGTCGTGGGTGTGCAGCACGGGGATGTTGCGCTGGGGCGCGGCGGCAGTGCTCGTCGGCCTCGGCCGAGCCGGTCACGGCGCCGAAGTCGCGGGCCCGGTCCACGCCCCAGGCGCCGCCCTCGCGCTCGATGGCCCCGCGCAGGGCCGGGTCGGCGTCGAAGGCGTTGTAGTCCAGCAGCGGGGGCGGCTGGTTCTCCACGGAATGGGTCTCAAGCAGGCTGTCGTGAAGGGTCGCCATGGCCGATCGCGTTGGAGGAGAACTGGATGAGTGAGGCGACGAGCGCCTCGTGGCCGGCGCCGGGTGGCAGCAGGAGGGCCTCCTGCATGCCGCCGACGATCGCGGCCGCGGTGATCTCGGGGTCGATGGCGGCGAGGTCGCCGGCCTCGACGCCCTCGCGCAGGAGCCCGGCGAACAGCTCGCGCCACGCGCCCTTGCTGGCCAGGCGCTCGGCCTCGAGGGCCGGGTCCACGGGCTCGGCCATCAAGGCGTACACGAGCGTGGGGGCGGCCAGCGCGCGGCGCGCGAACGCCTCCACACCGGCCCCGACCCGCTCGCGCACCGACCCGGGCTGGTCGACGATCTCGGCGATGAGCTCGAGCTCGCGGCCGGCGGCGCGGCGGAAGACCTCGACGAACAGCTCGGCCTTGGAGGGGAAGTAGCGGTAGACGCTGCCGGTGGCCACGCCGGCGCGCTGCGCGACGGCGATCACGCTGGCCGAGGCATAGCCGTCCTGCGCGATCTGGTCGTGCGCGGCGGCCACGATCGCTTCGCGGGTGCGCGCCTTCTCCTCGTCGGTCACGCTGGCCTTGCGGCGCCGGACCATGGGTCGAGTGAATCACTATTCATTGCCCTGGTCAAGCCTGCCCGCAACCGTCAGGCCGCCGGGGCCCGGCTACTTGTTGCAGACCCCGAACTCGACGACGAACGTCCCCGTGTTGCCGGTTTGCGGCGGGTTGAACGCCGAGCCCTTGTAGCCCACGGGACCAACGCGCCGCCACTTCGGGTCAAGCAACGCGTCGTGGTGCTCCTTGTCGCCCATCCACCACTTCACCGCGGCCTTGGGCGTGGAGCCGGCGCCCGCGCCGCTGTACGTGATCTCCCCGGATGACCAGCTGCTGCCACCCGGGCAGAAGCCCTGCGCCTGAACCCGCGCGACGGCCTGCATGCCCCCGAGCGCAATCAGCTGATTCTCATCGGCTGGGACCGGCGTGCCCGGGTTGAGGTGGCTTACGTGTCCCCGGGTCATGTCCCAGAACGGCGACGCGATGGATTCCTTGGCGTGCTTTGCCGCGGCGCGCCCAAGCGGGAAGTCGAACGAGAGGTAGCTGCTCCCGGCTTTGTGGCGCTCCTTGTCGATCAGGCACAGGAGCGTCAGGTCCGTCGCCGCCGGCGACAGCTTGGCCACCTGGGTGTCGCCGTAGTTGTTGCAGGCGGCGAAGATGTCGGCGAGGCTGGCCGCCTTCGCGTCGTGGGTGGCGCCGGCGAGGCTGAGGCCGAGTGCGGCCAGCAGCGCGACGGCGAGCAGCCGCAGCTTGGCGTGCGGCGAAAACGTGAGCATGGTCCGAGCCTCTCTCCAGAGCCTGGCGGCGTGAGCAGCGCCGCCCGTACGACACCAGTCTCTTGGCCGCCGCGAGCGGCGGTCAAGGAGCCTTTCGGTATGAAGCGCTAGGCGAAGCCGGGGCCGCGCGTGGCTCGTGACGCCACGAAGACCCCCGACGGGACGCGCGGTGTTCGCGGGGCGGACTTCAGCCCTGGTGCTCGACGGCGTCCAGCGCCCCGTCGTCGTCGGGGCCCGTCGGCAGCTCGACCCCTGGCGGCAGCTCCATGTGCAGGTCGGTGAGCTGCCCGATCCGCACCGTGCCGCTGCGCACCCGGGCGCGCAGCACATGGCCCCCGCGGGTGCGGTCGGCCGTGATCGCGTG
>DATBDE010000128.1:0-48087 GCA_036270095.1 Solirubrobacteraceae bacterium | reverse complement strand
CCCTGGCGGCCGCGCAGACGAAGTTCGAGGCGGGCGCGCTCGACAACGCCCTCGACCTCCTCGAGACCGCCGACTCCGGGAGTGCGACCGACGATCGTGTGCGTGCCCACGTGCACCTGCTGCGCGCTGAGATCGCGTTCGTGTCACGGCGTGGCCGGGAGGCCACTCCGCTGCTGCTCGCGGCCGCGCGCGAGCTCGAGGCGGTCGACCCGAGAGTCGCGCGGGCGACGTACCTGGAGGCCCTCTCGGCCGCCACGTTCGCGGGCCGGCTCGGGCGCGGAGGAGGCGTGGTGGAGGTCAGCAAAGCGGCGCTCGCGGGGCCGCCGATGCTCTCCGCACCGCGCCCGTCCGATCTTCTGCTTCAGGGGCTTGCTATCCGGTTCACGGAGGGGTACGCGGCGGGAGCGCCGCTGATCAGGGATGCGTTGAGCGCCTTCCGGAGCGACGCCGCGATGCTGCCGAAGGAGGTGCGATGGCTCTGGTTCGCCAGTTGGGTCGCGTTGTACCTGTGGGATGACGCGAGCTGGGCGGTGCTCTCGACCCGTCAGCTCGAGCTGGTGCGGCAGACGGGTGCGCTCTCCGCCCTGCCGTTGATCCTCTCCAACCGGAGCAGTGTCTACGCGTTCCTGGGCGAGCTGCGGACGGCAGCCCTCCTCGAGGAGGAGCTCTCGGCGGCGACCGAGGTTGACGGGAATCGCCGCTGCCCCCTACGGTCGCCTGTCGCTCGCTGCCCTGCGGGGTCGCGAGGCGGAGTTCTCGGAGCTGGTCCGAACCACAGTCGGCGAGGCGGAGGCGCGCGGGGAAGGGCTCGCCCTGACCGTCACGGAGTTCCTCAGGGGAGCGCTCTACAACGGGCTCGGCCGCTACGAAGCCGCCCTGGCCGCCGCCCTACCGGCCGAGCGCTTCTCCATGGAGGGGCCGGCCATCTGGACCTTGACCGAGCTGATCGAGGCTGCCGTTCGCTGCGGTAAGCCCGAGCGTGCCCGCCGCGCGTTCGAGCAGGTGCAGGAGACGACCCACGCCGCCGGCACCGACTGGGCGCTCGGGATCGAGGCCCGCTCGCAGGCATTGCTCAGCGATGGCGACGAAGCTGAGGAGCTGTACCAAGAGGCGATAGCACGACTCGGTGCAACCAGCATCCGCGTGCAGCTCGCACGTACCCATCTCCTGTACGGCGAGTGGCTGCGGCGCAGGCGCCGGCGCGTGGACGCGCGTGAGCAGCTGCGGACGGCGCACGAGGTCTTCCGGGACTCCGGGGTGGAGGCGTTCGCCGAGCGTGCGCGGCGTGAGCTGCAGGCGACCGGCGAGCGTGCCCGCACACGGGCCGTGGAGACGCTGGACCAGCTCACTCCGCAGGAGACGAAGATCGCTCGGCTGGCCGCGGAAGGCCACACCAATCGAGAGATCGCCGCCCGGCTGTTCGTCAGCGCAAGCACCGTGGAGTACCACCTGCGGAAGGCGTTCCGGAAGCTCGACGTCAAGTCGCGCACCCGGCTCGAAGACCGACTGTCGTAGTCCGGGCGCCCGCGCCGCGCGGCTCGTGGTCGCTGACGACTGCTCAATCACCGGGATCCGGCGATGGCACATCACCCGCGCGCCAGCCACGATCCGGCTTCGAGTCAACGACCCCAGGAGAACGAGCTCAATGTCAGACACGGGCGACGGTCGCGCCGGTCGCGCCGATGTGCTCATCGTGGGAGGCGGCTCGGCGGGCGGCGTTCTTGCTAGCCGTCTGAGCGAAGGTCCAACCCGCTCTGTCCTGCTGCTTGAGGCAGGCGTGGCCTACGGCGTCGATGGCTATCCGGACGACCTCCGGGACGCCGCGCATGTGCCGGGCAACCCCGAGCACGAATGGGGCTTCACCGCGCGCGGTGGAGTTGCCTCCCCGGAGATCGCGGCCCCGCGCGCCAAGGCGCTCGGTGGCTGCTCGGCCCACAACGCGACGGTCGCGATGCGCGCCCGACCGAGCGACATCCGGGCCTGGCAGCGCCATGGCAATGACGACTGGACCATCGAGGACGTCAGCGCCACGTACCGGGAGATGGAGAACACGCCCGACGGCGACGACGCCTACCACGGACGCACGGGGCCGTTCCCGATACGACACCAGACGTACGACGATCTGACCACCTCGTTGCGCGGGTTCATCGACGCGAGCGTGGCGGAGGGGTTCCCCCGGGGCGAGGATTTCAACGGGCCGAATCCGAGCGGCGTCGGCGCCTACCCGGTCAACGTCATCGACGGCGTGCGTCAGAACACCGGCCTGGTCTATCTCACCGAGGACGTCCGCAACCGGGCCAACCTCAAGATCTCCGGTGATGTGCTCGTCGATCGCGTGCTCTTCGACCAGCGCCGGCCGGTCGGCGTCGTCACCGCAGGCGGCGCCGAGATCCCTGCGGGCGAGGTGATCCTCTCCGCGGGCTCATACGGCACTCCGGCCATCCTGCTGCGGTCGGGCGTCGGCCCGGCGGCTGACCTGGCGGAACTCGGCATCGACGTCGTGGCTGATCTGCCGGTCGGGCAGCGCCTTCAAGACCAGCCCTTCTACTACAACGGCTACGCCCTGAAAACCGACGCGCTCGACGTGCGGCCGGCGGTCGGCGCTCTGCTGTGGATCCCGTCGAGCGACGCTCGCGGCGATGAGCTGGACATCCACATCGCGGTGACGCACCTGCTGCCACCCGAGTACAGCCCGACCGGCGGAGCGATCGCGCTGAGCGTCGCCGTCGTAAAGCCCGACTCTCGCGGGACGCTCACCCTACGGAGCCGCGACCCGCGCGAGCAGCCTGAGATCGACTGCAATTTCCTGGCCGAGGACAAGGACGCGCGCCGGATGCTCGAAGGGGTGAAGCTGGCCCGCAAGATCGGCCGCAATCCGGCGCTCGCTCAGTCCCTCGAGCTCGAGATCATGCCCGGCGACGGAGTCGGGGACGACCAGCTCGCAGACGTGATCGCCTCGAACCTGGCTTCCTATGGGCACCCGACCGCGACGGCGCCGATGGGGCGTCCTCCGGACCCGTGGGCGGTCGTGGACCCGCATGGCGCCGTCAAGGGGATCGACGGACTCCGTGTCGTCGACGCATCGATCATGCCGATGGTTCCATCGGTGGCGCTGAACCCGACGACGATCATGGTCGCCGAGCGGATCGCGAAGGCGGTCTACGGAACCGAGGCCGGGGCCAGCCAGCGCGGCGTCCAAGCGGCTCCGACCACCTGAGCGCCTCATCGGCGTCCGTCACACCCTGCCTAGACGCCAATCATCGGAATCCGGCGATGACCGGTCACCGCACGGCGTGTGAGCCTGAGCCGACGTCGCCAACCGAAAGTCGAGCCGCTATGCCCACTCAAGCCGTTCGTGCCCCTAATCGATGGGCGGTGCTTGCTTTGCTGAGCGTCGCGCAACTGATGGTGGTGCTGGACGCGACGATCGTGACCGTCGCGTTGCCGTCGGCCCAGCAGGCGTTGCATTTCTCCAACGACAGTAGGCAGTGGGTCGTCACGGCCTACGCGTTGGCATTCGGCAGCCTGCTGTTGGTGGGCGGCAAGGTGGGCGATCTGTTCGGTCGCAAGTGGGCGCTGATCGCTGGGTTGGTGGGGTTCGCGGGGGCGTCGGCGGTCGGTGGGCTGGCGCAGTCGTTCGACGTGCTCGTCGCCGCGCGGGCGGCGCAGGGGGTGTTCGGCGCGCTGCTGGCCCCGGCGGCGCTGTCGCTTTT
This sequence comes from Solirubrobacteraceae bacterium, assembly GCA_036270095.1. Taxonomy (GTDB): domain Bacteria; phylum Actinomycetota; class Thermoleophilia; order Solirubrobacterales; family Solirubrobacteraceae; genus DATBDE01. Next base: position 44,374 of record DATBDE010000128.1, on the reverse strand, counting down.
GACGGTCACGTTCGCGGGGACTGCGGACTGGGCGCGGGCGTTCGGGATCTTCGGCGCGGTCGCCGGCGGCGCCGGGGCGCTTGGGCTTCTGCTTGGGGGTGTGCTGACGCAGGTGCTCTCGTGGCGGTGGTGCTTCTACGTCAATCTGGTGATCGCGGTGCCCACCACGATCGTTGCGTTGCGCCTGCTGGTCAACCACAGCGATCCCGATCGCGCCCGGATCGACATTCCCGGCGTGCTCACTTGGACCTTGGGGCTGTTCGCGCTCGTGTTCGGCTTCTCTAACGCCGCGACGCACGGGTGGGGCGCCACGGCGACCGTCGTCGCGCTCATCGCCAGCCCCCTGCTGCTGATCGCGTTTGTGCTGATCGAGCGTCGCGTCGAGCACCCGTTGCTGCCGTTGCACATCGTGTGGGACCGGGATCGCGGAGGGTCGTACGCCGCGCTCTTGGTGACCGGGGCCGGCGTCTTCGCGGTGTTTCTGTTCCTCACCTACTTCATGCAGCAGAACCTCAGGTTCTCGCCGCTCAAAACTGGCCTGGCCTTCCTGCCCCTGACCATCGTGCTGGTCATCACCTCGACGACCGTCCAGACTCGCGTGATTCAGCGCACGGGCGTCAAACCGCTCGTGCTCGTGGGCATGGCACTCGGGCTGGTCGGGATGCTTCTGTTCACGCAGCTGACGCCCACCTCCAGCTACGGCACCGGCGTCCTGCCCGGTCTGCTCGTCATCGGTGTCGGCATGGGCTGCATCTTCGCGCCGACGTTCTCGGCCGCGACGCTCGGCGTGGCGCCAAACGAAGCGGGCATCGCCTCCGCCATGGTCAACACGTCCCAACAGGTGGGCGGCTCGATCGGCACCTCGCTGCTCAGCACGATCTACGCCACCGCTGTCGCCAACTACCTGACCAGCCATCCCCAGGTCCGAGGCCTTGCTCCTGTCGCGCAGGTCTACGGCGATACGACGGCGTTCTGGTGGGCCGCCGGGATCTTTGGCGTGGGCGTTCTGCTCACGCTGCTGATCCTGCCCGGCCGAGCCAGGGCGCGCTCCGCGTCGGTCAGGGCCGCCCTGGCCCGACTCGCGATCGGCAACTGCCACCACGCCGAGACGGAAGACGGCGCGGCCGTCTCAGGCGACCGAGGGTCCCCACCTCCCATGGAGCCGTCCCTGGCGCAGCGGTAGCGCTCGGCTACCCCGCGCACTTGCTGACGTCGACCAGCGTGCGGCGCCCGAGCAACGCGAACAGGGGCGCGTAGGTCACCGGCCAGCCGTCCTTCGGGCACGTCGGCGGCGTCGTGAACGTGGGCCGCCGAGCCGAGCCGCCACTGATCTTCAGGTTCACCTGCGAGAGCGCCGCGGCGCCGCTGCCGACGGTGATGGTCGGGACGGGCACGGTCAGCTTCGTGCCGCTCAGCGTCCCGCGCAGGACGCGCAGCACGTTGCCGTTGCTGTCCAGCGTCGCGACAATTCCGCGTGACCCCGTCGCGAACACGTTCATGCTCAGGGCGAGCAGCGGACCGGGGCCGGTCCACACGCCGGCCGTCCCGGTGGCGACGCGGCCGCGCGGCGGGCACACGGTCGGGCCGGCCATGACCAGCGTCTGGTCGTCCGCGGTGCACGCGGGCAGCGCGCCGAGGTCGATCTTCGTGCCCTTGGCGAACGTGAGCTGGAGCTCCTGGATCACCGGCGGCTGCGAGCCGTCGGCGGGCAGGTCGAGCGCGACCCGGTAGTTGAACCCCGTCGGCGCGTCCGGGCGCGACGCCGTGTACTGGAACGTAAAGGTCTTGTAGGGCGAGATGTCCTTGGTGCGGGTGGCGGCAGACGCCCCGGCCGGGAGCGCGGCGAGCCCCGCGAGCACGAGCAGTGAGCGGATGCGCGAGTCCTACCGCAATCGGCGTTGCGGCGCGGGAGGAAGCGCGTCAGTCGCGCTTGCGCCGGCGCAGCGCGACCAGCACGGCCACGAGGGCGAGCGCCGCGGCGATGCCCGCGATCACGCCGGCCGGCGGCCCGGAGCTGCGCGGCCGTCCCTCGTAGACCGTCCCGGGCTCGGCGGCCGCGACCGGGCCGGCGGCGGGAGCCCCGCCATCCGACGCGACGGCGGCGGGTTCCGGCGGCGCCTCGGGCGTCGGCTCGGAGAGCTCCTTGGCGAGCGCCTTGAGGAAGTCCTTCGCGTTGCGGCGCGAGACGCCGGTGATCACCCGCTGGCCGACCCCCGCGATCGCGCCGGTGACCTGCGCGTCCATGCGATAGGCCACGTCGGTCCCGCCGTCCTTCTCGGACAGCGTGGCCTGCAGCGTCGCCCGCACGTCGCCCGGCCCGCCGGACGCGTTCAGCGTCGCCTCGTAGAACTCGGGCCGCTTGGCCTCGCCGATCGTGACTTCGCCGGTGTACTCGCCGCGCACCGAGCCAACGCCGGCGTCGATGGTGATCTCGTAGCGGCCGTCGCCCTGGTCGACGAGCCGGCGGCAGCCGGGCAGCGAGCGCGCGAGCACGGCCGGGTCGGCGAGCGCGTCGAAGACGACCTCGCGCTCGATCCCCTCGATCGTGTGCGTCCCTTCGATGATCAACTGCGCCTCCTCGTTGGCTGGCCCGGCGCACCGTAGGGCGTCCGCGGGACCACACTCGTGGAATAGACCGTCGCCGTCGACCGAAACGGGCCGAGCGGCCGAGCTCCGCAACCTATGGGTCGGCGGGGAATGCCGCTATCCCCCGTTCGGACGATCCGTTCCCGCGCGCCTATACTCGCCCCCGCGCGCGGCTGTAGCTCAGTTGGCTAGAGCGTCTGCTTGCCATGCAGAAGGTCGAGGGTTCGAGTCCCTTCAGCCGCTTCTCAGAACTCGCTGCTCGTCCGCGGTAGGATCGGCTCTCCCCAGCACGGAGGCTGATATATGACCGCAAGGACGCGACTTCGCCAAGCAATGGGTGCTCTCGTCGTCGCCGCCGGGATGCTCGCGTGCGCCGCTCCCGCGCAGGCGGCGACTGCCTACTACTTTCATCTGGCCGCGAACACGAAGCTGTACCTGACCGCTTCCGGCAACGGTGGCCCCGTGCTGGTCGAGAATTCGGAGGTGGTGCACGATCTCCCACCCTTCCCCCAGCGGTGGTTGGTCAAGGTCGTCGGCGGCACGCCCTCCCAGCCGTGGTACACCCTCACCAACTACTCCCCTCCGGGCTACAACCCGGGCCTGCTCGGGTGCCTGTCGAACCGCGCCACCTCGGGATACTCCTGCGCCACCAACCTGCCAGACCGTTCGAACTGGTGGCAGGTGCGCGACGCGGGCAACGGCCAACCGAGGGCGATCGGCCTGGTGGGTGGATCGAGAGTGCGGCTAGTGGCCTACCAGGGTGGGGGCTGCCTGGGCAGCTTCATCCCCCCGGACAGCGGCCAAGCCCTCTCCCCGCCGCAGCCCTGCAGTAAAAACCTCAACCGCCAGTGGACGATCACGCGGCGCACCTTCCCGTGATCGCCTGACTGCGCCCAAAAACCGCCGGGCGGAGGTCGCTGGCGACCTCTGCCCGCCGTAACAGGTGAACTTGGCCGAGATGTCATTGGTCAATGAGCAACGCGGTCCAACCGATCGGACCTGATGCAGGTCGGGGGTTAAGGGACTGGACGGGTTCTTCAGTGGTCACACGAGCGATGTGACCCGCGAGTCGGTCCAGGCGGTGGTGCGGCTCAGCCTTGCCGGGCGCCGATGTCGCCGAAGCGCATCCGGCACGCGACCAGCCGCTGGACCTCGTTGGCTGCGATCACTCCCTGCGGCTCCAGGACATCTGCGTTCAGGAACATCGCCGCCCCGCGGCTTCCGTCGGCGGTGCTGAACGAGTACGGGTGATAGCCGGGGATCGAGCCGGAGTGGCCGAACGTGCCGCAGCTGTGTGACCACGTGTAGTGCTCCAAACCCAGTCCATAGGTCCCCACACCCCCCTTTTCCAGCGGCATCGACGGAGGCGTGCCGTTCAGCGAGCCGGGAGTCGCGACCTTCATCTCGCGAACGAGCGGGGCCGGAACGAGACGACCGCTGAGGTAGGCGCGGATGAACGTCTCGAGGTCGTCGGGCGTCGAGACGGCGGCGCCGGCAGCACCGGCGATCGTTGGGCTGATCGTGGTGATGTCGTCGGGCCAACTCCCTGCCGCCAGGACGTCATAGCCGCGGCTGAAGGGCCTCGGCATCGCCACGGTGTCGGGGGCATAGCGCGTCTCCTTCATTCCGAGCGGCCTGAAGATGCGCTGCCGGTACTCCGCCGCCAGGGAATCGCCGGTCACCCGCTCGATGATCATCCCGAGAAGCTGGTAGCCGGTGTTCGTATAGGCCCAACCCTGGCCCGGGGCGAACGTCCGCGGTGCGCTCACGCCGATGTCGATCAGCTCCTGCGGCGCCCACGCACGGGACCGCTCCGCGGGCGAGGGGTTGCAGGGATCGGGACCGCCGGGGCTCGCGGGGACGCTGCAGTAATCCGCCAGCCCGCTGGTCATGTTCAGGAGCTGGCGGACGGTGATCTGGTCGCCGTCGGGCAAGGCGCCCGGGAGCAAGCTCTCGACCGAGTCGTCGAGCCCAAAGCGGCCGCTTGCCACGAGTTGCAGGATGACGGCGGAAGTGAACGCCTTCGTGATGCTGCCGGCGCGCGTGTGGTCGCGCGACGAGATAGCCACCCCGCGCCGAACGTCGGCCTCGCCGGCCGAGTAGCGCTCGATCCCGTGGGGGCCGCGGATCACGCCGGTGGCGCCCGGGACGCCTGTGGCCACGACGTGATCGAACGCGCGCTGAACGTCGGCCCGGGTCGGGGCGGTGACGGCGAGTGCCGACGGCGCGAGCAGCGCCACCGCCAACGCTGTCGCAAACGCTACGGCCGACGCTCTTCCATTCCTGGTCAACGTGAACGCACACTACTCGAACGCGTCGTCCCGGAGGAGCCATGGTGACGCGTCAGATCGCGGTGGCCCGGGATTTTCCGGGGTGTCCTTGACGTCGTTGCCAGATCCCGGGTACTAGGCCGAGCAGCGGTCGAAAAAAGGCCTCGCCTGCGGGACCAACGCACGACGAACAACCGAAGCAGCCTCCGGCGCTTGCGCTCCTTGCGCAAGCCCCGCGTAGACGAGGCCGGCCAGTTGGGGCGTCGGAGCCGAGGGCGGTGATCATCTGGCCGCCGTGGCAGTGGCGCCCCAGCCGGCTGTGTCGAGCGAGACGTGGGACGCCCCGACCACGAGGCACGCATCCTACGATCGAGCCCTCGTCGCTGCGGCTCAGGTTTCAACGGGCCAACGGGCGATCTCATTGGCCCCAACCCGCGGGATCTCCGCGAATTGCGGAACATCTTGCCACGACTCACTTCTCGGAGAAAGTAACTGATTCGACGGAATCCACGCGGGCCTCATGTACGAGCGCAGGCTCTCTCCTCAGGAGAGCTCCTGGTGGTCGAGCTGAACCTGCGCGGTCAGCGCTGAACGCCGTAGTGCATGTGGGTGACGCCGTCACCCACGAGGATGCGGGTGCGCTCCAGCTCGATGTGCTGGGGCGCGAGGTGGTCGAACAGGCGGCGTCCTTGGCCGAGGAGCACCGGGATGAGATGGATCTCGAGCTCGTCGAGCACGCCGGCGGCGAGCGCGCGCTGGGCGACCGCGGCGCCGTGTACGAGCACGTCCTTGTCTCCCGCGGCCTGCCTGGCCTGCCTCATCGCGTCTTCTACATCGGTCACGTACGTGACCAGCGGCCAAGCACGGACGTCGATGCCGGGTGGCCGACGGCTGTAGATGAAGATCGGGGCGCCGTCATGGTGATCGCCGTGCCAACCGTCTGCGAGCTCGAAGGTCTGTCGGCCGGCGACGATCGCGCCGGTGGACAGCAGCTCCTCGAAGACGTCGGCGTCGGCGCCCTCCAGCCGGCCACCGCGCAGCGCCGGGGCCGCCCACTCGTGCAGGCGATCCCCGCCGTCGCCGAGCCCGTTGCCGGGTCCTTCGTTCGGGCCGGCGATGAAGCCATCGAGGGACATGGACATGTCGAGCACTGATGCAGGCATTGGCCCTCCCCTGGTGCGATCCAAGCGGCGTCTGGTCGCGGCGGTTACCGGTACGTCGAACGACGCGCGCCAGAATCGACACCTCGGCGGATTTCACCTGACCTCTGTCCTGCCGAACTCGTAGCGGGGCTGGGCGCTCTGGCCGGTCGTTGCGTTCTCGAACTGCACCCTTGGCCGAGCTGTGGCCGTCGCAGCGCCTCCATACCGAGCAGGCCTCCGTGGAGAGGGCGTGTGCGGTCTGGTGGCCTTGTCATACGCAACTCCTGCGACAGCCTCTCAGCGGCGGAACGTCACCTCGCGGGCGATCGCCTTGGCGGACCGCTTCGCCTGCCTGGTCGTGAAGCCGAGCGCGCCCGGGCGGCTTGTGTAGCCAACGAAGCGCAGGCCGGGAGCCGCGGGCTTCGGCGCCGCGACGGTTGGCCACCCGCGATCGTCCAGGACAGCGAGGTCGCCGACCAGGGGCTCGAGGGCTCGGCGGTAGCCGGTCGCGCAGATGATCGCGTCGGGCTCGACACGGCTTCCGCCGGCGAGGATGACCCCCGCGGAGTCGACCGACTCGACCGCGCCGACGACCTCGACCGTCCCCTGCTTGACCGCCTCGACTACCTCCTTGTCGACGATGGCGGGCACGGTCCCGTCACGCCGAAAGCGCGTCATCAACCCCTCCTCGGGGACGGGAAGGCCATACTCGCTCAGGTCGCCGAAATCCTGGCGACTTCCGAAGCGGGCGACCGCGTTCCCGAACCGGGTCGGGAAGTGCAGCAACGCCGTGCCGATCCACTCGCCCGGCAAGCCGCCGGGGCCTTCACGAGACATGATCGTCGGCGGCGTTCGCACCGCCAGCCAGACCTTCGCCGCCCCGCCCGTCGCGACGTCGTGGGCAATCTCCATGCCTGAGGAACCGGGGCCGACCACCAACACCCGCCTCGACCTGAAGCGATCGGCGTTGCGGTACTCAGCCGAGTGGATCAGCTCTCCGGCGAAGCTCTCGCGACCATCCCAATCTGGAATCAACGGCTCGCTCTCGTAGCCGGTCGCAAGCACCACCTGGCGGGCGTCGATCTCGCGCGTGCCGGTCTCGACGGTCCAGCTGCCCTTCCCCCTCGACAACCGTTCCACCCGGGTCCCTAGCAGCAGCTCGAGCCCGGCGGCACGGGCCTGGCCCTGGATGTGCTCCACCACCTGGTCGCGGGTCGGGAACATCGGCGTGCCCTTGGGGTAGCGGCGGCCGGGCAGGTGTGAGGTCGGCCTCGACGTGTTGAGCCGCAGGCGGTCGTAGCGAGCTTGCCAGCTCGATGCGACCTGGTCGGCCTCGTCGACGACAAGCGCCGCGACCCCGCGGTCCTGGAGCGCCAGCGCCGATGCGATCCCACCGTGACCAGCTCCGATCACGACGACGTCTTGGTCAGCCACCCTCGCCTCCCTTGGTCTTCGCTCGGCTCCGTGAGGTCTTGGATCGTTTCACGTCGCGGTGGCGCTGAACTTCGGCGGGGTCCGCTTTCGGTGCAGAAGCGGTAGCCAGCGCCGCGCGGACCTGGCTGCTGCCTCGGGCGAGTGTCAGTCGCTGCCGTCGCCTGCGTGTAGTGCCGGGAGCACCTCTTGTGCCAGCAGCCGCATCGAGCTCAGGACCTGGTGTTGGGGCATGCCGGGCCATTGCAGCGTGCAGACGAGGTGGTCGGCTCCCCACGACGCGGAGCGGCCCGAGGGCCCTGGAGCTCTCGCGACCACTCGGACTCCCGCGACCACTCGGTAGCTCGGCCGCCTCTCACAAACGTCCGGATGGGCCACCTATGGCCGCGCCGGTCCCTGGAGCGTCGGGTAGGCCGCCGCGAACCCCTCCAAGAGTTCGAGGAAGGCCTCGACGGCGCCGGTGCGCACGCCCGGCAACGCGATCGCCAGGATGCGCCGTCCCGGAGCCTCCGCAACCGGTTTGACGACCACGCCCGGGTGGATCGAGTGAAGGGCGAGCCGCGGCAGGAAGCCCACGCCGACGCCGGCAGCGACCAACGCCTGGTACATCTCGCAGTCGTTGACGCGAAACGCGATCCGCGGCTCGTAGCCCGCTGCTGCGCACGCCGCGGTAAACAGCTTCTGGGTCGGCGAGTCCGGGCCGAGGGTCGGAAAGATCCAGTCCTCATCGCGAAGGTCGGAGATCGCGACCTTCCGCTTGCGCGCGAGTCGGTGGTCAGGCGGCAGGAGCAGGTCGTGCGATTCGTCGAGAAGATGTCGTGCCTCGAGGCGCCGGTCCACCGTCAGTCCGAGGGCGGGGAAGTCGAACACAGCTGCCACGTCGAGCTCGCCCGAGCGGACGGCTTCGACGAGCTTGTCGCGGCCGGCCTCGATCAGGGTCAGCTCGACTCCCGGGTGGAGCTTCCGGAAGGCGGCGACCGCCTGGACGACCAGTGTCGCTCCGGCGCTGGCATAGGTTCCGACTCGAAGCCGTCCCGTCTCGAGGGCAGCGATCGCCTCCACCTCGGCCTCGGCGGCCGCCAGTTGCTCCAGCACCACTCGGGCGTGACGCGCCAGGGCCTCGCCGGCGGGCGTGAGGCCCACCGGCCGCAGCTCGCGGACTACGAGCTGGGCCCCCACCTCGCGCTCGAGCGCCGCCACCTGCTTCGAGACGGCGGACTGCGTGCGCCTGTTCCAGCTCCTCTGCAGGGACCGTCGCGGCGGCGCTCCACCCCTTCACATCCACCGCCGCGAGGACGAGACGTTCTACGTGATCGCGGGCGAGATCACCTTCTTCGTCGGCGACCGGCGGATCGAGGCGACGGCCGGGGACTTCGTCTTCGCACCAAAGGGCGTCTCGCACGCGTTCCTCGTCACCTCCGACCACGCGGAGTACTTGACCAGCTTCTCGCCCGCCGGAGCGGAGCGCTTCTTCGCCGAGGTCGCCCCGAGCGTGGTCCCCGGCGAGCCGGCGCCGTCTCCGAGCGAGCCGGATCCGCAGGAGTTCGCGCAGATCGCCGCGAGCTACGGAATCGACATCGTCGGGCCGCCGCCGACGCTCGACTGAACGCGCTGCATCGGCACGGCCGCCGAGCGGCGGCCGAGTAGCCACGAGCTGTGGGAGCGAATGGCAAAGTCGCGAGAGCGACCCCGGGAGCCGGGATGGAGATCGACGCGCGACGTCAGCGAACGACTGGTCGAGCGCGCGGATCCGAGGCCCCGGCCAGACGGTCCTGGAGCTCGGCGCGGGAGCTGGGCGTCGGACACGCCGACCTCCGAGTCCTCGGCGCCGAGCGGATCCGGCTCGATGACGAAAGCGAGCGGCGTTCTGGAGCCACTACTCCTCTGGACGAGGTGCGCACGTGGCGCGACGCGAGCCGAGACGCTCGCTCCTCGTGTGGCGAATCGGTGGGGGAGCTGGCGACGGCCGGCGCTCGTGTCCTGCTCAGCGTCGATGACCAATGCACGAACGGGGCGGGCGCTGAGGGTAGTGCGCGGTGGGCGCGATGTTGCGGGCGCGGTGGGCGGCAGGGAGCCCGCGTGTGCGGACGAAACGAAGGGCAGGCGGTTTCGGCGGAGAGGAGATTCGAATGCTGCGAAGGGTGATCGCGGTTGTCTGCTCGATCGGGGCAGTGCTGTTGCTGAGTGCAACCGCGTCTGCAGACGCCCCGCACATCGTCCAGCCGGGGGAAGACTTGTGGTCGATTGCCTTTGCGAACAACCTCACGACCAGGACCGTGGCGGTCTACAACGGCGTGGCCGAGGATGCGCAACTGCCGGTTGGGGCCACGATCTATGTTCCGACCGTCGATGAGGGCGCGGCGGCGCTGGCTTCCGGCACCCCTGGGGTCGAGCGGCCCGTCGGCGTGACCGCAGGCGGCGGGGACGGTCCCGACGCCGCGGAGTTGGGCGACATCCCGTCCCCCTACGGCGTGCTCCACCTTGCCCCGGCGGCTGCGGACGCCTGGAACGCGATGCATGCCGAGGCCCTGAGGACGTACGGAATCGACCTCTACCCGGGCGGCCCATTGTCGGCCTACCGCACCTACGCGCAGCAGGACGCGCTCTACCAGGAATTCCTCGAAGGCAGCGGCGCGCCGGCGAACCCGCCGGGCACCTCCTCACACGAGGAGGGAACGGCCGTTGACCTGGCCTCTCGGCCGATGCGCCGGGTCGTCGACCAGATCGGCTCGAAGTACGGATGGTCGAAGGTGCATGCGCCCGGCGAGTGGTGGCACGTCGACTACGTCGGCCAGTAGCCGGCCCGATGAGCTTGGCGGGCGGGTCCGGTCTTGGGGGCAGATACCGCGCACGAGAGCAGCGTCACATGTCGACCTATCTGCCCTACGAAGCCAATCGCGTCCGCCTCGACGACGCCCGCCGCCAGGCCGCAGCCCGCCGCTCGAGCAGCCGGACCCCGACCGCAACGGCCATACCGGCCGTCGCGATCCGCCGCGCCCATGCCGCCGACGTCGACACCCTGCGGCGGCTGGCCGCCCTCGACGGCGCCCGCCCGTGGCCGGCGACGTCCTCATCGCCGAGATTGGCGGCGAGCCGCAGGCCGCGGTAGAGATCGCGAGCGGCACCGCCGTGGCCGATGCCTTCCGGCCCAGCGGCCACGTCGTCCGGCAACTGCAGCACCGCGCCCAGCAGATCGCTCACACCCGCACTCCGCGCCGTCGCATGCGCCTGGTCCCGCGCCTTGCGCACTGACACAGGGCGTCCGATGACCGGGCCACCCGGACCGGCCGAGCACCGGCGCAACCCGCTCGTCGGCCACATCCCGGTCCAGCTCGCCAGTGCCATGGCGGGCCTGCGGCTGGCCGACCTACTCGCCGACGGGCCGATGACCGTCGACGAGCTCAGCGCCGCCGCCGACGCGCGACCGGACCTGCTGCGCCGGCTCGTGCGCGGCCTGGTCGACATCGGGCTGGTAACGCTCGACCGCGACGACGTGGCGTCGACGACCGAGATGGGCGCGTTGTACTCAGAAACTCCGCGGTGTGGAGCGGAGATTTGGGTCTGCGAAGCGGTCGATTAGCCGGCTGGTGGAGGGTCGGGGAAGGGGCCTAGGGCGCCTCATGGTTAGGCGCGCGCGAGCTCGCGGGCGCGCGTTGCGCCCAGCGCCCACTCGAACTCCTCACGCAGGCCGTCCTCGAGCGGCACGGTGGGCTCGAAGCCCAGCTCGGCGCGCGCCCGCGAGGTGTCGGCGCCGGTGTCGCGCACGTCGCCGCGCTCGCCGGCGAGGTGCTCGATCGCGAGCGGCCGGCCGGCGTAGCCTTCGATCAGCTCGAGCGCCTGCGCGAGGCTGACCTGCGCGCCGCCGCCGATGTTGTACACCCGGCCGGAGGCATCGGTGGCCTCCGCGGCGGCGCGGGTGGCGCGGACGACGTCCGCTACACAGGTGAAGTCGCGGGTCTGACGCCCGTCGCCGTAGACGGTCAGTGGCGTCCCGGCGATCGCCGCGCGGCAGAACCGGTTGAAGGCCATGTCTGGGCGCTGGCGCGGGCCGTACACGGAGAAGTAGCGCAGGGCGACGGTGTCGACGCCGTAGTTGCCGTGGTAGAGGTCGCAGAGGTGCTCGGCGGCGAGCTTGGTCATTCCGTAGGGCGAGAACGGCCTGGGCGTCGCCGACTCCGGCGTCGGAAGGGTCTCGGCGTTGCCGTACACCGACGAGGACGACGCGAGCACGAAGCGCTTGCGAGGGTGGCGCTTGGCCGCCTCGAGTAGGCACTGCGTCGCGAGCACGTTGTTGCGCACGTAGGTCTCGAAGCGGCCTCCCCAGCTGGAGCGCACGCCGGGCTCGGCGGCGAGGTGGAAGACGGTGTCGGACGCGTCGACGAGATCCTCGAGCTCGCCGCGGGCGAGGTCGATGGGGACGAACTCGAAGCCAGCCCAGTCGCGCGCGCGGCAGAGGTTGGCGAGCTTGTCGGCGCGATCGTAGTTGTCGTTGAAGCAGTCGATGCCGAGGACGGTGTGGCCGTCCGTGAGCAGCGCCTCGGCGAGCTGCGAGCCGATGAAGCCGGCGCAGCCGGTGACGAGGCAGCGAGTCAACGCGCGGCCCCCGCGACGTCGCGTCCGCGAGCGGCGGTGAGCGGCTGCTCGGCGAGCGCGAGCATCGGGCTCGGTCGCACCATCGGGTGGTAGGCGAGCAGGTCGAGAAGCTCGCCGGCCGACGCGCGCTCGCGCGCATCCATGACCGCGTGGTGCAGCATCACTCCGAGCGGCGTTGTGCCGCGGGTGATATCGGCCGCCATTCGCTCTGCGACGGCGGCACAGCTCAGGCGCTCGCGCTTGCGCCGCGCGAACCAGTCGACGTGGATCGGGATCTCGGTCAGGCCGGGGGCGTTCGCGGCCGGGGCAGCGGCGTCGCGCGACAGCGCGTGGAAGCCGAGCTCGCCGAGGCAGGCAGCGGTCACGGCGCTACAGCGATTCCACGGCGGCGTGAAGATGGGCGCTACGCGCCCGCCGAGAAGCGCGCCGAGCCGCTCGCGCCCCTCGAGTATGTCGCGTCGCTGGTCGCCGGCCGAGCGCGTAGGTCCGAACTCGGCCTTGCGCCCTTCGCGCTCGTGGTTGACGTGCGCCAGCCCATGCTGGTGGATGCCGACCGGGGGGCCAGGGGCGTCGATCCGCTCGCACAGCTCGCGGGCGAGCGCAGGCCCCACTTGCGTGGGGATCGCCGCGAGGTCGACGGGCAGTCCGAGGCCGGCGAGCAGGTCGAGCAGGCCGATGAGCCGCTCGTCGTCCCAGCCGGCGTCGTCATCGCGGATGAAGACGGGGACGAGCGCACGCGCGTCGTCGAGCGCGTCGCGAACGGGTTTGAGCCACGTCGTCATCGAGGCTGACCGTTGATCACGTGCGAACCTCCTCGCCCACCCGCTCGGATCGCGTCGCGTCGCCCGCGGCCGCGGCCACCTTGCGCAAGGCTCGGGCGCATTGGCGGACGAAGCGCTCTGACACCTCGGTGAAGGCAGGCAGCGTCATGAGCGTGCCTCGGAGCGCTTCGGTGACCGGCAGCGGACCTTGTTCTCTCGGCCCGGCGGTCGGGGGTGTGCCGTCGCGGAGTGCGTAGGGGTGCTGGGAGGCGAAGATGGGGGACTCGTGCAGCAAGCGCGCCCGCCGGCCGACGGCCGCGTAGCGCTCCGGCGCGATCGGCACGCCTTCTGCCTTCGCGGCCGCGATGAACTCGTCTCGGCGCAAGCCGTCGACCTGTTCGGGGTCGTAGCGCAGGATGTACTCGAGGAACCCGCCGCGGACGGCGCCGGGAGTCGTCGGGATCGGCTGCACGGCGCGGCAGCCGTCGAGCTCTTCGGTGAGGATCGCGTAGTTGTGGCCGCGGCGTCGGTTGAGCTCGTCGAGGCGGGAGAGGCTGCCCTGCGCGAGCAGCACGGCGTACAGGTGGGGGCGGTACTTGAGGCCGAGGCTCAGGTGGTCGGTGTCGAACGTGTCCTTGGCCTGGCCCTTCTTGAGGCGGCCGTAGTGGCCGAGCAGGAGCATGCGGTCGAACAGCTCGGGCTCGTCGGTCACGGCGATGCCGGCCTCGCCGCCCGACACCGCCTTGGCGCCCTGCAGGCTGAAGCAACCGATGTCTCCCCAGCCGCCGACTGGGCGCCCCAGATACGACGCGCCGTGGGCATGCGAGCAGTCCTCGATCAGCGCGACGCCGTGGCGCTGGGCGAGCTGCGTGAAGCGATCGAGCGGCGCGGGGTTCCCCCACATGTGCACCACGCAGATGGCGCGCGTGCGCGGGGTGATGCGGCGCTCGACGTCGGCCGGGTCGGCGGTAAGCGTGCGCCGGTCGACGTCGCAGAAGACGGCCGTCGCCCCGCACTGCAGGATCGGGGCGGCGGAGGCGAAGAACGTGTACGAAGGGACGATCACCTCGGAGCCGGGGGAAACGCCGGCCGCGAAGTAGGCGCTGTGCAGCGACGCGGTGCCGCTGTTCATGGCCAGTGCGTGGCGCGTCCCGGTGACCTGCGCGAACCGCCGTTCGAAGTCGGCAATCGCGCCGTCTCCTTTGGAGAGCGTGGTGACGTTGCGCATCGCGTGGCCGGCGATCGCGTCGACGTCGCTTGCGTGTACCGAGCGCCAGCGCTCGTCGTAGGGCACCGACACCGCGCGCGGTCCCCCGTGGATCGCGAGGCGAGTGTCAGGCAGCAACGCCCACCTCCCCGCGGCGTGACGGCCGGCCCTCGTAGTCGGCGCGCGTTATTCCGCCGTAGCAGGGATGAGACGGCCCGATGGGCAGCGTGACCGACTCACCGCTCACGCTCGCCGCGTAGATCGCCGTGGCCAGCTCGAGCGACGGGCGTGCCTCTGACGGACCGCTCGGCAGTGCCCGCTCGGCCTCGACCGCGTCGAGCACGTCCGCGAGGTAAGGCGCGTGGGCGCTGGCCGGCGCATCGCTGTCGGGCACCGCCGCAAGCGCCGCGGTGCGGACCTGCTCGCGGTGCACGTGGTCGAGGCACTCGAAGGCCCACGGCGAGTGCGCCGATCCGCGGGTGCCGATCACGTCGAAGCCCGCCCGCGAGCGATGCGCGCACATCGTCGACTGGCAGGTGACGATGGCGCCGCTGCCGAAGCGCACGACCGAGGCGCAGGTGTCCTCGGACTCGATCTCCGCGTTGAGCGTGTCCGCCACGGCCGACACCTGTGCGGCCGGCCCGAACAGCAGGCAGGCGAGATCGAGCTCGTGGATGAGCTGGGTCATCACGGTGCCGCCGCCGGCAATGTCCCAGCTGCCCCACCATGGGGCGCGCGCGGCCCTACCGGGACGCCGGAAGCGCGCGAAGCGATGGAAGCGCCCGAAGAGCAGGCTCCCCAGCTCCCCCGCGTTACGCGCCCACAGGGCCCGCCGCACGGCGGGCAGGTAGCGGAACTGGTACACGACGGACAGGCGACCGGCATGCTCCTCAGCGACCGCGATGATGCGGTCCGCCGCCGCCAGTGTCGGGGCCAGCGGCTTCTCGCAGACGACGTGCTTGCCAGCGCGCAGGGCGCCGACGACGGCTTCCTCGTGGAACGCCGGCGGAGTGCACACGGCGACGAGATCGACGTCGGGTCGGTGCAGTAGGGCCGCGAAGTCGCGGCAGACGATGGCCACGCGATGTGCGCTGGCCGCCGCGCGGAGCTTCATGTCGTCCACGTCGCAGACGGCGACGAGCCGCGCCCGCCCGCCGAGCGCGGAGAGGGCGAGCGCGTGCTGGTCGAAGATCGCTCCCGCGCCCACGACTCCGACTCCGACGAAGTCGCTCATCGACGCACCCCGATCCGCTCGTGCGCGAAGTCCGCGTGGCGCCTCGCCGCCGGCTGCGTCGCGCCGACGTTCGCGAAGGCGCGCGCGTGTTCGTCGAGGACCGCGCGCGGCGGTCCGTGTGCCACGATGCGCCCGCCCTCGAGGATGATGACCTCGTCGGCCGTCGCGGCGAGCGCCATTGAGTGGCTGATGACCAAAGTCGTGCGGCCGGGGAGCAGCGCGCGAAGGCCCGTGATCACGGCTGCCTCACTCTCCGCGTCCAGGCCGGTGGTCGGCTCGTCGAGAACCAGGATCCGCGGGTCGCGCACGAGCGTGCGCGCGAGCCCGATGCGCTGGCGCTGGCCGCCCGAGAGGCCGACGCCCTGCGGGCCTAGACGCGTGTCGTAGCCCTCGGGCAACGAGCGGATGAACTCATCGGCCGCCACAGCGCGCGCGGCGGCCACGACCCGGGCGCGGTCGGCGTCGGTGCCGTAGGCGATGTTCTCTTCGACGGTTCCGGTGAACAGGACCGTGTCCTGCAGCACCACGCCGGTCTGCGCCCGCAGCCAGGAGAGCGAGCACTCGCGCGCGTCGCGGCCGTCGATGAGCACACGCCCCGCGGTCGGGTCGAACAGCCGCACGATCAGCGCGCCGATCGTCGACTTGCCCGCTCCGGAGGGACCCACGAGCGCGACGCAGGACCGCGGTTGCACGCGGAGGCTGATTTCCTCGAGTACGGGCCGTTCGCTGGCGTAGCGGAACGAGACACGGTCGAGCGCGACCGCGCCCGCCGCCGGCGGCCCGGAGTATCCGCCGGGCGGGTCGTCGACGACCTCATCGACGGCGAGCACCTCGGCGATGCGGTCGGCGCGCGCCATCGTCCGCGAGACCTTGGTCGCCTCGCGCGCGATGCCGCGTAGCGGGCTGTTGACCCGCCGCACGTACATCGCGAAGACGACGAGGTCGCCGGGGGAGAGCGAGCCGTGGGCGATGCGGACGACGCCCAACCCGATGACCAGCGCGGTGGCGACCGCCGTGACCACGCCGATGAGGCCGTCGAAGCGGGCTTGGAGGCGCGAGACCTCCATGCCGATGCGCATGCGCTCGGCGCTGCGCCCGTGCACGCGCTCGCCCTCGAAGCGCTCCGAGCCCGACGCCTTGACGACGGCCATGGCGGAGAGCGCCTCCCCGGCGAGCGAGGCGATCTCGCCCTCGTGCGCGCGCTGAGCACGCGCCCCCTGGCGCACGCGCACGCGGTAGCGGTAGCTGAGCAGCCCCAACGCCGGCATGGCCATGAAGGCGACGAGCGCGAGGACGGGGTCGATCACGAACGTCACGACCGCCATACCGATCAGCAGCACGGCGCTCTGGGCGATGGTGCCGAGCGACTCGGCGAAGAGATCCCCGACCGCCGTGACGTCCTCGGTCACGCGCGCCACGAGGTCGCCCTTAGGGGTTCGCTGGTGATAGCCGAGCGACAGGCGGTGGAGGTGCTCGTAGACCGCGACACGCAGCGTGTGCGTGATGCGCTCGCCCGCGCTGTAGAGCCACAGGTCGGAGAAGTAGTCCGCAAGCGCCTCGGCGAGCGCGATGACCACGACGAGCGCGACGATGACCAGCAGCATGCGCGTGTCGCTCGGGCTCAGGTCGAAGGGAGCGGACCGCGACCGCACGATCTGGTCGAGCGCGAGCGCGAGCGGCCACGGCTTCGCGAGCTCGACCAGCGCGAGGACGACGTTGGCGCCGCAGGCGCCGGCGAGCGCTGGCCACTGGGGCGTGAGGAACGGCCTCAGCGCACGCCACGTAGCGCCGCGATCGCCGTGCGACCCGCGAAGGCCCGCCAGCCTCACGCGACCACCGCCGCCCGTTCGGCCCCGGTCGCACGTAGGGCGTGCAGCCGGCTCAGGATCTCGGCGCTTGCCTGTGCGCCGCCCATGTCGAGGTCAACGGCGGGCGGGCGTGAGTGCCGCAACGTGCGCACCTCGCGCGCGAGCGCCCGCCCGTCGACCTCGTCCGCGGCGAGCGCGCGGACGGCGCCCAGCTCCACCAGGCGCCTGGCGCGGCGCGTCTGCTCGTCCTCGCCGGGCGCGAAATAGGGGACGACGAGCGCAGGCACGCGCGCGCGCAAGACCTCGAGGGCGGTGTTGTACCCGCACTGGCTGACCGAGACGGTGGCGCTCCGCAGCTCGGCCGGAAGGTCGGGCACCGAGCGAACGAGCTCGAGCCCGTCGCGCCCAGCGGCACGCGCGCGCAGCTCCTGCCATCCCTCGTCGGCGAGGAACGGGCCCGCGATCACCCGCATCGCCAAGCCGTCGTCGCGGCACAGCGAGGGCTGAGCGTCGAGCGCCGCGTGCAGCAGCGGCTCGCCTACGCTCCCCCCGCCGGCCGAGACGACGACCCGTGGGGCGCGGGCGGCGGGCGCGGGAGCGGCCGAGGCGCCGTTCGTGACGAAGCCTGTGTAGTGGACGGGCGCGCGCATGGGCGTCCGCGGCCGGAAGGACTCCTCCAGGCGTGCGAAGCGGGGATCGGCGTGGACCAGGATGGCGTCGAAGTGCGCGTTGACGAGAGCGCACGCGCGCTCGTCGAAGTCCGGCTGTTGGGCACCGCGGCCGACGAGGATGTCGCGCACGCTGCACGCGATGAGGGCCGGCCCGGCCGGTTGCGCGCGCGCCTCGTCGATCAGCGCCTGGATCTCGCCGGCGAACGCTCGCCGGCCGAACGGGAAGAGCTCGGCAATCACGACCGCCGGACGCAGCGCACGCGCGCCGTCGACGAGCCGCTCTGCGCGGAGCTCCCGCGCCCGCTCGAGCGTGTAGCGCCCGTCGACCGAGACCGCTCGCCCCTCCCGGTTGCGGCTGAGCGGAGGGAGCTGGACGATCTCGACGCCGGCCGGAGCGGATACGTGCGAGGGCACTGCTCCGCCGCAGTAGACGACGACCCGGAACGGCTCGGCGAGGGCGGCCGCCAGAGCCAGCGAGCGCGTCAGGTGCCCGAGGCCGACGGCGTGCTGGCAGTGCATCAACAGGACCGGCTTGCCGGGTGGCCCCCTCCGCGTACGACGGGGCCGGTGCTCCTCCCGGGCAGCGGCGATGATCTCGTCGAGGCGCTCGAGGCCGTCGGGCCGCACCCGCGTGACGGCGCGCAGCGCCCGCTCGGCCAGCAGCGCGGCGGCGGTGTGCCACGCGAGCGAGCGCGCACTCGGCGGCTCGCGCACCGCGCGGTAGCCGGCGACCAGTTCGCCGGCGAGCGCGCGTTCGCGCGCGGCGGACAGCGCGCCGATGCAGCGCTGATAGCGCAGGCCGGCGAGCAAGCCGCCCAGGTCCGCGGCGGGCGGACCGAGCGCCGCCTGGTCGAGGTCGACGAGTGCGAGACCCCCGGACCCGAGGATCGCGTTCTTGGGGTGCGCGTCGCCGTGCAGGCACACGCGCTCCTCGGCGTCGTCGTAAGACGAGGCGAGGGCGTCCGCGAGCCTCGCGGCGTCGAGGGCGACGTCCGGACGGACTCGGCCCATGAGCTTCGCCGCGTGCTCCAAGTGGGCGGGCGTCAGGCGCTCGAAGGCCGCAAGCGGCGGCGCGGGCCCGCGATGCAGGGTCGCCAGAGCCGCCCCGAGCGCCGCGAACGCCGCCGGCGACGCGTTGCCCGTGCCGGTGTCGAGCGTCTCGCCGTCGACCGGCTCGATCGCGATCGCGCCGAGCGCGGCGTCGTGAGCGAGCGCGCGCGGTACGTGCGGCGCCGCGCCGCCGGAGGCGAGCGGAGCGGCGAGGGCGGCATGGGTCGCGAAGGCCAGTCGGGCGACTTCCCCGTCGCCGTAGACCTTCCCGTAGGCGAGGATGCGCCCGCGAGCGTCGACGCAGCGCACGGTCGCCGCCTTTTCAGGGACGTACGCAGCGAGGAGCGGCCGGCACGGCGCGCCTGCCACCCGCGCGAGGTCCTCGTTGCCGGCCTCCAGGATGCCGAGCGAGCCGATCCGGCGGTCGTGCGGAAACGTCCAGAACACGGTCTCGAGGTCGGGGGCGAAGCTCGCCGCCGGCAGCCGTCCGACCGTGGCAGGGGCTCGGGCGAGCGCACGCTCGAAGTTGCGAACGCCTTCGCCGGGCTGGAACGAGCGCGCGGAGACAAGGTGCGTGCGACCGGCGACACCAACGCGCAGGACGAGGCCCAGGCCGCGTCCGACGCGGTACTTGACGCGCACGAGCTCGACTCGGTCGGCGCCGAGCAGAGCCGCGAGGCGCCGCTCGTCGAGAAGCTCGTCGCGTCGGGGAACCAACGGGTCCGGGGCGAGGGAAACTCGCGCGGTCACTGGCCGGCCTCGCTGCGCGCGAACGTGGCCTCGCTGCCGTCGAGCGCCCAGACGACCGTGTCGCGCGCACCCGAGCGCTCGACCTCGACCTCGACGCGGGCGCCGTCCCTGAGGGCCGTCCGCAACCGCGGCGCAGCGGTGCCGGGTGGGGTCGGCGCGACGACGGTGAGCAACGTTGCGTCGGCCGCACCCTCGGCCACGGCGCTGACCACCGGCGCGGGCTGCTTGACCCCGTACTTCGGCGCGTACCACCCGTCCTCGAGGCCGACCTGGACGTTCGGAGCGAACACCAGCGCGAGCCCCGGCGCCCGCACGAGGGCACCGTGCTCGCCTCGGGACACCTCGACGCGGCCCTGCGCGAAAGGCGCGAGGTGCCAGCGCTGGGCGTAGTCGTGGGGGCGCTGGGCGGTCAGGCGGTCCTCGAAGATCCAGTACTCGCGGGCGACGAACAGCACGCGCCGCCGGTGGCGGGCGTCGTAGCGGGGGGTCAGCGCTTCGCCCCAGAGCACGTCGAGCCCGGGCGCCTCGATGCGACCGAGGAAGCGCCCTTCGGCGATGGGCCCCTTGGGCTTGCCGCGGTGGTACTCGGTCTGGTCGAGGCGGTCGACGAGGACCGTGTTGTGCGCGGCAGTGCCCTTGAACCAGTGGCGCAGGTTGGGCTCGCCCGCGAGATCGGGGTGGCCTTCGTGGTAGGTGTAACGACCCGGGTCGACGATCAACGGCCGCCCAGCGGCCGAGAGCTCGACCGACAGCAGGTCGTAGTGCCCGTGACCTCCTTCGCCCAGCGGGCCGCAGTCGAGGATCAGGAAGCGCTCGTCCTCGAACCGGTCGGCGCCCTCCCCCCACCCGCTGCGCTGGACGTAGTAGCCGCCGTCGGGGAAGCCGACGTTGCGAGCGCGCGGGGGCCTGCCGCGCGCTCCGCGGGTCGCCGTGTAGAGCAGGTCGGGGCGCGCCAGCTGATCGCCCGCGAGCGCGAGCAGCTCCGCGTAGGACCCGGTGTCGCTGTCCGACAGTGCCGGGATCGCGCCGTTGGGTCGGTGGCAGTGCAGCGCGAAGTCGAGCGCCCGCGACAGGCGCTCGTCGA
This sequence comes from Solirubrobacteraceae bacterium, assembly GCA_036270095.1. Classification (GTDB taxonomy): domain Bacteria; phylum Actinomycetota; class Thermoleophilia; order Solirubrobacterales; family Solirubrobacteraceae; genus DATBDE01. The sequence continues at coordinate 23,787 of DATBDE010000128.1, read as the reverse complement.
AGCCGGGCCCAAGCTCGAGCGCGAAGCGGCGTGCGTTCTCGCGCACGCCCACGAACGACCGCAGAACGATGAGGTGGTAGTGGGTCGAGCTCTCGACGTGGACGCCGTCGGGGCGGAAGTCCGAGCTCAGGTTGCGCTCGAGCTCGCCCACCGCGAAGTCGAGCAGCCGGCCGCGCTCGTCCAGGCCGGGCAGCGCGAGCGCGACGACGAACAGGGCGTAGAGCTCGAGCGTGCGGTGGTTGCGCCGCGGCGTCAGATTGTCGCGCAGCCACGTGACCTGCGCCGCCATGCTCATGAGCATGCGCGCCGCCACGCCGTCGCCGAGGCCCGTGAACGCTTGGCTCCGAGCGAACGCGTTCCAGGCGTAGACCCAGTTGAGGAGCCGGCGCGCGACGGTGTCGGTGGACTCGGTGCCCACGTGCACCTGCTCGATCCACGAGTCCACGAGGAGCTCCCAGGTCCGCTGGTAGCGCTCGTCGCCGGTCTCGCGGAAGGCAGCGGCGAGGTCGAGCCCGAAGTAGAACTTCGCCCACGCGATGCGCCACTCCTCGTCGGCGGGGAAGGCGGCGCCGGTCCAGTCGGGCGGGAGGCCGAGCTCGAGCGTCATCCCCAGCTCGGTGAAGCGCCCTTCGCACGCGTGGTCGGCGACGTGGCGGTCCCGCCGCAGGTGCTCGGTTACGCAGTAGACCGGCCGCGGCTGCACCGCCGCCCACGTTGCCGCCACGCTCACCGGCGGATCTCCGCCTCGAACAGGTCGAAGAGGCGCCGCGTGAGGCGGTCGCCGTCGAAGCGCTCGCGCACCGTCTCGCGCGCGGCGGCGCCGAGGCGCGCAGCGAGAGCGCGATCGTCGTGCAGGCGCTGCATCGAGTCGGCGAGGGCGCGTGCGTCGGCGGGAGGCACGATCAGCCCGTCGACGCCATCGCAAACCAGCTCCGGGATCCCCGAAATTCCCGTGGTCACGACCGGCGTCCCGCAGGCCATCGCCTCGACGAGGACGTTCGGGATGCCGTCCCGGTCGCTGCCGACCACGCGGCACGGCAGGCACAGCGCGTCGGCGCGCATGTACTCGCGCAAGAGCTCGTCCTGGGACATCGGCCCCACCAGGCGCACGGCGTCGTCGAGGCCGAGTTCCGCGATGCGGCGGCGGACAACCGGCCCGTGCGGGCCGTCCGGGCCGGCGATCGCCGCCTCGAACCGGACGCTCCGGTCGCGAAGCGCCGCGCAGGCCTCCACGAACGTGTCGAAGCCCTTCTTCTCCACCAACCGCCCGACGCCCAGCAGCCGCAGCGTCCCATTTCGCACCGGGCGATCCGCGTTGCCCTCGACGAGCCGGCGCAGGTCGTCGTTGAGCCCGTGGTAGACGAGGTGAACGCGCGCCTCCGGAGCGATCGAGCGAAGGCGCTGCGTGTTGGCGCCGGTGCAGGTGACCGCGAAACGCGCGGCGAGCAGCTTGCGCCGGAGCAGGCCGGCCGGATTGAGGGCCTCGCTGTAGACGTCCTTCGCGTGGGCCGTGAAGGAGAACGGCAGCCCGGTGATCATCGAGGCGAACCACGCCACGGTCGTCGACCCGTGCGCGTAGTGCGCGTGCAGATGTCGCACGTCCTGCGCCTCCCGCAGCAGGTCGGCAAGCGCGACCGCCTGGAGAACCTCCTTGACATAGACCTTCCGCGGCGGGGAGAGGGGGCGCGGCCGCGCACGCACGGCTTGGGCGAGAGCCGCCGCGGTCGCGCGCGCCAGCCCCGCCGGCCGGCGCCTCGCGGTGCGCGCCAGTGGGCCTAGGAACGGTTTCAGGTTGCGCGCAAGCCACGTGGGCAGCGACACGCCGGAGACGCTCGTCACCGCCGGGAGGTAGACCGGTGCCGCGCGTATCCGGTCCACGACCGGCTGGTGCGGCCCGGTCTCCAGCGGCTCGGGCGGCTTGGTCGCGTACAGGCGCAGGTGCAGCCCCGCCTGCTCCAGGCGGTGGATCTCGCTGTTGATGTAGGTCTCGGACAGGCGCGGGAACGCCTTGAGGACGTAGGCGACCGAGGGATGCACCGGGGTGCGGGCGGGATCAGGCATACGCGTCCCGGAGGCAATCGAGCAGCCGGCGAGTGCAGCGCCCGAGCTCGAAGTCGCGCTCGACGCGCCTGCGCGCGGCGACGCCCATCCCCGCCCGCAACGCCGGATCGCGCGCCAGCCGCTCGAGCGCAGCCCGCAGCGCCCGCGGGTCGCCGGGCGGCACGAGGAGGCCCATGTCCCCGTCACGGACCACCGCCGGAATCGCCGCCACCTCGCTCGCCACCACCGGTCGTGCGCTCGCCATCGCCTCGAGCACGACATTGGGCAGCCCGTCGCGGTCGCCGTCGGCGTCCTGAATCGAAGGGACGACGACCATGTTGGCACCGGCGTACGCGCCGGGGAGCTCACGGTGGGTGAGCGTGCCGTCGAGCGTGGCACGGTCGCGCAGCCCGGCGTCGACGATCGAGCGCTCGAGGGCGCCGCGCAGCGGCCCGTCGCCGACGATCCGCAGGCGAAACGGCGCCTCGAGGCCGGCGACCGCCTCCAGCAGGGCTCCCAGGCCCTTCTTCTCGACCAAGCGGCCGACCGCCAGCAGCTCCAGTGGCTCGCCGCGCGGCGGTAGCGTCGGCGTGAAGCGTCTGAGGTCGACGCCGTGGGGGATCAGCTCGACACGAGCGCCGGTCGCGCCCAGGTCGTCCGATACGTCGGTGTTGCAGGCCACGACACACGCCGCCGCGCGGGCGCGCCTGGTGAGCTCGCCACGCGGGACCTTGCGGATGTCGCGCGCGTGGGCGCTGAACGAGAACGGGACGCCGAGCACGGAAGCCGCGCGTTCGGCGACAGCGGCCGGCGCGTGTGCGAAATAGGCGTGGACCCCGCGTACGCGAGCGCCGCGCATGCGCTCGACCACACGTGCCACCTGTGCGCCTGGTCGAGGATCTGACAGCACCTCGACGCGGCCCGCCAGCGTCTCGGCGCCGGGCTGCGGGGCGTGCCCGTCGCCGGGCTTGGTGGCGAAGATTGCCCCCAGCGCGCCGGCCCGTTCGAGCGCGAGCAGCTCGTTGAGGGCGAAGGTCTCCGACACTCGCGGAAACCCGCTGGTGATCATCGCGATCCCGCCGTCCCTGGCGACGGTCATGAGCCGCAGCCCACCGTCGCCATGGGGGCCACGGCGGGCGTCTCGGTCGAGGTCAGGATCGCCGCTGCGCGCTCGGCCCCGGCGTAGTCCGCGGGATCCGGCTGCAGAACCTGCGCCGCGAGCAGACGGTCGAGCGCTGCGCGCATCGTGGCGGGCGTGAGGTCGTGGTCATGGAGCACGTCGACCATCCGGCGGGCCGCCAGCCAGTCGGCCCGGACGACCTGCTCGCGGCTCGGCCGAACACCCGGCAGCAGGAGCGCCGGGCGGCGCGCCATCAGCAGCTCGGTGACGGTGTTGTAGCCCGCCATCGAGACAACGCAGCGCGCGCCAGCGATCGCCGCCTCCATGTCCTCGCGGAAGTCGAACAGCGCCACGTCCAGATCCCGCGCCATCAGGCGCAGCCGGGCGACCCATGCCGGATCCATGAGCGGGCCGGTGACCGCGACCGCGGGGCACGGAAGCGGTCTGAGCCGTATCGCCTCGATGAAGCTGGAGAGAAGCCGATAGCCGTCGACGCCTCCGCCGACCGTCGCCAGCACGTAGTCGCGCGGCAGGTCGAGTGGCCGTCGGCCCGTACGCTCAGGCGCGACGTAGCCGACGTGGTGCACCGGCACATCGAGGTCGTCCCACCCCATGCACCGCAGCGCGTCGACGCCGGACGGCGGGCCGTAGACGAGGATCGTCTCGTAGTAGCGCTCGATCGCCTCGCGCATCGCGCGACCGCCCCAGCGGCGGCGCACGTTCTCGGGGCTGTCCTCGACGTCGCGCAGACCGAGCACCAGCCGGCACCCACGCGACCTGAGGTGCTCCAAGACCGGAACCAGCTCGTCGAGCAGCCCGAGCGGCGCCTTGTCCACCACGGCGACGTCGGGCGACAGCTCCTCGGCGACGGCCAGGGCCACGCGCGCCCGCACGCGCGAGAGCTCACGCGAGCCGATCGGCAGGCGCTGCGGCCGGTAGCCGCCGCGCCCGTCCTTGGCCATTGCCGGCAGCTTCAGCGACTCCACACGGGGCGGCAGCCGGTAGGCGGAGACCATCTGGGAGCCGGTGACGACGAGCGCGCTGCTTCCGCCGTCGCGCTCGGTGACCTTCCTCGCGAGCGTCAGCGAGCGACGCAGGTGGCCAAGACCGATGGACTCGTTGGAGTAGAACAGGAAGCGACGGCCGCCCGAGCGGCCTGACCCGTTCGTGCTGCGCCACGACTCGTCGACGTTCGCCGCTGCCTCAGGAGCCTGTGCACCGCTGTCCACGCGAGTACGACACGGCCCTTCGTCGAAACCTCACGCCGGAATGACGAATGGGCGCGCGCACGTTCACCCGGTGACCCGGCTACGTGCCGGCGAGGAGCTCGGCCAGGTGCACCGCGCGGCGCCCGTTCGACTGGAGCTGCTCGATCTGGGTGCGGCAGCTGAAGCCGTCGGCGAGGATGGCGGTGTCGCACGGCGCCCTACGCACCTCGGGCAGCAGGACGCGCTCGGCGCAGGCGGCGCTGACGTCGAGGTGGCCGGGCTCGAAGCCGAAGTTGCCGGCCAGCCCACAGCAGCCGCTGTCGAGCCGCCGGGCGTCAATGCCGCACCGCTCGAGCAGCTTCTGATCTGCGTCCCAGCCCAGCACCGCGTGCTGGTGGCAGTGCACCTGGGCCAGCGCGCGGCCAGACAGCCTCGGCGGCATCCAGTCGGGCGTGTGCTCGGTCAGCAGCTCGGCCAGCGTGACGGTGTGCTCGGCGAGCCGCTCGACGTCGCGGTCGTGCGGCAGCAGCTCCGGCGCGTCGCTGCGGAACACGGTGGTGCAGCTGGGCTCGAGGCCGAGCACGAGCCCGCCCCGGCGCACATGAGGGGCGAGCGCCTCGACGCTGCGGCGCAGGATGCGCTTGGCGACGTCGAGCTGCCCGGTGGAGATCCAGGTCAGCCCGCAGCACAGCGGCTGGCTCGGGACGGTCACCGTCCAGCCGGCCTGCTCGAGCACGTCGACAGCGGCGCGGCCCACGGCAGGGTGGAAGTGGTTGGTGAACGTGTCGGGCCAGAGGAGGATCTCGCCGCGCCAGGCGGTCGCGCGCTCCCGCTGGGCGGCCCAGCGCAGCAGCGTCTGATCGGCGAAGCGGGGCAGCGGCCGGCTCTCCAGCCCGGCCACGGCGGAGATCAACCGTCGGGAGCGCGAGCGCTGGGTGACGAGGTTGGCGAGCGGGGCCAGGCCGAGGCGCCCGACGGCCTGGGCGGCGGCGGGCAGCGCCCCGAGCGCGTAGGCGTGGCGAGGGCGGAGCCGGCCGGCGTAGTGGTGGGAGAGAAACTCGGCCTTGTAGGTCGCCATGTCGACGTTGACCGGGCAGTCGCTGCGGCAGCCCTTGCACGCAAGGCAGAGGTCCAGCGCGTCGTGCACTGGCTCCGAGCGCCAGCCTTCGCCGACCGGACTGTCGCCGTGCCCGTTGAGCATCTCGAACAGCAAGCGGGCCCGCCCGCGCGTAGAGTGCTCCTCCTCGAGCGTTACCTGGTAGGAGGGGCACATCACGGTGCCGTCGCTGGTGTGCTGCCGGCACTTGCCGACGCCGACGCACCGCGTCGCCGCCTGGATGAATGACCCGTCGTCGTCGGGGTAGGCGAAATGCGTCGCGCCCGGGTCAGGCGGCTTCCAGTCGCCGCCCAGTCGCAGATTGGTGTCCAGCGGGTGGGGGTCGACCACTTTGCCCGGGTTCATCCGGCCGTCGGGGTCGAACACGGCCTTCAGGCGCTGAAACGCGCCGACCAGCCGCTTGCCGAACATGACCGGCAGCAGCTCGCCGCGGGTCTGCCCGTCGCCGTGCTCGCCCGAGAGGGAGCCCCCGTAGGCCACCACCAGTGCGGCCGCGTCCTTGAGGAACGAGCGGTACGTGGCGACGCCCTCCTCGCTGTAGAGGTCAAAGGGAATGCGGGTGTGCACGCAGCCCTGGCCGAAGTGGCCGTAGAGGCTGGGCGCGCTCTCGTCGGCGTAGCCATAGCGTTCGTAGAGCGCCTCGAGGTCGCGCAGGTAGTCGCCGAGGCGGTCGGGCGGCACGGCGGAGTCCTCCCAGCCCTCCCAGGTGTCGCGGTGGCCGGGGACGTGGGCGGTCGCGCCCAGCCCCGCCTCGCGGGCCTGCCAGAGCTCGTCCTCGCGTCTAGGGTCGTCCAGGAACCGGACCCGGTCGCCGTCGAGGTCGAGCTCGTCGAGCATCCGGCGGGCGCGATCGTCGGCTTCGTCGACGGTCTCCCCTCCGAATTGCGCCAGGAGCCAGCCGTCGCCGTCGGGGAGCTGGGCGATCGCGTCTGCGTGCTCGTGCTTGATCTGCTGGTCGCGGATCAGCCGCCGGTCCATGCCCTCGAGTGCGATCGGCTCGTGTCCGGTCACCGCCGGGACGGCGTCGGCGGCGTCGGCCACGCTCGGGAAGCCAAGGATCACGAGGCTGCGCTGCTTGACCACGGGAACGAGCTCGAGCTCGGCGTGCAGGACGGTGACCAGCGTCGACTCGCTGCCCACCAGGAGGCCGGCGACGTCGAAGCCGTGCTCGGGGAGCAGCGAGTCGAGGTTGTAGCCGGAGACGCGCCGCGGGATGTCGGGAAAGCGCTCGCGGACCTCGTCGCCGTAGGTCTCGACCAGGCGGCTCAGCCGGCGGTAGACGAGCGCCCGCGCGTCGCCGGCACTGGCGATGCGGACGAACTCCTCGTCGTCGGTGCGCCCGCACCAGAAGCGCGTTCCGTCGTAGAGGAGGACGTCGAGGCGCGGCGTGTTGTCGACGACCTTGCCGGTGCGCTGCGCGGTGGCGCCGCACGAGTTGTTGCCGATCATCCCGCCCAGCGTGCAGTTGGGATGGGTGGCCGGCTCCGGCCCGTAGCGCAGCCCGTGCTCGGCGAGCCCCTTGTTGAGCACGTCGAGCACGATGCCCGGCTCGACGACGCACCGCCGCCGCTCGGGGTCGACGGAGACGACACGGTTGCAGTACTTGGAGAAGTCCAGGACCACCGCCGCATTCGTGCACTGGCCGGCCAGGCTCGTCCCCCCGCCGCGCGAGAGCAACGGCACGTCGTGCTCGCGGCACACCGCCACAGCCGCCGCCGCGGCCTCGATCGACCGCGGTACAACGACGCCCAACGGAAGTTGCCGGAAATTGGAGGCATCGGTCGAGTAGGCGCTGCGGGTGCCGGGGTCGAAGCGCACCTCCCCCTCGACGCGCGCCGCCAGGTCGCGCTCGAGCGCCGTCGTCTCCGTTGCCACCCCGACTGACACGGCGTTCGCGGTACCCGGTCGCCGGCGCTTCTCCCACACCCAAAATACCGGCGTGTCTGGTAGCTGACGTTCGCTCGCATAGGACGATCCGCGCCCGGGAAGTTGGCCGGCATGCGCACAGTCGTCGTCACCGGCGCCAGCGCCGGCGTCGGCCGGGCCGCGGCCCGTGCCTTCGGCGCCCGCGGTGACCAGGTCGCGCTGCTGGCTCGCGGCGAGGACGGGCTCGAGGGCGCGCGGCGCGACATCGTCGCGGCCGGCGGGCGCGCGCTCGTGCTCCCCACCGACGTGGCCGACTCGGCGCAGGTCGAGGCTGCGGCCGAGCAGGCCGAGGCGGAGCTCGGACCGATCGACGTCTGGGTCAACGATGCGATGACGTCGATCTTCGCGCCGGTATGGGAGGTCGCGCCGGAGGAGTTCCGCCGGGCGACCGAGGTCACCTACCTCGGGTTCGTCTGGGGCACGATGGCCGCGCTGCGGTGCATGCGCCCACGCGACCGGGGCACGATCGTGCAGGTCGGCAGTGCCCTGGCCTACCGCGGCATCCCGCTGCAGTCCGCCTACTGCGGCGCCAAGCACGCGGTGGAGGGTTTCACCGAGTCGGTGCGGACCGAGCTCCTCCACGAGCGCTCGAACGTCGGGCTCACGATGGTGCAGATGCCGGCCCTGAACACGCCCCAATTCGACACCGTGCGCACGCGCCTGCCGCGGCATCCGCGACCCGTGGCGCCCGTGTACCAGCCCGAGGTGGCGGCCAAGGCGATCGTATGGGCCTCCGAGCATCCGCGACGCGAGATCAAAGTCGGCGCCTCGACCGCGATCACGGTGATCGGCAACAAGGTCATGCCCGGGGTCGGCGACCACTACCTGGCGCGCACGGGGTTCGACGCCCAGCAGACCGACCAGCCGGTCAACGGCGACCGTCCCGACAACCTGTTTGAGCCCCTCCCCGGTGACCGCGGCGCCCACGGCGACTTCGACGACGAGTCCAAGCCGAGCAGCGTCCAGCTGTGGCTCACCACGCATAAGGGGACGCTGATGGCGGCCGGCGCCGGCGCCCTCGGGACCGCGGCCGCGCTGCTCGTCGCTGGCACCCGCCGGTGAGCGCGGATTGCGACCACGCGAGGATCGAGGACTACGGGCTGATCGGCGACTGCCGCACGGCGGCACTCGTCTCCCGCGGCTCGATCGACTGGTGGTGCGTGCCCCGGTTCGACTCGGGCAGTTGCTTCGGGCGCCTGCTCGACCGCGGCCGCGGCGGCCACTGCACGATCGCCCCGGACGATGCGCAAGCGAGCGCGTTCCAGCGCTACCTCAACGGGTCGCTCGTGCTCGAGACCACGTTCCGGGCTGCCGGCGGCGAGACGAGGGTGCTCGACTGCCTCGCTCTGCCCGAGGGCGGGCTCACGGCCGACCCGATCGAACCCGGCCCGCTCCTGCTGCGAGTGATCGAGGGCGTGCGCGGGTTCGTCGACCTCGACGTGCACGTCGCCCCCCGCTTCGACTACGGCGACATCCAGCCCCAGGTCCGCCACGCGGGCGTCGGCCTCCACCATGTGATCGGCGGGGACGACGGCCTCGCTGTCGGCGGCGACCTTCACCTCGAGCCCGACGGAGCCCATGACCTCGCGGCGCGCGTGACCGTGCGCGGCGGCGAGCGGGCGCGCCTGTGGCTGCGCTTCTGCCGCCCGAGCACGCTCGATGACCAGGGTGTGCCCGATCTCGACGCCGGCGGGGTCGACCGGCTGCTGGAGCGTACCCAGGAGGCATGGCGCGACTGGTCGGAGCGGACCGCCGACCTGGGCACACCCGAGGCGGCCGGGGTCAAGCGCTCGGCGCTGGTGCTGAGAGCGCTGACCTACGAGCCGACCGGCGCCGTGGTGGCTGCCGCGACCACTTCGCTGCCCGAGACCCCGGGCGGTGTTCGCAACTGGGACTACCGCTACGCCTGGGTGCGCGACTCGACGTTCGCGGCGCGCGCCCTCGCCGACCTCGGGCACGAGGCCGAAGCCAACCGCTTCCGCCGCTTCGTCGAGCGCTCGGCCGCCGGCCACGCCGAAGACCTGCGCATCGCCTACGGCGTGGGCGGTGAGCGCCGGATCCCCGAGCTCGAGCTCGAGCTCGCGGGCTATCGCGGCGCGCGCCCGGTGCGGATCGGCAACAACGCGGCGGCGCAGTTCCAGCTCGACGCGCTCGGCCTGCTCGTCGACCTCACCTACCGGTGGCACCAGCGCGGGCATGCGCCCGACGACGACCACTGGCGCTTCATCGTCGCCCTCGTCGACCGCGCCGCCGAGGCCTGGCGCCAGCCCGATCGCGGCCTGTGGGAGTGGCGCGGCGAGCCACGGCACTTCGTCCACTCCAAGGTCATGTGCTGGGCGGCGCTGGACCGCGGGCTGCGGCTCGCCCGCGAGTGCCTGCGCAAGGCGCCCGAGCGCCGCTGGGAGCGCACCCGCAACGAGATCCGCGCGGCCGTGGAGCGTGACGGGGTCGATGAGCAGCGCGGCGCCTTCATCCAGGCCTTCGGCCATCCGCGCCCGGACGGGGCCCTGCTACTCATCCCGCTCGTCGACTTCGTGCCCGTCGACGACCCGCGCATGCTGGCCACGACCGACTGGATCAGGGACGAGCTGGGCTGGGGCGGGCTGGTACGCCGCTACAACGAGGACGACGGCCTGCCCGGACGCGAGGGTGCCTTCCTGGCCTGCTCGTTCTGGCTCGCCGAGGCGCTCGCGCACCAAGGCCGCGTCGACCAGGCGCGCGCGGCCTTCGACGCCGCTCTGTCCACCGCCAACGAGCTCGGCATCTTCACCGAGGAGCACGATCCCGAGCGCGGCGCAGCCACCGGCAACGTGCCGCAGGCCCTGACCCACCTCTCGCACATCACCGCAGCACTCGCGCTCGCCGGCGCGCCCACCGACAGCCTCCAATAGCGCGCAGCGGAAGCGCATGCTTTTGGGATGCCCGCCTCGGGTACCAGTGCTCGCCAGACGACCCAAAGGATTCATCATGGCCGAGCAGACGACAGGGCAGTTCATCCTCGAACGGTTGGCCGACGACTGGGGCATCCGGCGGATCTATGGCTACCCCGGCGACGGGATCAACGGGCTCCTCGGCGCCTTCCACGAGGTCGGTGACCGGATCGAGTTCACGCAGGTGCGCCACGAGGAGATCGCGGCCTTTGCTGCCTGTGCGCACGCGAAGTTCACGGGTGAGGTCGGGGTGTGCATGGCGACGTCGGGTCCCGGCGCGGTCCACCTGCTCAACGGCCTGTATGACGCCAAGCTCGATCACCAGCCGGTGGTCGCGATCGTGGGGCAGCAGGCGCGCATGTCGCTCGGCGCCGAGTACCAGCAGGAGATCGACCTGGTCTCGCTGTTCAAGGACGTGGCGCACGAGTTCGTGGCCGAGTGCGTCGTTCCCGAGCAGGCGGCACACATCGTCGACCGAGCCATGCGCATCGCTCAGGCCACCCGCTCGCCCACGTGCGTGATCGTTCCCAACGACGTCCAGGAGCTGCCCTACGCAGAGCCGCCGCGCGCGCACGGTGCCGTGTTCTCTTCGCCCCGGGGGATCCGCCGTCCGCACGTGGTCCCGGATGAGCAGTCGCTGGCGGAGGCGGCAGCGGCACTCAACGCGGGCCGGCGCGTCGCGCTGCTGGTCGGCCAGGGCGCCAAGGGCGCCGTCCACGAGGTCATCGCGGTGGCCGACCGGCTCGGCGCCGGCGCCGCCCGCGCGCTCAACGGCCGCGCCGTGCTGCCCGACGACCTGCCCTGGGTCACCGGCTCGATCGGTCTGCTCGGCACCAAGCCCTCCTACGAGCTCATGCAGGACTGCGACACCCTGCTCATCGTCGGGTCGAGCTTCCCCTACTCCGAGTGGCTGCCCGAGCCCGGGCAGGCCCGCGGCGTGCAGATCGACATCGACGCCCGCCAGATCGGGGCGCGCTACCCGACCGAGGTCAACCTGGTCGGCGACGCCGCCGACACGCTGCGCGCGCTGCTGCCGCTGCTCGAGGAGCAGCGCGATGGCGCATGGCGCGAAGCGATCGAGCAGGGCGTGGAGCGCTGGTGGCAGATCCTCGACGAGCGCGCGCACCAGGCCGCGGATCCCATCAACCCGCAGCTGGTGTTCCACGAGCTCTCGCCGCGGCTGCCCGACCGCGCCATCCTCACCGCCGACTCCGGGTCGGCGACGAACTGGTGGGCGCGCCACCCGCGGCTGCGCGCCGGCATGGACGCGGCGCTCTCGGGCACGCTGGCGACCATGTGCCCCGCCGTGCCCTACGCGCTGGCGGCCAAGTTCGCCTATCCGGACCGACCCGTGATCGCCTCGGTCGGCGACGGCGCGATGCAGATGCTCGGCAACAACGCCCTCGTCGACGTGGCCCACTACGCGCAGCGCTGGAGCGACCCGCGCTTGGTCGTGGCCGTGCTCAACAATCGCGACCTCAACCAGGTCACATGGGAGCAACGAGTGATGAACGGCGACCCCAAACTCGACGCCTCGCAGGTCCTGCCCGACTTCGACTATGCCGGCTACGCGCGATCGCTCGGCCTGCACGGCACCCGCGTGGAACGCCCGCAGGACGTCGGCTCCGCCTGGGACGAGGCGCTCGCAGCCGACGGCCCCGCGCTCATCGAATTCGTCACCGACCCGGAGGTGCCGCCGCTCCCGCCCCACATCACCATCGAGCAGGCCAAGCAGCTCGCCCAGACGATCGCGCAAGGCGACCGCGCCGCGCCGCACTTCACGCGCCAGGCGCTGCGCGGCAAGCTGGCCGAGTTCTTGACCCGCTGAGCGGCGGCGGACTCGGCCATGGCCGAGCTCGAGCGTCTGGACGTTCAGCGGCGCACGGTCCCGACCGACGCGCCGGAGAGCGACGGGACACTGGCGTGGGACAGCACGACCGCGGTCATCGTCGAGGTGACCGCAGTCGGCGTGTCGGGGCTGGGCTGGACCTACGCCGACGGCGCGGCGGCGGAGGTCGTCGAGGGCAAGCTCGCATCCGCGCTCGACGGATGTGACCTCGACTGCGTCGGCGCCTGCTGGCTGGCGATGCGGCGGGCAGTGCGCAACGACGGCGACGCCGGCCTCGCGGCGTGCGCGATCAGCGCCGTCGACATCGCGCTGTGGGACCGGTTCGCGCGGGCGCGCGAGCTTCCTCTCGCGCTCGCCCTCGGCGCCTTCCGGACCGCAATCGGGGTCTACGGCTCCGGGGGCTTCTGCACCTACGACGACGCGCGCCTCACCGAGCAGCTCGGCGGCTGGGCCGCTGACGGTATGGCCGCGGTGAAGATGAAAGTCGGCGCCGACCCGGCCTCAGACCCCCGTCGCGTCCGGGTGGCACGCGAGGCCATCGGACCCGACACGGAGCTCTACCTCGACGCCAACGGCGCCTGGCCCCGCCACGAGGCCGTGCACCGGGCCCACGAGCTCCACCGTGCCGCCGACGGCATCGGCTGGCTCGAGGAACCGGTCAGCAGCCAGGACCTCCACGGGCTGCGCGCCGTGCGCGGCGCCACGCCTGCGGGTGTGCCGGTCGCCGCGGGCGAGTACCTGTGGACACCCGAGGACGCACAGCACATGCTGGCGGCCGAGGCCGTCGACGTGCTCCAGGCCGACGCCACCCGCTGCCTGGGCCTGACCGGCTACCGGGCCATCGGTGCGCTCGCCGCCGCGCACGGATTGTCCCTGTCGGCGCACTGCGCTCCCGCGCTGCACGCACATGCCGCCTGCAGCGTGCAGCGCAGCGCTCGCCTGGAGTACTTCCACGACCACGTCCGGCTCGAGCGGCGCCTGTTCGAGGGCGCGCCCGAACCGGAGGGAGGCGTTCTGGCCGTCGACCGCACCCGGCTAGGACACGGCCTGAGCCTTCGCGGCTGAGCCGCCCGGCGTCACCCGAGCGCCCCTCAGGGCGCGCCGACCGATGGCGTGCTTTGCAGCCACTTCGACGCGCCCGCGAGCACGCCGCCGAGGCCGGCGAGCACGAGCACGCCGACGAGAACCTTGCGCGGGCGATGGGGCGGCTTCTGCTCGCGCTGCATCCGCTTGGCGGCCTTGCCGAGCGAGGCCCCGGCCCTGCGCACGCTCGCCTGGACCTTACGGTCGGCGACCGCTTCGCTAGGCGAGCGCTTGCGCGCGCGGCGCCACGCCGTGCAGGCTTGCTCGAACGCCTCGAGGATTCGGCGCTGGGCCTCGTCGTCGTCGACGAGCACGCGGACCTAGCCACCGAGGGGCTTGAGCTGATGGGTCAGGGAGCTCATTTGTCCTCCGGTTCATCCTCACCGGGCCAACTGCCGGTGAGGCGGTGATAGGCGTGGCGGGATCCGTGGTCGACGAGGCCGCGGATGATGCGGATGATCGCGCCCTCGATCACGAGGGCGGCAACGAGCTTGAGGTAGGCGATCTCGCGGTGCTTGGGATCGGGGGCCTCCTCGTCGTCGATGAGGCCCCAGACGAGCTTGAAGATCCGTCCCGCCACGACGCCGGCGAGCAGCCCGCTGACGATGCTGATGGGGGTGAAGAGCGCCTTCACGATGCCTCGACCTCCGTGTCCTTGAGCTTGGTCGTGTCGTGCGGCTCGACGAACGGCTCCTTGTGCGAGGGATGGCCGGCGTCGATGCGGCGGCCGCGTTCGAGCTCGGCGTTGAGCTCGGCGCCGAGCAGCACGGCGAGGTTCGAGATTCACAACCAGACCAGGAATACGACGACACCGGCCAGCGCGCCGTACGTCTTGTTGTAGGAGCTGAAGTTGCCCACGTAGAAGGCAAACAGCAGCGAGATCGCGATCCAGATCAGGACGGCGATCAGGCCGCCCGGTGTCAGCCAGCGAAAGCCGGGCTGCTTGACGTTCGGCGCCGCCCAGTACAGGAGCGAGAACATGAAGCTGACGACGAGGAGCACGACAGGCCATTTGGCGATGTCCCAGACGTCGACGGCGGTCTGGCCGATGCCGAGGACCTTGCCCACCTGCTGAGCCAGTCCGCCGGTCAGTGTCAGTACCACGGCCAGGGCGCTGATCGCCAAGAGCAGGAGCAGGACGATGGTCGTGCCCACCCGTACGGGCAGGGTCTTGTAGATCGGGCGCCCTTCGCCGATGTCGTAGATCGCGTTGGCGGCGCGCATGAACGCGGCCACGTACCCCGAGGCCGACCAGATGGCCAGCGCCACCCCGATGATCAGGACAACGCTGGCCGCGCCCTGGTGGCTCTGGATGTTCTGGGTCGCGCTGGTGAAGATCTGCTTGGCCGGCCCGGCGCGACCGCGTCGAGGTTGTCGATCAGCGGCTGGGTCGCCGACAGGCCGATCAGGCCGAGAATCGAGAGCTCCGCTAGCGCTTGCTCAGACGCCCGACGACAAAGCCGACAAGGACGGCCGCCCCGACCGCCACCGGCAACGGGTTCTCCCGCGCCTTCTGCTGGACCTGGGCGGCGGCGGTCCTGGCGCTCTCGGGAGAGGCCGCCTGCGCCTTGACGAGGAGGTCCTCCTTGGCCTCGGTGACCTTGGTCTTTGCGGCGGTCACCTTCTCCTGCGCCTGGGCCTTGACCTCGTCGGCCTGCTTGCGTGCCTGGGCCTTGACGTCGGTCTTCTCGGCCAGCGCCTCGACCGTGTCGCCCATGTCCGCCCGAGTGACCTCGATATCCCGCTCGATCTGCTCGACCGAGCGGCCACCAGGCTGCGCCGGGTTTCCTGCGTCCCCGTTCGCCGTCTTGTTGCCCTTCGGATCGGTTTTGTCGGTCATCGGCGCCCCTCCTGCGCTCGGGCCTTTACGGTGTCCACGTCCTGCTTGGCGTTGCTGATCGCCTCCTCGGGCAGCGGCGGCGTGGCCTGCTGCACCCTGTTCTTGCCCACCAGGGCGAGGACGCCGGCCACCGCGGCGAGCACGAGGCCGACGATCACCGCCGCCAGCCAACCGTCCACGGCGGTGGCCAGGCCGAGGATCGCCGCGGCGACCAACGCCCCCACCGCGTAGGCACCGACCAACCCGGCGCCGCCGAACATCCCCGCGCCCACGCCCGCGCGCTTGCCCTTCTCGGCCAGCTCGGCCTTCGCCAGCGCCACCTCCTGGCGCGCCAGCAGCGTCGTCTGGTCAGACAGCTGGCGCACCAGCTCGACGACCGAGGCCTCTGAGCGTTGCTCTTCCGTTCCCTGTTGTGTCATCCCGCCTCCTTGGCGCACAATCGTTCTCGGGCGTCGCAACCGGCCAGGGCCGGACCCGGTTACCGCCCGCCCCCTTCCCGGGTCACGAACCCGGCAGTCATGCGATCTCGGTCGCTTGAGTCATCGCAGCGGGGAGCGGCCCGAGGCCCACGCCCCGAGCAGGTGGTGGGCGAAGGCGCGCTCGACGAGGATCCGCGCGCGGGCCCCGAAGACCACGGTGTCGGCTTGGTCAGGGTCGGCCTCGGCGAGGCCGGCGGCCAGGTCGTGGGCGACGACGACATCGTGGACCGCGCCGGCCTCGACGTGCTCGTCGAAGTAGCGGCCGTAGGCGCCCGGGTCGTACTCAGACGCGCTCGCAGAACCCTTCCCGTCGCTCAGTGACCCCGTCATCTCGCTGCCCGCTACCCCGACCGAGAATTGGGAATCCGCCCGCCGACACGGCGCATCCCGGAGCCGGTAGCGAACCGTCTTCCAGGACCCGCTACGTCCCCGCAGCGTCAACGGCGGTGCGCCACGCGGCCTCCTCAGGGTCGCTATCGCCATCGCCCGGCTCGTCGGACGCCGGCTCGACCTTGTCGAGGTAGACATTCCGGTACCGCCGATCGCGCTGCTCGTCGTGGAACTCGATCCGGACGCGGCGGCCCTCCAGCTCCTGCGCCCGCGTGCCGATTGCCTCGCGGAAGGTGGTGTACTCCTTGCCCGCATCGTCGCGCAGCACGAAGCCCAGGTTGCCGCTGCGGGTCTCGAAGGTGCGAACGTCCTCGACGGTCACAACGGCGTCCATGGCGTTTGTCAGGTACCCCGGTCATGGAGCCAGCACCCGCTCGTGCTGCTGCCGTGCAGCTGGACATAGCGATCGTGGGCGATATCGGGATCGGCCCACATGGCGGCTGCTCGGGAGCGGTTTACGGGAGGGGAGCGCCCGATGACGCGGCAGCGGCCCTCTCGGCGGCCTGCTGGACCTCGGCGAGGGTGTGCTGTTCCTGCTCGAGGTTCTGCTTGAGCAGCTCGACCACGTCGCCCTTGCCCATCGCGTGGGCGTGGGTGATCAGGTTCTCGTAGACCGCGATCTCGTGGTGCTCGGTCTCGGCTGCCCCGGCAAGCAGTACGTCGTCGACCACCGAGGCCCGGGATTTCCTGACGTTGGCCTTGCGCTCCTTCGCGATGCCCTCGATGGCGGGACAGGGCGAAGCCTGGATGTCCCAGCCGAAGGCCGCAAAGACCTTCGCGAGGTTGGCGATCTGCCTGCGGGTCTCGTCGTGGTGATGGCGGAATAGATCGGCGACCTCGGAGCTCCGTGCGGCCTTGGTGTTGGCGACGAGCATCTCCAGCACGGTGTGCTCCATCTTCAGCGCGGCGCCGAGCTTGAGGTTGTAGAGCTCCTCCGGGGTCTTGAGCCGTTCGAACACTGCGTGCTCCTCTCATTTTCTCGGTCCCCGCACGTACCCTCTCAGGCGCCGGCGTATCGCCGCGTTTGCCTCGCCGATGGACTGGGAAGCGGCTGGACCGATGTCGCGTCGGCCTTCGAACCTTGGAACGCGCAGGCGGCCCGCCGGGGCGGCCGAAGTCGGCTTCGCGGGCGGGCCCGAGCTGACCCGAATCGAGGTCTCGCGATGAGCGCCAGCGCCCTGCTCGTGTGCGACATGATCACGGCATACGACTTCCAGGACGCGGAGACCGTGGCCGCGCACGCGCCCGGTCCGGTGCGACGCATCGCAGAGCTCGTAGAGCGCGCTACCGCTGATGACACGCTCATCGTCTACGTCAATGACAACTACGGGCATTGGGACGGCTCACGCGACGGGCTTATCCGACGCGCGCTCCAAGGCGCTCATCCCGAGTTGGTTGAGCCGCTCAAGCCTGAGCGGGAGTTCGCGTTCCTCTGGAAGCCGCGTCATTCGGCGTTCTATGAGACGTCGCTGAACTATCTCCTGCGCGAGCAGGGCATCGACCGCGTCGTGATCACCGGTCAGGTCACGGAGCAGTGCGTGCTCTACACGGCGCTGGATGCCTACATCCGCCACTTCGACATCGTCGTGCCGAGCGATGCTGTCGTGCCCCTCCACCCCCACCTCGCCGACGCATCACTCGAGTTGATGCGACGCAACATGCAAGCCGAGACACCTGCGACGAGCGCCGGCAGCTGAGGGCGACGCGACATGGCTCGAGCGACCAGTCGGCGGTGGGTCCTTGGCGCCCGCGCGGCCGCCTGCCGGTGGACGGCTCAGCGGGCCACGACCCGGAACCGGTCGAGCGACTGGTCGGCGGCGCCTTCGACGAACGCGCCCGCCGCCATGATCTCTCGCAGGTAGTCGAGTATCGCTTTCGGGACAACTTCGCCGGGAGCGAGGACCGGGACACCGGGCGGGTACGGGGTAATGAGCTCGGGGCTGACGCGGCCGCTGGTCTTCTCGGCGGCGACGATCTCGGAGCCCGTGAAGAATGCATCGCGCGGCAGCATTGCCTGCTCCGTTCGGAGCTGGCTTGGGTTGGGAATGCGCGGCACCGGCCGCCGATCGTCCGCGTGGGCATCGACGAGGTCGCGAAGCGCCCGGACGAGTCGGTCGATCTTAGCGGCGCCGTGGGCGAACGTGACGAGGGCCAGGATGCGTCGGTGGTCGGCGAGCTCGAAATCGATCTGGCGCTCGTCGCGCAGCCAGTCGTCGGCGGCAAAGCCGGTGACGCCCACACTTGCCGTGCCGATGATTGGGACGTCGGCGGCGAGGTGTTGAACGGGCGAGCGCGGCGCTGTCGACGGCGCGCTGGAGCAGCGCGTGTCCGTCGCGCACGAACTGTCTGCGGGCGCCGTCGATGCTGGACAGCAGCAGCGAGGACGCGCTGGTGGACTCTTCGAGCTCGAAGCAGAGCTGGAGCCGATCGGTGTCGATGCGGTCGCTGCCGACGGACAGCACCGAGGTCTGCTGAGGCCGCTCAGGGTCTTGTGGACCGAACCGATGGCGAGGTCCGCGCCTTGGGCGAGCGCGCCTTCCGGTAGGTCGGGATGCCCGCAGAGCCCGTAGTCCAGCCCCCACGCGTCATCCGTCACGAGGGGCAGGTCGCGTTCATGACATGCATCGGCAAGGGCGCGGACATCTGGACTCGTGCCGTAGTAGCTCGGGGTGAAGATCAGGACGGCGCGCGGATCTGGATGGCCCGCGAGGGCACCGCGCAGGCGCTTCACATCGGGCGAGTGGGCGATCTCGAGGTCATCGTCAAAGATCGGCTCGACGTAGAGCGGGGAGCGCCGCTGAGCACCAAGCCGGCAAAAGCGGACTTATGACCGTTGCGCGCGATCCCCAGGGTCTCACCTGGCCCCGCGACCGCCATCATCGCCACACGCACGCTGAGCGAGCTGCCGTTGGTCGAGAACAAGGTCTGCTTCGCGCCGGCGGCCTCGGCAAACAGATCCTGCGCCGTCGCCTGGACTTCCCACGCGCGGTCGCGCGTATCGACGCCATGGCTCATCGGCAAGTCGAAACGTGCCGCGTCCTCGCCCGCCCAGGACGCGAACTCCGGAAGCGGGCCGATCCCGCCGCCGTGCGCCGGGATCGAAAAGCTCAGCATGTGGCGCTTCCAGTAGTCACGCATCGCGTCCGCAACGGGCACGCTGACCTGATGGCCCCCCACGGGGCCGGCGCCGTCAGCGGTCATGATCGACTGCGCTCGCCGAGCGTGTCATCGCGAGGGGACGAGCCGCGAGGCCACGCCCGGCCGTCGGTTTTGGCTCGCTCAACCGGCCAGGCGGCGCTTGAGCAACGCCTTGCCCTGCTCGGCGCCCTTGCGGCTGGCCCCTTGGGCCCGCCGGAAAAACTCGGCCAGGTCGGAGTCACCGTCACGCTCCGCGTCTTCGATGTAGGAGCTCAGGCGCAGCGCGTTGCTCAGCGACTGCTCCGTGAACCAGATCAGGTTGTAGTCCTTGTCCTTGGTCCCCGTGACCTGCCCGGTCTCGGTCTCACTGGCCATGTGTTGTCTCCTCGTTCGTCGGTGGTGATCGATCAGCGACGTGGATCAGCTGTTGCTCTTTTTGGCGCCCTTGCGCCCCGCCGCCTGCTTCTGCGCGCGATTGCCGCCGCTGCCCTCGCCGCCGCCCTTGCGACTGCGGCTCGAGCTCTGGCCCGATCCGCTGCGCTTGCCGCCCTTGCTCGACGAGTCGGACGCATTGGCGATCGCCGCGGCACGCGACTTGCTCATCCCCTTCTTGCGCAGCCCCTCGTACTGCTTGTCGTCCTTGACGCTGGATCCGTGGTCCTTGGCCATGACAACCCCCTTGATCGGTCAACTGCCAGCCCCCTTCCCGATCCGCCAGCCCTCCAAGCAACGGCTTTGTCGCTCGCCGACTCGGCGTGCGCCGTCACCGACGCGCATGCCGACCAGTACCCGCCGCTCGGTGACCCAACTATCGATCAGCCTGCGCCGTCGGTCGGGTGCGTTGTTGCCGGTGTTGAGCGATGAGCATCCGGCCCATCGCTTGGTCAAGGCCGCCCTCTTCATGGCCGTCGGCGCGCTCAGTCACCGCTTCGGCACCTACGAGCACGCCCTGTGCCCGGTCGGTCCGGGCGCGGCGCGCGTCGCGATCGGCGACCCCGCGGCCGGGGCGCGGTCATGCTGCGGGGACGATCCCGCCCGGGGCCGCTCAAGGCTTAGTGGGGGTGGGAGCCGGGGGCCCACCTCCTCCGGGCCCGTCCGGCCGGTGCTATGGCGTCTGGCCGCTGACCGGCGAGCCGCCGGACGCCGCGAGCGCCACGTCGCTGAGCTTGAGGTGTGTGCGCAGCGTCGGGATTTCGTCCGCCGCCATGTTCTTGATCGTGTTGTTGGTGCCGGAGCGCTTCTCCATGGTTGCCTCGGCGATGTCCTGCTTGTGGTCTGCAACCTCGAGGTCAGACCACCAGCGGTCAAACGCCTGCCCAGACAGGGTGTTGGAGATGGCGATCTCCCACTGCTCGGGCGGCGTCGGGTCGGTCGGCGCCCTGATCCCGAGGTGCCGCGCGGCCGCAACCGCCTGCTTGAGCGACTTGCTGTGATCGGACACCAGCCGGTCGGCCAGGGTCTTGACCGCTGGTGTGCTGGTCTTGGTGGCGGCCATCTTGCCGCCCACGACCTCAAAGCGGTCGCCGGCGATGGCGCCGGTCAAGTAGGTCATGTCCTGCGGAGAGACGGTCTTGTCGGCGGCGAGCGCCGAAGCCGGCACGGCGAGTGCGGCAACGGCGACTGCGGCCGCGGTAAACCGGTGGCGCATCGCCTTCCTTTCGTTGGGGATGGCGAAGCCAGTAACCCCATCGCCCCCGGCCCAAAAGTGAAAATTCCCTTAGCCCGGGCCCGGGTCCCGGCGCCGCACCGTTAGGGCACCCGACCGCGGGGTAGCGGTGGCGTTCCGCACCCGTACGCCAGGAGGCGCACATGATTCTTCGCATCGATCGGCTCGGCGCCG
Source organism: Solirubrobacteraceae bacterium (assembly GCA_036270095.1). Classification (GTDB taxonomy): domain Bacteria; phylum Actinomycetota; class Thermoleophilia; order Solirubrobacterales; family Solirubrobacteraceae; genus DATBDE01. Next base: position 2,827 of record DATBDE010000128.1, on the reverse strand, counting down.
AGCTCCCGCCGCCGTCTGACCCGGATCCCGAGGGCGCCAATGCCGTGCAGGAGCTCATGGGCGGTCGCTTCGGCGAGATGTCGACGCTGATGAACTACACGTTTCAGTCGTTCAACTTCCGCGGGCGGCAGAGCGTGCGGCCGTTTTATGACCTGGTGGCCAACATCGCCGCTGAGGAGTACGGGCACATCGAGCTCGTGGCGGCCGCTATCAATACGATGCTGACCGGCGCGTCGCCCGCGGCCAACGGTCGCCCGCCCGCTGATGCGCTGAGCGAAGTGAAGGGCCGGGGCAACCCGCAGCACTTCCTCGCCGGCGGCCAGGGCGCGCTGTGCCAGGACTCCAACGGCAAGCCCTGGAATGGCGACTACGTGTTCAGCTCGGGCGACCTGGTCGAGGACCTGACCCACAACTTCTTCCTCGAGACCGGGGCGCGCAACAACAAACTCAAGGTCTATGAGATGGTCGAGCACCCGGCCGCGCGGGCGCTGACCGGCTACCTGCTCGTGCGCGGCGGCGTGCATCAGGTCGCCTACGCGCGTGCGCTGGAGCTGCTGACCGGCGCCGACCTCATGAAGCTGTTCCCGACGCCGCGCATCCCCACCGAGAAGATCCCCGAGTCCAAAAAGCACATCGACAAGGGCCTGCACAAGATCCTCTACCGGTTCTCGCCGGGCGACTACCAGGAGCTCACGGCGGTCTTCCGGGGCCCGCACCCCGAGACGGGCGAGGAGCTGCAGGTCGAGCAGGGGCCGCCCGAGGGCGCTCCGGCATACGACCTGCCGCCCCAGCCGGCGGTGTTCGCGCCCGACTACGCTCCCGAAGAGATCGCCGAGATCGCCCAAAGGCTGCGCAAGGACGCCGGCCTGCCCGACGAGCCGCTGGGCGAGGTCGCCAACGGCAGCGAGAGCGTGGTCGACAAGGTCAAAGACAAACTCGGCTAGCTCTCGCGCACCCGCCCCCCGGGTCGGCTGCGGCATCGCCACGCCGGTCCGGGGAGTGTGGAACCGAGCACGTGCACTCCGATGGCGGCGCGGGAGGCGTTGGCGATAGCAGCAGGCGTCTCCGGGGACTGCGGTGGCCTCGTAGGAGGATCGCTGGAGAGTCGACCAGCGGGAGGCGTCGCTGCGTGTAGAAACCGCTTCGACCATCTCGACGGCGACCGCGGCAGAGCCGGAGCCGCCCCCAAGCTAACCGGCCCCGGAGGCCTTCAAGGGAAGAGGGGATTCCCGACGCCCAGGCGGGTAGCGGGCCAGCGCATGGAGATGACGATCACGCTGACGGTCGACGGTGAGTCGCACACGACCACGGTGGACACGCGGGTCACCGTGCTCGACCTGCTGCGCGAGCGCCTCGGTGTTCCCGCGCCGAAGAAGGGCTGCGACCACGGGCAGTGCGGCTCGTGCACGGTGCTGCTCGACGGGCGGCGTGTGACCACCTGCCTGGCCTTTGCCGTGCAGCACGACGGCGCGGAGATCGTCACCGCCGCCGGCTTGGGCAGCGCCGAAGCGCTGCACCCCATGCAGCAGGCGTTCCTCGACCACGACGGCTTCCAGTGCGGCTATTGCACGCCGGGGCAGATCTGCTCGGCGGTCGGCATGCTGGACGAGCTGAACGCCGGCTGGCCGAGCCACGCTTCCCCCGACGTCGCGGCGCCCCCGGAGCGCACGCCGGAGGAGATCCGCGAGCGCATGAGCGGCAACCTGTGCCGCTGCGGCGCGTACGTCAACATCGTCGCCGCAATCGAGGAGGCCGCGCAGTGAGGGCCTTCGAGTTCGAGCGTGCCGACGACGCGCACGCCGCGGTCGCGCTGGTGGCGCAGCGCCCCAAGGCGGCGTTCCTGGGCGGTGGGACCAACCTCGTCGACCACATGAAGCTCGGCATCGCCGCGCCCGAGCTGCTCGTCGACGTGACGCGGCTGCCCTTCGATGCGGTGGAGGAGCGCGACGGGGGCGTGCGGATCGGCGGCGCGGTTCGCAACTCGGTCCTCTCGGCCGACCCGCTGATCCGCGAGCGCTATCCGGTCCTCTCGGAGGCGCTCGTCGCCGGGGCGTCCGGTCAGCTGCGCAACCTGGCCACGACGGCCGGCAACCTCCTGCAACGCACGCGCTGTCTGTACTTCCAGGACCGCACTACCCCCTGCAACAAGCGCGTCCCCGGCTCGGGCTGCTCGGCGATCCCCGGCAACTCGCGCGAGCTCGGGATCCTCGGCGTCTCCGAGCACTGCATCGCCACCCATCCGTCGGACATGGCGGTGGCGATGGCGGCGCTGGACGCCGTCGTCCAGGTCCGGGGCCCCGCCGGCGCGCGCGAGATCCCCATCGGCGACCTTCATCGCCTGCCGGGCGACGCCCCGCAGCGCGATACGACGTTGGAGCACGGCGAGCTCATCACCGCCGTGGACCTGCCGGCGGTGCCTGGCGCCTCTGCCTACCGCAAGGTCCGCGACCGCTCCTCGTACGCGTTCGCGCTGATCTCGGTCGGCGCAGTCCTCGAGGTCGCCGCCGGGGAGGTCGCCGACGTGCGCATCGCGCTCGGAGGCGTCGCCCACAAGCCCTGGCGCGCCGAGCACGCCGAGGCACAGCTGCGCGGCGGCCCGGCGACCGAGGACGCCTTCCGGGCGGCCGCGGAGGCGGAGCTCGAGGCCGCCACGCCGAACGACGACAACGCCTTCAAGGTGCCGCTGGCCCGCAACACGATCGTCGCCGTGCTGCGCGACCTTGCCGGCCGGAGCTGACGGATGGCCGTCACCGTGCAACGGGAGATCGGCGCGGACCACGAGCGCCGCGACGGGCCGGCCAAGGTCACGGGGACCGCGCCGTACGCG
>DATBDE010000127.1:0-169359 GCA_036270095.1 Solirubrobacteraceae bacterium | reverse complement strand
CCCGTTGGAGCGGTTGGGCTCGCCCAGCCAAAACCGCGTTCCAAACCGTGTCCCCGACTCGGCATTTCTGATGCCGCCTAGGGATACCCACTCGAACGAAAACCCCTGCAAAAGAAGTGGTCACGGCTCAGGAGTGGCCTTCTCAAGCCCAAGGTTGAAGGTTCGATTCCTTCACGGCGCACTACTGGGTGCCTCATGGACGGAGGTGCACCACGCCTAATCCGTGCTCGGACGCCAGACGGTCGGCGACCAGCGATCGGTGGCAGGCGCTTGGCTCGGCCTCGACGCACAGAAGGACGGGGGTGACGTCGTCCGGCAGCCACGCCTGCAGCTCCGACAGATCAAACGGGTCGAGGATCTGCTCGGTGTAGGCCGCGACGTAGCCTGGGTCAAGGGTCTGCCGGGAGCGCTTGCCGACGCCGGCGGCATCGTCGGCCGCGTACTGCAGCTGCCGCAGCTCGGTCGTCGGCGCGAGGTCGCGAACGTGCCGGTACTGGATACCGGCCGCCGCGAGCGCCCGCTGCAGGCGCTGCGAGTTCGCCCACGCGTAATGGGGCCCGCGGACCCCGCGGCGCTGGCGCACGTCGAGCACGAACGGGCGCTCGAGCCCGGTCAGCGCCATAAGGAAGGAGTCGAGGTCCCAGTCGTGGACGCCGATCGTCGCGACGAGCGCGGGCACCGGCTTCGTGGTACCACATCCCGCCATCGCCTACGGCCCGACTCGGCCCACCGCCCGGCAGTCGGCGAAGCGTGTGCCGAAGGGTGAAGGTTCGCTTCCTTCGCGGCCCACTAGACGGCGGTGTGGCGTCCGGCGCGCACGTCCTTCACCACCCGCTTGACCGCCGCGCGCACCAGCCCCGGCTGGTCGATCTGGATGTAGTGCCCGCTGTGCCGCGCAATCACGTGCTGGGCGCCCGGCACGAGGCTCGCGAGCTGGTCCTGCATCGTGCTCCACGCCTGCTCGAGGATCGGGCCGAACTCGGGCGGGAGGGTGTCGGGCAGCGCAAACGGCTGGGTGTGCGACAGCACGACGAGCGGGGTGTGGCGCAGCGGGCTGACCCCCTCGGCCTGGCGCATCTGCGCGAAGCTGGCGGTGAAGTCGATCGTCTCCAGGTCCTTGTAGGAGGCCAGCGACGGCGGCGGGGCGACCAGCGCCTGCGCGTTGTACTGCGGCCACCAGTCCGGCTCGAGCAGCGGCATGATGCCCTCGGCGATCGCGTCGACCTCGACCATGCCCGCCACGTCGCGCGGGTGCGCGGCGGCGAAGCGGCGGATGATCAGCCCACCGGTCGAATGGCCCACGAGGACGAACGGGCCCTTGAGGTCAGCGGCGACGAGCAGGTGGTGCAGGTCGTTGGCCGTGTCGGTCGTCGTGCGCGGCTGCCTGACCGGCGTGCTGCGGCTGAACTCGTTCGGGGGCAGCGTGGTGCCGGGGCGATCGTAGGCGCATAGGCGGGTGAACCGGCTGACGCCCTGGTAGACCATCGTCCGCTTGTCGCTCGCGTCGGCGGGCGTGCTCCACACGTCGGCCGTGTTGCGCAGCCCGGCCTCGAGGAGCACCGTGGGCGATCCGGTCCCGCGGCACTTCAGGTACAGCTCGCGGCCGCCGCCGATCGAGATCCTGCCCGCGAAGGTGCCGTGCGACGGCGTCGCCTTGCCGGCTGCGGCGCCGGGCACGAGCAGGAGCAGCGCGAGGCTGACCACGAGCAGACGCCGCTTGAGCGAGAGGAGCCGCATGGCTCCCCCTATGTCACCGCATCGCGGGCGAGTCCGCCTTCCGGCTCGGCTCGATGTTCGGGTTGAGCCGGAACAGGTTGTCCGGGTCGTACTCGTCCTTGACCGCCTGCAGGCGCCGATACTTGGCGTCTCCGAAGGCCTCGCGCACCCGGTCGGGCTCGGCGGTGAAGTTCAGGTACGCCGTGCCCTGGTCGAACGGGCGCATGGCCTTCGCGAACGCCCGCGCCGCGGCCATCATGCCCACGTCGTCGGCCGGGTCCTGCCACAGCGTGATCGGGTGGAAGAGGTAGCGCGCGTCGCGGTGCGAATACGCGGTCGCGTCCTCGGGCACGGCGCTGATCGCCTGGCCGATCCGGAACAGGATCATCTGCGTGAACGGCATCCCCGCCTCGACGAGGCCGGGCGCGTGGGCGAGGAACGTTTTCAGCGCCTCGTCGCTCAGGGCGTCCACGTACTCGCCCCGCCAGTAGCTGCGCAGGCCGTGCGGCGCCGACGCGTCGATCATGGCCTGGAAGGCCGTGTACGGCATGGGCTGGATGAGATCGACCTCTGGCCCGAGGTCCTTCAGCGGCTGGATCTGCTTCGCGCCCTCCTCGGGATCGCCGCACCAGATCGCCGCCAGGCCGAGCGCGGGCCGGCCCTTGAGGTGGTCGGGGACGAAGTCCTCCGGCGGCGCGGTGATGACCACCATGCCGGTCCCGAGCTCATCGGGCGCGTCGTCCATGAGGTCGCGCCACGCCGGCAGGACCTCCTGCGCCCGGTCGATCGGCCACAGGGCCAGCCCGGCGAGCACGATCGGCCCGAGCTGGTGCAGCCGCAGGTCGAAGCGGGTCACGACGCCGAAGTTGCCGCCGCCGCCGCGCAGGGCCCAGAACAGCTCGGGGTTCTCGTTCTCGCTGGCGGTCACGACCCTGCCGTCGGCGAGTACGACCTCGGCCCCGACCATGCTGTCGCAGGTCAGCCCCCACTTGGACGACGTCCAGCCCATGCCGCCGCCGAGCGTGAAGCCGCCGACACCGGTCGTGGTGACGCGCCCGCCGGGCGTGTGCAGGCCATGCTCCTGGGTGGCCGCGTCGTAGGCGCCCCACAAGGCGCCGCCACCGGTCGCTGCGACCTTCGCGCCCGGGTCGACGGCGATCGCGCTCAGGCCGCCGAGGTCGATCACCAGGCCGCCCTCGCACGTGCTCTGGCCCGCGACGCTGTGGCCGCCGCCGCGCACGGCGATCTCGAGCCCGGCCTCGCGTCCGTGGTTGACCGCAGCGACGACGTCGGCCGTGGTCCTGCAGCGGGCGATCAGGGCCGGTCGCCGGTCGTGCATGGCGTTGAAGATCGCTCGGGCCTCGTCGTAGCCGGCGTCTTCGGGCGTGACCAGGTCTCCGTCCAGCTGCTCGCGCAGCGCGTCTGCGGTCATGCAAATCTCCCCAGGGGTCGTTTTCCGCATCATCCACCACCCGAGGGGAGCGGGTGTGAAATTCGGTCGCCGCGCGCCCGGCGGCGGCTGCCACCGGGCGCGCGGGACGCGGCTCAGGCGCTCGCCCTCGGCGCGATGTTCTGGTTGAGGGCGAACACGTTGGTCGGGTCGTACGCGTCCTTCACGGCGGCCAGGCGGGCGTACTTGTCCTCGCCGTAGGCCGAGCGGGCATCTTCCTTCTCGCCCAGGAAGTTCACGTATGCGCGACCGGTGGCGGCGTCGCCCGCGGCGTCGGCCACGGCGCGCGCCCAGTCGCGGTGCGCGTCGCCCGCGGCCGGGTCCTGGTAGCCGGTGACGGCGTTGACCACGTACGGCATCGAGCGCTCCGGGAACGCCGTGACGTCGTCGGCCACGCGCCCGACCGCGCCGCCCATCTGGTGCACGTGGATCTCGCACTGCGGGCCCGGCGCCTCGAGGTGCACGGCGCGGAGCCGGTCGACGAGACCGTCGTCGAGCCCGGACACGTTGGCCGCCTTGAAGTAGGCGTGGATGCCCTTCGGCCACAGCGGGTCGAGCAGGCTCTGCAGGACGCCGTACGGCATCGGGCCGAGCAGGTCGGCGATCGGCTCGGCGACGTCGCGCACCCGGCGCACGAGGCCGGCGCCGTCGTCGACGGGGCCGGTGGATGCCGCGATGAAGGCGACGACCTTCTTGCCGTGCCACTCCTCGGGGATGACCGGCAGCGGCGGCGCGGACGTGAGGTTGACCACGCCGGTCACCTCGTCGGGCGCCTCGGCGGCCCACTCGCGGAACGCCACCAGCAGGTCGCGGGCCGCGTCGGCGGGGTAGAACACCGGCCCCGCGTAGATCATCGGGCCGAGCGGGTGCAGATCGAGCTCGAAGCGGGTGACGATGCCGAAGTTGCCGCCGCCGCCGCGCAGGCCCCACAGCAGCTCGGGGTTCTCGGTCTCGCTGCAGTGCACGAGGCGCCCGTCGGCGGTGACCACGTCGGCCCCGGCGAGGTTGTCGCACGCCAGTCCGAACTTGCGCATGGTCCAGCCGATGCCGCCGCCGAGGGTGAAGCCGGCCACGCCGGTGGTAGAGACGAGGCCGCCTGTGGTGGCCAGGCCGTGGGCCTGGGTTTCGTGGTCGACGTCGGCCCACACGGCGCCGCCGCCGACGCTCGCGCGCTTTGCCTCGGCGTCGACCGTCACGTCGCTCATCGGCCCGAGGTCGATGACGATCCCGCCGTCGACGGTCGAGAGGCCGGCGACGCTGTGGCCGCCGCCGCGCACCGCGATCTCGAGGTGGTTGCCGCGGGCGAAGCCCACGGCGGCGATCACGTCCGCCGCGCCGGTGCACTGCACGATCAGCGCCGGGCGGCGCCCGTCGTAGGCCCCGTTCCACGCGTGCGAGGCCTCGACGTACCCCGCGTCCGCGGGGGTCACCACGTTGCCGCGCACGGCCTCGCGCAGCTCCTGCACCGTCGCTTCCCCGAGCACGGGGCCGATGGTCTGGGTCATCTCCGTCTCCTTTGGTCCGAAGGTCGGAGTGGAGTGAACCCGGCGGCTCTTAGCGGTCACTTAGCAGCCGCTCGAACCGGTCGTTGACGTCCGCCACACCGATCTCGTCGTCGCGCGCGGCGTAGCGCTCGCGGGCGTCCAGCAAATGCGCCTTCGCCGCATCGGGGTCGTCGCGCAGGACCGCCACCTCGGCCAGCCCGACCAGCGTGTGCGCGATCCAGCGCTCGCGCTGCGTGGGCCCGAGCACGGCCCGCGCCTCCTCCAGCGCGGCCTGGGCGTCGTCGAGCCGGCCGCGGGCGAACGCGAGGTCGGCGGTGCGCCACAGCGCGGCAGCCAGGCCCCAGCGGTCGCCGCCGCGGCGGAAGATCTCGCGCGCTTCGGCCAGATGCCGGTCGGCGCTTTCGTATTCGCCCGCCGTCGTCTCCACGAAGCCCAGGCCGGAGAGGACGAGGCCCTGCCCGCGCCGATCGCCCTGTGCCCGCCGCAGCTCCAGCGCCGCCTCCATCGCCGCGCGGGCCTCGTCGATGCGGCCGTCGGCAAGATCGAGGTAGCCGCGCCGCGCGAGCACCATGGCCCGACCCTGCTCGTCGCCGGCGGCCTCGAAGCGCGCCGCGCTCTCCTCGAGCAGGTCGCGCGCGCGTGCGAAGTCCCCCTGCGCCCGCGCGACGCCGGACTGGTTGGCGAGGGCGTAGCTCACGGCCGTCTCGCAGGAGATCTCGGCGAACGGCTGCAGCGTGTCCTCGAAGACCATCGAGAGCGACGGGCGGTTGCCGAGCTGGTTAGTTCGGTGATCGGCGATGTTCACCGGGGAGGAGATGCGCTCGCTCGAGCCCGCCAGCTCGCGCAGGAGCACGATGCTGCGCGCGATCAGCTCCTCGGTCTGGGGCAGGTCCCCGATGATCCAGTAGGCGACGCCCATCGAGTAGACGCCGATCGCGGCCGAGCCGGCGAAGCCCTCGCGGCGGGCGAGCCCGAGCGCCTGGTCCAGCCAGCGGCGGGCGACGTCGACCGAGTCGGTGGCGACGCCGAGCTCGCCAAGGAACTGCAACGCCCGCCACTCGCCGTGCGCGTCGCCGACCTCGTGCGCGACGCCCCGGCTCTCCTCGCCCAGCGCCAGGGCGTCCACGATCGTGCCGCTGCGAAGCGCGATCGCTGCTGCCGCCAGCAGCGCCTCGGCGCGCAACGCCGTGCGCTCGGGGGCTGCGGCCAGCGCCTCGGCGTAGCGGCGCTGGGCCTCATGCAGGTCACTGCGGCGCAGCCAGAACGGCATCAGCACCACGCACAGCTCGAGCGCCTCCTCGGGCCCGGCGGCCAGCAGCGTGTCGACGGCGCGGCGCAGGTTGGCGGCGTCGCGGTCCAGGCGCGGCGACCAGCGGTGGGCGCGCGCCAAGGCGAAGGCCCAGTGCGCCTGCCCCGCGTGCAACGCCTCGGCCTCGCCCGCCTCGTCGAGCCGGTCGCGTGCGTAGAGCCGCACGGTCTCCAGCAGCCGATACCGGCGCTGGCGCGACGACGCCTCGAACGCCACCACGAGCGACTTCTCCACCAGCCGTGCGAGCACGTCGGCGACCGTCGCAGTCTCGAGTGCGTCGTCGGCGCACACCGCCTCGGCCGCCTCGAGGTCGAAGCCGCCCGCGAACACGGCCAGGCGCCGGAACAGCATGCGCTCGTCGGGCTCGAGCAGGTCGTGGCTCCATTCGAGCGTGGCGGTCAGCGTCTGCTGCCGCGTCGGGGCCGCGTGACTGCGGGCGCTGAGCACGCGAAAGCGGTCGCCGAGCCGCTCCGCGATCGCGGCCGGCCCCAGCGCGCCGAGCCGACCGGCGGCGAGCTCGACCGCGAGCGGCAGCCCATCGAGCCGGAAGCAGATCCGGGCCACGTCTGTGGCGTTGTCGGGGTCGAGCGCGAAGTCGGGTGCCACGGCGTGAGCCCGCTCCACGAACAGCTGCACGGCCTCGTAGGCCACGAGCTCCTCCGGCGTGGTCGTCTGGGCCGGGTCGGGGATGTCCAGCGACGGCACGCGGAACACGACCTCGCCGGGCACGCGCAGCGGCTCGCGGCTGGTGGCGAGAATCGTCAGCTCGGGCGCCGAGCGCAGCAGCGCGTCGGTCAGGCTCGCCGTCGCCGCCAGCAGGTGCTCGCAGTTGTCGAGCACGAGCAGGAGCGCGCGCGGCGCCAGGAAGTCGACGACGGCATCGACCAGGTCCTGGCCGGTCAGCGCCCGCACGTCGAGCGCGGCCGCGACCGTGTCCCCGACCACGCGGGCATCGGACACCGCAGCCAGGTCGACCAGCGCCGCGCCGCCGGAGTACGACGGCTCGGCCGCGCGCGCCAGCTCGAGCGCCAGCCGCGTCTTGCCCACCCCGCCGGTGCCCGCGAGCGTGAGCAGGCGCGTGCCCCGTAACAGCACCGCGAGCTCGTCGAGCTCGCGGCCGCGGCCGATGAACGACCCCGTGCTCGCGGGCAGCCGCGCGCGCCGCGCGCCGCCGCCGCCGTCGTCGTCCAGGGCCCCGAGCTCGTCCTCGAGGTCAGAGGCGAGCTCGGCCAGCTCGTCGCGGGGCTCGTCGGCCCAGTCGTCGTAGCGGTTCTCGGGCAGCAGCTCGCCGCCGTAGAGCGCGATCGCGGCGCGGTAGGCGCCGGCGGTGCCGGCGCCGCGTGCGTCCGCGGCGGCGTCCGCGAGCGCGTCGACGTCGACCTCGGCCGTGAGGTAGAGCGCGCCGTCGCGCACCTCGATGGCGTCGGCGTCCAGGGCGCGCCGGGCGACGTACACGGCCTGATGCAGGTTGTTGGCGGCGGCCTCGGGCGTGCGGTCGCGCCAGAGCACGTCCATGGCCTGTTCGCGCATCAGCCGGTGACCGGGCGCGAGCGCGAGCAGCTTGACCAGCTCGCGCGCCTTCTTCAGCCGCCAGGCGGAGTCGGGCACCGGCTCGCCGTCGACGGCGGCAGCGAATCCTCCGAGCAGGGTCAGTCTGACGTCGGGCACCGGCTCGCCATCATCGCCGAACGAGATGCGCTGGCTCCTAGTCCATCAGGGCCGCGGTGGGGATTACGGTGGCGAACTCGCCCTCGAGGTTGGCCGCGGTGACGCGGACGATCTCGTCGGCGGGGATGACCCCGCCGTCGAGGTCGCGGCGGTCGAAGGCGTGCGTCGCGTCCACGGCGAACAGCGTGCGGTAGCCGAGGTTGCCGGCCATGCGCGCCGTGGTCTCGCAGCACTGGTTGGTGGTGATACCGCAGATCACGACCTCCTCGATGCGCTGCTGCTGCAGCCATGCGTGGAGGTCGGGCGTGCCGTAGAAGGCCGAGTTGACCTCCTTGCGCACGAGCAGGTCGGGCTCGCCGGTGACCACGTCCTTGAACGCGTTGCCGGGCAGGTCGGGGGCGAGCGGCGAGTCGGGCTCGACCGAGTCGTGGCGGATGTAGACGAGCGGCCGGCCCTCGCTGCGCCAGCGCGCGATCAGCGCCGCGATGTTGCCCTCGCAGGCTGGGTTGTTGCGCGCGCCCCAGTGGTCGACGTCGTCCAGGCCGCGCTGCACATCGACGACGAGCAGGGCGGCGCGGGCGGGGTCGTCGAGCGGTGCTGGCATGGCGGCAGCGTAACCTCACGAACCCGGCCTGCCGCGCGTTCTCTGAGCGTGATGCTCTCCACCACCATGAACAGCCCCGTCGGCGAGCTCGTGCTCGTCGGCGACGAGACCGCCCTGTGCGGCCTGCACTTCCCCAACCACCGCCCGCTGCCCGCCGACCTGCGCGAGGCGCGCGCGCCGTTTGCGGACGCGCTCGAGCAGCTCGAGCAGTACTTCGCCGGCGAGCGGCGGGAGTTTGACCTCGGCCTCGAGCTCGCGGGGCCGGCGTTCCATCAGCGCGTGTGGGAGGCCCTGACCACGATCCCGTACGGCGAGACCCGCAGCTACGGCGAGATCGCCGCCCAGGTCGGCGACCCCGGTGCGGCGCGCGCGGTCGGCTTCGCCAACGGCCGCAACCCGATCGCGATCGTGGTCCCGTGCCACCGCGTGATCGGGGCCGACGGCAGCTTGACCGGCTACGGCGGCGGCCTGCCGCGCAAGCGCCACCTGCTCGACCTCGAGGCCGGGAGGCTCGCGCTCACCGCCTAGGCTGCGCCGGGTGAGCAAGGCTCGGCTCGAGGCGTTCTCCGACGGCGTCTTCGCGGTCGCGATCACCCTGCTGGTGATCGAGATCGCGGTGCCCGGCGAGCGCGGCGACCTCCCGCATCAGGTCGGCCAGCTGTGGCCGTCGTTCGCCGGGTACCTGGTCTCGTTCGCGACCATCGGGATCATCTGGGTCAACCACCACACGATGGTCACGCGGTTCGAGCGTCTGGACCGCGCGGTGCTGTTCCTGAACCTCAACCTGTTGCTGTGGGTGGTGCTCATCCCCTGGTCGACCGCGCTGATCGCCGAACACCTGCGCGATACCGGCTCCGACGAGCACTTCGCGGCGGCCGTCTACGCGGCCAACCTCTTCCTCATGGGGATCAGCTTCTCGTTCATCTGGCGCCACGCCACGCGCACCGGGATCCTCCCGGTCGATGCTCGGGCCACCCGTCAGCTCATCGTGCGCAACGGCCTCGGCAACCTGGCATATGTGGTGGCGATCGGTCTGGCCTGGATCAGCGCGCCGGCATCGCTGATCCTGTGCGGGCTGGTAGCCGTCTACTACATCCATCCCGGGCCGATGCGGTTATAGGCTGGGTGGCGTGAACCTCGCCTCCGTCGACGGCACCATCGGCCCCGCCGCCGAAGCGCGCATCCCCGCCAGCGACGAGGGGCTGCTGCGCGGCGACGGCATCTTCGAGGTCATGCGGCTGTACGAGGGGCGGCCGTACGCGCTCGGCGCCCACCTGGCCCGCTTCGGCACCTCGGCCAGCAACCTGCGCCTGGACGTGGACATCGAGGTCGTCCACGCCGAGCTCCACGCCCTGCTCGAGGCGGCCGGCCCGGTCGAGGCCCTGCTGCGGGTGGTCGCGACCCGTGGCGGGCACCGCGTGCTGTTCGTGGAGCCGCTGCCGCGCCACCTGCCGGCGATCCGGCTTGGCTACGTCACCTACGCCCCCCCGCGCATCCTCAGCGGCGTCAAGTCGCTGTCCTACGCGGGCAACATGCTCGCCACGCGACTGGCGCAGGAGCGCGGGTTCGACGAGGCGCTGCTGGTCACGCCGCACGGGCGCGTGCTCGAAGCCCCGACCTCATCGCTGTTCTGGGCCCGCGACGGCGAGCTCCTCACCCCGCCGCTCAGCGACCACATCCTGGACTCGATCACGCGCCGGGCGGTGGTCGAGGCCACCGGGGCGCAGGAAGCCCCGTGCCCGCGCGAGGAGCTCGAGGCGGCCGACGAGGCCTTCCTGGCCTCGACGGTCAGGGAGGTCCAGCCCGTCGTGGCCGTCGAGGGCGTGGACCTGGCCGCAGGGCCGCTGACGGCGGCGGCGGCGAAGGGGCTGCGGGAGCGGATCGACGCCGACCTGCGCGCCCACACCGCCTAGTCGAGCCGGCGGACGTCGCGAGGATCGGCCTGGTAGCTGAGGAACCAGACCACGTGGCCGATGGCGCTGCGGACCTGTCGGAGCAGTGAATCCATGTTCACGTCATTTGTAACCCGAAACACGTTCGTTCAATCGTGCGCGTCCTGACCGTCATCGGCAACCGGCCGCAGTTCGTCAAGGCCGCCGCGGTCTCGCGGCTCCTGCGCCGGGGTGCTGAGGAGGTGCTGGTCCACACCGGCCAGCACTACGACGACGCGCTCTCGCGGGTGTTCTTCGAGGAGCTCGCGGTGCCGCCGCCCGACCGGGAGCTCGGCGTCGGCGGCGGGTCGAACACCGACCAGACGGCACGCATGCTCGCCGCGCTGGAGCCGCTGGTGGGCGAGGTCGCCCCCGACGTGGTGCTCGTCTACGGCGACACGAACTCGACCCTGGCGGGGTCCCTGGTGGCGGCGCAGGCCCGGGTGCCGCTGGCCCATGTGGAGGCGGGCATGCGGTCGTTTGACCGCACCATGCCCGAGGAGCTCAACCGTGTCGTCGCCGACCACCTGGCCACGCTGTTGCTGTGCTCGTCCGCGACGGCGTCCGCGAACCTGCGCGACGAGGGCGTGGCCGGCGCGGTGGAGGTCGTGGGCGACGTGATGGTCGACGTGGCCATGGCGATCCAGCCGCGGGCGCGCGCGCGGAGCCAGCCCCTGGCGGCGCACGGCGTGCAGGCCGGCCGCTACCTGCTCGCCACCGTGCACCGGGCCGGCAACGTGGACGACCCCGAGCGGCTGGGCCGCCTGGTCGATCTCCTGCTGGGCATGCCGGACCCCGTGGTGCTGCCGCTGCACCCGCGGACGGCCGCGCGGCTGCAGGCCGCCGGCCTGGACGAGCGCCTGCGCCAGGCGCCCGGGGTGATCCTCACCGGCCCGCTCGGCTACCTCGACTTCACCGCCCTGCTGTGCCACGCCCGCGCGGTGCTGACCGACTCCGGCGGGGTGCAGAAGGAGGCCTACCTGGCGGGCGTTCCTTGTGTGACGCTGCGGAGCACGACCGAATGGGTGGAGACCGTCGATCTCGGTTGGAACGTCCTCGTGGACCTCGACGCGGACGCCGCCCGGGCGGCGATCGAGCGTCCGCATCCCTACGAGCACCCCGAGCTCTACGGCGACGGCAGGGCCGGGGAGCGGGTGGTGAGTGCCCTTGGACGCCTCGTCCCCTCCTAGACTGGCCCGATCATGACTGTGGGCATCGTCGGCATGGGCTACGTCGGCCTCCCGCTCGCGGTCGCCTTCGCGAACGCAGGTCAGCGCGTCATCGCCATGGACGTCGACCCCCGCAAGGTGGCCATGCTGGAGGCCGGGGAGTCCTACATCGAGGACATTCCGAGCACCGAGCTGCAGGCAATCCGCGACCTGCTCGAACCGACCACGCGGGTGGGGCCGCTGGCGCACGCCGACGCGGTGCTGCTGTGCGTCCCGACGCCGCTGACCGTCAACCGCGAGCCCGACCTGGGCCCGCTGGTGGACGCCACCCAGGCCCTCACGCGGGTGCTGCGGGCGGGACAGCTCGTCGTGCTCGAGTCCACGTCGTACCCGGGCACGACGCGCGAGCGGCTGCTGCCCATACTCGAGGAGTCGGGCCTGGCCGCGGGCAGCGACTTCTCGCTGGCCTTCTCGCCCGAGCGGGTGGACCCGGGCCGCGAGGACTTCACCATCCGCACCACGCCGAAGGTCGTGGGCGGCCTGACCGAGGTGTGCACGCAGCGCGCGGTCGACCTCTACAGCTTGATCTGCGACGAGATCGTGCCCGTGGGCACGCCCGAGGCGGCGGAGCTGACCAAGCTGCTCGAGAACATCTTCCGCTCGGTCAACATCGCGCTGGTCAACGAACTGGCCATCCTCGCCGACCGCATGAAGATCGACATCTGGGAGGTGGTCGACGCCGCCTCGACCAAGCCCTTCGGCTTCATGCGCTTCGAGCCCGGCCCGGGCATGGGCGGCCACTGCCTGCCCGTGGACCCGTTCTACCTCGCGTGGCGCGCCCGCGAGTTCGATTTCCCCACCGAGTTCATCGAGCTCGCCGGGAAGGTCAACATGCAGATGCCCTACCACTGCGTGGAGAAGATCGAGCGGGCGCTCAACGACACCGGCAAGGCGGTCAAGGGCGCGCGCATTGCGATCCTCGGCGTCTCCTACAAGGCGGGCATCGGCGACGTGCGCGAGTCGCCCGCGCTGAAGATCATCAGGCTGCTGGCCGAACGCGGCGCCGACCTCGTCTACCACGACCCGCACGTGCCCGACATCGGCGCGCACGGGCTGCGCTCGCTGCCCCTGGACGAGGCGCTCGACAGCGCCGATCTCGCGGTGATCGTCACCGCCCACCCGGAGATCGACCTGGGCATGGTCATCAACTCGGCTCCCCGCGTCGTCGACCTGCGGGGGGTGACGCGCCGCACGCCCGCTCCGACGGTGGAGCGGCTCTGATGGCGGACCGGCCCGTGCGGGTCGCGGTGGTCGGGCTCGGCTACTGGGGCCCGAACCTGGCGCGCAACTTCGCCGCCTTGCCGGGCAGCGACCTGCGCTGGCTGTGCGACGCCGACGCCGACGCGCTGGCCCGGGCCGGCGCGGCGCTGCGCTCGGCTCGAACGACGACGTCGCTGGACGAGGTCCTGGCCGACCCCGAGGTCGACGCGGTGGCCATCGCCACGCCGGTGCCCACGCACGCCGAGCTGGCCGTGCGGGTGCTCGGCGCGGGCAAGCACTGCTTCGTCGAGAAGCCGCTGGCGCTCAACGCGGCGGCCGCGGAGCGCGTGATCGAAGCGGCGCGAGCGGCCGGACGCGTGCTCATGGTCGGACACTTGCTCGAGTACCACCCCGGCGTGACCAAGCTGAAGGAGATCGCCGACTCGGGCGAGCTCGGCGAGATCCACTACATCTACTCCAACCGCTTGAACCTGGGCGTGCTGCGCGAGGACGAGAACGCGCTGTGGTCGCTGGGCGCGCACGACGTCTCCGTGGTCCTGCACCTGGCCGGCGGCGAGGAGCCGTTCGAGTGCGAGGCGCGGGGCGAGTCCTACACGCGCGACGGCATCGAGGACGTCGTCTTCTGCTTCCTGCGCTTCCCGTCCGGCCTGGCCGCCCACCTGCACCTCTCGTGGCTCGACCCGCACAAGGAGCGCCGCTTCACCGTCGTCGGCGGGCGCAAGATGGCGACGTTCGACGACATGGACCTCGAGCGCAAGGTCTCCGTCTACGACAAGGGCTTCGACGAGCGCGTGGGCTCCTACGGCGAGTACATCACCCGCTCGGGCGACATCTGGAGCCCGCAGATCCCAGCGGTCGAGCCGCTGCGGATCGAGTGCGAGCACTTCGTCGCGTGCGTACGCGAAGGGCGCACGCCGCGCTCGGACGGCGAGGCCGGCGTGCGCGTGGTCCGCGTGCTCGAGACGCTGCAGCGGTCGCTCGAGGCCACGGCGAGGGAGGCCGGTGCTGCGGCTCGCCCATGACGCGGTTGGCCTGGCCGTGGGCGAGGGCGTCGAGCTGGGCGAGGAGGTCCGCTTCGGCGCCCATGTCACCGTGGCCGACGGCACCGTGATCGGGGCTGGGTGCGTCGTCGAGGACGGTGCGCTGCTGGGCAAGGTCGCGCGGCTGGCCCGCACCTCGATGGCGGCCCGCGGTCCCGCCCCCGACCCGCTCGTGCTCGGGGCCGACGTCACGGTGTGCGCGGGCGCGATCGTCTACGCGGGCGCGCGCGTGCAGGAGCGCGCGATCATCGGCGACCAGGCCCAGGTGCGCGAGCGCTCGGTGGTGGGCGCGGACAGCGTGATCGGGCGCGGCGCCACGGTGGACAACGACGTCGCGGTGGGCGCGCGCGTGCGGGTACAGACGCTGGTGTACCTGACCGCCTACTCGACGGTCGAGGACGAGGTGTTCGTCGGCCCCGGCGTCGTGACCACGAACGACGACACGATGATGCGCCACCCGCGCGACCACGCCCTGCGCGGCGTCACGCTGCGGCGCGCCTGCCGCGTCGGAGGCGGCGCAGTGCTCACGCCTGGCGTCGAGGTGGGCGAGGAGGCCTTCGTTGCCGCCGGCGCGGTGGTGACGCGCGATGTGCCGCCGCGAGCGGTCGTGATGGGCGTGCCGGCGCGTACGGTGCGCGAAGTAGGCGAGGATGACCTGATCGAGCGATGGCGGCGTTGAGGCGCAGGCAGAAGCAGGCCCCGGGCCACCACGGGGGGCTGCGCGCCGACCGCACCACCATGGCGCTCGGCGTGCTGGCGGTGGGGGCGGTGGGCGCGTTCGCGGCGGCTGAGGTCGGCCGCGTGTGGCGGCGCGGGTCAGCGCCGGTGCCGGCCGAGACCGACCACATCGTCGGCGCCGCGGGCACGGCCACGCGCGAGACGATGGAGATCGCGCTCGAGGGCTTCCGCGTCAGCCCCAAGCGCGACCGCACGCTGCTCAACCTGCTGGCGTCGTTCGCGGGCATGGTGCTGTTCGTCCGCTCGACCACCGGCGTGATCCGCTGGCGGGGCGAGTTCGGGCCGTTCCGCAGCGTGCGCGCCGGCGGGCGCCACGTGCACCACTTCGTCCCCGGGATCGCCGTGATGATGATCGCGGGCGGCGCCTCCTTGTTGTCGAAGGACGAGACCAAGGACCAGTGGCTGGCCATCCCGTTCGGGTTCGGCGCCGGCCTGACCCTGGACGAGTCCGCGCTGCTGCTCGAGCTCGAGGACGTCTACTGGAGCGAGGAGGGCATCGTCTCGGTCCAGATCACGCTGGCCGTCTCGGCGCTGCTGGCCTCGCTCGGGCTGGCGCTGCGCATCCTGCGCCGCGGCGAGCGCGAGGTGCTCGACGCGTTCCCGACGGCGTCGCCGTCGCCCTAGTGACCTGAGTCGTCAGTTCGCGGGCCCGAACGTCCCACTCAGGTCACTAGGCCGCGGCGCGGTGGACGTCGCCGCCCGCCCAGATGACCTCGTCGCGGCCGGGACCGACGCCGACGAGCGCGATCGGCACGCCCACGAACTCGGAGATGTAGGCGAGGTACTCGCGCGCCGCGGTGGGGAGGTCGGACTCGGTGCGGCAGTCGCCGAGGTCCTCGGTCCAGCCCGGCAGCTCCTCGTACTCGCCGCGGGCGTGGTGGAGCACGGACTGGTGGTAGGGGAAGTGGTCGAACTCGGCGTCGTCGGTGCCGCGGTAGCGGGTGCAGACGAGCACCTTGTCCTGTCCTGAGAGCACGTCGAGCTTGGTGATGGCCAGCGCGGTCATGGTGTTCAGGCGCGCCGCGTAGCGCAGGGCCACGAGGTCGAGCCAGCCCACGCGGCGGGCGCGGCCGGTGGTGGTGCCGAACTCGCCCCCGGCGGTGCGCAGCTCGTCGGCCAGCTCGTCGTCGACCTCGGTGGGCAGCGGGCCCGCGCCGACGCGGGTCACATAGGCCTTGGCCACGCCCCAGATGTCGTGGATGTCGCGCGGGCCCACGCCGGCGCCGACGCATGCGGCGCCCGCAACCGGGTTGGACGAGGTCACGAACGGATAGGTGCCGTGGTCGATGTCGAGCAGCGCGCCCTGGGCGCCCTCGAAGAGGACGCTGCGCCCGGCGTCCAGCAGCTCCCACGCGAGCTTGGAGGTGTCGGCGATGTACTGCTCGAGCCGGTGGCCGTAGACCAGGTACTCCTCGGTCATCGACTGCAGGTCGAGCCGCGGGTCCTTAGCGAACGGGCGCAGGCTGAGCTGCTTGGGGTACAGCGCGGCGGCGATCTTCTTCTTGAGGATCTTCTCGTCGAGCAGATCCTGGACGCGGATGCCGAGGCGCGCGGCCTTGTCGGCGTAGCAGGGCCCGATGCCGCGGCGCGTGGTCCCGATCTCGAGCTTGCCCAGCTTGGCCTCGCCCGCGTGGTCGAGCAGCAGGTGGTAGGGCATGATCAGGTGCGCGTTGGCGCTGATGCGCAGGCCGCCGATGTCGACGCCGCGGCGGCGCAGCTCGTCCAGCTCCTCGGTGAGCACGCCCGGATCGATGACCACGCCGTTGCCGATCACGCACAGCGTGCCGCGGTGCAGGATGCCCGAGGGCATCAGGTGCAGCTTGAACGTCTCGCCGTCGCGGATGATCGTATGGCCGGCGTTGTTGCCGCCCTGGAAGCGCACGACGGCGTCGGCCCGCTCCGCGAGCAGGTCGGTCACCTTCCCCTTTCCTTCGTCGCCCCACTGGGCGCCGATGACCACGAGTCCAGGCATGCGACCGTGCAGGATAGGGCGGCGTTCAGAGCGGTGCGCGATCCTCCGGCAGCAGGTTCATGAACTTGGGGAACTCGCTGCGGAAGACGAGCTTGACCCGGTCGATCGGGCCGTTGCGGTGCTTGGCGATGATGAGCTCCGCGATGCCCGGCTCCTCGGTCTCCTCCGGGTTGTAGTACTCGTCGCGGTAGATGAACATGACGAGGTCCGAGTCCTGCTCGATGGCGCCGGACTCGCGCAGGTCGGAGAGGATCGGGCGCTTGTCGGTGCGCGCCTCGACGCCGCGGTTGAGCTGGCTCAGCGCGATGACCGGCACGTCGAGCTCGCGTGCGAGCAGCTTGAGCCCGCGGCTCATCTGGCTGACCTGCTCGACGCGGCTTTCGACCCGCTCGTCGGCGTGCATGAGCTGGAGGTAGTCGACGATGATCAGGCCGAGGTCCTGCTGGGAGGCGAGCCGGCGCGCCTTGGCCCGGATCTCGAGCAGGCCGGTGCCGCTGGAGTCGTCGATGTACAGCGGCGCGTCCGAGAGCCGCTGGCAGGCCTGCAGGATCTTCGGCCAGCGCCGCTCGTCGACGCGGCCCTTGCGCAGCTCCTCGCCCTTGATGTTGGCCTGCGAGGCGATGAAGCGCTGGGCGAGCTCGGCCTCGGACATCTCGACGCTGAACAGGGCGACGCCGACCCCGTGCTGGATGGCGGCGTTCTCGGCGATGTTGGTGACCAGCGCCGATTTCCCCATGCTCGGCCTCGCCGCGATCACGACCAGGTTCCCGTTCTGGAAGCCGCCCGTGAGCTCGTCGAGCTTCGTGTAGCCCGAGCGCACGCCGGTCAGCGAGGTGTGGTCCTGGGAGAGGCGGTGGAGCTTCTCGAGCTCGGTGTCGAGCACGTCGTGGATCGAGCGGAACTCCTTCTGGCGCTCGTCGTGCCCGACGTCGAGCATCGCCTTCTCGGCGCGTTCGACCAGGTCGCGCGGCGCGGCGTCGTGCGAGAGCACGCTGGCCTGGATCTCCATCGTGGTCGTCAGCAGGCTGCGCAGGAGCGCGTGGTCGCGGACGATGCGCGCGTAGTGGCGCAGGTTGCCCGCCGCCGGGACCATGCCGGCGAGGCTCTCGACACCGGCCTCGCCCCCGACGTCATCGAGCCGGCCGGCCTCGCGCAGCCGGTTCTTGACCGTGACGATGTCGACCGGCTCCGACGCGTTGTAGAGGTCGATCATCGCCTGGTAGACGATGCGGTGCTGCTCGCGGTAGAAGTCCCGCGGGCGCAGGCCGTCCTGGATGACCAGGCCGTAGAGCGAGACGTCGCTCAGGAAGATGGCGCCGAGGACGGACTGCTCGGCTTCGAGGTCGTGCGGGGGAGCGAGGGGCGGCTCGGCGATGGCCATCGGGTCAGCGAGTGTATGTCGGGTCGCGGCGTCGTCCGGCGCCCTCCCGCGGCGTCCTGCCCGCATCCTCCGCTGACTTTTCGCAAAGCCTGCGAGCTCTGGTATCAAGCGGTGCGTGACCACCCTCAGCGCACGCCTCGTCGGCGGCCCGACGGCGGTCCTGGAGTACGGCGGGCAGCGCTGGCTGACCGACCCCACGCTCTCGCCGCCGGGCGACTACGCCGGCGGCCTGGTCAAGACGACGGGGCCGGCATTCGTGCCCGACGACCCCGACGTCGTGCTGCTCTCCCACGACCACCACGCCGACAACCTCGACCCGGGTGGGCGGGAGCTCCTGCCGCAGGCGGGCGTCGTGCTGACCACGGCGGTGGGCGCCGAGCGGCTGGGCGGCAACGCTATCGGGATGGAGCCGTGGTCGAGCGTGGCGATCGGCGACGTCACCGTGACCGCGGTGCCGGCGCTGCACGGGCCGCCCGGCAGCGAGCCGGTGACCGGGCCGGTGATCGGGTTCGTGCTCGGCGGCGAGGGCCTGGAGACCGTCTACGTGTCGGGCGACAACGCGTCGCGTGACGTGGTGCGGGAGATCGCGCAGCGCGCGGGCCCGATCGGCGTGGCGGTGCTGTTCGCCGGCGCGGTGCAGATCCCCCAGCGCTTCGACGGCGCCTATTTGACGCTGTCGGCCGACCACGCGGCCGACGCGGCGGCGATCCTCGGCGCGCGGGCGGTCGTGCCGCTGCACTTCGAGGGCTGGACGCACTTCACCCAGGGCGCCGACGCCCTGCGGGCCGCGTTCGCGGGCAACGCGATGGCCGACCGGCTGATGCTGCCCGAGCGCGGCGAGACGGTCGCCGTCTAGTTGCTCTCCACGACCATCGTCTTCACGTTGGCCGTGGCGCCCTCGGCGAGCTCGATCTGCACCAGGTAGGTCCCGACGTGGCGGATCGGCTGGTCGAGCTGGATCTTGCGCTTGTCGACCTTGAGGCCGCGCGCGTCGCGGATCGCGTCGGCGATCTCGCTCGTGGTCACCGAGCCGTACAGGCGACCGTCGGGGCCGGCCTGAGAGGGGATGGTGAGGACGGTCTTGGTCAGCGTGTCGGCCTGCTCGCGGGCGCGCTCGGCGGCCTGGGCGGCGGCGCGCTCGGCGGCCTCCTGGGCCCGGCGCGCGGCCTCGATCGAGGCGGGCGTGGCCGGTTGGGCCAGGTTGCGGGGGATGAGGAAGTTGCGCAGGTAGCCCTTGGAGACGTCGACGACGGTGCCCCGTTCGCCGAGGTTGTCGACGTCCTTGAGCAGGATGGCCGTCGGCACGGGCCTACCGCTCGCGCTCGCCGCGCTCCGGCCGCTCGGGGGCGCCGCCGCGGAGGGTGGTCGCCTGGTCGGCGGTGTAGGGGAGCAGCGCGAGCTCGCGGGCGCGCTTGACCGCGCGCGCGATCTGGCTCTGGTGGCGGCGGCAGGCGCCGGTGATGCGGCGCGAGCGGATCTTGCCGCGCTCGGAGATGAACCGGCGCAGCGCGCCGACGTCCTTGTAGTCGACCTGGTCGATCTTGTCGCGGCAGTACGGGCAGGGCTTGCGCCGGGTGGACCCGGGGCCGCCCTTCTTCTCGCGCCTGCGCGTGCGTGGCTTGCGCTGCTTGGCCATGAGCCGGGCCAGTTTAGCGGCGGTCCGCCGCCGCCTCGGCCGGGACGGCGCCGCCGGACTGCAGGCCGAAGGCCTCGGCCATGAGCTCGTAGGACCGGCGGCGGGCCGCGTGGTCGTAGGTGATGGTCACGACGATGACCTCCTCGGCGCCGTATTCCTCCGCGACCCGCTCGATCCCGGCCCGGACCGTGTCCGGCGCGCCGATGACGCGGCGGCGGCCGCCGTTGGGGTTGCGCAGGTCGAGCTGCTGCGAGCGGACGTAGCGCATGGCCTTGTCGATGGGGGGCACGGGGACGAGCTCGCCGCGGCGCAGGAGGGCCATCATCATGGCGCCGCTGGAGGCGATCTCCTCGGCCTCGTCGTCGGTGTCGGCGCATACGACCCAGACGCCGACCGACACCTGCGGGTTGGGCGCCTTGGCGCGGTAGTCGGCGACGATGGGGGCGCCGTCGCGGTTGATGAAGTCGGCGAACGAGTAGGGCAGGCGGAGCTCGGCGGCCCAGATCGCGCTTTGCGGCGAGGAGCCGAGCAGCCACGCCTCGGGCGTCTCGGGCCGGCCGGGGAGGATCTTGGCGTAGCGCCGGAACGGGTGGTTGCTCGGGAGGCTGTCGTCGAGGTAGCCGAGCAGCTCGGCGAGCTGCTGGGGGAAGTCGTCGGGGGCGGCCTCGCGGCGGTCGCGCTGGAGCGCGAACATCGTCATCGGGTCGGTGCCGGGAGCGCGGCCGATGCCGAGGTCGATGCGGCCGGGGTAGAGGCCGCTGAGGATCGAGAAGGACTCGGCCACCTTGAGGGGGCTGTAGTGAGGGAGCATCACGCCGCCGCTGCCCACGCGGATGCTCGTGGTGGCGGAGGCGATCGGGCCGATGAGGACCTCGGGGCTCGGGCCGGCCAGCGAGGGCCCGCCGTGGTGCTCGGCGACCCAGTAGCGGTGGTAGCCGACTGCGTCGGTGAGCCGGGCGAGGTCGACGGTGTTCTGCAGTGCCTGGGCGCCGCTCATCCCCTCGGAGACCGGGGACTGGTCCAGGACGCTCAGACGCAGGGAACTCGTCACGCATTCGACGCTAGCAGCGCCATCTTTCCCCAAACTCCGCGTACTCTTGCGCGCCCCCGGGAGCTGCCGCCGCCACCCCGCCTAGACTCGTTTCCAGACTTCCAGAAAGGAGCCAGCACGTGGCTGCGACCAACATCAACCGCGTCATCCTCACCGGGAACCTGACGCGCGACCCCGAGCTTCGCTCGCTTCCGTCCGGCACCAGCGTGTGCTCGCTGCGCGTGGCCGTGAACACGCGCCGCAAGGACGGCCAGACCGGCGAGTGGATCGACAAGCCCAACTACTTCTCGGTCACCGTGTGGGGCGCCCAGGGCGACAACTGCGCCCGCTACCTGTCCAAGGGCCGCCCGGTGGCGATCGACGGCCGCCTCGAGTGGCGCGAGTGGGAGGCCAAGGAGGGCGGCAAGCGCGAGTCGATCGAGATCATCGCGGACTCCGTCCAGTTCCTCGGAGGCCGCGAGGACGGCCCGGGCAACGGCAACGGCTTCTCGCAGCGCAGCGACGTGCCGGTGGACACGGCGGACTTCCAGCCGGCGGCAGCCCCGTCGGGTGGCGGTGGGTCGCCGTCGCCCAGCGGATCGCCGTCGCCCAGCGCGGGCTCCGAAGACGACATCCCCTTCTAGTCCTAGAGCCATTCTCGGCGCTCCTCGCCAGGTCCTCGGGGTTTGCCGTGCCCAGCACGGCTTCACCCCTGCGTCCCGAGCGAGGAGCGCCGAGCTATGGCTCTAGGACGGCCGCGTGCGACCGCGCGGTGGTCCGCGTGGTGGTACTGCTTGCGCGGGCTCCGAGCTACTCGGCCGGGGTCGGCTCGGCCGGAGCCGGGGCCGGAGCCTCGGCCGCTGCGGGCGGGGCCGACGGTGGGGCGGGCGCGGGGGGCGGCTCGCCGCCGGGCGTGTGGATCAGGCGGTGGCGGAGCACCGCGTCGTTGATCTGGAGGTAGCGGTTCAGCGACTCGGGCAGCGTCGGTGGCCCGGTGAACTGGATCAGGCGGTAGCGCGCCTCGGGCTTGTGCTGCATCTTGAACGCCATGACCTTCTGGCCCCAGTCCTGGTTGTTGGCGATGGTGCCGCCGGCCTGCGCGATCGACGCCTCGACGTCGGACAGGACCTTCGCCTGCGCGTCGTCTTCGGCGTTCGGGTCGAGCAGGATGATGAGGTCGTAGGCCAGGGCCACGGCGGCGGCACGATAGCAACGAGGGGGCGAATCTCCGGCCCACGCGCCCTACGCAGGGCGTGGACCCCGATTCCGACGAACGCCCCCTGCGCACCCGCATCCGCTGGCCCAACGTGGCCAGGGCCGCGGCAGCCGTCGTCGTGGTTGCAGTGATCGTGGCCTGGCCGCAGCTGCAGAGGTCCGATCCGAAGCTGCCTCCGACGCGCGCGCGGCCGGTGGCGGGAGCGCCGGCGGCCGGTCCCGAAGGGGCGGAGCCGCCGCCGAAGACCGCGGCGCCGGCAAGGCCCGAGCCGTCGCAAACCCGCCCGGCGCCGCGCCGCCCGGCGAAGCACCGCCGGGCCCGCAAGCATCGCCGCCGGTCACGCCATGGGTCACCCGTCGGTCGAGCACGCCCTGCGCGCGAGCGGTCCGGTGGTGGGTCGGGAGGCGCGGCCGCCGCGTCCGGTGGGCAGAGCGGGCAGGGTGGCGCGAGCGGCTCGAGCACCGGCGCCGGGTCGAGGTCGAGCGGAGCGGGGGGGACGGGTGGGTCGAGCGGGGGCGGCGGGTCGAGCGGAGCGGGTGGGTCGAGCGGCGGTGGGTCGAGCGGCGGTGGGTCGAGCGGCGGCGGTTCCGGCACCGCTGCGCCCCAGCCACCCGAGTTCTCGATCGGGTGAGGCCCTACCGCCGCGCCTCGGCCCGGACCGACCCCTTCTTCTTGATGTCCGCCAGCTGGTCGTCGACCCAATCGCCCGGGTCGCGGCGGGTCACGATCTTCTTCAGGCCCTGCAGCCGACGGGCGCGCTCCGCGCGGTCCATCGTCAGCGCCGCGTGGATCGAGTCCGCCAGCTCCTGGATGTCGAACGGGTTCACGCTCAGCGCGTACTCGCCCAGCTCCTCGTGCGCCCCCGTGTTCTCGGACAGGATCGAGACACCGTCGTTCTCGTTGACCAGCGGGCCCTCCTTGGCCACGAGGTTCATGCCGTCGAACATCGCGTTGACGAGCAGGAGGTCGTAGTGCTTGTAGGTGGCCATCGCCTCGTCGAGGTCGTCGCGCAGCTTGAGCTGGATCGGCATCCAGTCCGGCGTCCCGTGGCGGTGGTTGACGACCGCGACCAGGGCCTCGATCCGCTCCAGGTACTCCGCGTACTCCGGTACGTCCGTCCGCGACGGCATCAGCTGGGCCACGAAGGTCACGTTCTCGTTGAACTCCGGGTGCTGCTCGAGGAACAGGTCGAAGGCCGCGAACCCGCGCAGCACGTTCTTCGACAGATCCGCGCGGTCGACGCGGATGATCAGGTGCTCGCGCCGCCGTCTCTGCAGCTCGGCCTCGAACTCCGCCACCCGCTCGCGCCGCGACACCGCCTGCGTCGACTCCGCATCGATCGGCAGCGGGTAGGCCCGCACCCAGGTCTCGTGGCCGCCGTGGTGCCAGACGACGCCGCTGTCGAAGTCGACGTCGTAGCGCATGAGGTCGCGGCAGCACTGCAGGAAGTTCCACCGGTAGGCCCGCGTGTGGAACCCGATGATGTCGTTGGAGAGCAGGCCGTCGTAGATCTCCGTGCGGATGTTGCGCGGCAGCACCCGCCAGGCGTCGGGCTGCGTCCACGGGATGTGGACGAAGTGGTGCAGGAAGGCGTCGGGGCGCTCGCGCCGCACCAGGGCCGGCAGCGTGTACAGGTGGTAGTCGTGGACCATCACCACGGGCTCGTCGCGGTCCCTGATCTCGTCCAGCACCGCCCGCGCCAGGTCCTCGTTGACCGCGTTGTAGCCGAACTCGAACGCCTCGACCTCGTTGCGGCGGATGTCCGGCGCGTTCGACAGATCCCAGAGGTAATGCTGGATGAACCACAGCATCGGGTTCGCGAAGACGTTGTAGAAGCGGTCGTAGGCCTCCGGGTCGGAGGCCACGAGCTTGACCCGGTACTCGCTCCCGTCCGGAGCGGTGACCTCGAACGGCCGCCCGTCGTGCTCGGCCGCGACGGCGGCGTCCTCGTCGGTCAGCGCCGACGCCACCCAGATCGCGTCGCGGTGCGACGCCAGGCCGGTCAGCGCCGTGACCAGGCCGCCCCCACCCCGCTTCACCTCCCCTCCCGCCTCGAACGTCACGGGGCCCCGGTTGGAGACGAGGATGAGGTCGGTGCCGGCGGAGCTCATCGGTTCAGCTGCATGAAGATCCTGAGATAGTCGCGCAGGTAGCGCGGCGTCAGGAAGTGGGAGCGCACGTACTCCTTGCCGGTGCGCCCGAGCTGCTTGCCGAGGCCGGGGTCCTCGATGATCTGCAGTGCTCGGTCGGCGCACTCGTCCACGGAGTGCACGAGGTACCCGGACTCCCCATCCGTAACCTGGAGCGGGATCCCGCCCACGTCGCCGCCGATGAACGGCCGGGCCTTCCAGATCGCCTCGCTGACCGTCAGCCCGAACCCCTCGCGGGTCGACTTCTGCACCACCACGTCGGCGTGCGACTGGAACGCGTTGACCTCGATCGCGCCCACGTTGTTGAAGTTGTTGAGGATGTGGACGTCGCGGTCGCCGGCGGCGTGGGAGACGGTCTCGTTGAAGTAGTCCCAGCCCTCGGGGTCGTCGGTGGCCATCGAGCCGACCAGCGCGAGCTGCGTGTCGGGCCGCCGCTCCTTGACCAGGCGGTAGGCGTCGATGACGCCCATCGGGTCCTTCCACGGGTCGAAGCGCGAGACCTGGCAGATCAGCGGCCGGTCGACGTCGATCCCGAACTGGTGGCACACGTAGGACGCGTCCTCGGGCGACAGCGCCATGTTCTTCGGCGCCAGCGGGTCGATCGCCGGCGGGACGACGTGGACCTTGCCGTCCATCGCGTCGGGCACGTAGTCGCGCATGTGGAACAGCGAGGCGTCGTAGCCGCCCAAGAACGGCAGCAGCCGGTCCAGCGTGGGCCGGTTCGGCGTCGAGAGGTCGATGTGGCAGCGCCAGACCCACGAGTTGGCCTTCTCCGGCACGAGCGTCCGCAGCGCTGCGGGCTGGGGGTCGTGGACCACGCAGTAGTCCCAGCCCTCGGTGAGCTCGCGGGCGTTCATCTCGTTGTAGCGCTCCCACACCTCCCAGTCGTCATCGGAGAGGTCGGTGGGCGCCCCCTGGAGCGCGTTGTGCATCAGCTTGGTCGCGTTGAAGAACTCCTCGCGGCCGTAGATCACGTGCCACTCGGTGTGCAGGCCGACGTCGGCCATGAGTGGGATCAGCGTGTAGAGGATCTCCGAGACGCCGCCGCCGAACGCGGTCGCCGATACGTGCAGGACGCGTTTGTCCTGCAGCGGTTTGGCCAAGGAGCGGATCTCCTCGATGAGCGGCCAGCCCACCAGGTGCGTGTAGTCGGCCAGGCTCTTGGTCCCCACGGCGACGGGCTGGAGCACGGGCCGACGATAGCTAACCCTCCACGCGTTCCCGCAGCCGCTCCAGGCCGCGCTCGACCTCGGCCAGCAGGAGCTCGTGGAGCCGCGGGTTGGCCGCCGCCAGCACCGACATCTGATAGTCGGCCCCGGAGCCCAGCAACGGCCGGTCGCCCAGCGGCGCCCCGGCGCAGTCGGTCAGCACGGCGCCGGACTCCCACACGCACAAGGCCCCCGCGGCCAGGTCATAGGGCGAGTTGTTGAGCACGCCGCCCCCGCCCACGCGCTCGAACGCCGCCCGCATCCCCGGCACGTCGGCCACCAGTCGCGGACCGGGCTCGATGTACGCGTCGAGCTGGCCGGTGACGACCCGGGTCAAGTCGTACGCGGCCGATCCAAGCTCGAACGTCCCCCCGCCCACCGAGGACCGGTCCACCAGCTCCCCGAGGACCTCCATGGTCTCCCGCGCCGGGCGCCCGCGCAGGCCGTAGGTCCAGAACAGGCGGTCCAGCGCCGCGTTGGCCGAGGGCCGCACCGGCACGTCGGCCTGGACGCCCTCGCCCCGCCCCGCGACGAACCGGTTGCCGCTCTTGATCTCCACGACGCAGCCGGCGGTGACGTCGCCCATGCGCGGCTCGTCGTCCAACGGCGCCGCGGCCACCGACACGCACGCCATCTCGAATCCCGCCATCGCCGGCCGCGTGCCGTCGATGGGGTCGACGACGAGCACCCAGTCGGCCGACCCGGACGGCTCCACCAGGCCGGCGTCCTCGGAGAAGAGGGCCACGCCGGGCGCCCGCGCCGCGACCCAGTCGGCCAGGTACTCCTCGGCGTCGGCGTCGATGGCGAAGGTCACGTCGCCGCCCGGCGCCTCGCCGCCGTGTGCGCGCCCCGCGTGCGAGCCCAGGTGCGGCAGCACGCGCTCGCGCACGGCGCCCGCGAGCTCGGCGACGAGCGCGCGCAGCTGCTCCGGGGTCACGGCCGCAGGTTCGAGCTGCCGGAGGGGCGCGAGCCGAGCTGGAGCTCGACGCTGCGCCGCGTCCCGCCGCGCAGATACTCCACCCGGATCTTCTGGCCCGGATGCAGCGGGCTCAGCGCGGTGGCCACGTCGTCGGGCGTGCGGATGTCGTGCCCCGCGACGGTGACGATCACGTCGCCGCCCGTGGCGAAGCGCTGGGCCTGGAAGCGCGTGGAGCCCTGCCCGCCACCGTGCAGTCCGGCGCGCTCGGCCGGCCCGCCAGAGGCCACCTGCTGGATCCATGCGCCCTTGCTCGTGCCGAGCGCGAAGCGCCGCCCGAGCTGCGGGTAGACCGGCACCGAGGCGATGCCCAGGTAGGCATAGTTCACCTTGCCGTGGGCGCGCAGCTGGGAGAGGGAGCGCTTGACGGTGTCCACCGGCACCGCGAAGCCCACGCCCTCGCCGCCTCCGCCGGTCGAGCGGATCTGCGAGTTGATCCCTACCACCGCGCCGCCGGCGTTGACCAGCGGGCCGCCCGAGTTGCCGTGGTTGACGGCCGCATCAGTCTGGATCGCGCCGGCGATCGAGAAGCCGGTCAGCGACTCGATCGAGCGGTTCAGGGCCGAGATCACGCCGACCGAGAGCGACTGCGGCTCGTCGAACGGCGATCCGATGGCTGCGACCGGCGCGCCCACCTTGAGGTCGTTGGAGGAGCCGAGGGGGAGCACCCGCAGCCGCAGCCCCTTGGGGTCGACGCGCAGCAGGGCGACGTCGGAGTTCGGGTCGGTGCCGATGATCTTGGCCGGCACCTGATTGCCGTCGGCGAACTGCACGTAGACCTCGTCGGCCCGCCGCCCGGCGCCCTGGCCGTTGGTGACCACGTGGGCGTTGGTCGCGACGTCGCCGTTGCGCGAGACCACGAAGCCGGTGCCCAGCGCCTTGGCGTCGCCGAACACCGACGTCACCGTGACCACGCCGGAGGCCTCGGCCTTGTAGATGCGCGCCGGGTCGAACGCGCCCGGCTTGCCGATCGAGCGGATGACCTCTACCCGGGTCGGCCCCGACCCGGTCTGGTCCGCGGTGGCGCCGTTGTCGTCGCTCCCGCCGCCACAGCCTCCCGCGGCCAGGGCGGCCGCGCCCAGGAACACCGCCACCTTTCTCATGCCGGCAGCTCCAGCGTGAAGGTGGTGCGCCCGGGCACGGACTCGACCGCGAGGTGCCCCTCCATCCGCTCGGCCAGCTCGCGCGCGATCGCGAGGCCGAGGCCGGAGCCTTGGACGTCGTCGGAGGTGTAGAAGGGCTCGAAGACGCGCGCCAGCGCCGCGCGCTTGATGCCCAGCCCGTGGTCCTGCACGGTGAGGTTCACCTGCCCGTTCTCGCGCGCCGCGGCGACCTCGATGCGGGTTCCCTGTGGCGTGTGCGTGAGGGCATTGTCGAGCAGGATACGAACGATTTGCGCGACGCGATCGGGGTCGCAGCTGGCCTCGAGCCCGCGACCGTTGACGCGCACGTCGACCTTGGAGTTGTGGCGCGAGGCGGCGGGGGTGAACTCGGCCGAGACCGACTTGGCCAGGGCGCCCACGTCGGTCGGCTCGGGGTGGAGCTCGAGCGAGCCAGCCTCGAGCTTGGACAGGTCCAACAAGTCCACCGACAGATTCCGCAGGCGCGCCACCTGCTCAGAGATCTGCTCCAGGAAGGCGCGCCGCTCCTCCTCCTCGAGCTCCTCGTCCTGGAGCAGCTCCACGAAGCCGCCGAGCGAGTGGATCGGCGTGCGCAACTCGTGGGAGGCGGTGGCGATGAAGCGCTTGCGGGCCGAGTCGAGCTGCGCGAGCTGGCGCTGCATGTCGTTGAACGCGAGCGCGAGCTCGCCGATTTCGTCGTTGGACTCGACCGGGATCGGGTGCGAGAAGTCGCCGCCGGCCACGCGCTCGGCCGCCCGCTCGAGCCGCTTGACCCGGCGCGCAAGCGCCCGCGCGACCAGGAAGCCGCCGAGCACGCCGATGACCAGGGCGATGCCGCCGGCGATGAGCACGCGGCGGCGGATCAGCTCGACCGTACTCTGCACGTCTGCAAGCGAGGTCGAGTAGACGACGACGTGAGTGACCCGGTCGCCGATGCGGATCGGCTGGGCAGCCTCAGCGATGCGCCCGTTGTTGGTCGGCTCGGACCCGGTCGTCGTGTGCCCCGTCTGCGCCGCCTCCTGCGCGACCTGGAACTGCAGGTCGGCGACGCCCTTCTCGGTCGTCGAGTCGGCGATCGGGTAGGTCTGGCGACCGAGCGTCCCCCGCGAGACGCCGAGCAGCGTCACCCGGGAGCCGGAGCGGTCGGCGGCCTGGCGGACCACCGCCCGGACGTGGCGGGCGTCGGCGTAGAAGACCACGTCGCGCACGATCGGCCGTGAGTACACACGCGCCTCGGCGGCGAGCGCCCGCTCCTTCTCCGCCCGCAGGCTCGACTCCAGCTGCGGCACCACATACAGGTAGA
The DNA here is from genome assembly GCA_036270095.1 of Solirubrobacteraceae bacterium. Classification (GTDB taxonomy): domain Bacteria; phylum Actinomycetota; class Thermoleophilia; order Solirubrobacterales; family Solirubrobacteraceae; genus DATBDE01. The sequence continues at coordinate 140,955 of DATBDE010000127.1, read as the reverse complement.
TGACCGCCAGAGCGGCGAGCAGGATGGCGAGGAAGAGGAGCGCCAGCCGCCAGCGGAGCGAGAGCAAGGGCTACCCCTCGGTGTCGCGGAAGCGGTAGCCCACCCCGCGGACGGTGAAGAGGTAGTCGGGTTCCTTGGGATCGCGTTCGAGCTTTTCGCGCAGGTGGCGGATGTGCACGTCGATGGTGCGGGGATCGCGGTAGGCCGAATCGCCCCAGATGTGGGACAGGAGCATGTCGCGCGTGAAGACGCGACCCGGTGCGCGCGAGAGCGCGGACAGGATCTCGAACTCCACGAACGTCGTCTTGACCTCGTCGCCGTGCACGCGCACGCTGCGCTTGGCGAAGTCGACCCGCAGGCCGTTTACCTCGAGCGGCGACTCGTCGTCGGCCGCCGGCCGTGTCATCTCGGCGCGGCGCAGCGCGGCCTTGACGCGCGAGCGGAACTCCCGCATCGAGAACGGCTTGGTGATGTAGTCGTCAGCCCCGAGCTCGAGTCCGAGCACCTTGTCGATCTCCTCCGACTTGGCGGACAACATGATGATGGGTACCGACGAGCGGGCCCGCAATCTACGGCACACCTCGAGCCCGTCGAGCTGGGGGAGCATCACGTCGAGCACGACGAGGTCGAACGGCTGCTCGGAGAAGCGGGCAAGGGCCTCCCGGCCGTCGGCGGCGCGTACGACCTCGAAGCCGTCCTTGCGCAGTGGATACGACAGCAATGTGCCGACCGACTGTTCGTCGTCGACTACCAGAATGCGGGGAGACCGATCGGCCATGGCCCACGAGGGAACCATTTCGCCCTCAAGAGGAGTTTACGAACCCCTTGCGACCTTGGTTGACCGTTAGGCCCGTCATCTAGCCTCCTCGCGATGCTCGACCTGCGGGTCTACCGCGCGGCGTTCGTGCCCGCCGTGCTGGCGGCGGTCATCACGGCGTTCTCGCTCGGGTCGCCCCCGCGGGCGGCCACGACGACGCTCGCGCCCGACGCCTTCCAGTCTTCGCGCGCGTACGCGGCGCTGCGCGACCTGGCCGACTCCTATCCCTCGCGCCGCCCGGGCAGCCCGGGCGACGAGGCACTGGCCCGCAACGTCGCGGCGCAGATGCGCTCGACCGGCCTGCAGGTCTCGAGCGAGCGCTTCAGCGCGCAGACCATCGACGGCAAGCGCACGCTGACCAACGCCGTCGGCGTGCGGCCGGGGAGCCTGACCAGCCGCCGCATCGTCGTCATCGCCCACCGCGACGCCGCCGTGCCCGGAAGCACCGCCGACCTGTCCAGCACAGCGGCGCTGCTCGAGCTCGCCCGCGTCTACAGCGGGCGCGAGCTGCGGCGCACGCTCGTGCTCGTATCCACCAGCGGGGGCTCGGGTGGCGACGCGGGCGCGCGCGAGTTCGCGCGCCACCCCGGCGGCCCCGTCGACGCCGTGCTCGTGCTCGGCGACATGGCCGGCACGAAGCTGCGCGGGCCCCAGGTGGTGCCGTGGTCCAACGCGGAGGGGATCTCCTCGATCGAGCTGCAGAAGACCGTGCAGACCGCGCTGCATGAGGAGACCGGGCTGCCCGAAGCGGGCCCGTCGTCGCTGGCACAGTGGACGCGCCTGGCGGTGCCGCTCACGGTCGGGGAGCAGGGCGAGGTCGTGCCCCAGGGCCTGCCCGCGGTCCTGCTGTCGGCGTCAGGCGAACGCGGGCCGGGCGCCGAGCGGGCGGTGACCGAGTTCCGGCTGAACGGCTTCGGCCGCGCCGCCCTGCGCGCCATCACCGCGCTCGACGCCCGCCACGGCGGGCCGTTGAACGTGCGCCCGGCCGTTCTCAGCGGGCCCAACGTGCTGCCGTCGTGGTCCGTGGCACTGCTGGTGGGGACCCTGTTGCTGCCGGTGTTCGTGACCGCGATTGACGCCTTCGCGCGCGCCAGCCGCCGCCGCCAACCCATGACTGCCTGGGTGGCGTGGGTGGCCACGAGCGCGCTGCCCTTCCTGCTCGCCGCCGGCATGGCACTCCTACTGGGCGTGACCGGCCTGCTGCCGGCCGCGCCGCACGCGCCGGTCGCCGGCGGGGCCGCGGACTTCGGCGGCGCCGGCTGGGTCTGCCTGGCCGTGGTCGTGGCGGTCGGGGTCGCGGCCTTCCCGCTGCGCCGCTACCTGTTGGGCGCGCTGGCGCTGCGGGCCGACATGGGGCCGGCGGGCGACTCGATGGGCGCGGGCGCCTCGATCCTTCTGCTCGTCTCCGCCGTATCCGTCGGCGTGTGGTTCGCGAACCCGTTCGCGGCGGCGCTGCTGGTGCCGGGGGCGCACATCGCACTGTTCGTCGCCGCGCCCGAGGTGCGGCTGCGCCGCTGGGTCGCGGTGGCGCTGGTCGCCCTGGCGGCGCTGCCCGGCCTGCTCGTGCTCGCCTACTACACGCACCAGTTCGGCCTGAGCCTGAGCCAGGTGCTGGCCACCGCGCTGCAGGTCGTCGCCGGCGGGCACTTCGGGCTGGCAGGCCTGCTCGGCTGGTCCTACCTGTTCGGCGCGCTCGTGTGCCTGATCGTGGTGGCTTGGTCGCAGCGGCCACTGGACGAGGAGCCCCCGGTCGTGGTCACGCGCGGGCCGCGCAGCTACGCCGGACCGGGCTCGCTGGGCGGAACGGAGTCGGCGCTGCGGCGATGAGCGCTCCGGTCCAGCTCCAGGGCGGCAAGCGCCGCGGCCGGACCGTGCTGAAGGCGCTCTCGTGGGTGCTGATCGCCGCCGGCGCACTGCTGCTGATCGACGCCGGGCTCACGCTGGTATGGCAGGAGCCGATCTCGGCCCTGTACGCGAAGGTGCGCCAGGACCAGCTCGGCGGCGACCTCAACCGGCTCGAGACCCGCCGCATCGCGCGCGTCGAGGTCACCGCGCTCAAGCGGCTCCAGACCGAGAGGCGCCGGCTGACGTTCCTCGCCCGCGCCGAGCGCGGCAAGGCCAATCCGGGCGACCCGCTCGGCCGCATCCAGATCCCCAAGATCGGGGCGAACTTCGTGATCGTCCAGGGGACCGATGCGGGGGACCTGCGCGAGGGCCCGGGCCACTACGTCAACACGCCGCTGCCGGGCGAGCCGGGCACGGTCGCGCTGGCGGGGCACCGCACGACCTTCCTGGCCCCGTTCCGGGACATCGACCAGCTCAAGCGCACCGACCCCATCCACGTGCTCATGCCCTACGGCGACTTCGCCTACTCGGTGGAGCGCACCCGCGTCGTCGACCCGAGCGCGACCTGGGTGATGCGCAAGATCGGCTACGACCGGCTGGTGCTGACCGCGTGCCACCCGCTGTACTCGGCATCGCAGCGGATCGTGGTCTCGGCGCGGTTGGTGAAGGTCACGCCGCGCGGGAAGGCGAGCTCGCTCATCGCGACGGGGAAGAGCGCGACCTAGTCGCCACACCGCCCCACCGCCGTCCTAGGAGCGGTGCTGGAAGCCCTCGAGGGCGACGGGCTCGCCGTCGCGGGTGAGGTGCACACCGGGCACGCCTTCACGCACCACGCCGACCCAGGTCACGTCCGCCGCCTCCTTCGCGGCGGCGCGGGCCGCGGGGGGCACGCACACGCACAGCTCGTAGTCCTCGCCACCGGTCGCCGCCAGCTCGGGGCCGTCGGTGCCGAGCGCGCGTGCCACCTCGGCCACCCCCGGCGCCACCGGTAGGCGCTCGAGCGCGATCTCCAGGGAGGTGCCGCTGGCTTCGCCGACGTGGCGGGCGTCGGTGGCCAGGCCGTCGGAGAGGTCGATGAGCGCGCTCGCTCCGGCGTGGGCCAGCGCCAGCCCGGCCTCGAGGCGCGGCACGGGGTGCCGGTACGCGTCGACCAGGTCGTCGGGGCCGGCGGCGCGCTCCTCGAGCACCGCCAGGCCGGCGGCCGAGGCGCCCAGCGCGCCGGTCACGCCGACGACGTCGCCGGGCCGGGCGCCGTCGCGGCCCACGAGCGCACCCTCGTCGTCGGCCCAGCCCACCACGGTCACCGCCACGACGAGCTCGCTCCCGCGGGTCACGTCGCCGCCGGCCAGCGCGACGCCGGCGTCCTCGGCCAGGGCCTCGGCGCCGCCGGCCAGCGCCAGGGCGTCGTCCTGGCTCAGGCGGTCGGGGATGACGACGGCGATATAGGCCTCGCCGGGCCGGGCGCCCATGGCGGCGAGGTCGGAGAGCGCGCCCGCCAGCGCGCGATGCCCGACGTCGGCGGGGCTGAGCGGCCCGAGGCGGAAGTGGACGCCCTCGACCATGGCGTCGATGGAGACGACGGCGTAGGGATCGGCGCGCACGACGGCGGCGTCGTCGCCGGGCCCGCGCACCACGCGGCCGCCGCGCGCGGTGAGCGCGGCCTGGATCGCCCGGACGAGCGGGCCCTCGTCCACGGGCGCCTACCTGTGGCGGTAGACGATGCGCCCGCGGTCGAGGTCGTACGGGGACAGCTCGACCCGCACCCGGTCGCCCGGGAGGATCCGGATGCGGAACCGGCGCATCTTGCCGGCGACGTGGCCGAGGACGGTGTGGCCGTTGTCCAGCTCAACGCGGAACATCGCGTTGGGCAGAGCCTCGACGACCTCGCCCTCGAGCTCGACTTTCTCTTCCTTGGCCATAAAGCGCCCCGCAGGCTAGTACACCGCCCATCCTCGGCGTCCCTGACCACATCCTCGGGGTTCGCCGTGCCCAGCACGGCTTCGCCCCTTCGTCCACGTCAGGAGCGCCGGGTATGGGCGGACCCCGCTAGTGGGTGACGTGGGGTTGCGGCTGTGGCGGGGACTCGTAGAACCGCTTGTCGTACTTGCCGCCGCCGCCTCCGGTGCTGCCGCCGCCGCCACCACCGCCGGTGCCGTTGGTCTCGAAGCCCTGGGCCGACCCGCCGCCACCGGTGACGCTGTTCTCGTCGAACGTGTCCTGGCCGTTACCGCCGGTGCTCGCGTACTTGCCGAAGAACGGGGCCGCCTTGAACGGCGTCTTCGGCTGCGGGAAGTCGCCGCAGTACGAGCCCTTCGCGGTCTCCATGTAGTCGTGCCAGATCCGCGCCGGGAAGGTGCCGCCGGCGACCTCGATCCCGTGCACGTTGGTCATCGCTACGCGCTGGTTCGGGTAGCCGACCCAGACGCCGGTGGTGAGCCGGGGGGTGAAGCCGACGAACCAGGCGTCGGAGAAGCTGTCGGTGGTGCCGGTCTTGCCGCCCGCCGGGCAGCCGACGTCCGCCGCGGTCCCGGTGCCCTCCTGGATGTTCTTCCGGAGGATCTGCGTCGCCTTGTAGGTGGTGCCGTCCTTGAACGCGCGCACGCCACGGGGCTTGCCCAGGTTGTCGGTGCGGCCGTCCGGGAACACGACCTTGCGGATCGCGATGGGCCGGTGGCGGATGCCGGCGGAGGCGATGGTCGCGTAGGCGTTGGTCTGCTCGAGCGGCGAGACGCCGATCTTCAGGCCGCCCAGGCCCTCGGCCGGGTACGCGTTGAGATGGGTGCGGATGCCGAGGTCGTAGGCGGTCTTGCGCACCTGCTTGGGCCCGAGGTCGAGGTCCATCTGCGCGTAGACCGTGTTGTCGGATTGCAGCGTGGCCTGGGTGATGTCCATGTTGCCGCCGTAGCTGTGCGAGTAGGTCTGCACCTTCCACGGCCCGAACGGCGTGTTGAGGTCGAGCGGGTGGGACTGGTACGTCGTGCTGTCGGGATCGACGCCGTTGCGCAGCGCCGTCATCAGCACCCACACCTTCGCCGTCGAGCCGGGCTGCCGGTGGCCCTGGGCGGCGTAGTTGAACTTGTTCTTGCCGTACTTGCCCGACGACGCCATCGCGCGGATGTACCCGGTGCGCGGGTCGATGCTCACGATCGCGGCGCTCGGATCGCCGCTCTCGTACAGCTGGCCGGCGATCGCCTTGCGCGCGGCCTTCTGCAGGTCGAGGTCGACCGTCGTGTAGACCTTCAGCCCGCCCTTGCGCACGGTGTTGGCGCCGTAGCGGTCGATGAGCTCCTGCTTGACGTAGTCGAAGAAGTAGTTCTCGCGCTTGGTCGTGTAGTACGAGTTCGGCCTGACTCCGAGCGGGCGCTGCATCGCCTTCGCGCCCACGGTCGCCGGGATCATCTTCTGCTTGATCATCTCGTTGAGCACGTCGTTCCGACGCGCCCGCGCCAGCTTGGGCTCGAGGAACGGGTTGTAGCGCGAGGGGGCCTGGGGGAGCCCGGCCAGCAGCGCCGCCTCGTCGAGCGTCAGCCGGTGTGCGGGCTTGTCGAAGAACAGGCGCGAGGCCGCTTGGAGGCCGACCGCGCTCTGCCCGCCGACGGTGCCGTAGCTGACCGAGTTCAGGTAGGTGTCGAGGATCCAGCGCTTGGAGTGCTTGGACTCCAGCTCCTCCGCCAATTTCGCCTCTTTGATCTTTCTCGCGAAGGTGCGCTCGGGCGAGATGTAGAGGTTGCGCACGAGCTGCTGCGTGATCGTCGAACCGCCCTGCAGCGTCTTGCCCGAGCCGATGTTGCGGAAGGCGGCGCGCACGATGCCCTCGGGGTCGACCCCGCCGTGGTGATAGAAGCGCTGGTCCTCGATCGCCACCGTGGCGCGCTTGGCCACCACCGGGATCTGGCTGTCGGAGATCGGCGTGCGCAGGTCGGTCGAGTCGATGAACCCGAGCCTGCGCCCGTCGGCCGCGTAGACCTGCGACACCGCGCCCTTATCCACCGGCTTGAGCGAGTTGATGTCCGGCGCGTCCGCCGCGATCGTGAGGATGTAGGCGACGCCGGACAGGGCGCCGATCGCCAACACCACCGCGACGATGCCGAACGAGAAGGCGACGATCTTGAAACCCTGTCCCCCCCTAGCGCGGCGGCGCTTCATACGCTGTCGGCGGGACACGAAGAAAGGATTCTAGGGTGGTCCGAGCCGTCCTCCTCGACGCGATGGGAACGTTGATCGAGCTCGAGGCCCCCGCGCCGAGGTTGCAGGCCGAGCTGCGCGAGCGCGCCGGGCTGGCCATCACCGAGGCGGAGGCACAGGCCGCGATGGTCGAGGAGATCGCCTTCTACCGCGCCCACCACCGTCAGGGGCGCGATCGCGCGTCGCTGTTCGCCCTACGCCGGGAGTCCGCACGGGCGCTGCGCGACGCGCTGCCGGGGGACGGCCGGGAGCTCCCGCTCGGCCTCGTGACCGAGGCCCTGCTGGGGGCGCTGCGCTTCCGCCCCTACCCGGAGGTGCCGCCTACGCTCGAGCGCCTGCGCGACGACGGCGTGCGCCGGGTCGTGGTCTCCAACTGGGACGTGTCGCTGCACGCGGTCCTGCACCGCACCGGCCTGACGCGGCTGCTCTCGGGGGCGATCACCTCGGCCGAGCTGGGCGCGGCCAAGCCCAGCCCCGGCCCGTTCCGCCATGCGCTCACGATCGCCGGAGTGCCGGCGCGCGACGCGGTGATGGTCGGCAACTCGCTGGCCGAGGACGTGACCGGCGCCCGCGCCGCCGGCGTCGAGCCCGTGCTTTTGGTCCGCGACGGCACGCTGCCGGGCGACCTCGACGGCGTGCCCGTGATCCGCACGCTGCGCGAGCTGCCGGCGCTCGTGGCGTGAGGGGCTCCGCGCTCGCGTTGCCCGGGGCCGCTGTGGCGGTGGCGCTCGCCGGCTGCGGCGGGGGCTCGAGCGACCGCACCGCGAGCACCGCGAGCACCGCGCCGGCAACCACGGCGGCGACGCCCACCCGCACCGCCACGGCGCCGCCGCCCGCCCGCGAGCGCTCCGAGCCGCTCGCGCGCCTGCCCCACGGCTGGACCCGCGTGGTCGACCGCGTCGACGGCTTCTCGTTCGGCGTGCCGCGCGGCTGGCGCGCGCACCGCGTGCAGGGCGGCGAGCTCGTGCGCTCGGTCGACAAGGCCCTGGCCGTCTCGGTCTCCTTCGACCGCACCGCGCCCGCGCGCACGGAGGACCTGCGCACCTACGCCAGCCGCACCGCGCACGCGCTGCAGGGCTACCGCAACCTCCACGTCGGCCCCGTTCACCGGGTGCCGGGCGAGCGCCACGCCACCGCGACCGTGCAGGCGCGCGGCGTGTTCCTGAAGACCCACGTGCGCCAGAACATCCTCGTGGTGGCGGTGCGCCGTCCGCAGCGGGGGACGTTCACCGTGCTCGCGTTCCGCAGCGCGCGAACCCGCGCGGTCCGCTACGCGCCCGAGCTGACCGCGCTGGTCGAGACCCTGCGCACGCGCGCGCGTTAGGGGTCAGACCCCTTTTGAGGGTGGTCGAGGGTTTGCCTAGCGATCCGGCCGGTCGGGGTAGACGTCGTCGATCGTGGTCAGCGCCTCGTAGGGCGCGCCGTCGATCGCCGCGCGGATGGTGTCGGACCCGCCGGCCAAGCGGTCGAGGATCGCCACCACCCCGCAGACCTCGTGGCCGGCCTCGCGCACGGCGTCGATGGCCTTGATCGTCGAGCCGCCGGTGGTGACGACGTCCTCGACCACGAGGCAGCGGTCGCCGGACTCGAGCAGCGGCCCCTCGATGCGCCGGGCCAGCCCGTGTTCCTTGGCCTCCTTGCGCACGAAGAACGCCTTGACGTCGGCGCCGCCGGCCAGCGCCGCGCAGGCGATCGGGTCGGCGCCCATCGTGAGTCCGCCCACCGCCGTCGCGCCCAGCGCGCGCGCCCGGTCGGCCACGAGCTCGGACAGGGCGGTGAACCCGTCGGGGCGCAGGATCGCCCGCCGGGCATCGATCAGGTACTGGGCCTTGGCGCCGCTGGTCAGGGTGACCTCGCCGATGACGAGCGCGTGCCCGCGGAGGGCGGCCACCAGTCGCTCGTGGGCGCTCATCGCCCGCGTATGCTAATCGCGTGCTGCAACGCGCGAGGGCGACCTTCCACCTCCGCCCGGCGCGCGCGCGGGACATCGCCGACGTCGTGCGGACGCTCACCCTGGCCTTCGGCGAGCCGCTGCGCAACGACACCTGGCAGTGGATCCTCGACGCGCCCGAAGGGGCGATCTTCGTAGCCGCGCGCCGCGACCAGATCGTCGGCACCGGCGCCGGCCTCGTGTTCGGTGACACGGGGTGGATCGGCGGCCTCGGCGTCGAGCCGGGCTCGCGCCGGCGCGGCATCGCCAGCCGCCTGACCGACGCGGTCGTGTCGTGGCTGCGCGACCAGGGTGCGAGCACGCTGCTGCTGCAGGCCACGGCCCAGGGACGCCCGGTGTACGAGAAGCTCGGCTTCGTCACCGACGGCGCCTACCGCATGTGGGCGGTGCCGCCCTCGCGTCGCGGCCGCCGCCTGGACGGGCACCGCGGGCTGCGCCCGCTCCGCGCGGCCGACCTCGAGGCCGTGCTCGCCCTCGACCGCGCCGTCACCGGCGAGGACCGCGGCCTGCCCGTGCGCGGCGCCTGGGCCAGCGGCGGGTACGTGCTCGACGACGGCGCGCGCATCCGCGGCTACCACCTGCACACGCCCTGGGGCCCGGGCCCCACCGTCGCGGCCGACACCGACGCCGGCCTCGCGCTGCTTGACGCCGCCCAGCGCCCGGACGAGAGCGTGCGCGTGGGCATCCCCGGCGCGAATGCGGCCGCGGTGAAGGCGATGGCCGGCCGCGGCTACGAGGAGGTGGCGGGCACCCAGCGCATGCGCCTGGGGCCGGCAATCGCGTGGCGTCCCGAGCTCGTGTTCGGGGTCTTCAATCCGTTTTGGGGTTAGGGCGTTGGGCCTTGGGCGTTGGAAAAGCAAGGGCTCGGGCCCAACGCCCAACGCCCAACGCCCGACGCCTATCTGTAGACGTCGATCCGATCGCCGACGCGAATCCAGCCGAACACGAAGGCCGCGTTCGCGTTGGGAATGCGCAGGCAGCCGTGGCTGGCCGCGTTGTTCGGCACCTCGGGATAGCCGTGGATGGCGTAGCCGCGGATGAAGTAGTTGGAGTCGAGCATCCCCTTGGCGTTCGTCCCCGGCGTCTTCGAATAGAAGTGGAACGTGCCCAGCACCGTCGGGGTCGAGGGCTTGCCCGACGAGGTGTGGATGATCTTGAAGACCTTCCCGCCCGGGTTGATGAGGGCGATGACCTGGCGCGAGAGGTCGGCCTCCACGTGCTTGCCCGCGTCCGGGTTGCGCGGGTGGAAGGTGCCGCGGCCGTCGGCCAGGCGCAGCAGGATCGTGCGGCCGGCTGACATCGTCCGCGCCATCCGGTTGACCTTGCGGTAGGCGAGCACGGCGCGGCCCGTGCCGTCGTCGTAGCGCCCGTTCATCGGCACCAGATAGTGCAGCGCGTTCAGGCGCTCCTGCATGAACTGGACGACGATGCCGCGGCCGCCACGGTGCACGCTCGGGCGGACGAGGTCGATGGTCAGTGGCGCGGAATCCATCGCGACCTGGTTCGCGCTGGCCAGGTGGCGGGCGGTGATCTTCAGCGTCCCGCGCTTGCGCGACTTGTAGCTCACTTGGAAGCCGTCGGCGCCCACGGTCACCGTCTTGTCGCGCACGGTCTTCTTCCCGCGCCTGATCGTGACCTCGACCTGCTCGCCGGCCACGATCGGATCCACGACGCCACGGATCCCGATCGCGCCGCCCACGAACGCGATCCGCTGCGTGCGCGTGTGGTACGTGCCGGACAGGCGGAGCTCCAGCTTGCCCGGGCTGGGCCCCGACACCGGGGCCGCCGGCGGCGGGCTCGACGGGGGCGGAGCGGGCGCGGCCGGGGTCGTCGGAGCCTGCGCCAGCGCGAAGGCGGGAACGGCCAACGTGACGAGGATGGCGAGGACGAGGGGCCGCACGGCCGGGAAAGCCTACGGTACGGCCAGGGCGGCCCTACGCACGATTGGCGTCAGGATCAGCGTGAGGATCGCCAGCGAAACGACCATGAGCAGCGGGATCTGCCACGTCCAGCCCTGGGTGACCCCGAAGGCGAGCGAGTTGTTGAGCGAGTGCAGGGCGATGCAGGGCAGGAGCGACCCGGTCTGGGCGTAGAGCAGGCAGAGGGCCACGCCGAGCACCGCCAGCGGGGCCAGGAACTCGAGTTTGAAGTGAATGAGGCCGAACACGAGGCCGGTGATCAGGGCCGCCGGCCACAGCTTCAGGTACCCGCGCAGGGCGCCGAACAGGAATCCGCGGAAGAAGAACTCCTCGGCCATCGGCGCGATCACGCACACCAGGACGGCCACGAACACGAGCGCGACGTTCGAGTTGCCGACGCCGAGCTGCTCGGGCAGGTCGTCGTTGAGCTTGACCCCGACGGCGTTCATGAACACCGACCAGATGGCCGAGAACGTGAAGAACGCCAGCCAGGCCACGCCCAGCCAGCCCACGGCGGGCCAGAGTCGGGTCGGGCGCAGCCCGAACTGCCACGCGCTCGGCCTGCGCGTCATGAACGCGAACAGGATCGCGCAGACGACGAGCCCGGCATCCTGCACGTAGGTGGCGGCGATGGTCACGCCCGACGTGGGCTTGGTCTTGCCCGTCACCGCCACGCCGATCAGCAGCGCGAAGGTCGCGATCGCGAACGTTCCCAGCAGCGCCAGGATCGGCAGCCACCACGGCCAGCGCGGTTGGCGCGCGGCGGGCGGGACGACGCCCTCGGGGAGCTCCGGTGCCTGGGGAAGCGAGGCCATGCGACCGCTCTGCACTGTACGCGCGCGCAGGGGGTCTCCTGCGTGTTGCGCCCTGCGATGTGGATCGCGGTCGGCGTCAGGCGAGGAGCTCGGCGATTCGCGCGGCTGCCCGCTTCGCGCCGCCGGCTGGGACGGGGAGGACGTCCGGTTGGCGGGACAATTCCGCGGCGATTGCGCCGGCGATCTCCTCTGGCGTCGCGGTGGTGGCGTTCATCCGGCGGCCGGCGCGATGGCGGTCGAGGCGGTGGGCGACGTGGAACTGCTGCTCGAAGTGTCGGCCGAGCGGGAAGTAGATGAACGGGCGTCGTGCCGCGGTGAGCTCCATCGTGGTTGCGAGGCCGCCCTGGACGACGGCGATGTCGCAAGCGGTGAGATGCCGGTGGAGGTCGGGGAGGTACCCGCGGACTTCGAGCCCATCGATCGATCGCAGGCCCGCGGGGTCGATGCGTGGCCCGGTGACGGCGATCATCCGCAGGCTGGGGACGAGCTCGCGCGCCGCCGGGAACGCGGCGATGAGCTGGCGCAAGAGGCTCGCGCCGACGCCGGAGCCGCCGACGGTGACGATGCAGATGTGTTCGTCGCGTGCGTAGCCGTGCTGCGCGCGGAGCGCTTCGCGGTCGGTGTCATCGTCGTCGCCGAGGATGAAGCCGCTGAAGTCGTAGTTGGCTGCGGTCCACTCGCGGATGACGGGGAGGTCGGGCCCCAGTCGATCTGTGACGATGTCGTCGGGGTCGCCGACGAAGATCGCGCGGTCGCGAATGTCGGGGTGGTCGCGGATGTGCTCGACCATCTCGGCGTTGTAGTCGGCGGTGAGGAACGCCTCGCGCTCGCCGCCCTCGGGCATCGGGAGGTAGCCGACGAAGTCGGTGAGCCACGCGAACGGAGCGCGTTTGCGCGACGGGTTCTCGTGGAGGTGGGTGGTCGAGCTCCCAGGCCTCGTCGCCGATCCACAGGTCGTAGTGGGTCTCGCGCGCGACGTCGTCGAAGACCAGGTAGTTGGCGGTGAGGATCTCGTCCATCCGCCGCAGCGCCTGGAAGCAGTGCAGGTCGTGGCCGTCGGCTTCGGAAGAGATGTGGCTGCACTCGCTGGCGAGCTGGGCGCTGGCAGGATGGACGTCCTCGCCGGCGTCCTGGAGCACGCGGGTGACGGGGTCTTGGGCGAGCCAGTCGATCTGCAGGTCGGGGATGAGCGTGCGCAGCTCGCGTGCGATCGCGACGTCGCGGCGGGCGTGGCCGAGGCCGATCGGTGAGCTCAGGAAGAGCGCGCGCTTGTGGCCGTTTGCGCGGTGAACGGTCGGGTCGCGCCGGAAGGTCGGGTCGACGAACTCGCGGATCGCGAGGTTGGTCTCGACCGGCCGGCGGATCTCCGGCACGTGGTCGCCGCCCTCGGTGGCGATGAGCTTGCCGCCGGTCGCGATGGCGAGCAGCTTGGCGTCGGCGAACTGCGTGAGCGCGTCGCGCGTGCCGTTGATCACGAGCACCGGGCACTGCACACGCTGGGCGAGCGCGAGCAGGTGCTTGCGCGTCAGCGGGACGGCGTTGTCGGCCAGCCACGAGCAGATCAGCGTCTCGGGGTCGGTGCCCATGCCCCACTCGACGACGTCCTCTAGGCCCTTGGTCGAATGCGGCTCGCGCACCGACATCGCGGCGAACCACTCGACGAACTCGCGGTAGTGGTTGCGCCAGTAGTGGCCGTTCATCTTGCCGACGAGGCCGCGCTTGGTCGGCGCGGGCAGGGTGAAGACGGCGTCGGGGAGTCGCTCCGCGAAGCGCACGAACCGGCTCGTGGGGGCATTGCTCGCCGGCCAGAACGGCCCGATGAGCACGAGCCCTGCGACGCGGTCGGGGTGCTCGGCCGCGGTCAGCAGCGCGCGCTGGCCGCCCTTGGACAGCCCGACGACGATCGCGCGCTCGGTGCCCGTCGCGTCGAGGATGTCGATCGCATCCTGCGCGAACTCGCGCTCCGCGTAGGCCGCTGGGGTCTTCGGCCGATCGCTGCGGCCGTTGCCGCGCGGGTCGAAAACGACCACGCGGCCGTGGCGCGCGAAGTAGGGGATTTGCATCTTCCAGACCGCCGACGGCACCAACGTCCACGTCGGGCAGAAGAGGATCGTCGGCTCACCTGTGCCGAAGACCTCGTAATAGACGCGCACGCCGCCGCGTTCGATGTTTCCGTGGTCGTCCGCCTCGCGTGCGCGCATGACGGTCATCCCCTCTCTGCGTGCTCGATGAAGTCCCCGATCGCGTCGAGGGCCTCGAGGTGTGGTGCGTCGCTCGGCGAGACGCCGGCGAGGATCTCCGCCTCGGCGCCCTCGAAGAGGTTGCCGATAAGCGCTGCGAGCGCCTGTGGGCGCATCGGCAGCGAGACCCCCTTCTCCTCTTGCCAGCGCTCGAGGCGCGCCACGATCAGCTCGCGCCATCCGCGCTGCGTGTCGCGCCACCGCGCGGCGAGGGCGGGCTCGGCAAGCCCCGCCGCCCAGATCTCCCAGAGCGTGCGCACGTAGCCCGAGCGGATGTCCTCGAGCAGGTAGTCGCACGCCGTCCGCCATTGCTCGGCGAACGACCGGCCGTCATTCCACATCGCCTGCTGGCGCTCGAGCAGGCCCTCGGTGAGGTGTTCGAGCACCGCCTCCATCAGGCCCGCCTTCGAACCGAAGTGGTAGTGCACGAGTGAAACGCGCACGCCCGCGCGGTCGGCGACCGCCCGCATCGACATCGCGCCGTAGCCGTCCTCGCCAAGCACTGCGGTCGCCGCGGTCAGCAGCTGCTCGCGCGTCTCGCGACCTCGAGCAAGGCGCTGGTCTTCACGGGTCTTCGAAGGCGGCCTTGACATCGGCGCCGACTATACCGTACAACTTGGTTGGTCGACCGACCAACTATATACGAAGCAGAAGAAGCCCATGCTCACGGCCAGGAACGCGTCCTGCCGCTTGGTGGTCAGCCTGCCCGGGACGGTCCTCGACGATGTCGCCGCGGTGCTGAACCGGTTGCCGGGGGTCTGACCATCATGCGTTCGATTCCCCGTGAGGCCGCCCCCGTCGTCATCGCCGACGGCGACCTCGAGGTCCGTCTGCTCGACCAGGACGGCACCGCTGTCGGCTTCGTCCGCCTGCCCGCGGGCGCCGACCTGCGGCCCGCCACCGTCGGCCTGCCCAACGACCTCTGCCCGTGCCCGCACTGGGGCTACATGCTCAAGGGCCGCGTGCGGATGCACACGCCCGACGGCCACCAGGACTTCGTCGCCGGCGAGGCGTTCTACTGGGCGCCCGGCCACGCGCCCGAGGCGCTCGAGGACTCCGAGTACGTCGACTTCTCACCGACCCATGAGTTCCAGGGCGTGATTGACCACATCACCCGCGATGCGGCAGGAGCGTCATGAGCGCCCGGGCACGCGCCGCCGCCGGAGTCGCTCAGGCACGTCCGTACGACCTGCGCCACTCGTTTGCGTCGCTGCTTCTCCATGAGGGCCGCGACGTCATCGAGCGCGCGCCCGCGCACGTTGGCGCGCTCGAGCAGCCAGCACCCGGCGCCTGACGCGTCGACAGCGCGCCGCGCGCCCGCGACGTACCTCTCGGCGGGCCGCCTTGCCTGCCATCCCAGCGCCCCGGGCGGGATTCGAACCAGCGGCCTCCTCCTTATCACCCTGTCGGTCGTCGGGCTCGCGGTCGCGATCGTGCTTCCCGTGCTCATCATCACGGGCGCGTGGGCCCGCGGCGCCGCCGTCGTCGCGGGCATAGCGGTGATGCTTATCGGCTAGGGCACCCGACCTGGTTGCGGGTAGCGCGCGGAACGGGCGGGGTACACCGGCCGTCGGAGAGCACCGATCCCTGCAAACGACCGAAGTCCACGCGCTTGAACCGAAGGGAGCAGCGGTGACACATGTCTTCAATGACCCGGTCTCGTTCAAGGACGAGATGCTCGAGGGATTCCTCTCCGCGTACGGCCGCTACGTCGAGCGCGTGCCGGGGGCGTCGGGGGTGATGCGCGCGGGCGCACCGCGCGAGGGGAAGGTCAGCGTCATCATCGGCGGCGGGTCGGGCCACTACCCGGCGTTCTGCGGGGTGGTCGGGGTCGGGCTCGCCGACGGCGCGGTGATGGGCGACATCTTCGCGTCGCCCTCCACTGAGCAGGCCTACCGGGTGGGCAAGGCGCTCGACGGCGGCGCCGGGATCCTGTTCAGCTACGGCAACTACGCCGGCGATGTGCTCAACTTCAACGCCGCCGAAGAGCGCCTGCGCGCCGAGGGGATCGACTGCCGGACCGTCCTGGTCACGGACGACATCGCGTCGGCCGAGGCCGGTGACGAGGGCCGACGCCGCGGGATCGCGGGTGACCTGCCGGTGTTCAAGGCCGCGGCGGCGGCGGGCGATCGGGGGGCGAGCCTCGACGACGTGGAGCGCATCGCCCTAAAAGCGAACGCCAGGACGCGTTCCTTCGGCGTGGCATTCGCCGGCTGCACTCTCCCGGGCAAGTCCGAGCCGATGTTCACGGTCGAGCCGGGGCGGATGGAGCTCGGCCTCGGAATCCATGGCGAGCCGGGTATCCGCTCCGTCGCGCGCATGTCCGCGCAGGAGCTGGCCCAGACGCTGGTCAAGCCGCTGCTCGCGGAGCGCCCCGAGGCCGCCGACGGGCGCGCGGGCGTGTTCCTGAACGGGTTGGGAGCGACCAAGTACGAAGAGCTCTTCGTCGTCTGGAAGGATGTGGCGCCCGCGCTCGACGCCGCCGGCGTGCGGATCGTGCTGCCCGAGGTCGGTGAGCTCGTCACCAGCCTCAACATGGCGGGCTGCTCGTTGACCGTCTTCTGGCTCGACGACGAGCTCGAGGAGCTGTGGGCAGCGCCCGCGGACACGCCGGCCTTCCGCCGTGGTCAGGTCTCCGGCGCACCCGCCTTCGACAGGCGGGAGCGGTCGGCGGCCGCCGATGGCGGCCCGGCCACCGAAGACGTCGCCGCGAGCCCGGAGTCGGTGCGCGCGGCCGCAGTAGCGCGCAAGGTGCTCGACGCGATGGAGGCGACGATCGCGAAGAACGAGAAGGAGCTCGGCCGGCTCGACTCCGTGGCCGGCGACGGCGACCACGGCACGGGGATGCTGCGCGGATTCCGCGCGGCCACCGCCGCGGGCCACGCCGCCGAGGGTGGGACTGGCACGGTGCTGCGAGAGGCGGGCATGGCCTTCGGGGACAAGGCCGGCGGGACGAGCGGGATGCTGTGGGGCGAGATGCTCGTCGCGGCGGGCAACGCGCTCGGAGACACGGAGACGCCGACCCCCGCGCGCGGCGCCGCCGCGGCGCGGCGCGCGGCCGAGACGGTCCAGACGCTCGGCAAGGCCAGCCTCGGCGACAAAACTCTGCTCGACGCGCTGCTCCCGTTCGTCGACGCCCTGGACGCCGGGCTCGGCGCCGGCAAGCCGCTCCCGGACGCGTGGGCCGCGGCAGCGGGCGTGGCCGACGAGTCCGCGCAGCACACGGCCGAGTTCGCCGCCAAGGTGGGTCGCTCCCGCCCGCTCGCAGAGCGCAGCATCGGCACGCCCGACCCAGGCGCGATCTCGATGGCGCTGTGCGTCGCCGCCGCATCAGACGTCATCGCGCGGGTGCGCGACCAGCGAGATCACGGCTGATCAGCGGGACGGCCAGCAAACCGGCGCACCGGCAGCCCGAACCAGCGGCTGGCCCGCCCGATGAACGAGGAGAACCAATGCTCGCAGCAGTCCTGCAACGGCCCAACGAACTTATGACGCAACAGATCCCGACGCCTGAGCCGGGCCCGGGCGAGGTACTGGTGAAGGTCGGCGCCAACACGGTGTGCGGTACCGACGTGCGCATCCTGCGCGGGGAGAAGACCTCCGGCGTTCGACTCCCCGTCGTGCTCGGCCATGAGACTGCGGGGCACGTCGCCGCGGTCGGGTCCGGCGTCGGCGGATACAAGATCGGAGCCCCCGTCGCCGTGGCTCCGGCGATCCCCTGCCGTCGCTGCTGGGAGTGCCGGCACGACCTCGAGAACGTGTGCGCGAACCTGCGCATCATGGGCTACGCGATCGACGGCGGCATGGCCGAGTACATGCTCGTCCCGGCGGCGGCCGTCGCCGCCGGCTGTCTGTTCGTCGCCGAGGGCGACGTTCCCCCCGAGGAGCTCGCACTGGCCGAACCACTGGCCTGCGTCGTCATGGGCCAGCGCTGGTCGCGGGTCGAGGTCGACGACACGGTGTTGGTAATGGGAGCCGGCCCGATCGGACTGCTGCACCTGCAGGTCGCGCTCGTGTCCGGCGCCCGCAACGTGATTGTCAGCCAGCCGAAAGGCCCACGCCGCGACCAGGCCGAGCGGCTCGGGGCCACCGCCACCGTGGATCCCGGCAGCGAGGATCTCGCCGCCGCCGTCGAGGAGCACACGGGCGGTGTGGGCGCGGACCTGACGATCATCTGCGTCGGCGTCCCGGGGCTCGTCAACCAGGCCGTCGAGCTGAGCCGCAACGGCGGCCGCGTGAGCATCTTCGCGGGCATGAAGGACAAGGGGCTCGCGGAGGTCTCGGCCAACCTCATCCATTACAAGCAGGTCGTGCTCTCGGGTACCTCCAACTGCCGGCGTGCGGACTACGAGACTGCGCTGCACCTGATCTCCTCGGGGAAGATCGACGCCGCGTCGATGGTCACGCACCGATTCGCGCTCCCGGACGTGCTCGACGCCATCGGCACGGTCGGCAGCCCCGATGCGATCAAGGCAGCCGTCGTTCCCTGACCCCAGGAGCGGTGGCCGCCGACCGGTTCGGCGCCGCGCTCGTGCCGGTCCGACATCGATGGTCAACCAGGGGGGCTCGATGTGGCCGTTACCTGCGCCTGCAGTCCAACCCGGGCTGCTCAGTCATCCGCGACCCGACCCGAAGCCGCCCCTCCGGTCAGGCCGTGGCCGTGGAGGGCGAGCTGCGGCGGATCGCCGTCACGAGCATGTGGATGGTCGAGCGGCGGGGCACTCACGCGCCGCGTGCAGTGTGATGGCGTGTGGCCCAGAACCCGCCGTCGGCGAATAGCTCTTCGACGCAGTCGTCGAGCACTCCCGTTTCGTTTGCCAGGTCGAGGATCGTGTACCGACGTCGGATCATCCGTGCCCTGTCGTAAGTCGCTCTGAACCGTTCGGCGCTGAGCCCGATCTCCGCCGGCGTGGTGGGACACTTCGCGTCGCTCAACTGGGCGTGGACCTGGTCGGCCGCGATCAGCTGTTCGCGGATCCGATCGCGGAGATCGGACCAGCGCTCGCGGAGCAGATCGAGCCGTTGCGAGAGCGTTGCGGCGCCGACGTACTTCGCTTGACTCTCGGTGACCGCGGCGTCTTCGACGGGAGTGCCCGCGAAGGCATCGCGAACGCGTCGCTCGACCTCCTCCCAGGATGGCCAAGCGCGAACCGCGGCCTTGGTGTTGAGGCTCGCGAGGTCCCGGGCGAGCACCCGCTCGTAGAGCGCGGCGATCGACACGGTGCCGACCGCGACCTTGAAGCCGTGCGAGAGGGGCGGCTCGCCGCCCTCGGGATCCTGTCCGAGTCCCTCCATCTCCCACAAGTGACTGAACTGATGCTCGGCGCCGGAGGCCGGCCGCGACGACGATGCCCCCTGCATCGCCAACCCGGACATGATCAGGCCCTCGATCAGTCGCTCCATCGCGCGCGGGTCGCCGGCATGCAGATCGGCGGGTCGTCCGGTCGCCTCCCGCAGCGGTCCCTGCACCAGGGACCACTCCTGGGGCTTGATCGGCTCGACCTCGAGCGCGTCGGCCACGAGCCAGTCCGCGCCCGCCGTGATCTTCGCCAGGAGGTCGCCGTACCCGGAGGAGGTCATCGGCCCGGGGGCCTTAGTGAGCACCGCAAGGTCGGCGACCAGCGCACGGGGCGCGGGGCACTCCATCGTCTGCTTGAAGCCCTCCTTGGTGATGGATGCGCCGAACGACGTGTAGCCGTCCATCGACGCTGCCGTCGCGACGGTCATGTAGGGCCGCTCGCATTCGTGCGCGGCCCGCTTGGCGAGGTCGTTGATGGTCCCGGACCCGACGGCCACCGGCACGGCCCGGTGATCGCGCAAGGACTGCGTCAGCGTCTCGACGTGCTCGTAGTCGGCGTGGAGCGTGGGCTCACCTGGGAACACGAACGGCTCCATCAGCTCGTGTCCGCCCGCCTCGAGCGCCCGGCCCACCGTGTCGCCCGCGACCTCCAGCGTGTGCTCGTCGGCGACAACGATCGCGGCGCTGTCTTCGAAGCTGCGCTCGAACACCTCGGCCACCGAGTCGAGGACCGCTTCGCCGATCAGCACGTCTTGGGTGTCGGTCGCCTCGCGCAGGGCCTCCCGGATGCGGCGTTCGTCCACGCTCAACGCGCTCTCCTCGCGAGGACGCGCTCCGTGTCCGCACCGAAAAACGCGTCCCATGGCATGTCGACGGGCCGCTCGAGCGCGATGACTTCGTAGAGGTGCCGCAGGAGGGGGACGTCGTCGGGCCGGACGAGACCGCGCTGCGTCAGCCGCGGCAGCGCTCCTCCGATCTCGCGGATCGCGGCCGCGCCCTCGAGCGTGGGGTTGCCGAGCTGCGCCGAGGCTTCCTCGAAGCGCATCCCGGTCCCCAGGAGCCGACCGACGCGAACGTTGCGTCCGCCGGTGCTCGTCACGTACAGGTCGCCCACGCCCGGCAGCCAGCCCACGGTCTCGGGCTTCCCGCCGAGCAGGGCCACGATCTGCTGCATCTCCGCGGTCCCCTGCGCGAACAGCGCCGCTTCGTAGTTGTGCATCCGATCCGGGCTGTCCGCGCTGCCCTGCGACTCGAGCACCCCTTCGGCCAGCCCGATCGCCAGCGCGTAGCAGTTCTTCAGCGCCGCGGACACCTCGCAGCCGACCAGATCGCTCGAGCTCCACACCCGATAGACATCCGTGCGGAAGGCGGCGGCGAGGCGGTCGAGGGCCGCGCGGTCGTGTCCGGCGAAGACGACGCACGTGTCGCGGCGAGCGGCCACCTCGCCGGCAATCGAGGGACCGGTGATCGCCGACACCGCATGGCCGTCGCGCTGCGACCGCGACCACGAGTCGGTCAGGACGTCGGGGAGGATGCGCAGGTCGCCGGACTCGCCCGCCTCGAGGCCCTTGGCGATCGCGACCACGAGGGCGTCGTCCGGCAGCAGCCCTGCGAGCTGCTCGCTCGCCCACCGGACGCCGAACGAGTTGACGCCGCTCAAGACGATCTCCGCGCCGGCGAAGGCGTCCGCCGCCTCCTCGAGCCGATAGGCGGCGACCGAGGCGGGGAGCTCTCCGTCCAAGCCGGGGTGGACGTGGCGCTGCTTGATGCTGTCGATGATCTCGCGGTCCAGATGGGTGCCGACGAGGCGTACGTCGTGGCCGTTGTCGGCGAGCGGGACGGCCAAGGCGGACGCCATGACCCCCGACCCGAGGACGGCCACGCGCGTCATCGCCAGACCCGCATCTTGTGCCCGCGAACGGGTAGCTGTGCAGGTGTGGTTGTCCATCGGGCCATGCGGAGACACTGCCCCGCGCGGGCGGCTCGGAAACGGAGGCGCTGGAGTGTCTGATCAGCCCTACCTGCTGGGGATCGACTTCGGAACCGAGAGCTGTCGCGCGGGGTTGTTCGACACCGCTGGCCGGCTCCTCGCCGCAGAGGCCACGGCCTACGATCTCGAGCACCCGCGGCCGGGCTGGGCCGAGCAGGACCCCGACCAATGGTGGTCGGCGCTGGTCGCCTCCGTCGGCAAGGTGATCCAGACGGCGAAGGTCAGCGGGGACGAGATCGCAGGGCTGTCTGCGGACGCGACCACCTGCACGGTCGTGGCGCTCGACGATTCGGGGCACCACCTGCGTCCGGCGATCCTGTGGATGGACGTGCGCGCCGCCGACCAGGCGCGCCGCATCGGGGAGTCCGACCACCCGGCCCGCAAGTACAACGGAGGGGGACCGGTCTCGGCGGAGTGGCTGCCGTCGAAGCTGCTGTGGCTGAAGGAGCGGGAGCCCGAGACCTACCGCGAGGCGAAGTACCTGGTCGATGCCCCCGACTGGGCGACGTTCCGGTTGACGGGGCGGACGACGGCCAACATCAACACCGCCGCGGTCCGCGGCTATCACGACCGCGACAACGACGGCTGGCCGCTTTCCTTCTATGAGGAGGTGGGGCTCGACGACGTGGCCGACAAGCTCGCCCCCGAGGTTCTCGATCTCGGCACACCGGTCGAGGGCCTGTCGCAGGAGGCCGCGGAGGAGCTCGGGTTGAGGCCGGGCACGCCAATCGCGCAAGGCGGCGGGGACGCGTGGGTCGGCCAGATCGGGCTGGGCGTGGTGAGCCCGGGGCGCATGGCGCTGATCACCGGCTCCTCGCATGTCCTCATCGGACAGACCGATGAGCAGATCAGCGGCGACGGCTTCTTCGGCGCGTTCACCGACGCCGTCGTTCCCGGCCAGTACACGGTGGAAGGCGGCCAGGTCTCCACCGGGTCGGTCCTGAAGTGGTTCACGGACAACTTCTGCCCCGATGCGCTGGAGGAGGCCGAGCGCCGGGGCGTGAGCGCCTACGACATCCTCAACGACCGCTCCAGCAAGATCCCACCGGGCTGCGACGGGCTCATCGTCAACGAGTATTGGCAGGGCAACCGAACTCCGTACACCGATCCGCTGGCTCGCGGGATGGTCTGGGGGCTGAGCCTTCACCACACGCCCGAGCACGTCTATCGAGCGATCCAAGAGGGGGTCTGCTACGGCACCGCGCACATCCTGCGGGCGATGCACACCGCGGGCGTCGAGACCGACGGGTTCGTCGCGGCCGGCGGGTTCACCAACAGCCGCCAGCTCATGCAGATGCATGCGGACGTCAGCGGCCTGCCGATCACGTTCACCGAGGTCGGTGACGCGGTCCTGCTGGGCGGTGCGATCCTTGCAGGGGTCGGCGCGGGGATCTTCCCCAGCCTCGACGAGGCCGTGGACACGATGGTCCACGAAACCGAGGTGATCGAAGCCGACCCCGAACTGCACGAGCGCTACGCGTTCTTCGTCGACGCCTACGTGGAGGCGTATCCGGCCATGCGGCCGCTGATCCACCGCGTGACCGAGAAGGTCGCCGAGGAAACCTGAGACCAAAGGAAGAGCACATGCAACCCATCGCCGTTGGAGCCGATGAAGCGGGTGCGCCGCTCAAGGAGCACCTGGCCAAGTACCTCGAGGAGCACGGTTACGCCATCAAGGACTACGGCAACGGCACGGAGCAGGACTATCCCGACGTTGCTGCGGCGGTCGCCGAAGCCGTGTCGAAGGGCGAGCACGATCGCGCGCTGCTGGTGTGCGGCACCGGCCTGGGCATGGCCATCACCGCGAACAAGATCCCTGGTGTGCGCGCGGCCACGGCCCACGAGCCGTATTCCGCCGAGCGTGCCCGCAAGTCCAACGACGCCCAGGTACTGGCCATGGGCGCCCGGGTGATCGCTCCCGAGGCGGCCGAGAAGGTGGTCGACCACTGGCTGGAGTCCGAGTTCCAGGGTGGCGGCTCCACCCAGAAGGTCGAGAAGATGGCCGAGATCGACGAGCGGTATCGCGGCGAGGGCCCGCAATCCTGATCCCGACGGACCGGCTGTTCGCCGGCTACGCGTTCGATCTCGACGGGACGCTGTACCTGGGGGAAGACGCCCTTCCCGGCGCGCGCCGGCTCCTAGAAGCCCTGCGAGACCTCGAGCGGCGGGTCGTGTTCGTCTCCAACAACCCGACGCGCGAGCCGGAGGAGTACGTCGACAAGCTCGAGGGGCTCGGGATCTCGACCGACCCGGCGGAGGTGGTCAACACCGTGATGACCACGACGGACTGGGTCACGCGAGAGGCGCCGGGTCAAGCCGTGTTCGCACTGGCCGAGGAGCCGTTGCTCCGCGCGCTGCGGGACGCCGGAGTGCGGCTGACCGAGGAGCCCGAGGAGATCGACCTTGTCATCGCCTCCTACGACCGCGGATTCGACTACCGCAAGCTGCAGATCGCCTTCGACGCCCTCTGGTTGCACGGGCGAGCGCGGCTCGTGGCCACGAACCCCGACAGGTTCTGCCCGATGCCGAACGGGCGCGGCGAGCCCGACGCCGCGGCCGTGACGGCGGCGGTGGAGGCTTGCACCGGGGTGCGCTGCGAGCTGCACTTCGGCAAGCCCGGGGCGGTGATGATGGACGCCGTCGCCGATCGTCTCGGCCTCGACTCGTCCGACTGCGTCATGGTGGGCGACCGCCTGTACACCGACGTGGTGGCC
The DNA here is from genome assembly GCA_036270095.1 of Solirubrobacteraceae bacterium. Taxonomy (GTDB): domain Bacteria; phylum Actinomycetota; class Thermoleophilia; order Solirubrobacterales; family Solirubrobacteraceae; genus DATBDE01. The sequence continues at coordinate 117,180 of DATBDE010000127.1, read as the reverse complement.
GCCCGGACAGTGGGTATGAGCTCCGCGCTGGTCATGACCGGCGAGACGACGCCCGAGCTGCTGGCGGAGGCCGGCGACGGCGAGCAGCCCGACTACGTGCTCGACCGGGTCGACCGCCTCCTGCCGCAGGCCGAGTGGGACCGGCGCGGCTGGACCGACGACGGGGCCTGAGGTGCCCCCGTTCACGCTCGATCCGACCGACTTCCCTCGTCTGCTCGACACGATTCGGGCCTGGCCCGGCGCCGACCGTTTCCCGAGGTCGAGCTGCGGCGCGTGGAGATCGGCCCGGACGCCTTCGAGCGGCTGCCCGACGTCCTGCGCGGGCTCGCCCCGGACGCCGAGGAGGTGGTCGTCGTCCAGGACCCGGAGCCGATGCGGCGCGGCGCAGACGAGCTCAAGCCGTGGCTTCGCCGGGGGCTCGAGGCGACCGGGTACCGCGTCGCTCTCGTGGAGCTGCAGCCGGGCGCGGACGGCGAGGTCCACGCAGACTTCGAGCAGCTCGAGCGCGTGCAGTCTCAGCTCCGATCCGGGGGCGCCGCTCGCGGGCTTCGGCGACCTCGGTCTGGCCGCGGCGAGGAAATGCTCCCCCGCCCGCGCGCTGAGATTGACGGAGGTGCCGGTGACGAGCCCGTCCTGTGCAAGCCCGCGCGCGGCGGCGGCGAGCTCGTCGCGGGCGGCGCGCAGATCCGTCACGCCGGGCGATGCTAGCGCCGCGGCTAGGAATCACCGAGCCGGGTACCCGAGGGTGCAGCGATCCCGAGGCGAGGGGCAGAGATGGCGACGACCCAGCCGGCGCTTCGTCCCGCGGCCGTCGCCGCGGCTTCGGAGACCACGAGACCATCGATCGCCCTATGACCTACGTCATCGGGGTCGATTCGTCGACGACGGCCACCAAGGCCGTCGTATGGGACCGGGAAGGCCGCTCGGTCGCGGAAGGCCGGGCGGAGTTCGGCCTCGCACTGCCGCGACCGGGCTGGCACGAGCAGGACGCGAAGGACTGGTGGCGCTCTACCTGCGCGGCGATCCGCCAGGCTCTCGAGACCGTCGACGCCTCGGAGGTCGAAGCGATCGGCCTCACCCACCAACGGGAGACGTTCGCCTGCCTGGGCGACAACGACCGGCCGCTCCGCCCGGCCATCTTGTGGATGGACTCGCGGGCGACGCAGCAAGTGGCAGAACACGGCTCGGAGGACGTCCATCGCATCACGGGCAAGCCGCCGGACACGACGCCGGCGCTGTACAAGCTGCTGTGGTTGCGCGACCACGAACCGGAGACACTCGAGCGCACCCGGCGCGTGGTCGATGTCCATGGCTTTCTCGTCCATCGCCTGACCGGGCGCTGGCGGACCACCACGGCGTGCGCGGACCCGCTCGGGCTGGTCGACATGGAGAAGGGCGACTGGGCGGCGCCGATCCTCGAGCTCGCGGGTCTTGATCGCGAGCAGTTGCCCGAGCTCGACGCGCCGGGGTCGGTCATGGGCGAGCTCAGCGAGGACGCGGCGGCATCGCTCGGGCTCGAGGCCGGCCTCCCGATCGTCGGCGGCGCCGGCGACGGCCAGTCGGCAGGCCTCGGAGCCAACGTGACCGGGCCCGGCCGGGCCTACCTCAACCTCGGCACCGCGGTCGTCGCCGGCACGAGCAGTCCCGAGTACGTCTGGGACCGCGCCTTCCGCACTATGGGTGGGCCGATACCCGGCACCTATAGCCTGGAGGCGCTCATCCAGGGCGGCACCTACACGGTGAGCTGGTTCCTCGACCGGATCGCGTCCCTCGACGCGGAGCGCCTCTCGCTCGGGCTCGAGGACGTCGACCTGCTCGAGGCGGCGGCCACGCGCGTGGCCCCCGGAGCCGAGGGACTGCTGCTCGTGCCGTACTGGGCCGGCTCGCAGGCGCCGTACTGGGACTCGCACGCGCACGGGATCCTCTTCGGTCTCGGCGGCCATCACGGCAAGGAGCACCTCTTTCGTGCCGTGCTCGAAGGGATCGCTTTTGAGCTGCGTGTCCAACTCGAACGCCTGGAGCAGTCCGACGTCGAGCCGGTCGAGGTCTTCCTGACCATGGGTGGCGGGTCGCGAAGCGCGCTGTGGCGGCAGATCGTCTCCGACATCACGCGCCGGCGCGTCATCCCCTGTCGCGAGGTGGAGACGACCAACCTCGGCGCGGGCATGCACGCGGCGGCCGCCATCGGCTGGTTCGACTCGATCGCGGACGCGGCCGAGGCGATGGCCCAGCAGGGCGCCTCGCACGAACCCGACGAGGCGACCGCGGGCCGCTACGACGCGCTCTTCGAGGTGTACCGCGAGCTCTATCCGCGCACCGCCGAGCTGCACCGCGCGCTCGACGACGCCCGCGAGGCGTAAGAACCCGTTCCGGGCCCGCAGCCGTCGAGGGCCGAGACGGTTTTGCGCTATCCCGAGTCCGACTACCGCCGCCCGCGATGTACCCGTTTCGTACGTCTCGGCGGGCTGCCTTGCCCGCCATCGCAGCGCCCCGGGCTGGATTCGAACCAGCGGCCTACTCCTTAGGAGGGAGTCGCTCTATCCAGCTGAGCTACCGGGGCCAGATTGATTGCTCACGTGAGGTTAATGCGCAATGAGCAATGATTCCGCCCGGCGTCGCTGGGTAAAGAACGGTTCGCAAAACTCGGCGAGGAGGGACAACCGAAAACGCGGCGATGAGTACGGCTACCGTCGACATCGCTCAGGACGAGGCTGCCGCTGCGCTCACCGCGGGGGGCGAGATCGCTGCGCGGTCGCCGCTCCAGCTCTTCTGGCGGCGGCTGCGCTCGGACAGGGTCGCCATGGCCTCAGCCGTGGTGATCGTGCTGCTGATCCTCGTCGCGATCTTCGCGCCGCTGATCGTCTCGGTCCTCGGCGCGCACCCGCCCAACCAGCGGAACCCCTCGGCGCTGGACGAGTTCGGCACCGCCACCGGGCCGAACTTCGCCAAGCACTACTACTTCGGGGTCGACGACCTCGGGCGCGACGTGTTCAGCCGCGTGGTCTACGGCGCGCGCGTGTCCCTGCTGGTCGCCTTCGTGGCCACCGCGATCTCGATGTTCCTCGGGGTCACCTTCGGAATCATCGCCGGCTACTTCCGCGGCTGGGTCGACACCCTCCTCTCGCGCAGCTTCGACGTGATCCTCGCCTTCCCGTACCTGCTGCTCGGGCTGGGCATCGGCGCGGCGTGCTCGTTCGGCAACGGCTGCTTGGGCGGCCTGATCAAGCCCGGCGTGGGGACGGTGATCTTCGTCATCGTCTTCTCCACCTGGGTCTACATCGCCCGGATCATCCGCGGGCAGGTTCTGACCCTGCGCGAGAGGGAGTTCGTCGAAGCGTCGCGCTCGCTCGGGTCCTCGCACCCGCGGATCATGTTCCGCGAGATCCTGCCCAACCTCGTGGCGCCGATCATCGTCTACACGACGATCTTCATCCCCACGAACATCCTCTTCGAGGCTGCCCTGTCCTTCCTCGGCGTCGGCATCCAGCCGCCGACGTCGAGCTGGGGAAAGATGATCCAGGACGCCTCGAGCCAGTTCGACACCGCCTGGTGGTACATGGTCTTCCCGGGGCTGGCGCTGCTCATCACCGTGCTCGCGTTCAACCTGCTCGGTGACGGGTTTTCGGATGCGCTGAACCCCCGCTCACGCAGATAGGAGGAGGTCCCTTGGTACGTCCAACGAGGAAAGGAATGATGCTCATGCACCGGTCCGCCCTGCGGATCCTTCTGGTGCTGTGCGCCGGCGGCCTGACCGCCGTACTCGTTGCCGCCTGTGGTGGCGGCAGCAGCAGCAGTGGCAGCAACGCCAAGACCGCCGCGCCTTCGGGCGCCAAGAAGGGCGGCACGCTCACGGTCCTGGCCAACGCCGACGTCGACTACATCGACTGCGGCGCGGCCTACTACCAGTTCAGCTACCAGATCGAGTACACGTACTGCCGCCCGCTGTACTCCTACAAGCCGCAGGACAAGGGCATCCCGTCACCCGACGTCGCGTCGGGGCCGGCCCAGGTCTCCAAGGACGGCAAGACCGTCACGGTGCACATGAAGTCCGGCATCAAGTTCGGGCCCCCGGTCAATCGTGAGGTGACGTCCAAGGACGTCAAGTACGCCATCGAGCGCGGCTTCAACAAGAACGTCGCCAACGGCTATGCGTCCGCCTACTTCGGCAACGTCGAAGGTGCCGACCAGGCCGCGAAGAAGGCCGACGGCGAGCCGATCGACGGCATCGTCACGCCCGACGACCACACGATCGTGTTCAAGCTGACGAAGTCCACCGGGACGGCCGTGGCCGAGGCCCTCGGCCTGCCGCTGTCGACGCCGGTGCCGCCGGAGTACGCAAAGCCGATGGACCAGCAGAACCCGTCCACCTACGGGAACCACATCGTCTCCACCGGCCCGTACATGATCACGAACGACAAGACGGGCAAGCTGACCGGCTACGAGCCGATGAAGAACATCACGCTCGTCCGGAACCCGAACTGGGATCCGAAGACCGACTACCGGCCCGCCTACGTCGACAAGATCAACGTCAAGGAAGGCGTGGACCCGGACGTCGGCTCGCGGCAGATCGTGGACGGCCAGAGCCTCGTCAATGGGGACTTCACGCCGCCGCCGGCGATCCTGAAGCAGGTCGCGACCTCGAAGAAGGACCAGCTGCTGCTCATCGACTCGGGCGGCGGACGCTTCATGTCCTTCAACTTCAAGGTCCCGCCGTTCAACGACATCAACATCCGCAAGGCGGTCATCGCCGGCATGGACCGCAACGCCCTGCGCCTGACGCGCGGCGGTGCGGTGATCGGGCCGATCATGCAGCACCAGATCCCGCCCGGACTGCCCGGCTTCGATGAGGCCGGCGGCCAGAACCCGCCCGCGGGCGCGGACTGGCTGCAGCACCCGACCGGGGACAAGACGGTCATGGCCAAATACTTCAAGGCCGCCGGGATGTCCAGCGGCAAGTACGAGGGCAACGCCAAGATCCTCGTGGTTGGCGACGACTCCGGCGTCGGTGGCCGCGCGGCCGAGGTCGCTGCGTCGCAGCTACAGGACATGGGGTTCAGCGTGAACTTCCGCCAGGTCCCGCACTCGACCATGTACACGAAGTTCTGCAACGTGCCCAAGGCGGCGGTTGCGTTCTGCCCGAACACCGGGTGGTTCAAGGACTTCTTCGATTCCCAGACGCTCCTGGACCCGACGTTCAACGGCGCGAACATCCTCCAGGAGAACAACTCGAACTGGCCGCAGATGAACGACCCGACGGTCAACAAGCTGCTCGACCAGGCGAAGGTGACGGTGGGCCGGGACGCGCGGGCGAAGCTGTTCGCCCAGGCGGATCAGAAGATCACCATGCTGGCCCCGAACGTGCCGTGGGTCTGGGACAAGCAGCCGAACATCGTCTCGAAGAACGTCGCGGCGGTGGGTAGCTCGTTCAACGCGACGGTCGACCTGAACTTCACGTCGATCAAGTAGGCGAAAGGGAAGGGAATCCAGGGCCCGCCGCCACTGGCGGCGGGCCCACCTCCTAACGACACAAGCTATGGGCCGCTACATCGTTCGCCGACTCCTGTGGGTGGTCGTCCTCGTCTTCGCCGTGGTGACGATCACCTTCCTGATCTTCTCCGTGCTGCCGTCCGGGGCCGACCCGGCGCGGCTGCGCGCGGGCCGCTCGCCCAACCCGCGGCTGGTCGAGGAGATCCGTCACCGGTACAAGCTCGACCAACCCGTGACGACGCAGTACGGGCTGTACATCTCCAACCTGATCACCAAGCTCGACTTCGGGCACAGCTTCCAGAACGACACCGACGTCCTGGACCAGATCTTCAAGCGCCTGCCGGCCACGATCTCGTTGTCGCTCGGGGCGTGCATCGTGTGGCTGTTCGTCGGGATATCCGTCGGGATCATCTCGGCGATACGACGACGATCGTTGCTCGACCGCACGGCCATGGGCTTGTCCCTGGTCGCGATCTCGGCACCCGTGTTCTGGCTCGGGCTGGTCGCCCTGTACCTTTTCGCGGACGACATCGGGAAGATCCCCATCTTGCCCGGCGCGGGCAGCTACACGCCGATAACCGATAACCCGTGGCACTGGTTCACGGCGCTGATCCTGCCTTGGCTGGTGCTCGCCGCCGCGTTCGCAGCCGTCTACGCGCGGCTGGTGCGCGGCAACCTGATCGAGACGATGTCGGAGGATTACATCCGCACGGCCCGTGCCAAGGGCCTCTCCGAGCGGAAGGTCATCCTGCGCCACGGGCTGCGCTCGGCGATCACGCCGGTGGTGAGCGCGCTGGGGCTCGACCTCGGCCTGCTGCTGGCGGGCAACGCGATCCTCACCGAGACCGTGTTCAACATCCCCGGCATCGGGCGCATGTCCTACAACGCGATCGTGAACTCCGACCTGCCGACGATCGAGGGCGTGGTGCTGTTCGGCGCCTTGTTCATCGTCGTGCTCAACCTGCTCGTGGACATCGCCTACGCGTTCATCGACCCACGGGTGCGCTACACGTGACCCCGCTCCTCGACGTCCAGGACCTGCACGTCACCTTCGACAGCGAGGACGGCCTCGTCCGCGCGGTCGACGGCGTCTCGTTCTCGGTCGAGGCCGGCAGGACGCTCGGCATCGTGGGCGAGTCCGGCTCGGGCAAGAGCGTGACCAGCCTGACCGTGATGGGCCTGACCCGCGGGCCCTCGACCAAGATCTCGGGCACGGCGATGTTCGAAAACGAGGACCTGATCGCCGCCTCCGACGCCCAGCTGCGTGAAGTGCGCGGCAACGAGGTGGCGATGATCTTCCAGGACCCGCTGTCGTCGCTGCACCCGTTCTACAAGGTCGGCACGCAGCTGGTGGAGGCGATCCAAACCCACCAGAACATCTCGCGCGGAGCGGCGTGGGATCGCGCCGGCCAGCTGCTCGAGCTGGTCGGCATCCCCGAGGCGCGCAAGCGCCTGGACCACTACCCGCACGAGTTCTCGGGCGGCATGCGCCAGCGCGCGATGATCGCCATGGCGCTGTCCAACGACCCCAAGGTGCTGATCGCCGACGAGCCCACCACGGCGCTGGACGTGACCGTGCAGGCGCAGATCCTCGAGCTCATCGCCAAGCTGCAGGGCGAGCTGGGGATGGGCGTCGTGATCATCACCCACGACCTCGGCGTGGTGGCCGAGGTCGCGGACGAGATCGCGGTCATGTACGCCGGCCGCATCGTCGAGCAGGGCAAGACCGACACGCTGTTCGACAACCCCGAGCACCCTTACACCTGGGGCCTGCTCGAGTCCATCCCGAAGCTCACCGGGCCGCGCGAGGAGGAGCTCATCCCCATCCCCGGGCGCCCGCCAAGCCTCATCCACCGCCCCACCGGCTGCGCCTTCCATCCCCGCTGCCCGTACGTGCGCGAGGCCCACAAGAAGACGGACCCCCACCTCGAGCCGTTGCCCGAGGACGGCGGCCACCGCGTGGCCTGCCTGCTCGCGCACGACACCCGGCGCGACCTGTGGGCCAAGCTGCGCGCGGGCGAGGAGCCCGAGCAGGCCCGAGCGGAGGTGCCCCTGCAGTGAGCGAGAACCTGGTCGAGGTCCGCGACCTCGTCAAGCACTTCCCCATCACCCAGGGGATCGTCTTCCAGAAGAAGGTCGGCGCCGTGCGCGCCGTGGACGGGATCTCGTTCGACGTGCGCAAGGGCGAGACCCTCGGCATCGTGGGCGAGACCGGCTGCGGCAAGAGCACCACGGCCAAGCTGCTGCTGCGGCTGCTCACGCCCACCAGCGGGTCGATCAAGTTCGAGGACGAGGAGATCGGCTACGTCGGCGGCGGCAAGCTCAAGCAGCTGCGGCGCGAGATGCAGATGATCTTCCAGGACCCGTACTCGTCGCTGAACCCGCGCAAGACCGTCGGCGCGATCATCGGCGACCCGTTCGTCATCCACGCGATCGACCGCAACGACAAGTCGCGGCGCAAGAAGGTCCAGGAGCTCATGGAGCAGGTCGGGCTCAACCCGGAGCACTACAACCGCTTCCCGCACGAGTTCTCCGGCGGCCAGCGCCAGCGCATCGGCGTGGCCCGCGCGCTCGCCCTCAGGCCCAAGCTGATCGTGGCCGACGAGCCGGTTTCGGCCCTGGACGTCTCCATCCAGGCCCAGATCCTCAACCTGCTCTCCGAGCTGCAGCGCGAGCTCGGGCTGACCATCGTCTTCATCGCCCACGACCTCTCGGTCGTGCGCCACATGTGCGATCGGGTCGGGGTGATGTACCTGGGGACGATGGTCGAGGTGGCCGACAACGAGACGCTCTACAGCCATCCGCGCCATCCGTACACCGGCGCGCTGCTGTCCGCCGTCCCAGTGGCCGACCCGCACGAGGCGCGCTCCAGGAGCCGCCAGATCCTCAGCGGCGACGTGCCCAGCCCGACGAACCCGCCGCCGGCGTGCCGGTTCCACACCCGCTGCCCGAAGGCGCAGGAGCGCTGCTGGACCGAGTCGCCGGCGCTCGAGCCCAAGACCGGCGGCGGCCTGGCCGCCTGCCACTACCCGCTGACGGACGCCGAGGCGGCGGACCGGATCCCCGCGATTGCGGAGACCTACTCCCCCTCGGCCGCGTCGTCCTCGCCGTCGTCCTCATAGAGCGACTCGGACGCGACCTCCTCGCCGCGGCGGTTCCACAGCTTCACCACGAGGGTGTCGTTGCGGTAGTCGTCGGGCGCGAGCAGGGTGAACCGGTCCTCGATGAGGATGCACTGGTCGACGGCCAGGTCGGCCAGCTCGGCGGTGACGATGGCGCCGCGCGTGCTGCCCACCGGCGTGCCCCAGACCAGGGTCATGGCCGCCTCGCGGCCCTCCTCGCCGCGCCAGATGCCCACGACCTCGTCGCAGAGGTCGAGCTTCCAGTCCGGGTTGCGGGCCGCGGTCTCGTCGGTGAAGTCGGCGATGGCCTCGAAGTCGCTCGGGTCCCCGTCCTCGTCGGCGGGGACGAAGGACACGTAGCCGAAGAGCTGGTAGCCGCCGGCGGTGTCCACCGTGGCGGGCACGTAGGTGCGACCGTCCCAGGTGCGGTCGGGGTAGAACTGGACCTCGCCGGGGTCGCCCAGCTCGACGCCCTCGGTGTCGACGCGCAGGCACGCGGCGAGGAACTCCTCGCCCAGGCGATCGGCCCAGCGGCCGTAGGGCAGGAGCTCCTGCGGGGGTTCGGCGGCGAAGCGGGTGACGAAGCGATCCTCGGGCGGCACGGCGCGGCATTGTGCCCTATCGGCCGTCGAGCAGCAGTGTCACCGGCCCATCGTTTACCAATTCGACAGCCATCCGGGCCCCGAAACGGCCGGTCTGCGCGCCGAGTCGGGCGGCAAAGCGCACGTACAGCGGCTCGGCCTGGGCCGGCCGCGCGGCGGCCACGAACGAGGGCCGGTTGCCCTTGTGGGCGTCGCCGTAGAGGGTGAACTGGCTGACGCAGAGGACCTCGCGGTCGCCCAGCGGCTCGTTCATGCGGCCCGCGGCGTCGTCGAAGACGCGCAGCGCCCGCACCTTGTCGGCCAGCCGGTCGGCGACCGTCTCGTCGTCGTCGTGGGTGACGCCGAGCAGCACGAGCAGGCCGGGGCCGATCGCGGCGACCTCCGTGCCGTCGATCGCGACCGAGGCCCGCGTGACCCGCTGCACCAGGGCGCGCACCGGGCGGACGCTACCGTCGAGCGCCGAATGGACGTCGTCGATGCCATCCATACGCGGCGCACGCACAAGGCCTACGGCGCCGAGCCGGTGGACCGGGCCACGCTGGACGAGCTCCTCGAGCTGGCCCGCTGGGCGCCCAACCACCACCTGACCCAGCCCTGGCGCTTCCGCGTGCTCGGTCCGGCGGGGCTGGCGCGGCTCAAGGAGGCGGCCGGGCCCGAGGCCGCGGGCAAGCTGGACCGCGCCCCGACGCTGATCGTGGCCTCACAGCGGCGCGACCGCGACGACCCGGTCGCCGACGAAGAGGACTTCGCCGCCGCGGCGATCGCCAGCTACCTGGTCCTGCTCGGCGCCCACGCGCGCGGGCTGGCCGGCTACTGGCGCACGCCCGGCGTCCTGCGCACGCCGGAGGGCCGCGCCGCCCTCGGCATCGGCGACGACGAGCGCGTGCTCGGCCTGCTGCACCTCGGGCCGCCGCGCCAGGAGCAGCGCCCGCCCGACCGCGACCCGGTCGAGGCCTACGCCACCTACCTCGACTAGAGCAGCGCCCCGATCGTCGCCGCCACGACGACGATGGCGGTGCCCCACGCGATCGCGCCGGCGCTCGTACGCAGGTCGAGACCGTAGGCGTGGGCGATGACCAGGCCGTTGATGCCGCCGGGCATCGCGGCCTGCAGCAGGAAGGCGCGCGGGAGGTCGACGAGCGGCGCCGTGATCGCCAGGAGCAGCAGCGGAGTGACGAGGACCTTCAGCGTGACCGCGGTGCCGATCGGCGCCGTCATGCGCGGCGGGAGGCCCAGGACGCCGTGCTCGGCCTCGCCGGCGAGGATCGCGCCGAGGGCGAAGAAGCCGAGCGGGGCCAGCCCGACCGCGAGCACGTGCGAGACGTCGACGAGCGCTTGCGGGGCGAGGGCGTTGGGGGCGAGCAGGCCGAGCACGACGGCGATCAGCGGCGGGTTGCGGGTCACGAACGAACGCAGCCGTGACCGCCCGCCCTCTCCCGCCCGCTCGCCCAGCGCGGCGCCGATGGCCGCGCTGCCGAGCAGCAGCGTGACCGCGGACATGATCGTGTCGTAGGCGATTGCGTTGCCCAGCGCGCCCGCGCCGAGCACGGCGAAGGTCACGGGCAGCCCGAGGTAGCCGGTGTTGCCCTGGATCGAGGAGACCATCACCGACCCCGCCGTCGGCCGCGCCACCCGCAGCACGCGCGTGGACACGAACCAGGCCACCAGGGCGACGATGGCGGCGGTCACGATGGCCAGGCCCAGCGCCGCCGCCAGGTCGAGGCTCACGTGCAGCCGCGCGATGTTGAAGAACACGACGAACGGCAGCAGCCCGTAGAGCGTCACCGTCAGCACGGTGCGCGCCCAGCCCTGGGCCCGCCCGGCGAAGCGCCGCTCCGCTCCCACGCCGACGAGGAGCGAGACGACGATCGTCGCCGTGACGGCGATCACGCGTCGCGGAGCTCGGCCGCCGCTCGCTCGGGCGCGACGATGTTCAGCCCGACGCCGGCGCCGAGCTCGAGCCCGGCCAGGTGCACGAGCCGGGGCACGACGTCGATGCGCCAGCAATAGTGCTCGGCGCCGCGTGGCGCCGTGCGCACCCACAGGTTGAGCGGCGGGCTCGCGCCCAGCCTCCGCGCCAGCCGGCCGAGCGCGTCGTGCAGCAAGGCGGCGCCGGTCGGACCGTCGTCCTCGAAGCGGGGCCGCGGCCGCCGCGGCGCCAGCGTGACCTGGTAGGGCAGGCGCGAGCCGTAGGGGGCGAGCAGCACCGCCTCGTCGTCGATCCCGATCAGCCGCTCGCGCCGCTTGACCTCCTCCTGCACGAGGTCGCCGAGCAGGTTCGAGCCCATCGTGCGGGTGGCGTAAGCGCCGAAGCGCTCGCGCTCGCGGGCGACCGCGGCGGGCACGAAGCCGAGCGCGTAGACCTGGGCGTGGGTGTGGGGCAGCGAGGCGCCGGCCTCGCGGCGCTCGTTGACGATGACGTGCACGTAGGCGGCGTCGGCGTGGACGCGCATGCGCTCGCGCCAGACCTCCATCGCGGTGGCGAGCTGGGTGGGAGCGAGCTCGAGCAGGGTGGAGACGGGGTCGGGGCCGTTGATCACGACCTCGTGCTCGCCCGCGGCCGGGCTGGCGGAGAACAGGTCAGGGTTGGCCTCGGCGGGGGGCGGCGCCGCGTCGGGAGCCAGCGCCGGGTACAGGTTGGGCACCACGCGCACGGTCCAGGCCGGGCTGTCGGGCGCGCCGCCGCCGGGCCGCAGCGCGTAGACCTCGGGCGGCGTGCGGTCCTCGTGGCCCTCGACGAACGGGTCGGTGTCGGGGTCGACCGGCGGAGCCGGCTCGGCGCGGAACCCGCCGCCGGGGCGCGAGGCGCGCTCGGCGGCAACGATGACCTTGTCGCCGGTGAGCGGGTCGACGCGCAGCTCGGGCATCAGCGCAGCGCCTTCTCCATGCGCACATGCTCGATGCCGGCGTCCACGAAGTGCCCGCCGACCGTGTGGTAGCCGCGGGCGGAGTAGAACCGCTCGGCGTCGACCTGGGCGGCGAGGATCACGCGGCCCGCGCCCTCGGCGCGCGCGCCGGCCTCGGCCGCGTCGAGCAGCCGCGCGCCGACGCCGCCGCGACGCGCCCCCGGCGCAACCGCCATGCGGCCGAGCTTGCCGATGCCGTCGTCGACCAGCACGCGGCAGGTGCCGACCACGCGGCCGTCGCGCACGGCGACGACGTGCAGCGCCTCGCCGTCGCGGCCGTCGATCTCGTCGGCCTCGGACACGCCCTGCTCGACGCAGAAGACGTCGTGGCGCAGCGCGAGCGCGGCCCGCAGCTCGGCCTCGTCGCGCGCCGGGCGGACGGCGAGCTCAGGCGCCAAGCGCGTAGCGCTTCACGTCGGCGGCGAGCGCGGCTTCGCTCGTGTACCCGCCCTGGTGGACGAACGTGCGCTTGCCCTTGGCGTCGTAGAAGACGGTGTTGGGCAGGCCCGCGGTGGCGGCGAGCGACTGCATGGTCGTGCCGCGCGGGTCGGCGTAGGACGGGTAGGGCACGGGGAACTGCCCGAGGAAGCGCTTGGCGTCACCGGCGTTGTCGGTCACGTCGAGGCCCACGAAGGCGACCTGCTTGCCGTACTGCACGCCGACCTTCTGGAAGAACGGGAACTCGCCCCGGCAGGGACCGCACCAGGAGGCCCAGCCGTTGACGACGACCGGGTGGCCGTGCAGCGCGCCACGCCGCGCGGCGAAGGCCGACGTGCCGCCTTGCAGCAGATCGCCGGCCTGGTCGTGCAGCGAGGCGAGCTGTGGCGGGGCGCCGCGCAGGGCCGCCTGGGCGGCCGCTCCGGTTGGCGCGCTGCCCTTCTTCGGCGCTCCACCCTGTGAGCCGGCCTGCGACAGCCCCACCACGACGAGGGCGATCAGCGCCACGGCGGCGACGACGATGATGGCGGTCCGCATGCCTCCCCAAGAGTGGCAGAGGATGGGAAAATCCCCGGGCTTCGGCACGGGCGCGCTATGCTGATGTCGTTCTGGAGAGCGGGGGGTCTCGCCTGACGCAGGGCCCTCCGTCCCGGGTCGGGGAGACCCGAACTCCCGAGCCGCGAGTCGATCTCCGCGGCTCCCGCATCGTTCTAACTGTCAGAAAGCCGCGATGGCTGACACCACGTCAGCGGCTGTTGCCGCGTCCGTTCCGAAGGCTGAGGAGCGCTCGCGCGTGGAGGAGTTCACGCGTGAGCCTTTCGTGCACGATGGCGAGACCGTCGAAGAGGCGCTCGCCCGCGGCACCGTGCGCCGGCGCGCCTACGACGCCGCGCTGGCCGAGCTCGAGGGCGGCGCCGAGAAGCCGTCGCTGGAGTGGCGGCGCCAGTACTCGCTGCTGCTGGGCCTCGAGCGCCTGCTGTTCGAGGACGAGCCGCACCTGGCCGACGGCACGCTGCTCTCGGCCCACCAGGTCGATGCGCTGGCCGGCACGCTGACCGCGCTCAGCGCCGACGTCATGCGCAACGGCAACGGGAACGGCAACGGCGCCGGGCCCGACACCGCCGAGCTGGCGGGCGTGGGCATCCCGGGCGAGGACGACGACGAGGAGGACGAGCCCGAGGAGCCGCAGGACTGGAGCGAGGGGGCCGACGTCGACCCCGACGCCGTCGACCGGCCCGAGGACCCGGGCGCGAACAAGCGCTTCTGGTTCGAGCACGCGACCGGCGCCGGCAAGACGGTCGCCGCGCTGGGGTTCGTCGAGGCATCGCGCACGGGCGGGATCCTCATCCTCACCCACCGCCGCAACCTCGTCGACCAGTTCAACGGCGAGCTGCGCGACCGCGGCTACTCGAACCGCATCGCGCCGGCGCTGCTGGGCAGCAAGGACCCGGGCAACGGGGCGGGTGGGCCGGTCACCGTCGAGACCTACCAGTGGTACGTCCGCAACGCGGGCAAGGTCTCGGACGCCTACACGATCGTCATCTGCGACGAGGCCCACACCGCGCTGGGCGAGAAGACCTCGGCCTCGATCCGCAACTGGCAGGGCCCGGTCTTCATCGGCATGACCGCCACGGGCGCGCTCATCGCCCGCCACGTCACCGACCTCTTCCCGACCCAGACGTCGCGCTTCGATCTCGCCCAGGCCGCGCGCCGCGGCGTGATCGCGCCGCTGCGCTGCGTGCGCATCCCGCCCGGTCCGGGGGTGCGGACGATCGCCAAGGTGCCGCTGCGCCGGGGCGAGATCGACACCGAGTTCGACCAGGAGCTGCTGGCCGAGCTGCTGGACCAGATGCCGTTCAACCTCGCCATCGCCGACTTCTACAAGACCCGGTTCAACGGCGTGCCCGGCGTGGTCTATGCCGCCGGTGTGCGCCATGCCTACAACGTCGCCAAGGCGTTCCAGGACGTCGGCCTCAAGGCCAAGGGCGTCTCGGGCGAGACGCCCAAGCGCGAGCTGGCCCGCATCCTCGCCGACTACGAGCGCGGCAAGATCGACGTGCTGGTCAACGCGCAGCTGCTGGCCGAGGGCTGGAACTCGCCCCGCGCCACCGTGTGCATGCACCTGGCGCCGACCGCGTCCAAGCGCATCTACCAGCAGCGCGTCGGCCGCGTGACCCGCAAGCACCCGGGCAAGGAGGCGGGGATCGTCGTCGACTTCGTCCACCCCGCCACCCGCCACGACGACCCGGTGGTCACGCTGCACTCGCTGCTCGACCGCGACGTCTACCGCGGCGGCGCCATCGTCGTCGGCCCGGTGCGCCGGGGCCGCGGGCGCCGGGTGCGGGTCGAGCGCCGCGTGCTCCCGGTCACCGCCGATCCCGACCGGCGGATCGAGGTCTTCGAGCGCGAGCTGTGGCGCATCGCCGTCGAGCACCTCGACTACGGCGAGCAGATCCAGTGGGCGGCGCTGGCCGGCGCGCGCGTGGCCCCGTCGGGCTGGCGGCGCGCGAAGGCGATGCTGCACTTCGACCGCAACGGCGACCTGAAGCGGACGTTCCTGCTCACCGCGGTCCAGCGCAACCGCAACTCGCAGCTGCGGCTGCGGGCGCTGCAGGAGATCGCCGCCTCGCGCGACCCCGAGGCCTTCGACACCGCCGTCGACGTCGTCGGCACGTGGTCGCGCGACGAGCGCCGCGAGGGCGTCAAGGTGCTGCTGCAGGCGCTGGCCGAAAAGCGCATCGGCCGCCGTGACCAGGCCAACGCGTGGATCTGGCGCATGGCCGAGTACACCCGCGAGGTCCACGAGGAGTACGCGGTGCAGCGCTGGCCGGAGACCAAGCGCCTGCTCGGGCTGCTGGTCAACTCGTCCGGCGGCGCGCACGCGCGCAACGCGCGCCGACTTGTGCACGCCGCGCGCAAGCAGGACCGCCGCCTGTCCGCCGCGCTGCTGGCCGCCGCCATCGGGCACACGCCCGAGGCCGAGGAGGTCCTGCGCGGCGCGCGCACGCGCATGGCGCGCAAGCCGAGCGCGCTGGCCCGCGAGCTGCTGCGCAACTTCCCCAAGGGCCGTCGCGGCCGTCGCCGCCGGCGCAAGAACGCGGACAAGAAGGCGCCCGAGGCGGAGGCTGCGGCGACCAAGGCGACCAACGGCGCGGCTGTTGCCGAGGCCGATGACGCGGCTGAGGCCGACGCCGACGATGACGACGGCGCTGCGGACGAGAACGGCGCCAGCGACGCCGCCGAGGAGATCGAGCGCGCCGCCGCCGAGCTCAACGGCGCCCGGTCGGCCGAGGACGAGGTGGCCGACCTGTTCGCCGAGCAGCAGGAGCTGGGCGAGGGCGACCTCGAGGGCTACTCGGTGGACGAGTAGGCGTGCCGTCGGGCTCGACGCTCGCCGTCTTCGCGCTGGCCTCCTTCCTGCTCATCATCGTGCCCGGACCCGCGGTGCTCTACGTGGTCACGCGCAGCATTGCCCAGGGCCGGCGGGCGGGCATCGTCTCCATGCTCGGCGTCGAGACCGGCGGCCTCGTGCACGTCGCCGCCGCCGCGATCGGGCTCTCGGCGCTGGTCGCGTCCTCGGCCACCGCGTTCACCGTGGTCAAATTCGCCGGCGCGGCCTACCTGATCTTCCTCGGCGTGCGGCGGCTGGTCTCGCGCGACGAGGCGTTGCCCGAGGTAAAGGTCAGCGGGCGCTCGGACCGGCAGCTGTACGCACAGGGTGTCGTGGTCAACGTGCTCAACCCGAAGACGGCCGTGTTCTTCCTCGCCTTCCTGCCCCAGTTCGTCGACCCGGCGCGGGGCGCGGTGACGCTGCAGTTCCTCGTGCTCGGCTTGGTCTTCGTGGCCGTGGCGGTGCTCAGCGACGGCGCCTACGCGCTGGTCGCCGGCACGGCGGGCGACTGGTTGCGCGGCAGCGAACGCGTGCGCCGGTGGTTGTCGCGCTTCTCGGGCGTCGTCTTCCTGGGCCTGGGCGTGACCGCGGCGCTGAGCGGCCGGCCGTCCTCGAACTGATGCACGTCTTCGCCGAGTCCTCGCTCCCGGTGAGCAACATCGCGCGTGAGCTCGTCGGCGCGGAGTTCGACGTGGGCGTGTGCACGATCTTCGTCGACGCGCCACCGGGGCGCGGGCCGTCGCTGCACCGACACCCGTACGAGGAGATCATCATCGTCACCGAGGGCGAGGCCACGTTCTTCGGGGCCTCGCTGTCAGCGGAGCGCGTCGTGCGTGGCGGGGAGGTGGTGATCGTGCCGGCGGACGAGCCGCACGGCTTCAAGAACACCGGCGACGGGCCGCTCAAGCAGATCGACATCCACGTGAGCCCGGTGTTCGAGACCGAGTGGCTCTAGGGCCGGCGCAGGTGGACCTCGCCGGCGTCGAGCGCGACCGTGCCCGACGACGTGCCGACGAGCAGGCGCCCGGCGTCGTCGATGCCGACCGCCTTGCCGCTGCCGTCGCTCCAGCTGACGGGGCGCCCCGCGAGCGCGTCGCGCTCGCGCCAGGCGGCGATGACGGTCGCCTGGTCGGCGGCGAGCCAGCGCTCGAGCGCGCCCAGCAGCGCGTGCAGCGTGGGCTCGAGGTCGGCCGGCGCGCGGCCGAGCGTGCCCGCGGTGGCCCGCAGCTCGGGCGGGAAGTCGTCGGGTGCCACGGCGACGTTGAGGCCGATGCCGAGCACGGCCCAGCCCTCCTGGGGGCGGCCCTCGACGAGGATGCCCGCGACCTTGCGGCCGTCGACGTGCACGTCGTTGGGCCACTTGATGCGCGCGGCGTCGCCCACGGCCTCGGCCACGGCGACGCCGGCCTGCAGCGGGACGAGCGCGGGCGCATCGACGCGCAGCACGAGCGAGAGCAGCAGGGCGCGGCCCGGCGGCGCCGTCCACGTGCGGCCCTGGCGCCCGCGGCCCGCGGTTTGCTCGGCGGCGGTGACGAGGGCGCCGTGGGGCGCGCCGGCGGCAGCGAGCGCGCGGGCCCGTTCGTTGGTCGAGTCGGTGCGGCGCAGATGCAGGCGCGGCTGGCCGAGGCGGGCGCTCACGGCTCCGCGCGCAGGCGCAGCTCGGAGTCGGGGCGCAGGGCGAGCTCGCGCGCCGCGTTGCCGCGATTGACCGCGACCGCGAGCGTGCGCCAGGCGTCCTCGTAGACGAGCAGCTCGCCGGGGGCGACGTCGGCGAAGGTCACGGCGTAGTGGGCCCGGCGGCGGCGGCCGGCGCCGGCTTCGATCAGCACCGGGTGGCCCAGCCGCAGGCCGGACTCGGTCAGGTCCTCGTGGCTGACGTTGAGGGCGGCGTTGCCGAAGCGGTCGACGCTGAGCACGTGGGCGATCAGCGTGCCGTCCTCCTCGTGGCGCGGGCGCGGCAGCTCGATGCCGACGAGTTCCGCCGGGTCGAGCGGGTCGCCGGCCTCGGCCAGCGGCCAGCCCGCGGCCAGCCAGGCGGCGACGGGGGCGAAGATGTCGCGTCCGTGGAACGTGTGCGAGACGGGGTCCAGGCGCCACTTCGAGCGGCCGATCTCGACCACCTCGACGGCGCCGCCGAAGCGCGCGGTCGCCAGCGCGAGCAGGCCGTTGTCGGGGCCGACGAGCAAGCGCTCGTCCTCGGCCGTGCGGAGGGCGACGGCGCGGCGCTCGGCGCCGACCTCGGGGTCGACCACGGCCAGGTGCACGCCCGACGGCGTGTACGGCAGGGCGTTGCGCAGCGCGAGCGCGGCCGGGCGCACCTGGTGGCGGGGCAGGCCGTGGGCGAGGTCGATGATGCGGACGTCGGGCGCGATGCCCGCGATCACCGCATGGCAGACGCCGACGAAGTCGTCCTCGTAGCCGTAGTCGGAAAGGAAGGTGATCACGCGTCCTCAAGGATGGCGCTGATGACGCCTTCGATGTCGTGTCGTCGCGCCTCGACGTGGGGCTCGAGGCCGTGCTCGCGCAGCGTGGCGGTGGTCACCGGGCCGATGGAGACGATGCGTGTGCCGGGGCCCGGCGGGCCGCCGGCGGCGTCGAGGAAGTAGGTCACGGTCGAGGACGAGGTGAACGTGATGTAGTCGGCCTCCAGCGCGGCGGTGCGGGCGTCGGCGTCGAGCTGCTCGGCCGCGGTCTCGTACAGGGGCAGCACGTCCACGCGGGCGCCGCGCTCGCGCAGTGCGTCGGGGAGGACGTCGCGGGCCTCGGCGGCGCGGGCGATCAGTGCGCGGGTGACCGGGATGGGCGCCAGCGCCTCGACCAGCGACTCGGCCACCGAGCGCTCGGGCACGACGTCGGGCTCGATGCCGTGCTCGCGCAGGGCGCGGGCGGTGCCCGACCCGATGGCGGCGACGGTGCGGCCGTGCAACGCGCGGGCGTCCATGCCGGCGGCGCGCAGACGCTGAAAGAGCAGACGCACGCCGTTGGGCGAGGTCAGGCAGACGAGGTCGGTGCCGTCGAGGTCGGGGGCGTCACCTGCCAGGGCGACGATGCGGATGGCGGGCGCCTCGACGACCTCGGCGCCGAGCGCGCGCAGCCGGGCGGCCAGGCCGGAGGCCTGCGCGCGGGCGCGCGTCACGGCGATGCTCCGGCCGTTCAGCGGGCGGTCCTCGAGCCAGCGCAGGCGCTCGGCCAGGGCGGCGACGGGGCCGACGACGGTTATCGAGGGCGGGCGGATGGCTGCTTCGGTCGCCGCGTCGGCGATGGTGGCCAGCGTGGCGAGCACGGTGCGCTGGCCGGGGAGGGTGCCGCGCTCGATCACGGCGGCGGGCTCGTCGGGCGCGCGGCCCGCGCTCGTCAGCGCGTCGGCGATGCGGGGCAGCGCCTTGACGCCCATGTAGAAGACGAGCGTGCCCGGGAAGCGTGCCAGCGCCTCCCAATCCAGCATCGACTCCGGCTTGTCGGGATCCTCGTGGCCGGCGACGAAGGCGACCGCGCTGGCGGCGTCGCGGTGGGTGACGGGGATGCCGGCGTAGGCGGGCGCGGCAATGCCTGCCGTGATGCCGGGCACGACCTCGTAGCGGATGCCGGCGGCGCGCAGGACCTCGGCCTCCTCGCCGCCGCGGCCGAACACGAAGGGGTCGCCGCCCTTGAGGCGCACGACGGTCTGGCCCCGCTGGGCCCGCGCGACGAGCTCGGCGCCGATGTCGCGCTGCTGAACCGACCCGCCGGGCTCCTTGCCCACGTAGACGAGCTCGGCGTGCTCGCGGGCGCCGTCCAGCGCACCGTCGGGGACGAGGCGGTCGTAGAGGACCGCGTCGGCGGTGGCGATGAGCTCCTGCGCCCGCACGGTGAGCAGGGCCGGGTCGCCGGGGCCGGCGCCGACGAGGTAGACGGTGCCGGTCTTGAGCTCAGCCATCGGCGGCCTCGCCGAGCAACCGCTCGACCACTACGGTGTCGCGCCATTCGCCGTCGAGCCGGCCGTGCTTGTGGTGCACGCCGACCACGCGGAAGCCGCACGCGCGGGCGAGGGCGAGGCTCGCCTCGTTCTCGGGGAAGATGCGGCTGAGGAGCTTGTGGTAGCCGCGGGCCTCGGCGTCGCGGGCCAGCGCCTCCAGCAGCTCGCGCCCGACCCCGTTGCCGCGGGCGGCGCGGGCCACGTAGACGGCGTACTCGCCGACCCCGGCGTAGGCGCAGCGGTCGCTGTAGGCGCCGGCGCGCGCCCACCCGACGACGGCCCCGTCGTCGTCGGCGACCAGCAGCGGCGGGGCGCCGTCGCCGAGCCAGCCGAGCACGTCCTCGGCGCCCCGCTCGTCGGTCTCGAACGTCGCCTGCCGGTCGGCGATCCCCTCGTTGTAGATCGCCGCGATGGCGGCGGCATCGGCCAGTTCCCCGGGTCGCACGAGCACGCCTGAACGGTAGCCACGCGCGTCGCGCGGCGGGGTGGCCCCCCGGCCGTACCTTCGCCCCACCCCAGCCCACCACCCCCTAGGAGTCCCACCCCCATGTTGTCTCGCATGACCAAGCCGATCGCCGCACTGACGGCGGTCGCAGCCATCGCCTCCGTCGCCGTCGTCCCCGCCGCCCAGGCCAAGTCCAAGGTCGGCGGTCCCCGCGGCGCCCGCACCAGCAGCACCGCCCGCCGCGCCGTCGGCGGCACCAACGTCAACATCCGCAACGACACGAACGGAGTGCCGCTGCAGGGCGGCTCGACCGGGCATGGCCAGGCCAACGACGCCGACTGTGAGCAGGCCGCGCACGTGGCTGACCTGCCCATGGACTACGGCAACCAGCGCGCGTTCGCCAACGACGCGCAGGGCTTCAACGACGCCTACGACAAGGCCCAGCAGTCCGTGGACCAGGGCGAGGCGGCCGGCTGCTTCTTCATCTACTGAGCCGTACCCGATGAATTCGCCGTCTCGCGCCGGTCGTGAGGAGCATGAGCAACGAACCTCAGATCTCCCAGCGGCCGGCGCAGCCCTACCTCGGCCTGCGCCGCCAGGTCACCGGTACCGTCCAGTCCGCCGTCGACGGCGCCTTCCCCGAGCTCTTCCGCCGCCTCGGCACGGCCGGCGTGCAGCCCGCCGGGCCGCCCTTCATCCGCTTCCTCAGCGTGGACGCCGCGGGCGAGCCGACCGAGCTCGAGCTCGCGGTGCCCGTCGACCCCGACGCGGCCACCGACGCCCTGCCGGCCGGCACCTACGCGACGCTCGTGCACGTCGGCCCGTACCGCAGCCAGACCGAGCCCGACCTCGCGGTCGCCCGCGGGACGCTGCTGGACTGGGCCACCCGCGAGGGCCTGAGCGTCTGCGGCTACCACGAGCACTACCGGGTCGGCCCGGTCGAGGACCCGGACTACACGCAGTGGGAGACGGAGCTGGCCTTCCTGGTCGATTAGACCCGTCCGAGCAGCTCGGCGACGCCCACGCTGCGCAGCCGCTCGGCCACCGCGCGCCCGACCGCTTCGGGGTCGGTGGCGGCGCCGGTGAGCTCGTCGCGCACCCACTCGGACCCGTCGGGCAGGGAGGCGAACGCACGCAGGGTGAGCCCGTCGCCGTCGACCGTGCCCAGCGCCGCGACCGGCGTGTGGCAGGTGGCGTCCAGAGCGGCGGTCAGCGCCCGCTCCGCCACCACGCACACGGTGGCGTCGAGGTCGGAGACCTCCGCCGCCGCTGCGTAGGCGTCGCCGTCGTCGGCGCGCCCCTCGAGCGCGAGTGCACCCTGGCCGGCGGCGGGGAGCATCGCGTCGGGGTCGAGGATGGCGCTGGCCTCGCCCTCGCGCCCGAGCCGGCGCAGCCCGGCGAGGGCGAGCACGAGCGCGTCCGCCTCGCCGTCGGCGAGCTTGCGCAGGCGCGTGTCCACGTTGCCGCGCAGGTCGACGACCTCGAGGTCGGCGCGGGTCGCGAGCAGCGCGGCCCGGCGGCGCAGCGACGTCGTCCCCACTCTTGCCTTGGGCGCAAGCGAAGCGATGGATGCACAGCCGATCAACGCATCCCGCGGGTCTTCGCGCGGCGGCACGCCCAGCAGCTCGAGCCCGTCCGCCAGCTCGGCCGGTACGTCCTTGGCCGAGTGGACGGCGAGGTCGATCTCCTCCGCGAGGAGCGCCCGCTCGAGCCCGTCGACCCAGCGCGACTTGTCCCCGACCGGCGAGCCCGCGTCGCCGCCGGTGCGCACCTCGACGATCGAAACGTCGCCCGACAACGCCTCCGCCACCGCCCGGGCCTGCGCCCGCGCCAGCGCGCTGCCCCGGGTCCCGAGCCTCACTGGTCGAGGGACCCGCGGCGCAGCTCGCGCACCTCGGCGGGTGCGTCGTCGGCGGCCTCGTCGGCGGCCGCCTCGTCGAGCGCGAACAGCTCCCGCAGCACCTGCAGCCGCGCGTGCGCGCGGTCGCCGTCGCTGCGCTTGAGCCGCAGCGTCGGCTCGTGCAGCAGCCGCGACGCGACCGAGCGCGCCACCGCCTCAACCCGCTCGCGGTCGCGCGGGGACAGCGTCTCCCACCGCGAGGCGTTCTCGCGCAGCACGTGCTCGACCACCTCGTCGGCGCGCTGGCGCAGCGCCGCGATCGTCGGCACCGCGTCGAGCGTGCCCAGCCAGCGGGCGAAGCGCTGGATCTCCTCCTCGATGATCGCCTCGGCGTGGCGGGCCTCGGCCTTGCGCACCGAGCGGTTGCGGGCGATCACTGCCTGGAGGTCGTCGATGTCGTAGAGCGTGACCCCGGGCAGGGCCGAGCAGGCCGGATCGATGTCGCGCGGCACGGCGAGGTCGATCACCAGCAGCGGCCGGCCCGAGCGCGCGTCCATGACCAACCCGAGCTCCTCCGGGCCCATGATCGCGTGCGGCGACGCCGTGGCGGCGACGACGATGTCGGCCGCCTCGAGCTCGACCGGCAGCGCGTCGAAGCCCACCGCCCGCCCGCCGTGGCGTGCGGCCAGGGCCAGCGCCCGCTCGTGCCGGCGCGAAGCCACGAAGACGGTCTGCGCGCCCCGCTCGGCCAGCGGCCGCGCCGTCAGCTCGGCCGTCTCGCCCGAGCCGAGCACGAGCACGCCGCGGCCCTCGAGGTCGCCGAGCACCTGGCGCGCCAGCTCGACCGCGACCGAGGACAGCGACGACGGCCCGCTGGCGAGCGCGGTCTCGGTGCGCACGCGCTTGCCCGTGGCCAGGGCGGCGCCGAAGAGCCGGTTGGTCAGCGGCCCGGTGGTGCCGGCCTCGAGCGCGCGCTCGTAAGCGCGCCGCACCTGGCCCTGCACCTCGTACTCGCCCACGATCATCGACTCGAGCCCCGAGGTCACGCGGTAGAGGTGGCGGGCCGCGTCGCAGTTGCGCAGCGCGTACACCCCCGACCCCGCCAGCTCGGTGGGGCGGATGTCGCCCAGCCGGGCCAGCGCCCCCAGCGCCGCGGTCTCGCCCTCGACGTGGTTGGCGGCGACGACGTAGAGCTCGGTGCGGTTGCAGGTCGAGATTGCGACGGCCTCGGACAGCGGCTCGTCCGCGACCAGGCTGTGCACGAAGTCCGCCGCCTGGCCCTCCTGCAGCGCCACCCGCTCGCGCAGCGCCACCGGCGCCGTCTTGTGCGAGACCCCCAGCGCGAGCAGCTCGGCGCTCACGGCACGGGCGCCTTCTCGCGTTCGCCGTCCTCGTCGTGCTCCTTGCGCGCGGCCAGCTCGTCGAGCTCGGCGACCTCGCGCTCGATGCGCTGAAGCCGGATGGCCATGATGACCACGTAGATCAGGATCATCGCCACGAAGACCACATAGGCCCCGGCGACGTACTTGCCAGCCTCGTGAAGCGGAAGCGCGGGCATCAGGTCGACAGCAGCCGCCGCCGCAGGGACTTCAGGCGCATGCGCGTCTCCTTGGCGGCCATCTCGTACTTCCACAGCGTGACGAAGAGCAGCGCCATCCCCAGCAGCGAGACCAGGAACACGAGCTCCATCGAGCCGGGCAGGTTCCCGCTCGCGCCGAGCACCCGCGGGTGGGCCAGCGGCTGGGCCAGGCGCACGGCGAGGAAGTTCAGCGGCACGAACGCCCCGGCGAGGATCGCGAACACCGCCGCGTAGCGGGCCTGCTTGTCCGGGTCCTCGATCGAGAACCGCAGCGGCTGGTAGCAGGCGTAGAGCAGGAAGATGATCAGGAACGAGACCAGCGTCGGCTCGTCCCACACCCACCAGTGGCCCCACGACGCGCGAGCCCAGATCGACCCGGTGATGAGCACGCCGACGCCGAGGATCAGCGACAGGTGGATTGCCACGTAGGACCGCAGGTCCCACTTGCGGTCGCGCGTGCGCAGGAACCCGATCGCGCAGATCCCGCCAAAGATGAACCCGCACAGCGCCACGATGGCCATGGGCACGTGCAGGTAGAAGATCTTCTGCACGAACCCCTGGTCGGCATCCAGGGGTGCGTAGAAGAAGACGAGCGCCAAAGCGGTGACGAGAATCGCGGCCGTGGCGATGGAAAGGCCGCGGAGCCCCTTCCCTTGCAAGAGGTCAGTCCTCCAGGAGGAAGTCGAAGACGGCGTACGCCAAGAGTACGAAGACGAGATCGTACAAGCCCAGCACGGCCAGCCACTTGGCCTCCACGCCACCCGCAGGGGAGCTGAAGAGCGGCGACGTCGCCCGCGCCGCGGCCAGCACGACGGGCACGAGCAGCGGCAGCGTGACCAGCGGCCCGATCAGGTCGCGGGCCCGCGTCTGCACCGCCAGCCCCGCGGCCAGCGTGCCCACCACGGCCAGCCCGACGTCGGCCAGGGCGAGGATGGCGAGCAGCTCGGGGAAGGCCGGCCCGGCGCTGGGCCCGAGCAGGAGCAGGAAGAACGCGGGCACGGCGATGACCTCGAGCACGACGAGGAAGCACAGGAGCGCCGTGGCCTTGGCCACCAGCATCGCCGTGCGGTCGACCGGGGCGAGCAGGAAGCCGTCGAAGCCGCCCTGCTCGCGCTCGGCCACGAAGAGGCGGTTGATGCCCAGCACAGCCGCCAGCAGGATCGTCACCCACAGCACCCCGGCCGCGAGGTCGCCCTCGAGCGTGTTGCGGCGCAGCGCGAAGTGGAAGAGCACGTAGGCCACGAGGGCGAACAGCGCCATCGCCGGCACGGTCTCCTTGGTGCGCAGCTCGAGCAGCAGGTCCTTGCGGACCAGCGCGGAGACCGCCCTCACCGGTACAGCGCCCCGATGCGCCCGGCGTCGACCTCGGCCCGGGGCGCCACGAACGCCGCACGGCCGGCCCGCAGCCCGAGCACGACGTCGGCCTCGGCCAGCCCGCCGGTCGGGTCGTGCGAGGCGACCACGCGCGTGCGCCGCGCGGTGCGGCCGATCAGCGGCTCGACCAGCTCCGCCGCCGCCGGGTCCAGGTGCGAGCGCGGTTCGTCGAGCAGCAGCAGCTCGGGCTCGTGCAGCACCGCCCGGCACACCGCCAGGCGCTGGACCATCCCGCGCGACAGCGTGCGCAGGGGCTCGTCGGCGCGCTGCGTCATCTTCACGTGCCCGAGCAGGGTCTCGATGCGCGGCTCGGCCACGCCGTGCAGGCGCGCGTGGTAGCGCAGGTTCTCGCGCCCGGTCAGGTCGCGGTAGAGCAGCGCCTCATGGCCGAGGAACCCGAGCCGCCCACGCACCTCGTGCCCGCGCCCGGGCAGCTCGGATCCCAGCACCAGCGCGTCGCCGCCGGTCGGCCGCAGCAGCGTGGCCAGGACCCGCAGCAGCGTCGACTTGCCGGCCCCGTTGGGCCCGAACACGACGAGGGTCGCGCCGGCGTCGAGCGCCACCGACACGTCCTCCAGGGCAACCCGCTCGCCGAAGGCGCGCGTCAGCCCGCGCAGCTCAATGGCTCGAGCGGCTGCCACCGGAGCTGCGCAGCGTCTCGACCACGTGGCTGAGCGTGGGCGCCACGACCGGGAACGACTCCCGCACCGCCTTCGGGCTGCCCGGGAAGTTGACGATCAGCGTGCGGCCGGCGATGCCCGACACGCCGCGGGTGAGGATGCCCATCGGCGTGTGCCGCAGGGCGTTGGCGCGGATCGCCTCCGCGAACCCCGGGGCGTCGCGGTCGATCACCGCCCGCGTGGCCTCGGGGGTGACGTCGTCGGGCGTGAACCCGGTGCCGCCCGTGGTGAACACGAGGTCGCAGCCGTCGTCGGCGTGGTGGCGCAGCCGTACCTCGATGATGGCCTGGTCGTCGGGCAGGACCTCGACCGCGACCACGTCCGCCCCGGCTTCGTCGGCGAGCGACGCGAGCAGCGGGCCCGACGTGTCCTGCGCGCGGCCCTCGGAGACCGAGGTCGAGATCGTGAGCACCGCCGTCCGCATTGCGCCGCGTAGCCTAGGCGGACGCCATGCCCGACCTCGTGCTCGAGCCCCGCGGGCCCTTCTCGCTATCGGCCGCCGGGCGCTTCCTGAAGGACTTCCCGCCCGCCGACAACCAGGGTTCGGACGAGCGCGGGACGGTGCGCCTGGCCTTCGTGCTCGACGACTACTCCGGCGCCGCCGCCGTGGCGCTGCGCCAGGCGGACGAGGACGCCCCGGTCGAGGTCACGGTGGCCGGCACCGACCGCCTCGACGTGGTCCGCGGCCAGCTCGAGCGCATCCTGGGCCTCGAGCATGACGCCGCCCCGTTCCTGGGCGTCCTCGACGGCGACCCGGTGCTGCGCGAGCGCTGGGAGCGCACCGGCCACCTGCGCGCCGTGTCCTTCCCCTCGCCCTACGAGGCCGCGTGCTGGTCGGTGATCGCGCTGCGCCTGCGTCAGGCCCAGGCCGTGCGCGTGCGTCAGCGCATCGAAGAGCGGCTGGGCGAGCGCATCGATGTGGCCGGGCTGCCGTTGACCACCTTCCCGGTGCCCGACCGGCTGCGCGAGCTGGGCCCGGTCGACGGCCTGGCCGAGGCCAAGGGCGACCGCCTGCGCACGCTGGCCGACGCCGCCCGCGACGGGCGTCTCGACCCCTACGCGCTGCGCGCCCTGCACCAGGACGATGCGGTGGCGCAGCTGCGCGAGCTCCCCGGCCTCGGCCCCTTCTACGCCACGCTGGTGCTCGTGCGCGCGACCGGCGCCACCGACGCGTTCTTCCCGATCGAGCGGCTCCGCCGCGCTGCCGCGCGGGCCTACGAGATGGCCGACACGCCGACCGAGGAGGCCTTCACCGAACTGGCCGAGCGCTGGCGCCCGTTCCGGGCTTGGGCGGGCGTGCTGCTGCGCGCAGGCGACCGGTAGGGTCCGGCGCGATGGCGGCCAAGGACCCCTTCGCGTCCGCTCTCGACCTCGCCGGCGCGATCCGCCGGCGCGAGGTCTCGCCCGTCGAAGCGCTCGATCGGTGCGTGGCCGAGGTCGACCGGCTCAACGACACCGTCAACGCCGTGGTCTGGCGCGACGACGCCGAGGCGCGCGAGCAGGCCCAGGAGGCCGAGCGCGTGCTCGGGCGCACCGACCCCGACCTGCTGCCGCCCTTCCACGGCGTGCCGATGCCGATCAAGGACCTCACCCCGGTGGAGGGCTGGCCGGTGACCTACGGCTCCCACGCCGGGCCCGACGGCCCCAGCGCCCTGGGCGAGATCGTCGTGGACAAGTTCCGCGACGCCGGGTTCGTCCTCGCGTGCCGCACGAACACGCCCGAGTTCGGCCCCATCACGGCGGCCGAGAACCTCCGCTACGGGCCCACGCGCAACCCCTGGGACCCGGACCGCACGCCGGGCGGGTCCAGCGGCGGCGCCGGCGCTGCGGTGGCCGCGGGCATGTTCCCGATGGCCCACGCCAA
Source organism: Solirubrobacteraceae bacterium (assembly GCA_036270095.1). Lineage (GTDB taxonomy): Bacteria > Actinomycetota > Thermoleophilia > Solirubrobacterales > Solirubrobacteraceae > DATBDE01. Next base: position 89,497 of record DATBDE010000127.1, on the reverse strand, counting down.
CGACGGCGGCGGCTCGATCCGCATCCCCGGCTCGTGCTGCGGCCTGGTCGGCCTCAAGCCCAGCCGCGGGCGCGTTCCCCGCCTGGTCCAGTCGTGGCAGGGCGGCGTCGTCGAGGGCGTCGAGTGCTGGACCGTGGCCGACAGCGCCGCGGCGCTGGACGCCATCAGCGGCCCCGATCCGCTGGCCTGGTACAACGCGCCCGTCCCCGCCCGCCCGTTCGCCGCGGAGGTGGGCGCCGAGCAGGCGCCGCTGCGCATCGGCCTGGTGGAGACGGCGCCGCTGGGGCTGCCGCTGGACAGCGCGTGCGCCGACGCCGCCTCGGTCACCGCCGGGCTGCTGACCGAGCTCGGCCACCACGTCGAGCCGGTGATCTTCGACACCCTGCCCGAGGACCTCATCGAGATGGCCGTGCCGGTCATCTGGGCCGGCCTCGTCGACTACGTGGACGTCGACTGGCCCAGCGCGGAGCCCCACAACGCGGCCGCTTGGGAGCAGGCCTCGGGCGCGGGGCTGATCGACCTCGCCCGCGCGATCCAGGGCCTGCAGTTCCGCTCGCGCGAGATCGTCGCCCACTGGAGCCGCGACTTCGACGTGCTGCTCACGCCAACGCTTTCGGTCGAGCCGCCGGCGGTCGGGGCCGTGCTCGAGGCCGTGCACGCCAACCCCACCGAGCCCGCCGTGCCGGTGCTGCAGATGGTCGCGTTCACGATCCTGTTCAACATCACCGGCCAGCCCGCGATCACCCTGCCGCTGCACCGCACTGGGGAGGGGCTGCCGATCGGGGCTCAGCTCGTGGGCGGGCCGTGGGACGAGTCCACGCTGATCCGCCTGGGCTCGGCGCTCGAGCAAGCGGCGCCGTGGGCGGGCCGCCGGCCAGACGTCGACCGGCTGGCCGCCGCCGCGTCCTAGCGGCGCCAGTCCTCCTTGCCGCCGGTCTTCTCGAGCAGGAGGACCTCGGCGATCTCGACGCCGCGCTCGATGCCCTTGACCATGTCGTAGACGGTCAGGGCGGCCACGCTGGCGGCGGTCAGCGCCTCCATCTCGACGCCGGTGGCGGCGGTGGTGCGGGCCTCGGTCGTGAGCGTGACCGTCCCCGCCTCGGCGTCCACCGCGGCGTGGACGCCGACGAACGAGAGCGGGATGGTGTGGCACAGCGGGATGAGCTCGGCCGTGCGCTTGGCGGCCTGGATCCCGGCGATGCGGGCGGTGCCGAGCACGTCGCCCTTGGGCGCGTCGCCGGCGGCCACGGCGCGCGCCGTCTCGGGCGCCATGCGCAGCTGCGCGCGGGCCACGGCGCGGCGCAGCGTGGGCTGCTTGCTCGCGACGTCGACCATGCGGGCCGCGCCCGTCTCGTCGAGGTGGGTGAGCTCGGGCTCGGTCAAGCGGCCACGTGGGTCCGCTGCGCCCCGGCGACGAGGTCGCGCACGGCGGGCTCGTCGCCGTCGCGCAGGAGCTGCACCGGGTCGGGCTCGCCGTTGACGATCGACTCGAAGAACTCCTTGCGGTCCTGGTAGGTGGGGAGGGTGGCCTTGGCCCACCCGCGGGCCTCGTTGAGGATCACCGCCAGGCGGGCGTAGGGCTCGCCGTAGATCTCGCCGATCTCGCGCTTGAGGCGCTTGGCCAGCGCCGGCGAGGCGCCCGCGGTGGAGATCGCGATGGCCAGCGGGCCGGTGCGTACGATGGCCGGGAGGATGAAGTTGCACAGCGGCGGGACGTCGACGACGTTGACGAGCATCGCCCGCCGCTCGGCGTCCGCGAAGACGCGGATGTTGACGTCGGTGTCGCTGGTGGCGGCGATGACCATGAACGTGGCCTCGAGGTCGCCGGTGGCGTAGGGGCGCCGCTCCCAGGCGATCGAGCCCTCCTCGGCGAGCTCGCGCAGGGGCGCGATCGCGTCGGGGGCGATGAGCGTCACGTCGGCGTCGCAGGCCAGCAGGCCCTCGACCTTCTCGAGCCCGACGTCGCCGCCGCCGACGACCACGCAGCGCCGGCCGGTGAGGCGCAGACAGGCGATGTAGAACGGGGTCTCCAGCATGCCCTGCACGCAGGACTGGTCGCAGATCCCCCTGCGCAGCTGGCAGACGCATTCCTTGCCGGCGTAGGCCTGTGCGGGCACCCCTCCGATGGTAGAGGCCTAGGCCATTCTCGCCGCCCCTGGCGGGGTCCTCGGGGTTCGCCGTGCCTAGCACGGCTTCACTCCTGCGTCCGGCCCCAGGAACGACGAGCTATGGCCTACTAGCGCCGGACCCGGTCGCGCGCCAGCCGCCGGGCCAGGCGGGCGGCGGGCACGACGCCCTCACGCACGGCGCGCAGGCGCTCGCTCTCGCGGCCGTAGAAGTAGCGGGTGACGGCCTTGACCGTACGGGCCAGCGACTCGTCGTACGGATACCACCACAGGTCGCGCAGGCGGGAGGGCTCCCAGACGCGCATGCGCACGTCGACGAACTCGGCCACGCCCGCGGGGGAGAGCGCGGTGGGCATGTGCTCGTTGATCCACGCCCGCTCGGCCCGCAGCTCGCGCGTGATGCGCTCGCCGCGGCCGCGGTTGGCCGTCCACACCGACGCGCCCACGCTGGGCACGTCGTTGGCCAGCGCGATGGCCTCGTCCTCGCTGTCGACCGCGACCACCGAGAGCACGGGGCCGGGAACGGCCTCGCGCACGACCGACATGTCCGGCGTGGCGCCGCGCAGCACGGCGGGGGCGTAGAACGGCCCGGGAACGTCGGCGAGCTCGACCGGCCCACCGGTGAGCCGCTCGGCCCCGGCGGCCACCGCGGCGTCGACGGCGTCGCGCACCAGCGGCAGGTTCTCGGCGCTGGTGAGCGGGCCGATGTCGATGTCCCAGCGCTGCGGGTCGCCCAGCCGCAGGCGCCCCGTGGCGCCGACGAGGCCCTCGGTGAACGAGTCGGCGAGCTCGCGTCGCACGTACACGCGGGAGACGTTGACCCGCGACTGGCCCGCGTCGGCGAAGGCGGCCCACAGCGCCCCGTAGACGGCGTGGCGGAGCGGCGCGTCGGCGAGCACGAGCATAGGGTCGCGGCCGTCGGTGCCGATGCGCACGACGCGTCCGGCGCCGCCCTGCTCCAGCGCCGCGGCGAGGTCGGCGCGGCCGGCGGCCACGCGTACGAGCCCCTCGGGGACGCCGGCGCGCTCGAGCGCCCGCACCAGGCGCACCGCGGTCAGGGGCACGAGCGGGTCGGGCACGAGCACGACGCCGTTGCCGGCCATGAGCGCGTTGGCCACCCGGCGCATGCCGCTGGCCCAGGGCGAGCTCCACGGCGTCGCCACGCCGACGACGCCGACCGGGTCGCGTACGAGCTGCGAGCGCTTGCCCCGCAGCGGCAGCTGGTTGTTGCGCAGGCGCTGGTCGGCCAGGTAGCGCGGCGCGTAGGCGGCGATCCAGCGCAGCGCGTCGACCGAGGCGAGGATCTCCATCGTGACCGCCTCGGTGCGCGGACGGCCCTGCTCGCGGGCCAGCAGCTCGCTGAGCGGGTCGACCTCGTCGAGCACGACCTGGGCGATGCGGCGCAGGTAGCGCGAGCGGTCCGACAGCGGCAGCGCGGCCCAGAACGGCTGCACCGCGTCCACCTCGGCCACGAGGTCCGCGACGGCCTCGGGCGCGGTCTCCGGCACCTCGCCGAGGACGGCGCCGGTGCAGGCGTCGTGGCTCACCAGCGCGGGCACCACCGCACCCTATAGGCCATTCTCGTCGCCCCTGGCGAAGTCCTCGGGGTTCGCCGTGCTCAGCACGGCTTCACCCCTGCGTCCGGCGCCAGGAGCGACGAGCGATGGCCTATGCGGCGCCGCGACGGCGTGCTCTGGCGCGGAGTGCGCCGGCGATGAGCCCCTCTAGCGCCGCGCCGTGGTCGGGGTCCACCACGATGAGGTCCGGCTCGGCGCCCGGGGCGAAGTCGATCGCGCCCGCGCCGAGCAGCGCCTCGCCGCGGGCGCGCAGCGAGACCGCCGCGATGGCCAGCCGGCGGCGGGGGTCGAAGCGCAGGAGGCGCTGGAGCTCGAGGTCGTCCGGGACCGCCCACGCGGTCGCGAGCAGGACCCGCACCGCGGCGGCGTCGGAGCGGCGCAGCAGGCGCAGCCGCACCCGGCCCCCGTCGGGGAGCGGATAGCTGCGGGCGAGCAGGGCGCCGGGGTCGATTGCGGGGCGGTCCATGGTTCCCAGGGAAGCAGAGGCTTCCTCAACGCCGGTGAAGATCCTGCCTGTGCGACTACGGCTCGCGGCCGCGCAGGCGGCGGATCTCGGCCAGGCGCTCGGTCAGCTCCCGCTCGCCCTCGCCGGGCGCGTAGAAGCGTGCGCCGACCACCTCGTCGGGCAGCAGCTCCTGACTGGAGACGCCCTCGGGGTGGTCGTGGGGCGAGTCGTAGCCCTGGCCGCGCCCCAGCGGCCGCGCGCCCGGGTGGCCGCTCGAGCGCAGGTAGGACGGCGGTAGCTTGGCGCCGTGCTCGCGCACGTGCGCCCGCGCGGCGCCGATCGCCCGCGTCGCGGCCTTGGACTTGGGCGCCAGGGACAGGTAGATGGCGGCCTGCGACAAGGTGAGCTGGGCCTCGGGCATGCCGACGTGCTCGACGGCATACGCCGCGGCGGCCGCCACCTGGAGGGCCTGCGGGTCGGCGTTGCCGACGTCCTCGGAGGCGAGGATGAGCATGCGGCGGGCGATGAAGCGCGGGTCCTCGCCGCCCTCGAGCATGACCGCGAGGTAGTACAGCGAAGCATCGGGATCCGAGCCGCGCGTGGCCTTGATCCAGGCCGAGATCGTGTCGTAGTGCTGCTCGGCGCGCTTGTCGTAGCGCAGCGCCCGGCGCTGCAGCGCGTCCTCGGCCTGCTCGAGCGTGATCGGCTGGTCGCCCGCGGTCTGGCGCGCGAGCTCGAGCGCGGTCAGCGCCGTGCGGGCGTCGCCGCCGGAGCGCCCGGCCAGGAACGCGACGACGTCGTCGACCAGCCCGGGCTCGGCCCGCAGCAGGAGCCTGCGCACGTCGTCCTCGCTGAGGGCGTGGAGCTCGTAGACCTGCGTGCGCGAGAGCAGGGCCGAGTTCACCTCGAAGTACGGGTTCTCGGTTGTGGCCCCGATGAGGGTCACGAGGCCCTCCTCGACCGCGGGCAGCAGCGCGTCCTGCTGGGCCTTGTTGAAGCGGTGGATCTCGTCGAGGAAGAAGATCGTGCGCTCGCCCGTGGCCGAACGCCGGTGCTCGGCCCGCTGCAGCACGGCCCGCACCTCGGCGCGGCCGGCCTCGACGGCGGAGGCCTCCTCGAAGGCCGCGCCCGCGGCGCTGGCCACGATCCGGGCGAGCGTCGTCTTGCCGGAGCCTGGCGGCCCGTAGAGGATCATCGAGTGCGGACGGCCGGTCTCGATGGCGGTGCGCAGCGCCGAGCCCGGGGCCAACAGGTGCTCCTGGCCCACGAAGTCGTCCAGCGACACTGGCCGCATGCGTACGGCCAGGGGTCCCTCAGACGGCGGCACCGACGTGCGGCCGCGCGGGGGTTCGGGCGTGTCGAAGAGCTGATCGGTGATGGTGCCGCTCCGTGCCCTTCGAGTATGTCGCCTTAACGACCCGGAGCCCCTGACCTGCCGGGGCTCCGGGTACTGGGGGTCCTCGTGGGGCGAGGTTTCGTCGTCTAGGCGCCCGCGCCTTCCGGTGAAGGCTCGCGCCCCAAGCGGGGCAGCCAACGCAGCGACTTGGGCAGGTACCAGTTCCAGTCGCCGAGCAGCTTCATCGTGGCCGGCAGCAGGACCGCGCGGACCAGCGTGGCGTCGATCAGGACCGCCACGGCGAGGCCGATGCCCATCTGCTTGAAGTCGAGCATCGACAGGGTCGCGAAGACCCCGAACACCGCAACCATCACCACCGCAGCGCTCGTCACCGTGCCCGCGGTGGTCTTGATGCCGTGCGCCACGGCGTCCTCGGTCTTCATGCCGCGATCGAACGCCTCGCGGATCCGGCTGAGGATGAACACGTGGTAGTCCATCGACAGCCCGAACAGGATCACGAACAGGAAGATCGGCAGCCACGAGGTGATGCCGCCCGTGGACTTGAACCCGAGCAGGCCCTCGGCCCACGTGTGCTGGAAGACGAGCACCAGCACGCCGTAGGCGGCGCCCACCGACAGCAGGTTGAGCACGATCGCCTTGATCGGGATCACGATCGACCGGAAGGTCACCAACAGCAGCACGAACGCCAGCAGCAGGACGAACGCGAACACGAACGGCGCGTGCGACTTCATCAGGTCGTTGAAGTCCCTGGACTGCGCCGTCTGGCCGCTCACGAACGTCTTGGCGCCGCCCAGCGTGCCCGTGGTCGCGGGCACGAGGTGATCGCGCAGGTTGGCCAGCGCCTGGTCGGACCGTGCGTCGGTCCCCGACCCGACCATGGGGATGTCGAGCACCGCGACGTGCCGGTTGGGGCTCACGGTCATGCTGATCGGGCGCTCGAACTGGCCCGAGGCAAGCGCCTTGTGCTCCAGGTCCTTCAGCTGGGCCGCCACCGGCTTGGCGGTGACGTCGTCGGCCTGGACCGCGACCACCGCAGGTACGCCCTCACCGGGGAACGCCGCCTGGATCCGGTCGTAGGTCTGCATGATCGGCAGGCTGCGCGGCAGCGCGTCGGTGCTGAACGCGGCCGTATGCAGCCCGAAGGCCGGGATCGCCAGCGCGATGAGGACGCCGGCCGACAGGACGACGGACACCACCGGGCGCGCCAGCACGCGGTCGAGGATCCAGCCCCAGGCGCCATTGGCGCCGCGGGCCTGGCGCTTGTCGCGCCACTTGGCCAGGAAGGGGACGCGCCCCTTCTCGATCCGGTCGCCGAGCCAGCTCAGGACGGCGGGCACGACGGTGACCGAGCCCAGCATGGCCGCGGCGACGACGAGGATCGTGCCGGTGGCGAAGCCCGAGAACACGCTCGAGCCGGTGAAGTACATCCCGGCCATGGCGACCATGACGGTCAGGCCGGAGACCAGCACGGCGCGCCCCGAGGTCGCCGACGCGGTGCGCAGCGCCTCGGCCGAGCTGCGGCCGAGCACCCGTTCCTCGCGTTCGCGGCGCAGGATGAACAACGTGTAGTCCACGCCGACGGCGAGGCCGACAAGCAGGATCACCGAGGTGACGGCCTGGTCGACGGGCATGATCTGGCTGGGCAGCGCGACCAGCCCGATCGCGATCGCGACGGCGGAGATGCCGAGCAGCAGCGGGATGCCCGCGGCGACCAGCGCGCCGAAGGCGATCACCAGGATGATCAGCGTGATCGGGACGGAGGTGACCTCGGCCTTGGCGAAGTCGTTCGAGAACGCCTTCTCCAGCGACTTGCTCGCGCTGGCCGAGCCGAACTCCTCGATCCGCAGCTGGGGATGCCTGTGCGCCGCCTTGGCCACGGCGGTCTCGATCGGGCCGATGCGCTGCTTGGCCTTGTCGGAGTCACCCGCGACCGAGAAGGTCACCAGTGCCGAGCGCCCGTCCTTGGAGATCTGCCCCTGGTTGCGCGGGTCGAGCGGCGACTTGACCTCGGACACCGTCCGCAAGCCGGACACCGCCCCGATGACGTCGCCGACCGCGGATTTGATCTGTGGACTGGATGGGTTCAGCGACCCCGACCGCGTCTGGATCAGGATGTTCTCGTCGCCCTTCTTCGGGAAGTTGTCGTTGACGATCTGCTGGGCGGAGCGGGACTGCCCCGTCCCCTGGTCCTCGTCCTTGAGGTTGTTCGTGCCCACCGCGCCGGCGATGGCGAGGGAGAGCACGACGAGCGCGAGCCATCCGAAGATCGCGGTCTTGCGGTGCGTCGAGCTCCAGCGCCCGGCGCGCGCAGCAAGGTTTCTGGACTGCATCAGCTCGTATCTCCTGGGTCGTGATCAGGTGCACGGCGATCGTTGCTCGCCCTCGCCGTGCGCGCTATGGGGGATCCCCCCGAACCGGTGGTGGGGATATCCCCAACCCGTAGGATCGGATCCGCCGTCCGGCCCATGGGTGCACTCGTCACACAGCTGCTGCAGGACCTGATCCGTCACGACACGGTCAACCCGCCCGGCAACGAGCGCCCGGCCCAGGAGCAGCTGGCCGACCTGCTCGACGAGGCGGGGTTCGCCGTGCAGCTGCTGGGTGCGGAGCCGGAGCGTCCCAACCTCGTGGCCGCGCTCGAGGGCCGCGACGAGGGCCCGACGCTCGGCTTCCTCAGCCACGTCGACACCGTGCTCGCCGACCCCGAGGCGTGGAGTCGCGACCCCTGGTCCGGCGACCTCTCCGACGGCTTCGTCTGGGGCCGCGGAGCGCTCGACATGAAGTCGCAGGTCGCCGCCGAGGTGGCTGCGGCGGTGGAGCTGGCCCGCAGCGGCTGGCGGCCGGCGCGCGGCGACCTGAAGATCCTCGCGGTGGTGGACGAGGAGACCGGCGGGGAGCTCGGCGCCCAGTGGCTGTGCCGGCGCCACCCCGACGCCGCCCGCTGCGACTTCCTCCTCAACGAGGGCGGCGGCGCCGTGCACGCCTATCGCGGCCGCCGCTACTACCCGGTGTGCTGCGCCGAGAAGGGCGTGTTCCGCTTCCGCGTCGTCACCACCGGCGCCGCCGGCCATGCGTCGGTCCCCATGCTGGGCGACAACGCGCTGCTGAAGATGGCGCCGGTGCTCCAGCGCCTGCGCGCGCAGCCCCCGTACGACTTGACCGACGAGCCGCGCGCGCTGCTCGGCTCCCTGGGCGTGGACGTCGACGGTGACGCCGCCCGGGCCGTGCTGGAGGTCAGCGAGCACGACCCGGCCATGGCCCTGCTCGTGCAGGCCATGCTCGGCGTGACGGTGACCCCGACGCGAATCAAGGCCTCGGACAAGATCAACGTGATCCCGGCCCGCGCCGAGCTGCAGGTCGACTGCCGCGTCCCCCCGGGCCTGGACGAGGACCACGTGCTGGCGCGCATCCACGATCTTCTCGGCGCCGACGGCTACGAGCTCGAGATCACCGAGAAGGTGGTCGGCAACCGCTCGCCCATGACCTCGCCGCTGATGGATCGCATCGCGGAGTGGATCGACCGCAACGACCCCGGTGCCGGCGTCATCCCCACCCAGCTCCCGGCCTTCACCGACTCGCGCCACTTCCGCCACTTCTTCCCCGAGTGCGTCGCCTACGGGTTCTTCCCCATGCGCCACATGGGCCTGTTCGAGATGTGGCCGCTGCTGCACGCGGCCGACGAGCGCATCGACGTGCGCGACCTCGAGTTCGCCACCGCGTTCTTCGGCGACGTCGCGCGGGAGATGCTCGGTGGCTGAGCCCGAGCGCCTGCGGCTGGGCGGCATGGCCCTGCGCAACGGGCTGCTCGTCCACGGGCCTACCCACTGGGCCGCCGCCGTCCGCTGCGCCGACGGCGGCGTGCGTGTGGCCTCGGGCCCCAAGCCGCGCGTGCGGGCCTTCGACGCCGTGCCCGGCGCGCGTGGCGTGGCGCGCCTGTACGAGGCGATGGCGGTGCTGCCGCTGGTCAAGCGCGCGCTGCCGGAGGCGCGCCTGCCCTTCCAGGACAAGCGCGTGCTCGCCGGCGCGCTGGCCGCGGGCCTGGCCGGCGTGGGCGCCCGGGCGGCGGCGCGCCGGGCCGGGCGCGCGTCGCTGGGCGAGGCCGCCGCGGCCGGCCTCTCGCTGGCGCCCTCGTTGCTGGCACTCAGCGGCGGCGAGCTCGCCGCCTACCACGGCGTCGAGCACAAGGCGATCGCGGCCTACGAGCACGGCGCCGCCGACGCGGCCGACGCCAGCAAGGAGCACGAGCGCTGCGGCTCGCACCTCGTCGCGCCCATGCTCGCCGCCAACCTGGCCGGCGCGGCACTGCTGCGGCGGCTGATGGAGCGGCCGGGCCCGATGGCCGCCGGCGCCGTCGGCCTGGTGTCGATCGCGGCCGCGGTCGAGGCCTTCGCCTGGTCCGAGCGCCACCCGAGCACGCGCGCGGCGCGCGCCTTCCGGCGCCCCGGCTTCGAGCTGCAGCGGGCGATCGGCACCCGCGAGCCCGACGAGCGCCAGCTCGACGTCGGCCGCGCGGCACTGGCCGAGATCCTGCGGGCGGAGGGCGTAGCGGCGTAGTGGACCGGCGCTTCATCGGCCTCGTCCGGATTGCGGGGGGTGGTGGCGACGCTCGCGCTCGTCGGCGTGTGCGTGTCGGACTTCGAGACCAGCTTCTGGGTCGACCACGCGATGTTCACGGCGGTGCTCTCGGCCCTGCTCGTGGCCACCGTGCTCGGTGCCGTGGTCGAGAGCTACCTCGAGGTCGGGTTCGACGCCGCGGCGCGCGACCTCGCGCCCCCGGACGACTGGACCGGCCCGCCCGAATGGTTCCTTCCCGCAGCCGAGCGGGAAACAGCGCCCGCGGGCTGATATCCCTTGGGCATGGCGACGGAGGTCCGCGAGCGCCTCGGCGCTGACGTCTTCCGCCTTCCCGTCGAGCGGATCCGGGACGGCTACTACTCCGACGCGTACTTCAACCACGCCAAACGGCTGCTCGAGGAGCAGGGCCGCCACCCGCAGGTCGTCATGCAGGTGTTCCAGAAGGAGCGTTCGGTGCTGGGCGGCGTGGACGAGGCGATCGCGGTGCTGCGCGAGTGCTCCGGCCGGCGCGCGCCGGCCGGGAACTGGATCCTGGGCTGGGACGAGCTCGAGGTGCGCGCGCTGCACGAGGGCGAGCAGGTCGCGCCCTACGAGACGGTGATGACGATCGAGGGCGACTACTCGCTCTTCGCCCACTTGGAGACCGTCTACCTCGGCACAATGGCGCGGCGCTCGCTGATCATGCGCAACGTGATCGAGGTCGTGGCCGCGGCCAACGGCAAGCCCATCTGGTACTTCCCCGCCCGCCACGACCACTGGCTCGTGCAGACCGGCGACGGCTACGCCGCCCACATCGCGGGCGCGATCGGCGTCTCGACGGACGCGCAGGCCTCGTGGTGGGGCGGGCGCGGCATGGGCACGGTGCCGCACGCCCTCATCGCCGCCTTCGGGGGCGACACGGTGGCGGCGGCCGAGGCGTTCGCCGGCAAGTACGCGAACGAGATGAACGTGACCGTGCTCGTGGACTTCGAGAACGACTCGGTGAAAACCGCCTTGCAGGTGGCCGAGGCCCTGGGCCCGAAGCTGTGGGGTGTGCGGCTGGACACCTCGGAGAAGCTGGTCGACCGCGCCCTGCTGGACGAGATGGGGGAGTTCAAGCCCACCGGCGTGGCGCCGCAGCTCGTGCGCAAGGTGCGCACGGCCCTGGACGAGGCCGGCTTCGCGGCGGTCAAGATCGTGGCCTCGGGCGGCTTCACGGCGACCCGCATCGGCGAGTTCGAGGCCGAGGGCGTGCCCGTCGATGCGTACGGCGTGGGCTCGTCGCTGATCCGGGGCGAGAACGACTTCACGGCGGACGTGGTCATGGTCGAGGGCCGGCCCGGAGGCAAGGTCGGCCGGCGCTTCAAGCCCAACCCCCGCCTCGAGCTGGTGACCTGATGGCCTTCCTGAGCTACGACGACGTCGAGTCGTTCGCGCTGACGTGGCTCCCGCTCATCCTCATGGCGCTGCTGGTGTTCCTGGTCTGGCGGACGCTCAAGGTCGTGCCGCGGACCAAGCCGCAGCAGATCCGCCCCGAGACCAAGCTCGAGGTCGCCTGGGGTGACATCGCCGGCGCCGACGAGGCCAAGCAGGAGCTGCGCGAGGTGGTCGAGTTCCTCAGCGACCCCCAGCGCTTCCGCCGCCTCGGGGCCCGCGTGCCCACGGGGATCCTGCTGCACGGGCCGCCGGGCACGGGCAAGACGCTGCTGGCCAAGGCGGTCGCGCACGAGTCGGGGGCGAACTTCTTCTCCCAGTCGGCGGCCGCGTTCGTGGAGATGTTCGCCGGCCTGGGCGCCGCCCGGATCCGGCGCCTGTTCGGGGTGGCCCGCAAGCACGCGCCCTGCATCGTCTTCATCGACGAGCTCGACGCCGTCGGCGGCCAGCGCGGCAGCGACATCAGCGGCGAGCGCGACCAGACGCTCAACCAGCTCCTGGTCGAGATGGACGGGTTCCAGACCACGCAGGACGTGGTGGTCATCGCCGCCTCCAACCTGCTCGAGAAGCTGGACCCGGCCCTGCTGCGACCCGGGCGCTTCGACCGCCAGATCTTCGTCGCGCCGCCCGATGTCGACGGGCGCGCGGGGATCCTGCGCGTGCACACGCGGGGCAAGCCGCTCGAGGACGTGGACCTCGCGCTGATCGCCCGCCAGACCAGCGGCCTCACCGGCGCCGACCTGGCCAACATCTGCAACGAGGCGGCGATCTTCGCCGCCCGCCGCGACGCCGAGGCGATCACCGGGGCCGACTTCGACGCCGCGCTGGAGCGCGTGGTCGCGGGCATGCAGTCGCGGCGCACGCTCAACGCTCACGAGAAGCGGGTGATCGCGTTCCACGAGGCCGGGCACGCGCTGTGCGCCGAGCTCCTGCCCTCGGTCGACCGCGTGCACAAGATCTCGATCGTCCCGCGCGGGCGCGCACTGGGCTACACGCTCAACCTCCCGGAGGAAGACCGCTACCTGAAGACGCGCGAGGAGCTCGTCGACTACATGACCGTGCTGCTCGGCGGGCGGGCGGCCGAGGACCTCGTGTTCAGCGCCATCACCACCGGCGCGGCCGACGACCTCAAGCGGGTGGCGGAGATCTCGGCCGCCATGGTGAGCGAGTATGCGATGGGCACCGAGCTGACGTCGCACCGGCTCACCGCCGACACCCCCAACGAGTTCGCGTCCGAGGCCACGCGGCGCGTGCGCGACCAGGAGCAGCAAGCCCTGGCCGAGGAGGCCCAGCGCGCTGCCTACGCGCTCCTGTCCATGCACCGGGCGCTACTCGACGAGCTGGCGGCCACGCTGCTGCGCGACGAGGTCATCGAGCGCGACACGATCGAGCGCATCGTCGGCGACACGCCGCGCGCGGAGCGCCCGGCCGGCGCGCACCTGCGCGTGGCGGCCACGCGGCCGCCGCCGCCCGAGCCGCCCCGCGCGTAGCGCCGGCAAGCAGTTCGGCTCGTGCGGTCGGCGCGACGGCGCTGAATAGACTGGCCGCCGTGTTCGGCCGGATCGACCACGTGGGCGTGGCCGTCGAGGACATCGACGCCGCGCTCCCGCTCTACCGCGATGCCCTGCGCCTGGAGCTCGTGCACCGCGAGACGGTGGAGGAGCTGGGCGTGGACGCCGCGCTGCTCGACGTCGGGGACGGGCACGTCGAGCTCATCGCGCCGCTCGGGCCGGAGACCGGGGTGGGCAAGTTCCTGGCCTCGCGCGGGCCCGGCCTGCACCACGTCGCCTACGCCGTCGACGACATCGAGCAGGCCCTCGACGCGGTGCGCAAGGCGGGCCTGCGCCTCATCGACGAGCGGGCACGTCGAGGAATACGCAACTCTCGGGTAGCGTTTATCCACCCGTCGGCGACCGGCGGGGTACTCACCGAGATCGTTCAACCCGCGGAGGACCACTAGGTATGGCAAACGACACGGCGCGTATCTCCATCGGCTTTCAGGGCGGCCAAGCGCTCGGCGTGCGCGTCACCGCCGAGGCCCTCAAGGACCTGCGGCAGGCGCTCGGCGCCCGGCCGATGGGCGAGGACAAGGGCTTCTACGACCTCCAGGTCGAGGACGGGGCCGTCGCGCTCAACCTCGACCAGATCGTCTACGTGCACACCGACTCGGGGCAGCACCGGGTCGGGTTCGGCCTCTGAGCGCCTTCGACCTCTTCCTGCTCCGCCTCGCGCGCACGGCCCGCCACACGCCGGGGGCCGAGCGCGCGGTGCGGTCGTTCTCGCTCCTGGGCGAGCACGCGGCGGTGTGGCTCGTCCTCGGCGGAGCCGGGATCGCCGTCGACGCGCCGCGGCGCGGGCGCTGGCGCCGCGCGGTCGTCTCCGTGGCCACGGCCTACGTGGCCAACACCGTGCTGAAGATCGCCGTGCGCCGCCGCCGCCCCGCGCTCGAGGGCCTGCCGCCGCTGGCGGGCACGCCGACCGGCCTGTCGTTCCCCAGCGCTCACGCCACGTCGTCGTTCGCGGCGGCGCGCGCGTACTCGGCGCTCGTGCCTGGCCCGCCGCTGTACGCGCTGGCCTGCGCGCTCTCGCTCTCGCGCCTGTACCTGGGCGTGCACTACCCATCCGACTCGCTGGCCGGCATGGCCCTGGGCACGGCGGTCGGGCAGCTCGGGCGATGAAGGTCGGCATCGTCGGGCTGCCCAACGCGGGCAAGTCGTCGCTGTTCGCCGCGCTGACGCGGGCGGAGGCCGAGGTCGCGAACTACCCGTTCACGACGATCGAGCCCAACGTGGCCGTGGTGCCGGTCGCGGACGGGCGGCTGGACCAGGTTGCGGCGGTGCTCCGCGCCAGCGAGGTGCTGCCCGACACCGTCCTGTTCCACGACATCGCGGGCCTGGTCCGCGGCGCGCACGAGGGCGAGGGGCTGGGCAACCAGTTCCTCTCCCACATCCGCGAGACCGACGCGATCGTGCACGTGGTGCGCGCGCACGGCGACGACCGCGTGGTGCACCCGGATGGGCACGTGGACCCGGTCGCGGACGCCGAGGTGGTGGAGACCGAACTGCTGTTCGCCGACCTCGAGCAGGCCGAGCGCCGGCTCGAGCGGGTGGAGAAGCAGGCGCGCAGCGGGGACAAGGTCGCGCGGGCCGAGGAGGCATGGCTGCGCCAGGTCATCGAGGCCCTGCGCGCCGGTCGCCCGGTGCGCACCGTGCCCGCGCCGGCGGACGCGCCCGGCGCGGTCCTGCGCCTGCGCCCGCTGACCTCCAAGCCGGTGCTGTTCGTGGCCAACGTGGACGAGGGCGACGCCGAGGTCCCCGCTGCGCTGGCCGCCCACGCCGCGGCCGTGGGGGCGCGGGCGGTGGCGGTGTCGGCGCGGCTCGAGGCCGAGCTGGCCGCGCTCGAGCCCGACGAGGCGGCGGCGATGCGGGCCGAGCTCGGGGCCGGTGAGCCGGGCCTGGACCGGGTGGTCGACGGCGCCTTCGCGCTCCTGGACCAGATCGCGTTCTTCACCGCCGACGCCGACAAGCCGGCGCAGTCGCGCCACCTGCGCCGCGGCCTGTCGGCGTGGGACGCCGCCGGGGAGATCCACACCGACATCCAGCGGGGCTTCGTGCGCGCCGAGGTCATCGCGTGGGACGACCTCGTCGCGGCGGGGAGCTACGCCGCCGCCCGCGAGCGCGCGACCCTCCGTACCGAGGGCCGCGACTACGTGGTCGCGGACGGCGACGTCATCCACATCCGCTTCACGCCGTAGCGAGCGGGTCGCGCAGGCGCCCGGCGGCCAGCGTCGCACCGCCCTCGTCGCGCACCTCGACGGCGGCGCCGTCGGCCAGCGGCTCGCCGGCCGCACGCACGACGAGCGTGCCGGGGCGGTCCTCATAGGTCACGTCCACCGCGGCGCGCCCGTCGACCTCCTTGTAGGGGCCGCGCAGGCGCACGGGCTGCTCATCGATCGTGAGGTCGCCGAAGCGGGCCAGGTAACGCTCGTGGTGGCCGCTCCAGTCGCCGTCGCCGGGCGTCTTGGAGGCCCCGTCGAGCAGGGCGTCGAAGGCCTCGAAGCAGGCCTCCCAGCCGGCGGCGTCGCGCGCGGGCTTGCCCGGCTCGTGGTCGAAGGCGTGGGTGAAGACGAGCCGCGTGCCGCCCTCGGCCGGCGCGAGCTCGAAGCGCAGGGTGTCCTCGCCCCACAGGAACGCGAAGACGCGCGGCGGGTCCCACTCGAGGACCTCGCCCGGCCAGGCGTCGATGTCGTACGCGCCGCCGAAGTCGAACTGCATTGGCGCGCCGGCGCGCTGCTCGTAGATCACCTCGGCCGGGAACCAGGCGCGCAGCTCGGCCGGGTCGGTGATGGCGCGCCAGACCCTGTCCTGCCCGTGACGGAGCTCGCGCTCGAAGCGCAGGGTGGCGCGGCCGCGGCTGGTGTCGAGGGTGGCGGTCATGAGGTCGTCCTTTCGGGATCGGGGTTGCGGTCCAGGTGGTCCTCGAGGGCGTCCAGCCGGCCCTCCCACAGCCGCCGGTAGGGCGCGAGCCAGGCGTCGAGCTCGGCCAGGCGGTGCGGGCGCAGCGCGTAGACGCGGCGCTGGGCTTCGGGATGGACGTGCACGAGCCCCGCGTCGCGCAGCACGCGCAGGTGCTTGGAGGCGGTGGGCTGGCTGGTGCCGAGCTCGCCGACGAGCTGGTTGACGGTCCGCGGCTGCTCGAGGAGCAGGTCGAGGATCCGTCGCCGTGTCGGCTCGGCGAGGACGGAGAGGAGCTCGGGCGAGGCCACCGGCATTGAATATGCCATGACAGGTATGTACCCGTCAAGGCATATTCGAACCCCGCGCCTACTCGCCCAGCTTCTCGACCCGCTCGGCCAGGCGGTTCATCCCCAGCTCGCGGGCGGCGGCCGCGGCCTTGTCGGCCGGCAGCGGCGCATCGGGCGGCACCGTCACGTCGACCGTGCGCAGCTTCGCGATCTCCAGGAACGCGCGCAGCTCGTCGGCCTGGTCGCGCAGCGCTGCCCCCACCCGCGGGCGCAGCGGCCCCGTGACCTTCTGCGCCGCCTCGATCGCGCCCTCGAGCGACCCGTAGTCGCGTAGCAGCTCGGCCGCCGTCTTCGGCCCGATGCCCTTCGCGCCCGGCAGCCCGTCCGACGGGTCGCCGCGCAGCGCGATGAAGTCCGGCACGAGCTCGGGCCCGACGCCGTAGCGCTTGCGCACCTCGTCCTCGTCCACCGGCTCGGCCCCGCGGCCCTGGCCGGTCTTGACGAACAGCACCTGGACGCCGTCGCCGACGCACTGGTACATGTCGCGATCGCCGGTGAGGATCAGCGCCTCGCCGCCCGCGGCCACCTCGGCGTCAGCGAACGAGCCCAGCAGGTCGTCGGCCTCCACCGTCTCGTTGCGCGCCACCGTCCACTCGAGCTGCGCGTAGAAGTCGTACGCGCGCTCCCACTGCCAGACGAGGCCGTCGGGCATCGGCGGGCGGTCGGCGTGGTAGTTCGCGTAGAGCTCGGTGCGGTACGGCGCGGCGTCGGGTCCGAAGCAGGCGACGACCGCACGCGGGCGGTGCGCCTCCCACTCGTAGAGCACGAGGTTGACCGAGCCGAGGATCGCGTTGACCGGATGCTCCTTGCTCGGGTCGCGGATCGAGTCCGGCAGCGCGTAGAAGGCGCGGTAGAGCAGCGAGGGGGCGTCGAAGATCAGCAGTGGTGGCACCCGGTTAGGGTGCCATGCATGCTCACGATCAGGAGTATCGACGAGGCCAAGGCGCGCGAGGGGGACGAGATCGGGGTCTCGGACTGGCACCTCGTCACGCAGGAATCCGTCGACCGCTTCGCCGACGTCACCGGCGACCAGTACTTCATCCACACCGATCCCGAGCGCGCCAAGGAGACGCCGTTCGGCGGCACGATCGCCCACGGCTACTACACGCTGTCGCTGGCGCCGAAGTTCGCGTACTCGCTCGTCTCCTACGAGGGCTTCGCCTTCGGCGTCAACTACGGCTGCAACCGCGTGCGCTTCCCGGCGCCGATGCCGGTCGGCGAGCGCGTCCGCATGCGCATGGTCCTGGCCAAGGTCGAGGAGATCCCCGGCGGCGCCCAGATCACCAGCGAGCTGACCTTCGAGCGCGAGGGCGGTGAGAAACCGGTGTGCGTCGCGGAGTCACTGTCGAGGGTCTACGCGTAGCGGTTAGGGTCCGCCAATGCGCCGACTTCTTGCCGCCTTCACCGGACTCGCTGTACTTGCGGCCTTCGCGCCGGCAGTCGCTGCGGCCGATCCGTCGAGGATCTCGGTTTCGCCCAGCACCGTGCGGCACTTCGGGAGAGTCACCCTCTCGGGGACCGGCTGGGGCGCCAACATCGGCGGCGCGACGTGCAAGCGCACGCGGGTTACCGCGAAGCCGACCACCGGCCCCGCTCGGTTGTTCTCGGCCCCCATCGTCGGCCCGCCGAACACGTCGTTCAGCTTGCGAGTGCTCGTAAGGCTGTCCATCGGGTCCTACACCCTCACCGCGACACAGAGCTGCAGCGGCCCTGACGGCGCCGGCGCGGGCCAGGCCACCGCGAAGCTCACGGTCACCCCCTAGCGGGTACGTGTGCCCACCGTGACCTAGGCCCGGCGGCCGCCATCGCCAAGCTCACGGTCACCGCCTGGTCCCGGGGAGCTACGTGGTCACCGCATCGCAAGCCTTTGCCAAGGCCGACGGCAGCGCCGCTCCCCTGCGCACCGCCCAGACCGGGCTGACGATCAAGTAGCCCGCAGCGAGTCGACGAGCCGGTCGAGGACCTGGGTCATCTCGGTCCGCGCGGTGTCGGTGTCCTGCGCACGGGCGACGTAGAGGGCGGCCTCGTCGAGGGCGCCTACGATCACATGGGCCAGCGGCCGCAGCGGCTGGGGCGCGAGCGCGCCCGCGTCCATTCCCGCCCGCAGAGCGGCCATGGTCACGCCGAGGCCGTGGCGCTCCCCGATCGCGCGCCACTCCTCCCAGCCCAGCACGGCGGGCGCGTCGACGAGCACGATCCGCTGCACCGCGGGTCGCGAGCACGCCTCGAGCCAGGCCTCGAAGGCGCCGCGGAGCGCCTCCACCGGGTCGTCGGTGGCGGCGGCGCCCCGCCCAGCCTCGGCGATCAGCTCGGCTTCGGTGTCCTCGAACACGGCCGCGAAGAGCTCACGTTTGTCCGCGAACTGGTGGTAGAGCGCGCCCCGAGTGACGCCGGCCGCGCGCACGATTTCCTCCGTGCCCACGTCGGCGAAGCCGCGCTTGCCGAACAGCCGCCGCCCGGCGCGCACGAGCTTGGCCCGCGTCGCTTCGGACTGGGCGGCCTTGGCCGATTTGACATTCGTACTGTCTGTATGCATCATGCGTGCAGTCTGTATGGGTTCCCGAGCATAGGAGATCGACGCGATGGATGCCACCCATGACCTCACCCTCTCGGCCGGAACGATCAGCTACCGCGACAGCGGGGGGTCCGGCACCCCGATCGTGTTCGTCCACGGGCTCCTCGTCAACGGCCTGCTCTGGCGCAAGGTCGCGCCACCGCTCGAGGACGCCGGCCGGGTGATCGTGCCCGACTGGCCGCTGGGCTCGCACACCCGGCCGATGCGCCCGGACGCGGACACCTCGCCGCGCGGCGTGGCGCACCTGATCGCGGAGTTCCTCGAGGCGCTCGACCTCACGGACGCCGTCGTCATCGGCAACGACACCGGCGGCGCGATCTGCCAGGTGCTGGTGACCGAGCGGCCCGAACGCGTGGGCAAGCTCGTGCTCACCAACTGCGACGCGTTCGAGAACTTCCCGCCGCCCGCGTTCAAGCCCATGATCGCGGCCGCCAAGACGCCGGGTGGGCTCAAGGCGCTGATGGCGCCGATGCGCTCCCGCGCCGTGCGGAAGACGCCGATGGCCTTCGGGGCGCTGAGCCACGGCGACATCCCGAATGAGGTCACCGACGCGTGGGTGGGCCCGATGCTCGACAACGCGAGCATCCGGCGCGACGCCGGCAAGACGATCCGGGGGATGAGCCCCGACGTCACGCTGGCCGCGGCCGAGCGCTTCCCGACGTTCACGAAGCCGGTCCTGGTGGCCTGGGGCGCGGACGACAAGTTCTTCCCGCTCGACACCGGCCGGCGGCTGGCGACGATGTTCCCCGAGGGCCGCTTCGAGGAGATCCGCGGCGCGCGGACCTTCGTCTCCGAGGACCAGCCCGAGCGGCTGGGGGCCTTGATCGCCGACTTCGTGCGCGAGCCCGTCGCCGTGTAGCCGTGGTGCCTCCATGCGGCGGCTGCGTTGTGCTGCCGCACGGAGGAGCGCCACGCCTCGTGGCTCGAGCTGTTCTTCGACCTGGTCTTCGTGGTCGCGATCGCCGAGCTCCGCTGGAGCTCGTGCGCGTGGTTCGGCGTCTTCGCTGGCCTCTCCGTGGTCGCGGTGACGCTGGGCGAGGCCCACAACCACTGGCACGCCGCCTCCGCCGTCACCGCGGCGATCGGCTTCGCCGCCGTCGCCTGCCTGGGGTGGGTGTACTTCGGCCACGGCATCCCGGGTGGGCTGAGCAGCACCACCGGGTCGATGCAGCTCTATCCCGCATCCACATCCTGCTGCTCGGCGCCCTGACCGCGGTCGGCGCAGGCGTGAACATGCTCATCGCCGAGTCGGCCGGCGGCGACGTCGAGGCCGGCGCCGGCTGGGCCCTGGCCGGGGGCGCGGCGCTCTACCTGCTCTGACTCACCATCGCGCAGAGCCGCACCGACCGGCCGCCCGCGCTCGAGATGCGACGGATGAGGGGATCCACGCTCGTGCTGCTCGTGCTGCTGGCCGCGATCGCGCCGCTGCTGGTCCCCGTGACGCTCGTCGCGCTCGCCACGGCGGTCCTGGTCGCGCTCATCGTCCTGGAGGCGCTGCAACGCGGCACGTGACCCGCACCGGCGGGCCGTCCAGGCCGTGGTAGCGCACGCGGTAGGTGCCCGAGCGCGGCACCACCGCGGCATAGCCGCCGCCGCGCCGCAGCTTCGTCGTCGCCACGACGTGCCAGCGCCCCCGGCGCTCGGCCTGCACGGCGACCGGGGCGCCGGGCGCGCCGGCGCCGATCGTGCCCCGCACCGCGCACGCCGCCCGGGCGCGCACGTTGACCCCGCCGCCGACGCCGACCGCGGCGGCCAGCGGCGGCCCCGCCGGCGAGGGCACGGTGGAGACGTCGACGAACGTCGCCCAGCTGTCGGGCAGACCCAGGCGTGCCTTCAGGTCGGGTCCCGTGACCCGCGTGCGCCCGCGCGTGCCGACGACCACCGCGTGCACGATCCGCGGCGAGGCGCCGCGCCGGGTCACGACGACGCGCTCGAAGCCGCCCCTCACCCAGTCGCCCAGCTTGGCGCCGAGCTGCGCGTGCCTGTACGGGCCGCGGTGCCAGGTGTGCATGGGCGCGCCGCGCTCGTAGGGGTCGGGCACACCCTTCAGCCACGGCTTGGGCGAGGAGCCCACGAACGAGTCCTCGACGTTCTCGGTGTGACCGCCCGAGGCGGCGAAGAAGTAGGAGGTGACGGCACGACCTCGATACGTGACGACCTGACCCCGCGTGGCCCGCACGGCGGCATCGGTGCGCGCGGTCTCGGCCCCGACGCCCTTGTAGACCTGCGAGCGCGTGTCCGCGTACTGGTCGAAGGCGCCACCGTGGGAGGTGGTCACCGCGTAGCCGCGCGCGGCCACTGCCTGGGCCTTGAGCTCCTCGATCGGCCACGAGGACAAGCTCTCGGCCGAGACCACCCCGCGCACGTAGTCCTCGAGCGGGAGCGTGTTGACCACCTGCACGCCGCCGGCCGCCGACAGCTCGAGCGTGCCCCGGTAGGTGCCGCCGGCCACGTTGAGCGGCCCCGGCCCGCGCACCTGCAGGGGCGAGCCGCCGCGGGCCACGGCGCGCCCGCCGCCGCGGATCTCCAGCCGCCCGCCGGCGATCGCCACGGCGGTGTAGGTGCGGCCGGGGTCGAGCTTGACCCCGCCGACGTCGCTGGCGCCGCTGAACACCGCCGGGCCGCCGGACTGCAGGAGCACCCGCACGCTGCGCGCGGGCGACAGCGTGCCCACGGACGTGCCGCGGTAGTAGTGGCGCAGGATCTGCCGGTAGTTGAAACCGTGCTCGGCGAAGCCGCGCGCGCCCTCCTGCGAGAGGCCGATCCCGTGGCCGAAGCCGCGGCCGTCGATCCACATGCGATCCGCCCCCGACGCGGTGGCGGGGGCGGCCATTGTGGCGATGGCTAGCGTTCCTAGAAGAACAAAACGGGGCAACAGAGCGACGGTAGAAGGGGAACTGTGACCGCACGTAAAGCATCGGATGTGTTCGTCGAGTGCCTGGAGGCCGAGGGCGTTCGCTACGTCTTCGGCATCCCGGGCGAGGAGACCCTCGACCTCAACGAGTCGCTCGCCAACTCGTCGATCGCGTTCGTGCCGGTGCGCCACGAGCAGGGCGGCGCCTACATGGCCGACATGTACGGCCGCCTGACCCGCCGCGCCGGCGTTTGCCTGGGCACCCTCGGCCCCGGCGCCACCAACCTCATCACCGCCGTCGCCGACGCCTTCCTCGATCGCGCCCCGCTCGTCGCCCTGACCGGCCAGGCCGACCTCGAGCGCATGCACAAGGAGTCCCACCAGTACATCGACGTGGTCTCGATGATGGCCCCGGTCACGAAGTGGAACACGAGCCTGAACAGCGCCAGGGTGATCCCCGAGGCCGTGCGCAAGGCGTTCAAGGTCGCCCAGGCCCAGAAGCCCGGCGCCACCCACCTCGAGCTTCCCGAGGACGTGATGGCGGCCCAGCTCGACGCCGCGCCGCTGCCGGTGCACGAGACCGTCCGCCGCACCGAGCCCGCCGCGGCCGAGGTGCTCGCCGCCGCCGAGCTCATCAGCAACGCGATCAGCCCCATCGTCCTGGCCGGCAACGGCGTCGCCCGCGTGGGCGCGGCGCCGGCGCTGCGCGAGTTCGCCCGCGCGACCGGCATCCCGGTGGCCGAGACCTTCATGGGCAAGGGCCTGATCGACTACGAGGACCCGCACGGGGCGGGCGTGGTCGGGCTCCAGCAGCGCGACTACGAGCTTGCCGGCTTCGAGGACGCCGACGTGGTGATCACCGTCGGCTACGACCTCGTCGAGCACGACCCCGCCAACTGGAACCCCAACGGCGACAAGAAGATCGTCTGCATCGACACCGTCGCGCCCGAGGTCGACGAGCACTTCGTCACCGACGTCGACCTGCTCGGCGACATCTACCACACGCTCAGCCGCCTGACCGAGGAGTGCCGCCACGTGACCTTCCCGGTCGCCGACCGCCGCCTGCACGACCTCGTGCTGCGCCACTTCGAGCAGGGCCGCAACGACGACGCCTTCCCGCTGCACCCGCCGCGCGTCCTGTGGGAGCTGCGCCAGGTCCTGCGCCGCGACGACATCCTCATCAGCGACGTCGGGCTGCACAAGCTGTGGATCGCGCGCATGTTCCCGGCCGCCGAGCCCGAGACGGTGATGATCGCCAACGGCCTGGCCGGCATGGGGATCGCCGTGCCGACGGCGATCGCGGCCAAGCTCGTCCACCCCGACCGGCACGTCATCACCGTCAACGGCGACGGCGGCTTCCTCATGAACTGCCAGGAACTCGAGACCGCGGTGCGCCTGCGCACGCCGACGGTGAACATCATCTGGGAAAACCGGCAGTTCGGCTCGATCGTCTGGAAGCAGGACAAGAAGTTCGGCCGCCACTTCGGCGTCGACTTCACCAACCCCGACTTCGTCAAGCTCGCCGAGGCGTTCGGCTGCGCGGCCTTCCGCTGCGACTCCGTCGACGACTTCTGCGACCACCTCCGGACGGCGCTGGCCCTGGATCGCCCCTCGGTCATCGTCGTCCCCATCGACTACTCCATCGACGTGGCTCTCTCAGAAGAGCTCGGAACGGAGACCGTGGCCACATGACCACCACCGCAACAAAGAACGAAGCCGCCGTCCTCGACGGCGTCCCCAAGCAGCTCTACATCGCCGGCGAATGGATCGACCCGGCCGAGGGCGGGACCCTGCGAGTCGAGGACCCGGCGACCGGCGAGACCATCGCCGAGGTCGCCGACGCCCGACCCGACGACGCCGTGCGCGCGCTCGACGCCGCCGTGGCGGCGCAGGCCGAGTGGGCCGCCCACCCGCCGCGCGAACGCGGCGAGATCCTGCGCCGCGCTTTCGAGGCCATGACCGAGCGGGCCGACGACCTGGCCCTGCTCATGACGCTGGAGATGGGCAAGGCCCTGGCCGAGTCCAAGGCCGAGGTCGCCTACGCCTCCGAGTTCCTGCGCTGGTTCGCCGAGGAGGCGGTGCGCATCGAAGGCCGCTACAGCGTCGCCCCCAACGGCGCCGGCCGCCTGCTGACCATGAAGCAGCCGGTGGGCCCGTGCCTGCTGATCACGCCGTGGAACTTCCCCGCCGCCATGGGCACGCGCAAGATCGGCCCGGCCGTCGCGGCCGGCTGCACGATGGTGGTCAAGCCCGCCTCGCAGACGCCGCTGTCGATGCTCGCGCTGGCGCAGATCCTCGAGGAGGTCGGCCTGCCCGGCGGCGTCCTCAACGTCATCACCTCGAGCTCCTCGGGCTCGGTCATGGCGCCGCTCATCCACGACCCGCGCACGCGCAAGCTCTCCTTCACCGGCTCGACCGAGGTCGGCCGCAAGCTCATCGAGGAGTCGGCCGACCAGATCCTGCGCGTGTCCATGGAGCTGGGCGGCAACGCGCCCTTCCTCGTCTTCGAGGATGCCGACCTCGACGCCGCGGTCGAGGGCGCGATGATCGCCAAGCTGCGCAACATCGGCGAGGCCTGCACGGCCGCCAACCGCTTTCACGTGGCCGAGGCGGTGGCGGAGGCGTTCGCCGCCAAGCTGGCCGAGCGGATGCGCGGGCTGAAGGTCGGCCGCGGCACCGAGGACGGCGTGGACCTCGGCCCGCTGATCGACGACGACCAGCGCGGCAAGGTCCAGGAGCTGGTCGAGGACGCGGTGTCCAAGGGCGCCAAGGTGCTGCTCGGCGGCCACCCCGCCGACGGCCCGGGCTACTTCTACGCGCCCACCGTCCTCGACGACGTGCCGCGCACCGCGCGCCTGCTCAAGGAGGAGATCTTCGGTCCGGTCGCGCCGGTGACGACGTTCAGCTCCGAGGAGGAGGCGGTGGCCGAGGCCAACGACACCGTCTTCGGCCTCGTCGCCTACGTCTACACCGGCGACGTCAAGCGCGCGTTCCGCGTGTGCGAGGCGCTGCAGACCGGGATGATCGGCCTCAACCAGGGCATCGTCTCCAACCCGGCGGCGCCGTTCGGCGGCGTCAAGTACTCCGGCTTCGGCCGCGAGGGCGGCCACGAGGGCATCGAGGAGTACCTGGAGACCAAATACGTCGCGGTGAACCTCTAGGCCATTCTCGCCGGTCCTGGCGGGGTCATCGGGGTTCGCCGTGCCTAGCACGGCTTCACCCCTGCGTCCGGCTCAGGAACGCCGAGCTATGGCCTAGAGCCACCCGCGCAGTACGTAGGCGGCGTTGGCCAGCAGCGCGTCGACGTCGCCCGCCATCGCGTTGCCCCAGTAGCTCGTGACCGTGTAGACGCCGGCCAGGCCGTCGCGCACCTCGAGCCGCACCGGCGGTTCGGTCTCGATGCGGTCGCCGTCGGGTCCGCTGGTCACGCCCTCCGGGGCGGGCACCAGCACGGCGGCGCGGGAGGCGCCCGGCTCGGTGTGGACGACGAGGCGCCCGAAAACGCCGAGGACCGGCAGCGTGCCCCGCATCACCACCTTGGCGAAGCCGGGCGCTGGCACCGAGGGGAAGGCGCGGTGGTAGGCGACCGCGCCCTCGAGCGCGAGCCCGAACCGCCCGGCGGTGGCCGCCGCCCACTCCTGCCAGTGCGGCTCGAGCGCAAACCCGCGCGCTGGCGCCGCGCCGGTCTGCCAGGCCGGAGGCGGCAGCGCATCCTCGAACGGCTGGCGGGGCAGCCGGGCGCGGCAGGCCGCGCGCGCGTTGCGCGCCAGCGAGGAGGCAAAGCCGCAGAGCTCGTCGAGCTGCGCGGGGTCGGCGATCCAGCCGTTGCGGCGCACGACCAGCGTCGCGCAGGTGATCAGGACCTGGAACAGCGGGTCGCCCGCGTGAGCGTGCAGGGTCGACGCCACCGGCTCGGCCAGGAAGGCGTCGAGCAGGTCGGCGGGCGCCGCCGGGTCGGCGTGCAGCAGCAGCCCCAGCGCGTGCAGGTCGACGTCGTTGCCGAAGTCGTAGGGCGGTGCGGCGTCCCGGTTGTCGATGCGCAGGTGGGGCTGGAGGCCGGCGCTCTCGGGCAGGCGCACGGCGGCGATGGTGCAGGGCGTGCGCAGCGGCTCGACCTTCTCGCTGCCCCAGCCCGTGAACAGGTCCGCGCCCGGCAGCATCGACAGGGCGAAGTCGCGCGCCCGCAGGCCGGTGCCCTTGGGCCTGCCCACGGTCTCGACCCAGCCCGACCAGGCCACGGTGCCGCCGACCCATGGCAGGCCGAAGGCCTCGTGCCCGACCACGCCGAACTCCCCGCCGGGCAGCGGGCCGCGCATGAGGTTGAACTGGAACTCGGGCTCGCAGGGCACCGCCGTCCGGTAGCCGGCCGGCGTCGCGTGGTCGAGGAACTGCAGGCCGCGATCGGCGGCGTAGCCGGCCAGCGAGACCGCCGGGGCGCCGCGCTTGGCGTCGGCGACGTCCTCGCGGCTGAAGGCGGCCTTGTTGGCCACGCCAGCTCGGACTAGGCGTTCCAGTCCGGCGTGCTCGCGCGCCGCACGAGCACGGTCGCCGCGCCCCCGGTGAACGGGATCGACACGACGTTCTGGCCGGAGCTCGGGCCCTCCTCGCCGCCGGTCTGCGCCAGGACGGTCGTGCCGTCGCGCGAGATCGCCGCCGGCGCGGTGCCGTTGAAGCGGCGGGCGCCGAGGTCGCGCGCGGCGCCGGTGTTGGGGTCGACGGCGTAGGCCTGGTCGGTGTCCTGCCCGCCGAAGGTGGCCAGGAGCTGCTGGCCGTTGGCCGACCACTGCAGCGGCGCGAGGCCGGACACGAGCGTCGGCACGCGCACGTTGGTCAGCTGGCGCTGGTTGGACCCGTCCGGGTTCATGAGCCAGATGTTCAGGCGCGGGAAGTCCTGGCGCCGGTGCGGGCCGCGCGAGTACGCGATCTGCGTCGGGCCCCAGATCGGGTTGAGCGACAGGCCGTCGGTCGTGAGCCGGGTCGGCGCCCCGCCGCCGACGGGGACGGTGTAGACGTCCGAGGGCGCGTTGATGCGGCTGCTGGTCGCCCGCGCGTAGGCGATCTGGTCGCCGAGGGGCGAGAAGCTCGGCGCCGTGCCGCTGAACCTGCCCGTGGCCAGCGTGGCCAGCGTGGCCACGGCGCCCGTGGCGACGCTGGCGATCTGCAGCCGGTGCCCGCTATAGGCGGCGATGGTGGACGAGTCCGGCGACCAGGACACGGTCGCGAAGCCCGCGTTGGTCAGCAGCCGACGGCCGGGGCCGCCGGTCGCCGGGAACACGGAGAGGGCGCTGCCGCCCGAGCTCGTCTGGCGCAGCGCGGCAACCGTGGTGCCGTCCGGCGAGATGGTCGGACCGCCGTAGCCGGTCGCGAGCCGCGTGGCGCCGCTGCCGTCGTTGTTGGCCACCCAAACCGACGGCGCGCCGCGGCTGGGCTGGACGCCGTAAACCAGCGTGGCCGAGGCCGCCGCGGGCAGGGCGAGCACGCCGGCGAGGACGAGCAGCACGAGCAGGGGGCGACGCACGGCGGGGACCGTATCCGACCGGTCCGAAGGCGGGAGCAAACTCTGACGTTTGCGGCTGCGTTCGACCGTCACCGAGGCGCGTCCCACCAACCTCGAGCTGTTCTTCGACCTCGTGTTCGTGGTCGTCATCGCGCGCATGTCGGACCTCATCGAGACGGATCCGGCGCCCAAGGTCTTCGTCGAGTACTTCGGCCTGTTCGCGATCGTGTTCTTCACCTGGGTCGGGTTCACCACCTACGCCGACCGCTTCGACGTCGACGACACGGTGCACCGGCTCATCGTGCTGGGCGCCGCCCTGGCCAACATCGTCGTGGCCATCCACGTCGACGACGCGTTCACGAGCGGCTCGGAGCCGTTCGCGCTGGCGACGATCGCCACCCGGGCGTGCCTGCTCGCGGTCACCGACCGGGCGCGGCGGAAGGTCCCCGAGGCGGCGGCGTTCCAGGGCTACTACGAGATCCGCTGGGCACTCGGGCTGGCGGTATGGATCGTCTCGCTCTTTGTCCCGACGCCGTGGCGCTACGTCGTGTGGGGCATTGCCCTGGCGATCGAGATCGGCACGCCGCTGCTCTCGGTGTTGCGGATCCCCACCCTGCCGCTGGTCAGCTCGCACATCGCCGAGCGCTTCGGCCTGTTCACGATCATCGTCCTCGGCGAGTCGGTGGTGTCGGTGGCGGCCGGGATCTCCGACGTCAACTTCGCCTTCCAGAGCTCGGCCGTGGCCGTCGGGACGTTCGTGCTCGCGGCCGCGGTCTGGTGGCTGTACTTCGACTGCGTCACCGCCTTGCACGCGGACAGCACGTGGTACGTCTACCTGCACGGGCCCCTCTACGCCGGCCTAGGTCTGGTCGCGCCCGGTGCCCTGCTGGCCATCGACGGCGCCGAAGGCGCGACGCTGCCCGCCGGCGCGCGCGCGGCGCTGTGCGGGGGAATCGCCATCTTCCTGTTCGGGGTGTGCGCGATCGAGCTGGCCAGCCGCCCGCCGCCGGCCGCCCGCCGCCGCGCGGCCCTGCGCGCCGGCACCGGCGCCCTCGCGCTGGCCATCGCGTTCCTCGGCGGCGCGCTCAACCCGGTCGCCACGATCCTGCTGCTCGTCGCCGTCGTGGTGGGCGAGCTCTGCTTCGAGCTCAGCCTGATCAGGCGTTCCAGCCCGGGTTGAGCCCGTTGGGCACGAGCACCGTGGGCGGCCCGCCCGCGAACGGGATCGTGACCGTCGCCTGGCCGCGTCCCGGCCCCTCGACGCCGCCGGTCTGGGCCAGCACGGTGGTGCCGTCATGCGACAGGGCGAACGGCGCCGTGCCGTCGAACGGCGTGGCGCCGAGGTCGCGCGCGTCGCCGGTGAGCGGGTCGACGGCGAAGGCCTGGCTGGTGTCCTGGCCGCCGTAGTTGGCCAGCAGCTGCAGCCCGGTCGCCGACCACTCCACCGGGTTCAGGCCGGTGACCAGCGGTCGCACGCCGAGGAACGTGAGCTGGTGCTGGCCGCCGCCGTCCGGGTTCATCAGCCACAGGTTGAGCTGGGGGAAGTCGGTGCGGCGGCGCAGGCCGTTGGAGTAGGCGATCTGGGTCGGGCCCCACACCGGGTTCGTGGACTGGCCGTCGAAGGTCAGCTGTGTCGGCGGCCCGCCCGCGACCGGCACGGTGTAGACGTCGCTGGCGGCGTTCAGCGCCACGCTCGCCGCCAGCGCAAACGCGACCTGGTCGCCCGCCGGGGAGAAGCTCAAGCTGTCGCCGGTGACCACGCCGGCGGCGAGGTCGGACACGCCGCCGGTGGCGACGTCGATGAGCACGAGCCGCTTGCCGGTCACGGCGGCGATGAGCTGCGAGCTCGGCGACCACGCGTACAGCCCCGACTGCACGCTGGGCAGCAGCAGCGTGGCCCCGCCGCCGGCGGTGGGCAGGAGGAAGAGCTGGTTGGCCCCCTTGCGCGACTGGCGCACGGCCAGGACCGAGGTCCCGTCCGGCGACAGCCTCGCGCCGAAGTAGTTGCTCCCGAGCGGGATCGCCCCGCTGCCGTCGTTGAACGCCGACCACAGCACCGGCGGCTTGCGGCTGGGCTGGGTGGTGTAGACGAGCGTCGCGGCCGCGTTCGCGGGCAGGGCCAGCGCGGCCGCGACGACGAGGAGGAGCGGTACGAGGGCCCTGCGCATCGGCAGGGCGATCCTACGTCTGCGCCGAGCTCCCCGCGGCGATCTTGCGCAGGTCGAGCGCCTTGTCCAGCGTTGCCTCGTCCACGCCGTGCTCGCGCGCGACCTCGCGCAGCGTCCGGCCCGACGAGGCCGCGTCCTTGACGATCTCCGCCGCCTTGTCGTAGCCGATGAACGGGTTGAGCGCGGTGGCCACGGCGAGCGTCGCCTCGGCCGACCGGGTCGTGCCCTCGAGGTTGGCCTCGATGCCCTCGACGCACTTGGTCGCGAACAGGCGGCACTTGGCCCCCAGCAGCTGGATCGACTCGAGCAGGTTGCGGGCGATGAGCGGGATGCGGACGTTGAGCTCGAAGTTGCCCTGCGAGCCCGCGAAGGTGATCGCGGTGTCGTTGCCGATGACCTGGGCCGCGACCTGCATGACCACCTCGGGGATGACCGGGTTGACCTTGCCGGGCATGATGGACGAGCCCTTCTGGAGCTCGGGCAGCAGCAGCTCGCCCAGCCCGGCCCGCGGCCCCGAGCCCATCCAGGCGATGTCGTTGGCGACCTTGTTCATCGAGACGGCGATGACCTTGAGCTGGCCCGAGAGCTCGACCAGCGCGTCGCGCGCGCCCTGGGCCTCGAACGGGTCCTCGGGCGCGCGGATCTCGAAGTTCGCCCGCTCGGCCAGCAGCGCGCGCACGCGCACGGCGAACTCGGGGTGGGTGTTGAGCCCGGTGCCGGTGGCGGTGCCGCCGAGCGGGATCTGGGCCACGCGGGGCAGGGATGAGCGCACGCGCTCGGCGCCGAGGCGGACCTGGGCGGCGTAGCCGCCGAACTCCTGGCCCAGCGTGACCGGCACCGCGTCCATCAGGTGGGTGCGGCCGGACTTGACGACGTCGGCGAACTCGCGCGCCTTGGCCGTCAGCGCGCCCTCGAGCTGGTCCAGCGCCGGAAGCAGGTCGTTGGTGACCTCGTCCAGCGCGGCGAGGTGAACGGCGGAGGGGAAGACGTCGTTGGACGACTGGCCCATGTTCACGTGGTCGTTCGGGTGGGCGCCGTCGCCGGCGAGGTTGGCGATGACCTCGTTGGCGTTCATGTTCGTCGAGGTGCCGGAGCCGGTCTGGAAGGCGTCGATCGGGAACTGGTCGTCGAACTCGGCGTTGGCGACGCGGTCGGCCGCCTCGGCGATGCGGCGCGCGACGTCGGGGTCGAGCTTGCCGAGGTCCGCGTTGACCCGCGCGGCCGCGCCCTTGATGCGCGCCAGCCAGTGCACGACCTCAAGCCGGACGGGGATGCCCGACACCTGGAAGTTCTCAACCGCCTTGGCGGTTTCCCCGCCCCAGAGCTGCTCTTCGTGTTCGATCGCCATGTCCTAGAGGGTACGTGCGAGGGCGCGGCAAAGGTTGGGGGTCAGACCCCCCGAGGGAGGTTGAGGGTTTGCCCTAGGCTCCGTCTGTGGCGAGCGACGTCGATCGCGCCCACGTGCGCCTGGCCGAGCTCATCGCTGCCCTCTCACTCGGGATCGATCTCGGGTTCGGGCAGCCGATGGAGCACGTGCTCCGCCAGAGCCTGATCGCGCTGCGCCTGGCCGAGCGCATCGGCCTCGACGAGGACGAGCGGGCGGTCGTGTACTACACCGCGCTGCTGATCAGCGTGGGCTGCCACTCCGACGCCCACGAGCAGGCCAAGTGGTTCGGCGACGACATCGCGCTCAAGTCGGTCAAGTTCGACCACGAGCCGCGCAGCCTGCGCATGGCCACGTCGAGCATGCGGAACCTGGGCGCCGGGCGCCCGCCGCTTCACCGCTTCCGGCTCGGGCTGGAGTTCGCGCTCTCCGGCCACCGCGACGTCGACGGCATGATCGAGGCTCATGCCGCCATCGCGCGGTCGCTGGGCGAGCAGCTCGAGCTCCCGCCGGGGGTGGCCGAGGCGCTCGGCGCCGCCTACGAGATGTGGGACGGCAAGGGCTGGCCCGGCGAGCTCGCCGGCGACGCGGTCCCGATCGCGTCCCGCCTGGCCATGCTGGCGGAGTACGCCGAGGTGGCGCACCGGGTGGGTGGGCTCGACGCCGCCCGCGCACTGGCCGGCGAGCGCGCCGGCAAGCAGTTCGACCCCGTGCTGGCCGACCTCCTGCGCGCGGACGCCGAGATGGTGCTCGCCGGCCTCGACACCGTGGGCACCTGGGACGCCGTGATCGACGCCGAGCCGGCGCTGGCGATCGTGCTCTCCGGCGAGCGCTTCGATGCGGCGCTGGTGGCGATCGCGAACTTCGTCGACCTCAAGTCGCCGTACACGCTCGGGCACGCGCGTGCCGTCGGCGAGCTCGCCGCCGACGCCGCGGCGCAGCTCGGGCTGGGCGAGGGCGAGGTGCGGACACTGCGGCGCGCGGGCTACGTGCACGGCCTCGGGCGCCTGGGGGTCTCGAACGCGATCTGGGACAAGCCCGGTCCGCTGGGCGCCGGCGAGTGGGAGCGGGTGCGCATGCACCCCTACATCACCGAGCGCATGCTGTACCAGTCCGAGTCCCTGGCGCCGCTGGGCGCGATCGCCGTGCAGCACCGCGAGCGCCTGGACGGCACGGGCTACCCGCGCGGCCTGTCTGGCGCCGCCATCGCGCGCCCGGCGAGGATCCTCGGCGCCGCCGACGCCTACCAGGCCATGCGCGAGCCGCGCCCGCACCGGCCCGCGCTGGCGCCCGGCGAGGCGGCGGCCGAGCTGCACGCCGACGTCAAGGCCGCGCGTCTCGATGCCGAGGCGGTCGAGGCGGTGCTGGGTGCCGCCGGCCATCGCGTGCCCCGCCGCCGCGGCGGCCCCGCCGGCCTGACCCTTCGGGAAATCGAGGTCCTGAAGCTGCTCGCACGTGGTCTCTCCAACCGGAAGATCGCCGAGGCGCTGGTGATCTCGCCCAAGACCGTCGCCAACCACGTCGAGCACATCTACGCCAAGATCGACGCGTCGACCCGCGCCCAGGCGAGCCTGTTCGCGATGACGCATGGCCTGCTGCCCGAGGAAATGGGGCAAACGCCCCATGCCGACGCGCTGGCGCGGGCTTAGCCTCGTCCCACACCATCCGAGAGGGAGTGGGAAATGCCGAAGTTCTCGAAGGAGACGCTCGAGGGCCACGACTACGGGCCGGTGCTGGACCACCAGGCCGAGGTCGACGGCTACACGGTCAACATCACCTCGTTCAACCAGGACATCGACGCCACGCCGCTGATGAAGGGCCTGCCCGACGACCGCTGCCACTGCCCCCACTGGGGCTACGTGATCAAGGGCCAGCTGACCTTCCGCTACGCCGACCACGACGAGGTCCTCGAGGCGGGCGACGCGTTCTACCTGCCGCCCGGCCATATCCCGATCGCAACGGCCGGCACCGAGTACATCCAGTTCAGCCCGAGCGCGCCGCTGGCCGAGGTCTCGGCGACGATCCAGCGCAACATGCAGGCGATGCAGAGCGCCTGAGCGTCAGCGGCAGAACGCCACCAGCTCGCGCACCACGCCGACCGGGTCGTCGTAGGCCATCAGGTAGCCGGCGCCGTCGAGCACGCGCAGCTGGCCGTTGGGAAGGCGGGCGAGGACGTCCTCGGCCAAGGACACCGGGTAGAGCCGGTCTTCGTCCGCCCACAGGAGCAGCACGGGGACGGCCAGCCGCTCGTAGGCGTCCAGCAGGTCGAGCTGGACGCCCATGGGCCAGTGGCGGGCGAGCTTGGCCCATGACCGCGCACGGTTCGAGTTGCCGGAGACGTCCTTGAACGCGTGGCGCACGAGGTTGGCCGCCTCGGGGTTGCCGCGGGCCGAGAGGCGGATCCCGACCGCGGGCCGGAACACCGCCGGGGCCATGCCCGCCAGCGCGCGGTCCAGGCCCGGCACGGCAGCGGCGCGGGTCACCGCCCGCCACGTGCGGATCTTGTGCCCGCGGGGCATCCCGGTGTGCAGGCGCGAGGACATCAGCACGACCTTGCGCGGGCGCAGCCAACCAGCGGCGGCTGCGCGCAGCAGCAGCTCGGCTCCGACGTCGTGGCCGCCCACCAGCGGTCGCGGTCCCAGGACCTCGCCGCAGAAGCCGGCGATGACCTCGGCCAGCCACTCCGGCGTCCACGGGTGGCGCGGGCGGTCCTCGGAATCGCCGTGGCCGGGCAGGTCGGGGAGCACGAGGCGGTAGCGCTCGGCGAGCTCGTCGGACACCGGCGCGAACTCGCGGTGCGAGAGCCCGGGCGAGTGCAGCAGCGCCAACGCAGGGCCGGTGCCGGCCTCGCGATAGGCCACGCGCGCGCCGTCGTGGTGGTGGTACAGGCGCAGCTTCATCCGTGGTCCTCGCCTGCGGCCATGCCCCGACGGTAGGCGGCCCGGCGCGGCCCCGGCGGTCCACCCACGCCCGCGACCTGGTCCAGCCGGCGCACGAGCTCGAGCTGCACCCCGTTGGTCTTGTTCGCCCCCCGCCGCACCGCCCCGACGAGGAAGCCGAGCTGCAGGGCGGCGGCGTCGCTGTGCGGCATGAGCTGCAGCTCGTTGTTGGCCGCCGCGAGGTACGTGAAGCCGAGGGTCTGGATCTGCCCGGTGTCCAGCGAGCGGCGCACGCAGGTGGAGATGAGCGTGCCGCCCTCGAGCGACACGTCACCGGGCGCGCGTTGCAGGGCGCCGAGCACCGTGCGCGCACCGTCGCTGCACGCCGTCGGGGGCGGGTCCTGGCCGCCGCCGCAGCCGGACGCGCCCGCGGCGGCGACCACGCCCGCCGCGGCCCACGCCAGCCACCCCTTCATGCCCGGAATCCTAGATCGCTACATCGCGGCTTCGAGCACGGGCGAGACCTCCATGCCGTTCTCGGTCATGGCGCGCTCCATCTCGGAGCACACGGTCTCGAGGACCTTGACGCGTGCGTAGCGCTTGGAATTGGCCTCGACCAGGTACCAGGGCGCGTCCTTGGTCGACGTCTTCTCGAGCATCTCCTCCACCGCTTTCTCGTACTGGGGGCGCTTGCTGCGGTTGCGCCAGTCCTCGTCGGTGAGCTTCCAGCGCTTGAGCGGATCGGTGTCGCGGCGCTTGAAGCGCTTGAGCTGCTCCTCGTCGGAGATGTGCAGCCAGAACTTGAGGATCAGCATGCCCTCGAGGTGGAGCGAGGTCTCGAAGCGCGCGATCTCCCCGTAAGCCCGCTTCCACTCGTCCTTGGTGGCGAAGCCCTCGACCCGCTCGACCAGCACGCGCCCGTACCAGGAGCGGTCGAGCACCGCCATCCCGCCCCAGCCCGGCAGCGCGGCGCTGAAACGCAGCAGGAAGTGGTGGCGCTTCTCGTCGGCGGTCGGCGCGGCATACGAGGCCACGCGCACGTGGCGCGGGTCCAGCGGCGTCACCAGCCGGCGGATCGCGCCGCCCTTGCCGGACGCGTCCCAGCCCTCGAACAGCGCCAGCACCGGCGGGCCGAGCGGGTGGTCGTCGCGCGAGCCGGGGACGGGCAGGCCGCCGCAAAGCAGGCGCAGCGCCAACAGCCGCTGCTGGGCGGCTTCGATCCGCTTGGCCTCCTCCTGGCGAGACAACTTGAGCGACAGGTCGAGATCGTCGAGCCGACCCACGACTCGAGCCTATCCTCTGAGCTCTTGCCGCCGCACCGTCCGGTCGACTCCAGCCCCTCGTTCCCGCGCCTCGAAGAGGCCGTTCTCGGGCGCTGGCGCGAGCGCGACGTCTTCCGCGAGTCGCTGCGCCGCCGCGAGGGCGCCGACCGCTTCGTCTTCTACGAGGGCCCGCCCACGGTCAACGGCCCACCTGGCGTCCATCACGTGCTGGCGCGCGTGTTCAAGGACATCTTCCCCCGCTACAAGACCATGCGCGGCTACTACGTCGAGCGCAAGGGCGGCTACGACTGCCACGGCCTGCCGGTGGAGCTGCAGGTCGAGAAGGAGATCGGCTCGACCGGCAAGGCCGACATCGAGCGCTACGGCATCGAGGCCTTCAATGCCCGCTGCCGCGAGTCGGCCATGTCCCACATCTCGGACTGGAACCGCCTGACCGAGCGGATCGCGTTCTGGGTCGACCTCGACGACGCCTACCGGACCATGGACCCGGATTACGTGGAGTCGGTGTGGTGGGCGCTGAAGTCGATGTGGGACGAGGGCCTGCTCTACGAGGGCCACAAGGTCGTGCCCTACTGCCCGCGCTGCGGCACGGCGCTGTCCAGCCACGAGCTCGGCCTGCCCGGCGGCTACCTCGACATCGTCGATCCGTCGCTGTACGTGCGCTTCCCGGTCGTCGACCCGCGCGCGCCGCTGCAGCCCGGCGACGAGCTGCTGGCCTGGACGACCACGCCGTGGACGCTGGTCTCGCACGCCGCCATCGCCGCCGACCCGGACCTGCGTTACGTGCGCGCCCGCGATCCGGACACCGGGAGCGTCGTGGTGCTGGCCGAGGCCCGCGTGGAGGCGCTGCTGGGCGAGGACGCCGAGGTGCTCGACCTGTTCACCGGCGCCGAGCTGCTCGGCACGCGCTACGAGCCGCCGTTCCCGTTCATTCCCGCCGAGGCCTACGGCCCCAAGGGCCACACCGTGGTCGCGGCGGACTTCGTCTCGGCCGAGGACGGCACGGGCCTCGTCCATACCGCGGTCGCGTTCGGCGAGGACGACTTCCGCCTCGGCCGCGAGCAGGGCCTGACCGTGGTCAACCCGGTGCGCCCCGACGGCACCTTCGACGACCGCGCCGGCCCCTACGCCGGGCGCGGCGTGCGCGAGGTCGCCGACGATCTCATCGCCGACCTGCGCAGCCGGGGCCGCGTGTTCAAGGCGGAGTCCTACGAGCACGCCTACCCGCACTGCTGGCGCTGCGGCACGCCGCTCATCTACTACGCCACGCCGTCCTGGTACATCGCCACCGAGCGCAAGCGCGACCGCCTGCTCGCGGCCAATGAGACCGTCACCTGGTACCCCGACCACGTCAAGCACGGGCGCTTCGGCGACTGGCTGGCCAACAACGTCGACTGGGCCCTGTCGCGCGCCCGCTACTGGGGCACGCCGCTGCCGGTGTGGCGCTGCGGCGAGGGGCACGCGACGTGCGTCGGCTCGCTGGGCGAGCTCGAGCAGCGCAGCGGCGTACGCCTCGAGGACCCCCACCGACCGTTCGTGGACGACGTCGTGATCCCGTGCGAGGAGTGCGGCGGCGAGATGCGCCGCGTGCCCGAGGTCATCGACGTCTGGTTCGACTCCGGCTGCATGCCGTTCGCGCAGCGCCACGCCCCGTTCGAGAACCAGGAGCTGTTCGAGGCCACGTTCCCGGCCGACTACATCTGCGAGGCGCTGGACCAGACGCGCGGCTGGTTCTACTCCCAGCTGGCGGTTTCGACCCTGCTCTTCGACCAGTCCGACTTCCGCAACGTCCTGTGCCTGGGCCTGATCCTCGACGCGGACGGCCGCAAGATGTCGAAGTCGATCGGCAACGTGGTCGACCCGTGGGAGGTGCTCGACCGCTACGGGGCCGACGCCTTGCGCTGGTACTTCTTCACTTCCAAGCAGCCGTGGGACGGCTACCGCTTCAACGTCGAGACCATCGGCGAGTCGGTGCGCCAGCTCCTGCTGCCGCTGTGGAACACGTACGCGTTCTACGTCCTTTACGCCAACGTCAACGGCGTCGACCGCCCGGACGCCCCGGCGGCCAACGACCTCGACCGCTGGGTGCTCTCGCGGCTGCACCAGACCACCGAGGTGGTGAGCGAGCGCCTCGACGATTACGACGCGACGCTCTCCGGCCGCGCCATCGCGGCGTTCATCGACGACCTCTCGAACTGGTACGTGCGTCGCTCGCGTCGGCGCTTCTGGGACGGCGACCCCGTCGCCTTCGCCACGCTGCGCACCTGCTTGCTCACCGTGGCCCAGCTGCTGGCGCCGTTCACGCCGTTCATCGCCGACGAGATCTACGACAACCTCGACGGCACCGAGCCCAGCGTCCACCTGACGGCGTTCCCCGAGCCGGGCCCGCGCGACGTGGCGCTCGAGGCGGCCATGGACGTCGTGCGCGAGACCGTGCGGCTGGGGCTCGCGGCCCGCGGGCAGGCCAAGCTCAAGGTGCGCCAGCCCCTGCGCGAGGCGGTCATCGTCGCCGCCGGCGCCGAGCGGGACGCGATCGAGCGCCTGGCCGACCTCGTGCGCGACGAGCTCAACGTCAAGGACCTGCGCTTCGTGTCGGCGGCCGACGAGCTCGGCCGCTACGAGGTCAAGCCCAACTACCGGGCGCTGGGCCCCCGCTTCGGCTCACTGATGCCGCAGGTGGCCGACGCCGTGGCGGCGCTCGACCCGCCGCACGTGGCCGCGGCCCTGCGCGAGGGCCGCGAGATCGGCATCTCGCTGGACGGCCACGACCACACGCTCGGCCCGTCCGACCTGCAGCTGGCCATGCGGCCGCTCGACGGCTACCAGCTCGAGCGCGAGGGCTCGCACGCGGTGGCGCTCGACCTCGCGCTCGACGACGACCTGCGCCGCGAGGGGCTCGCGCGCGAGATCGTGCACGCGGTCCAGTCGGCGCGCCGCAGCGCCGGGCTCGCGGTGGAGGACCGGATCGCGCTGGCGCTGGGCGGGCACGAGGAGCTGCTCGCCGCGGCCCGCGCCTATGAGGACTACGTGCGCGGCGAGACGCTCGCGCGCTCGCTGTCCTTCGAGGCCGACGGCAGCGCGTCGAGCGCGACCATCGACGGGCTCGAGCTCCGGATCGCGCTCGCGCGGGCCTAGCCCATTCTCGCCGCCCCTGGCGGGGTCCTCGGGGTTCGCCGTGCCGAGCACGGCTTCACCCCTGCGTCCGGCCCCAGGAACGGCGAATATGGCCTAGGACGGAGGAGTCAGGCCTCGGCTAAGGCGGGCTCGAGCTCGGCCTGGAGCTTGGCCTTCGGGTAGGCCCCGATGACCTTGTGCGCGACCTGCCCGTTGCGGAACAGGATCAGCGTCGGGATCGAGAGCACCTCGAACGCGGCGGCCGTCTGCTGGTTCTCGTCGGTGTTGAGCTTGACGATCTTCAGGTCGTCGCGCTCACCGGCGATCTCCTCCAGCACCGGCGCCACGACACGACACGGACCACACCAGGGAGCCCAGAAGTCGACGAGCGTGGGCTTGTCGGACTCGAGGACCTCGGCCTGGAAGTTCGCGTCGGTGACTTCGGTGATGTTGGCTGCCATCGGTTCTCCTGTCGTGGGACTTCTGTTATCACTATACAAAGTGAAGCAAGACCGTCGGAGCGTCAGCGCGCGTGGAATCGCATCTGCGGAACGCGCCAGACGGCCTCTAACGCGATGCGCGGCGACATCTTGCTGGTACCCACTTCGCGGTCGCGGAAGACGATGGGGATCTCGCGCACGCGGAAGCCGTTGCGCACGGCGCGGTAGGTCAACTCGACCTGGAACGCGTAGCCCTGCGAGCGCACAGCGTCGAGCGTGATGGCCTCGAGCACCTCGCGCCGGTAGCACTTGAAGCCGCCGGTCAGGTCGCGCACGCGCACGCCGAGCACGTGCTGGGCGTACCAGCACCCCCAGCGCGAGACGACCCGCCGCAGCAGGCCCCAGCCCTCGACCTCGCCGCCGGGGACGTACCGCGAGCCGAGCGCGAGGTCGGCATCGTCCTGCGCCACCCGCAGCAGCCGCGCGAGGTCGGCGGGGTCGTGGGAGAAGTCGGCGTCCATCTCGCACACGTAGCCAGCCCCGGCCTCGAGCGCACGCCGGAAGCCGGCCAGGTAGGCGCGCCCGAGGCCGGCCTTGGCGGGGCGGTGGAGGACCTCGACCTCGTCGGGCAGCTCGGCCGCGAGGCGGTCGGCGATGGCGCCGGTGCCGTCCGGCGAGCCATCGTCGACGATGAGGATCCGGTGGCCGTTGGCGGCGGTGGTGCGGATGACGTCGAGGCTCGCGCGCACGATCGCCTCGAGGTTCTCGGCCTCGTTGTAGGTCGGGAGGATGAGCCAGGCGGGAGCGGGCACGCGGCGGCGTACCCTAAGCGCCGGGGATGCCCGACCTCACCAACAGCCAGATCGCGACCGCCCTCGACGAGCTCGGCGACCTGTACGAGCTCGACGGCGCGATCATCCATCGGGTCGTCGCCTACCGCACCGCGGCCAAGGCGGTGCGGGAGAGCTCGACGTCGGTGGCAGCACTCGCGCGCGACGGCAAGGCCACGTCGCTGCCGGGCGTCGGCAAGACGCTGCAGGACAAGATCGTGACGCTGCTCGAGACCGGCGACACGCCCTCGGCGCAGCGGCTGCGGGCGAAGTTCCCGCCCGGCCTGATCGAGATGACCCGCGCCGTGCCGGGGCTCGGGCCCAAGCGCGCCCGCGTGCTCTACGACGAGCTGGGCATCGACTCGATCGACGCGCTGCGCGAGGCGGCGGCGAACCAGGCGATCCGCGGCGTGCGCGGGTTCGGGGCCAAGGCGGAGGAGAACATCCTCGCCTCGCTGGCCGCGTTCGACGCGGGTGACGTGCCCGGGCTGCGCATGCTGCTGCCCAAGGCGCTGGCCGCCGCCGACGCGATCGTGGCGGCCCTGCGCGCCCATGCGGCCTCCGAGCACGTGGAGCTGGCGGGCTCGGCGCGGCGGCTGGCCGACTCGGTCAAGGACCTCGACGTGATCGCGACGGCACACGAGCCGGTGGCGCTGGCCTCGGCGCTGCGCGAGCTCGAGATCATCGAGTCGACCGGACGCGCCACCGACGCCGGCACGCGCGGCCGCACCCACACCGGCCTGCCGGTCGACCTGAAGATCGTCGCCCCCGACCAGTTCGGGAACCTGCTCCAGCACTTCACCGGCTCCAAGCAGCACAACATGGCCATGCGCGAGGCGGCGGTGCGCAAGGGGCTGCACGTGTCCGAGTACGGCATCCTCGACGACGCCAGCGGCGAGACCTGGCGCTGCGCGACCGAGGAGGAGGTCTACGAGCGCCTCGGGTACCAGTGGGTTCCCCCCGAGCTGCGCGAGGGCCGGGGCGAGCTCGACGCCGCCGCCCGCGGCGACCTGCCCGAGCTCGTCACCGAGGACGACCTCCGCGGCGAG
Source organism: Solirubrobacteraceae bacterium (assembly GCA_036270095.1). Taxonomy (GTDB): domain Bacteria; phylum Actinomycetota; class Thermoleophilia; order Solirubrobacterales; family Solirubrobacteraceae; genus DATBDE01. Next base: position 49,127 of record DATBDE010000127.1, on the reverse strand, counting down.
CTGCACGCGCACACGACGGCGTCGGACGGACGGGCAACGCTGGAGGAAATGGCGTTCGCGGCGCGCGAGCGCGGGTTCGAGTACCTGGCCATCACCGACCACTCAGCCACGCACGGGTTCGGCAACGAGGTCTCGCCCGACCAGCTGCACAAGCAGATCGAGAAGGTGCACGCGCTCAACGAGAAGCTCGACGGCATCGAGCTCCTGGCCGGCAGCGAGGTCAACATCCTCCCCGACGGCGCGCCCGACTACGACGACGACCTGCTGGCCCGGCTCGACTGGGTCATCGGCTCGGTGCACACGTCGTTCCGGATGGCCGAGAAGGCGATGACCGACCGCATCGTGGCGGCGATCGAGCACCCGCTGATCGACGCCATCGGCCACCCGACGGGGCGCAAGATCGAGAGCCGCGCGCCCTACGCGTTCGACATGGAGCGGGTGATCGAGGCGGCGGCGCGCACGGGCACGATGATCGAGATCAATGCGTCGCCGGACCGCCGCGACCTCGACGACGTCCACGCGCGGGCGGCGGCGCAGGCGGGCGTGCTGATCCTCTTGAACACCGACGCCCACTCGATCGACGACTTCGGATTCCGGCGCTGGGGGATCGCGACGGCGCGGCGGTCGTGGCTGACCCGCGACCAGGTGGCCAACACGCGGTCGTGGCCGGAGTTCGCGGCGCTGCGGAAGCGCGCGCTGGTCTGAGCGGCTGCGTCGGCGGCGTGGCGTTCGGCCGCCGGGCGCGCGGGGTTTGTGCTCGCGTCGAACGGCGGCGACGAGGATGGCAGGGTCGGCGGGGGCGGCGGCCTTGAGCGAGTGGAAGATTGGGGGGTCTATAGGCCACACAAACCCTCCAATCGCTCGGACAACCGCGACGGCCCCGGTCACCCCAGCCTCGTCGCTGCCGCTCCAGCCCGAGCGCAAACGCAGCGCGCCCGGCGACCGAAGGCCGGGCGGCCTACTGCCGGTGGTCCTTCATCCCGCGCCAGTCGCCACCGAGCCGCACGCCGAACCGGCACGCCAGGGCGGCGGCGATCGTCACGCAGGCCAGACCCTCGGCCGGGGCCAGCGCCGCCCCGACGATGCACAGGCCGAGGATCATCACCACGGCGGCGACGCCGCGCCACGGCACCTCGTCGCGCCATGCCGACCGCTCCTTGTGTCCGGCGGGAACGCGATCGTCGATCAGGAACAGCACGGCACCTTTCAGCCTACCTCGCCCAGCAACGCCGGCACGACGCGCTCGGCGACTAGCGCGTCGACTGCGTCGGGGCGCCACGGGCGCAGCGCCTCGGCCGCGCGCGCGGCGTAGTCGGGCGCGGGGTCGTCCAGCGCGGTGCGCAGCGCCACCGCCAGGTCGCCGCCGACCAGCCGGGCGTCGAGCGACCGCGCGAGCGGCAGCGCCGCGTACGGCCCCGGCGCCGCGTTGGTGACGAGCTGGCAGCCCTCGGCCAGCGCCTCGAGCTGCGCCAGTCCGTAGTCCTCGCGCCGCGGCGCCGTGACGTAGGCGCGCGCGCGCCGCAGCAGCGCGCGCCAGTCGTCGGGCGCCGCCAGCGGCTGCCAGCGCACGCCCGGCGCGTCGACTCGCGTGCCGCCGAGCACGACCAGCGTCTCGCCCTCCCGGCGCGCGAGCGCCCACGCGCCCAGCACGCGGTCCAGGCCCTTCTTGCCCGGATTCGTGCCGTACGTGACCGCAGCGAGGTCGCGCGGGCCGGACGCGGCGGCGCCGGTCGTGACCGGCACCCGCACCACCAGTGCGGGCGACGCGACCGACGGCCCCTCGGCCAGCGCGCCAGCACTCCACGGCAGCAGCAGCGGTGACGCCTCGATGCGCCGGCGTTCGACCGGCCGCTGCCACACGCCGTGGCGCCCCGGCCGGTTGGCGGCCGAGAGCGCGTCGAAGCGGATGGCGCCCGGCCGCGGCCACAGCAGCGCCGCCGTCGTCGACGAGTAGACGACCGCGCGCGCGTCGGTCACCACCCGACGCGCGGCGTGGGCGAGCAGGAGGTCCTGGGCCGCCAGCGTGGGCGGCAACCGCGCCGGCACGGGCACGCGCGCGACGGCCACCGAAGCGCCCGCGCGCTGCAGCGATCCCTCCAGCGCAGCGTCCGCCGTCCGCAGCCCGGCGGTGGTGCCGAGCGACACGATGAGCACATCCGGGGCCACGGCTTGTCATTCTCCCCGGCCGTTGCTGACGGGCACCTTCATCAACGTCGGGACCGTTCTGCTCGGCACGCTCATCGGCGTCGGCGTGGGCAGCCGCCTCCCCGAGCGCATGCAGCAGCGGGTCATGGCCGGCCTCGGCCTGCTCACCGGCGTGCTCGGGGTCAGCCTCGCGTTGCCGCCCCACAACCTGAACTTCCTCTACGTCATGGGCGGCGTGCTCCTCGGCGGCCTCGTCGGAGAGGCGATCGGCATCGAGCGCTGGCTCGAGCGCCTGGGCGATCGCATCCAGGCCACGGTCACGCGCGGCAAGAACGACTCGACCGTCTCGCAGGCCTTCGTCACCGCCAGCCTGCTGTTCTGCGTCGGGCCGCTGACCATCGTGGGCTCGATCCAGAACGGCCTGACCGGCGACTACCAGGCCCTCGCGACCAAGGCCCTGCTCGACGGCTTCGCCGCCATCGCCCTGGCCGCCGGCCTGGGCTGGGGCGTGGGCCTGGCGGCCATCACCATCCTCGTCATCCAGGGCGGCCTGTCGCTCGGCGCCGGCGCCTTCGACCAGGTCCTGCGCGGCCAGGCGCTGGCCGCGCTGATCAGCGCCGGCGGCGTGCTCATCCTCGGGATCTCGCTGAAGCTGCTGGGCCTCATCGACGTCAAGGTCGGGAACTTCCTCCCCGCGCTCGTCCTAGCGCCCGCGCTGGTCGGCCTCGTCTCCCTGTTCAACTAGCCCCTAGCTCACCGTTCCTGGGGCCGGACGCAGGGGTGAAGCCGTGCTAGGCACGGCGAACCCCGAGGACCCCGCGAGGGACGGCGAGAATGGGCTAGGAGGCCGCGGCTTCGCGCTCGATGCGGGACGGTGTGTCGGCCTTGAACCCCGGCGTGCGCACGAGCTGGATCGCCTTGAACGGCGAGGTGCGGTCGACGTAGAAGCGCGCGCCGTCGCGGTCCTCGATCGCGGTGACCGCCTCGTCCTGGCGCCGCCAGGCCAGCGACCAGATGATCGCGAAGCCGCACGCGATCCCCGGCACCTGCGGCGCGATGACCGCCAGGGCGCCCGCGGCCACGGTGCACAGCAGCAGCGGCCAGAGCCGATTGATCAGCGTCCGGCCGGGGTGGAGCTCGGGCAGGATGGTCTGGAAGCGCGCGGCCGCGAGCAGGCGGGCGATCGGCGGGTTGGTCTCGCCGCGGCGCCCGAGCGTCGAGCCGATCGCCGTGGCGGCGATCCACCACGCGGCCGAGATGAACACCACCGTGAGGTCGGAGTCCTGCGTGCCGGCGGCGAGCACGGTGATCACCGCCAGCACCGTTGCGGCGCCCGCGCTGGTCATGACGGTCGCGCGGAGGAAGTCGGTGAATCGCACGGCCTAGTCGTCGAGCAACGCCGCGAGCAGGACCCGCACGCCGTCGCCGGCGTCGACCACCACGTCGGCCTCCTCGGCGATCGCGGGCGGCCCCTCATCGGACCGCACGCCGACGCGGACGGCGGCCTTGAGGCGGCCCGACTCGACGAGCTGGGTCAGGGCCCGGAAGGCGTCGAGGTCGGTGGTGTCATCGCCGGCGTAGAGCGCGGCGTCCACGTCGACGTCGCGCAGCAGCCGCTGCACGGCACCGCCCTTGTCGACGCGCACGGGCGGGCGGACCTCGAGCACCTTGCGCCCCCAGTGGGGCTCGAGTCCGGCCTCCGATGCGTGTTCGGCGATGCGCTTGACCGCCGCGTGCGCGGCCTCCTCGTCGGGCGCCCCGCGCCAGTGCCAGGCCACGATCGCCCCCTTGTCCTCGGTGCGCACCCGCAGCCGGTCGAGCTCGTCGCCGTTCGTGCGCTCGGCGAACTCCTGCACGCGCTTGGTCCAATGCGCCATCTCGGGCTCGACCTCGGGCTTCGTCGCGCCCGGCCGCAGCAGCTCGCCGCCGTGGTTGCCCACGTAGGCGATCGAGCCGAGCGAGACCACGCGCCGCGCATCCGCCGCCGCGCGCCCGCTGATGCACGCCACCACGCCGTACCGCTTCGCGAGCGCGATCAGCACCGTGCGCGTCTTCTCGGGGACGTGGGCGTCCTCGGCGTGGCGCACGATCGGGGCCAGCGTCCCGTCGATGTCCAACAGGACGGCCGAGCGGGAGGGGTCGGCACGCAGCGGGGCGAGCGCGTCGGCGAGGCCTGCGGAGACGCTGTTCGGCGCGGGCTGTGCGGGACTCATGACTTCTAGTATGCCTCGCCGTGGCCCGCGGAAGAACCCTGAAGCTCGCGGCCATCGGGACGGTCGCAGGGGTGTTCTCCGGACTCCTCGGCGTGGGCGGTGGAGCGGTCATCGTCCCCCTCCTGATCCTCTGGTTCGGCTTCGACGAGCGCCGCGCCACCGGGACCTCGCTGGCCGCGATCGTGATCATCGCCAGCGTCGCCGCGGTCATCCAGACGATCTACGGCAACGTGCACCTGCTCGAGGGCGTCCTCGTCGGCGTCCCGGCCATCGGCGGCGTGCTGTTCGGCACCTGGATGCAGCAGCGCGTTCCGCTCGAAGCCATCTCGCTGCTGTTCGCGGTCCTGGCCGTCGTCGTCGCCGTCCAGCTGGTGCTGTCGTGATCGAGGCGGCGCTCGTCGGGATCCTCGCCGGCGTCGTCGCCGGCATGCTCGGCGTGGGCGGCGGCATCCTCTTCGTCCCCGCCCTGACCATCGGGCTGGGCCTGAGCCAGGTGGAGGCCGAGGCGACCTCGCTGCTGGCCGTCGTCCCCGTCGCTCTCGTCGGCGCCTGGCGCCAGGAGCGCTACGGGAACGTCGCCCTGAAGGAGGCGGCGGTGATCGGCGCGCTGTCGGGCCTGGGCGTGCTCGCCGGCGTCGTGCTGGCCAACGCGCTGCCCACGCGCGCGCTCAAGCTCGCGTTCGCCGGTCTGCTGCTGCTCAACGCGTACCAGCTCAGCCGCCGGGCCATCTCATCGCTCAAGGAGCGCAAGCGCGTTGAGCGACGGGCTTGAGGTCACCCGCGACGTCACCATCCCGCTCGCGGAGGTCACCGTGCGCACGAGCCGCTCGTCCGGCCCGGGCGGCCAGCATGCGAACGTGACCGCCTCGCGGGTCGAGGCCGTGTTCGACGTCACCGCCTCCCGCGCCCTGAACGAGGAGCAGCGCGCCCGCCTCATGGCCCGCTCCGGCCCCCGCATCACCGCCGTCGCCCAGGAGGCCCGCAGCCAGGCCCGCAACCGCGAGCTCGCGCTTGAGCGCCTGCGTCAGCGCATCGCCCGCGGCCTGCACGTGCACCGCCCCCGCCGGGCCACCAAGCCTGGCCGCGGGGCCCGTGAGCGCCGGCTCGAGACCAAGCGCCGGCGCGGCGCGACCAAACGTGGCCGACGCCGCCCCGACCCGTCGGATTAGGCTTGCCCTCCATGGAGCCCGTAACCCTCAAAGCCGGCGAACTCGAGGCCACCTTCGCCCCCGGCGCCGGCATGATCGGCACCTCGCTGCGCCACCGGGGCGACGAGTTGCTCGAGCAGCGCGACGGCCTCGACGCCTACGTCAAGAGCGCGAAGACCTTCGGCATCCCGCTGCTGCACCCGTGGGCCAATCGGATCGACGGCCCGCGCTACTCGGTCGCGGGCAAGGACGTGGAGCTCGACCTCAACAGTCCGCTGGTCCACACCGAGGACAACGGCCTGCCCATCCACGGCCTGGCCTCGGCCTGCCCGTACTGGGAGGTGGTCGGCCGCGACACCGACGGGCTGCACGCCCGGCTCGACTACGGCGCCCACGAGGACCTGCTCGCCGGCTTCCCCTTCCCGCACACGCTGGAGATCGAGATCTCGCTCGATCCCGACGCCCTGCACCACACCACGCGGCTGACGGCGACCACCGACCAGCCGGTGCCGGTGTCGTTCGGCTACCACCCCTACCTCACCCTCCCGGGCGTTGCGCGCGAGGACTTCCTCGTGACCTTCCCGGTCTGCCGCCAGATGCTCCTCGACGACCGCGGCATCCCCACCGGCACCGACGAGGTCGCCAACATCCCGCCCGGCGCGCTCGGCGACCGCACCTACGACGACGGCTTCTCGGAGCTGCGCGAGCCGGTCGAGTTCGGCCTCGAAGGCGGCGGCCGGCGCATCGGCGTGCGCTTCGACGAGGGCTATCCCTACGCGCAGGTCTGGGCCCCGCCGGGCGAGCACTTCATCTGCTACGAGCCGATGACGGCGCCCACCAACGCGCTCGTCACCCACCGCGGCCTGTCTCTTGCCCGCCCCGACGACGCTTACGAGGCGCGTTTCAGCGTTCTCGTCATTGGGGTGTGATGTTTGCCCCCGCTCGCCGATATGGCCTTATCGTCGTCGTTCTTCACTACCTGGGAGGTCACCCAGAATGACTCGCATCCGGGCCCTTATCGCGCTTGTCGCGTGCGCCGCCGTCGTCCTCGCCCTTCCGGCTGATGGTCTCGCCAAGAGGAAGAAGCACCATCACCACAGCCAGCAGCAGCAGCAGGGATTCATCGTCAAGAAGAAGAAGAAGAAGCACCACCACCACCACCACCACAGCCAGCAGCAGCAGCAAGGGTGAACTAGGCCCCTGACCGATACCAGCCTCCACGTCCTCGCCGGCCCGGCGGCCGGCAGCCGCATCGGCCTCGACGGCGGGCTGGAGATCGGTCGGGAGGCCCCCCATCCCGGCCGCCTCGGGGACGATCCGGAGCTGTCCCGGCGCCATGCGCGGATCTCGCGCACGGCGTCGGGCGAGCTGGTGATCGAGGACCTCGGGTCCTCGAACGGCACCCGCGTCAACGGCATGCGGGTACGCGAGGCCACAGCGCTGCGTCCCGGCGACCGGATCGAGCTCGGCGACACCACGCTCGAGCTCGTCGCCGCCGGGGGCCAGCCGTCGGCGAAGCCCACGCCGTCGGTCGACCGCGGCGCCCGTACGACGGCGATCCCGCTCATGGGCGGCAGCGCCGAGACCCTGGCCATCCCGCTGATGAACGGGCCGAGCGGCTCGACCGCGCCGCCGCGCCGCGAACCCCCGCCGCCGCCCGCCGGCCCGCGCCCGAGCGAACCGCCGCAGGGCCCGCCCTCGTTCCCCGACCGGTCGGCCCCGCCGCCGTCCGGCGGCGGCCGCCTGCGGCTCTGGGCCATCGTGCTCGGGCTCCTGGCCCTGGTGGCGGCGGCCGCCATCGCCATCGTGCTCACCCAGGGCGGCAGCGAGCGCAACCAGGGCTCGGCCACGCGCCAGGCCACGCCGGTCACGGCGCCGTTCGACGGCACGGCCTACGTAGAGACCAACTCGTCGGCCTCCGACGGCAACGCCATCCTCGCCCTGCGCTACGAGGCCGGCAGCCTGCAGCCGCTGCGCCTCGCCTCCTATCCCACCGGTGGCTCAGGCTCCAAGGACCTGCAGGACCGTGGCGTGCTCGACGCCGACCAGCAGGTCGTGGTCAACGCGAAGCACACGCTGTTGTTCGCGGTCAACCAGAGCTCGGACACGATCGCCGTGTTCCACATCGCCACCGACGGCAGCCTGCAGCCGGTCAAGGCCTCGCCGTTCCCCAGCGGCGGCAAGGCCCCGGGCTCGGTCGGCGTCAGCGGCGACATCCTCATCGTCGCCAACAAGGCCCACGACGGCGTCCGCGATCTGGAAAAGGTCGAGCCCAACTACACGACCTTCCGTATCCAGGACGACGGATCGCTCGAGCCCACCGGCACGACGGTCACCGAGCCGCCGCGCTCGTCCCCCACCCAGGTCTACGTGGCCCCCGGCGGCAAGCTCGTCTTCACCACCGAGGAGTCGGGGCTGCTGCGGGCGTTCGCGCTCGGGTCCAACGGCTCCCTGACCGAGGCGCCCAACTCGCCCCAGAACGTCCCCACCGCGGCCTTCCCGGACGGCGAGCGCTTCAGCCCGGTGTGGCCGGCCGGGCTGTCGGCCAACCCGCACACCCCCGGCGTGCTCTACACCGGCTTCCCCAACCTGCACTCGATCGGGGTCTACGCCTACGCGCCCAACGGCGCGCTGAGCTTCGCGTCGCACACGCGCGACCCCGACGCGGTGCTGCCGTGCTGGAGCGTGGTCAGCCGCGACGGCCGCCGGCTGTACTTCGCCAACGCGGGCTCGGACAACCTCTCGGTGTGGGACGTCGGATCGGACCCGCGCAACCCGCGCCTGATGCAGACGGTCAAGCTGCCCGGCGGCGGAAACCCGTGGAACGTGCACCTCTCGCAGGACGGGAAGTTCCTGTTCGTGATCACGCCGCGCCAGGTGGCGGCGATCGTGCCCAAGGGCTCCGGCAACCTCATCCACGTCCTGGCCGTCGGGCCGAGCGGCAAGCTCGCCGAGCTCGACTCCTCCCCGGTGCCGCTCCCGGTGCCACTGAACACCAACCCGCTCGGGCTGGTGCTCGTCCCCCACCAGCAGAGCTAGCTAACTGCCGTTGGCCGTCCAGCGGCCGATGCTCGAGTCGCAGCGCCCGTGCTTGCGGCTGTTCTCGACCATGCGCGCGTTGCCCGTGCCGGCGCCGTTGGTCTCCAGCCGCCCGTTCACCGTGACCCTGCCGCCGGTGATGAACGAGTCCGCGTCGGCCGTGCCCTTGAACGTGAAGGTCCCGTCGGGGTCGATGGCCTGGGTGTCGGTGGGGGAGAGGAACGTCGTCCGGAACGTGTCGTCGGTGCCGTCGGCGCAGCTCAGCGGCATGTTGATGGCGAGGTGGACGAGCTCGGAGCGCGTGCCGCTGAGGTTGAGCTTCAGCGAGCCGCCGGTGTCGATCGTGGCGCTGTACGTCGCGGCAAGGTCGGCGGTGGGGGGCGGCTTATTCGGAGTGGACTTCGTGGCGCCGGTCGTCGTGGTCGAGCCGCCGCCGCTGCTGACCGCGAGCACGATCGCCACGAGCACGATCACGCCGAGGGCGGCGCCGCCGAGGATGAGCAGGATGCGCCGGTTGCCGCCGCCGCTGCGTGCGTCCGGGGGCGGTGCGCTCGCCGCCGCGGCCTGGTACGGGACGGCCGGAGGCGGCGCGGGCGGCGGAGGCGGCGGGGCGGCCGCCGCGGGCGTCGGGATCACGGTCGGCTGCGCCGGCGCCGGCGGGCTCTCGACCGGCCGCTGCCGCGGGCTCACGCTGGTGTCCGGCGCAGCGTCGCCGGTGGCCACGCTGCGCTCCACCGCCGGCAGCGCGCGCCCGGCGACCGCGGCGACCGCCCCGCGGCCGAGATCGCCGGCCGACGGGAAGCGATCATCAGGGTCCTTGGCCATCGCCCGGCGGAGAACGTCGTCGAGCTCCCCGGACAAGTCAGGGCGGCGCGCACGCACCGACGGCGGCGGCTCGGATACGTGGGCCCACATCTTCGCCGGCTCGGAATCGCGCGGGAACGGGATGTCGCCGGTCAGCGCCTCGTAGAGCACGCAGCCCAGCGAGTAGATGTCGGCGCGCGCGTCGACGGGGTCGCCGCGCAGCTGCTCGGGCGCCACGTAGTCGACCGTGCCGACGAACATGCCGGTCTTCGTCAGCGCCGTCGTGCCGGAGCGCAGCTGCTTGCTGAGCCCGAAGTCGGTCAGGTAGGCATCCGCGTAGCCGTCGCGCTGGGCGATGAGGATGTTGGCGGGCTTGATGTCGCGGTGGACGAGCCCGGCGGCGTGGGCCGCGTCCAACGCGCCCGCGACCTGCTCGATGATCCCGGCCGCCTCCCGCGGCTCCAGCGCGCCCTGGTGGTCGATCATCGCCCGCAGGTCGGTGCCGCGGATGTAGTCCATCGAGACATACATCTGGCCGTCCTCGTCGCCGGCGCGGTAGATCATCGCCACGTGCGGGTGGCGGATCGAGGCGGCCAGGCGCCACTCGCGCCGGAACCGGGCGCGGAAGTCCTCGTCCCCGGCCAGCTGCGGGGCGATGACCTTGACCGCCACCTCGCGGTCCAGGTTGAGGTCGATCGCCCGGTAGACGACGCCCATCCCGCCCCGCCCGATGACCTCCTCTATGCGGTGTCCGGCGAATTCCGTGCCGGCGCCCAGGTCCGCCATGGGACGATCATCGCGTCCCGCGACGGTTGTCGGCAACCCCCGGTACGTTCTCCCGCCCATGGACGAGGCTCCCCCGCGCGCTGTCCCCCGTGGGCGCCTGATCGCGTACTACACCCTGCTTGCGCTGGCCGTCGGCGCGGTAGCGGTGATCGTGCTCGCGGTCGTGCCCAAGCCCAAGGCGCAGCCCAGCATCGCCGGCGGCTACGACCTCGTCCCTCCGAACGGCTGCCTGGGCAAGCAGGTCAACCTGAGCCAGTCCGGGAAGTTCGTCGACCTCGAGGCGGTGCAGGGCTCGGCGGGCGGGAACCTGCGCTTCAAGGACGGACGCCTGACCGGCGGCGTGAGCTGCCAGAACGGGGCCTCGGGCCAGCTCGATGCCCACGCCACCTCCGGCCGCCTGGCCGGTACGGTCGCCGGGGCGCCGGCGGCGGGGACGCTCAAGCGCGAGCCGCCCACGCCGGGCGCGCCCAAGCCGCGCGCGCCCGGCAGCGTGGCCTACGGCTACACGATCTCCCCGCGCTCGACCTGCCTCGGCAACGCCATCACGCTGGACGGCGGCTCGGCGGTCGCCGTGACGGCCGGGGGCGCGAAGCGCGGGACGCTCGTCTACAAGGACGGCAACCTGGCGGGGCGCGTGCAGTGCATACGCGGCGGGTCGGCGCCGGTGGCGGGCACGGCCACGGACCGCACGCTGACGCTCGCGATCGGCCCCCAGACCGTCACCGCCACACGCACGCGCGAGGCCGCCAACGCCGTGGCAGCGTTCTTCCTCGCCATCGCGGTGGTGATGCTGGTGGCGCGCGCATTCGGCTGGCTGGCCGTGCGCCTGCGCCAGCCGCGGGTTATGGGCGAGGTCGTGGCGGGGATCGCCCTCGGGCCCACGCTGCTGGGCGCGCTGTTCCCCAGCGTCGAGGCGGCGATCTTCCCTAGCGACATCGTCCCGATCATCGGCATCGTCGCCAACCTCGGGCTGATCTTCTACGTGTTCCTGGTCGGGCTCGAGCTCGACCCGAGCCAGCTGCGCGGCCGGGTCACGCAGGCGGTGGCCGTGTCGAACACCGGCGTGTTCGTGCCCATGGCGCTGGGACTGCTGGCGGCGCTGCCGATCTTCGCCCTCGTGGGCCCGGACAAGCCGTTCGTCGCCTTCGCCCTGTTCATGGGCGTCTCGATGTCGATCACGGCCTTCCCGGTGCTGGCGCGGATCATCGTCGAGCGCCGGATGCTCAAGCGGCCGATGGGAGCCCTGGCGCTGGCCAGCGCGGCCATCGACGACATCTCGGCCTGGTTCCTGATCGCCCTGGCCTCCGCGGTCGCCGCGGCCAGCGGCTCGTTCGGCGACGTGGCCAAGACGATCGGCCTGGCCGCGGCGTTCCTGCTGCTCATGGTGTTCGGCGCCCGGCGCCTGCTCGCCCGCGCCGCCACCGCCTATGACGAGGCCGGCCGCGTGCCCGTCGGCTGGATCATGGCCATCTTCGCGGGCGTGCTCATCTCCGCCTACCTGACCGAGGAGATCGGCGTCGCGGTGATCTTCGGCGCCTTCGTGATGGGCGCGGTCATGCCCCGCCACGCCGGCCTGACCGAGGACGTCACCCGCCGCGTGGAGGACTTCGTCGTCGTCCTCCTGCTGCCCCTCTTCTTCACCTACACCGGGCTGCGCACGAACATGCTGCTGCTGGACTCGTGGCCGCTGGTGGCGCTTACGGCCGGGCTGCTCGTCGTCGCCATCGCGGGCAAGTTTGGCGGGACGGTCCTGGCCGCGCGGGTGACCGGGCTGAGCTGGAAGGAGTCGGGCGTGCTCGGCGCGCTGATGAACACGCGTGGGCTGACCGAGCTCATCGTGCTCAACCTGGCGCTGGAGAAGGGCGTGATCTCGCCCGCGCTGTTCGCGGCCCTGGTGATCATGGCGCTGATCACGACGTTCATGGCCGGCCCTGCGCTGCGCCTCCTCGACCCGCGCAACGAGTTCGGCGCGCCGGTGGAGGAGGAGCTCGTGGTGGCCAAGCGCGAGTCCCACGCCGACTCGCCCGTGCCGGTGCCCGAGCACTCGATCCTCATCGCGCCCCAGACCGACAGCGCGCTGGTGCAGCTCCTGGCCCTGGCCGAGCCCCTGGCCCAGTCCAAGCCCCGGCGCGAGCTCATCATCGCACGCGTGCTGCGCCCGCCGCGCAGCGCCGGCGTACGCGGCGGCCTGCAGACCGAGCAGCGGCTGCTCACCGACGCTTCCAATGCGGCCGCGAAGGCGCGGCTCGAACTGCTGCAGCGCGGTGTGGCGGCGCGCTCGGTGGCGCTGACCTCAGCGCGGCCAGGGCAGGACCTGGTCAAGCTCTCGGCGGCCGAGGAGGTCGACCTCGTGCTCACCGACGGGCGTCGCCCGCTGCTCGGCGTGGGCGTGCCACGGGGCGACGTCGGTGCCCTGCTGCGCGAGTCACCCGCCGACGTCGCGGTGCTCGTGGCGCGCGAGCAGGGCGTGGTGCTGCCCGGGCCCGACAAGCCGGTGCTCGTGCCCTTCGGCGGGGCCGAGCACGACTGGGCCGCGCTGGAGCTGGGCGCGTGGCTTGCGGCGGCGACCAAGGCGCCGCTGCAGCTGCTCGGCACGGCCGAGGGCCAGCGCTCGCTGGCCAACGCGTCGCTGCTCGTGCAGCGCTTCGCGGGCGTCACCGCCGAGCCGGTGCTGGCCGAGCCCGGCGAGGCCGGCGTGGAGGACGCGGCCAAGGGCGCGGGCCTGCTCGTGGTCGGGCTGTCCGAGCGCTGGCGTCAGGAGGGCCTCGGCCCCACGCGCTCGGACATCGCGCGCACGGCCCCGGCGCCGATCGTGTTCGTGCGCCGCGGGACGCGCCCGGGCGCCCTGGCGCCGCGGACCGACGTGACCCGCTTCGCCTGGAGCTCTCCGGCCCTCAGCGCGCGCTAGCGAGGCGCAGCCGGCGCTTCGATACCGCCCGCTCGGCGGTGGCGTCGTCGGCCAGCAGCCGCAGCACCAGGTACAGCAGGGCGTCGGCCAGGGCGTCGAGGCCGCCGATGCGCCCGGCGCGGACCTCCTCGGCCACCACCTCGGTGATGCCGGCGACGATCAGCCGCGTGGCCAGCGGCGAGAGCGGCGCCAGCTCGGGCTGCTCCTCGCGGGCGCGCTCGCCGAGCGCCGCGAACAGCTTGCGGTAGCGGGCGTACTGGCGGTCGCGCTGGCGGACGGCGCGGCTGCCCGCGGCCGGGAGCTCGACGAATACGCGCGTGAGAACGCCGGATGGCGCTGCCACCACTTCAGGTAGCGCTCCATCCCCCGCCGCGCGGCCCGCAGCCAGTCCTCTTCGGCCCCGGCCTCGAGCATCAGCTTCAGCATGCCGCTGGACTCCTCGTCGCAGGCGGCGATGAAGCAGTCGGTCTTGTTGGCGAAGAGGGCGTAGAAGCTCGAGCGCGAGACGCGCGCGGCGGACACGACCATGGGCACGGAGGTATCGGCATAGCCGTGCTCGCCGACGAGCCCGATCATCGCGCGCAGCAGCCGGTCGCGCTGCGACGAGCGCACGGCGTGAGCGCTGAGGTTGTGGCGGCCGCGCGGAAGCGGGGCGCCCTCCCAGCGGTGTGTCCTCCCGAAAACCGGTGCTTTGAGGACATCACGTACTCTAGCCACGCGTCCCTGGTACGGTCGCCGACAGCGATGGCCAGCCACCGCTACGTGATCGTCGGAGCCGGGTCGGCCGGGTGCACGCTGGCCAACCGCCTGAGCGAGGACCCGTCTCACCGCGTGCTGCTGCTCGAGGCGGGCGGGTCGGACCGCAAGGTCAACATCCGCATCCCGGTCGGGTTTGCCAAGCAGTTCCGCACCGACCTGGACTGGCAGTACGTCTCCGAGCCCGAGGCGTCGCTGATCGGGCGCTCGATCTTCCTGCCCCGCGGGCGCTCGCTGGGCGGGTCGAGCTCGATGAACGCGATGATCTACATGCGCGGGCACCGCTCGGTGTTCGACGCCTGGGCCAGCGAGCGCGGGGTCCCGGGCTGGTCCTACCCCGAGGTGCTGCCGTACTTCAAGCGCTCGGAGGGCAACGGCCGCCTCGGCGCGCCGTACCACAACAGCGCCGGGCCGCTGAGCGTCGTCGACCCGGTGTGGGTCTCGGGCCTGGCCGACCGCTTCGTCGCCTCCGCCGGACAGCTCGGCGTGCCCGCCACTGACGACTTCAACGGCGCCGAGCAGGAGGGCGCCGGCGTGGTCCAGGTGACCCAGAAGCGCGGGCGGCGTTGGAGCGCGGCCGACGCGTTCCTGCATCCGGTGCGCAAGGAGCGCGACAACCTCGACGTGGTCACCGGCGCCCAGGCCAGCCGGATCCTGTTCGAGGGCGACCGCGCGGTCGGCGTCGAGTACGACCGCGGCGACGGGCGGCGCGAGACGGCGCGGGCCGAGGGCGAGGTGATCCTGTGCGCGGGCGCCTACAACTCCCCGCAGCTGCTCATGCTCTCGGGCATCGGGCCGGCCGAGGACCTGCGGGCGGTGGGGATCGAGCCGCGGCTGGCCGCGCCCCACGTGGGCCGGCACCTGATCGACCACCCGATGCCGACCCTGACCTGGGAGACCGACGAGACCGACACCCTCTTCGACGCCACCCACCCGCGCTATCTCGTCGAGTACGTGCTCGGGCGCGGCCGCGGCAAGCTGACCTCCAACGTCGGTGAGGCGGCCATCCACACCCGCATCGCCACCGACGGCCCGGCGCCCGACTTCCAGATCCTGTTCGGCGGCGCCTACTACTACGACAACGGCTTCCGCACCTTCCCGGGCAGCGCGTTCACGCTGGCGCCGTCCTACGTGGGCCCGCGTAGCGAGGGCGCGGTGCGCCTGCGGTCCGCCGACCCGTCGGCGCCGCCCGCGATCAGCCTCAACTGGCTCGCCGACCCGGCCGAGATGGCGGCGATGGTGGCCGCGTGCCGCTTCGCCCGCGAGCTCGCCGCCACGGGGCCGCTGGGCGCCGCCGCCAGGCGCAACCTCGACCCCGGCCCGGGCGTGGCCAGCGACGAGCAGCTCGAGGCATGGATCCGCGCCGAGTGCCAGCACACCTACCACCCGGCGTGCACGTGCCGGATGGGCGCCGAGGGCGACGGCGTGCTCGACCCCGAGCTGCGCGTACGCGGCGTCGACGGCCTGCGCGTGGTCGACGCCTCGTCGCTGCCCTCGATCACCTCGGGCAACACCCATGCGCCGGTCGTCATGGTGGCCGAGCGCGCCGCCGACCTCATGCTCGGGCGCCCGCTCCTGCCCGCCGAGGACCCGGCGGCGGCGACGCCGGCGACGGTCTCCGCCTAGCGACGTAAGGACGGCGGCCGCACCCGCGGAGGGCGGGCACGCTCGCTCATCCGGGCTCGCCTTCCGTGCCCGCCCTCCGTCGTCCGGCTGCTGCGATCCGCAGCTCCTCCGGGATCGCGTCCAGCGTCGACGGCGAAGCGGCGTTGCGCACCGCGCGAGGCAGGGCGCCCTCGGCCGCGAACTCCCGCGCCAGCGCCGACGGCTCGACCGGGACGGCCGCTAATGCGACGGCGGAGACCGGCGCGCTCTGGGCCACCACGGCCCAGCCGGTGGCGCGGAACTCGCCCGCGTTCTCGATCCAGCTCAGCGAGAGGATCGGGAGCACGACGATCTTCGTGGTGATCGCGATGACCCAGCTGACCCAGTAGAAGACGATCGCCTGCACCGGCGACAGGCCGATCTCGAGCACCTGGGAGAGCACGTAGAGGAGGACGAACTCGGCCAGCGCCAGCACGAAGGTCAGCCACGGCGGCTGCCAGCGGATGACGAAGGGGTAGAAGCCGGTGTCCAGCGCCACGCCGAGCAGCAGGTAGACGCCGATGAGCACGATCCAGCCCGCCTTGCCGGTGGCGAGCGAGAGAACGAGGCCCAGGATCGCCGGCCCGATGAGGATCACCGTGCGGGTCTGGATGCGGCCGAGGACGGTCGGGCACATGGCTAGGCCAGCTGCTCCGTCATGCGCACCCGGCGGATGGCGTCGGCGCTGCGGCCGGCCAGCGACAGCTGCATGCCCAGGCGCCCGAAGAACGGCCGCTCGCGCAGCCGCTCGGCGCGGGCGCAGTCGGCCACGAAGCGTCGGCCCACGTACTTGAGCCCGGCGATCGTGTCGCCGTGCGGGATCACGTTGTTGGCGAGCAGGCCCATGGCGGCCAGGCGCGAGTCGGGCCGGTCCAGCCCCGGCACGCCGCAGTTGGGCGCGAGCGGGATGCGCGCGCCCTCCACCGGCAGCCCGTAGGTGTCGATCAGGCGCCGGATCACCGCCAGCGCCAGCACCGACTTCACGAACCCCGTGCCGCAGACGACGCCGGTGACGTCGAGCCAGCCCGCGTCGGGGCCGTGGTCGCTCTCGACGTGCACGCGCAGGCCGGCCGGGCCGGGGCGCACGGCGTCGATCTCGCCCAGGAGCTCGTCGAAGCGCCCCTCCTGGCGGCCGCGCTGCACGCGCTCGCGCCAGCTCCGGCGGCTGGGCGCCGTTCCCCGCAGCGTGCGCCCGAGGAAGTTGATGCGCTCGTCCAGCGACAGCTCCTGGAAGGCGTCCACGCCCTGGGATTCGAACAGGCAGCGGGGGACGTTGAGGTCCTGCTCGTCGGGCTGCGGGTTGCGGCGCAGGGCGATGACCTTGGCCCCCGCGTCCAGGGCGTTGGCCCACTCGTTGACCGACGCGATCCCGGTCCCGATGACCAGGTAGCGCCCGGAGCCGTCGTAGAGCTTGGGCTCGTAGGCCTGCACGATGCGCTCGCGCATGGTCGGATCGCGCTCGCGCGCGGCCGCCAGCGGCGGCGGGAACTGCAGCGGCCCGTGCCCGAGCGCGAGCATGACGTGCTTGGCCCGCCCCAGGTAGCCGGCGTCGGCGTCGTAGAGCACGAAGTGGGCGGGCGGCCCGTCCTCGCGCTGCAACCAGCCCACCCGCAGGGGCACGCGCTGGTCGTCCCAACCCAGGTCGCGGGCAACCGTGACCGCCTCGGTGAGGATCTCGGCCACGCCGGGGTTGTAGCGGCGGCGGATCGAGCGTAGGAGCGGCCCGAGATGGCGGTGCGACCAGGCGTCGAGCTGCGCGAACGTGGGCCAGTCCGCGGGCAGGAAGTGCGACTCCGATTCGGACCGCAGGACGGTCTGGCCGAGGTTGTAGGCGAACTGCTGGTAGGTGCCGACCGGGCTCGGGCTGGGGCCGTAGATCGTGATCTCCTCGGGTGCAAACCCCAGGTAGACAGCGGTCGCATAGACGATCAGGGACCCGAAGCCGTCGCCCACGACGGCGATGGTCGAGTCACGTGGCGGCTGCGCGGGCACGGCGCGCGTAGGTATACCTTGCGCCATGGATCCGGGGACGGTCTTCGCCGGCTACCGCATCGAAGAGGAAGCAGGCCGCGGCGGCATGGGCGTGGTCTATCGGGCCAACCAGATCGCCCTGGACCGCCGCGTGGCCCTCAAGCTGCTGACGCCTGCGCTGGCCTCCGACCCCGGATTCCGGGCCCGGTTCCAGCAGGAGTCGCGCCTGGCCGCGAACATCGACCACCCCAACGTGGTCGACGTCTACGAGGCGGGCGAGGACGACCGCCGGCTCTACATCACGATGCGCTGGGTCGAGGGCTCGGACCTGCGCCAGGAGATCGAGAGCCACGGGCGCCTGGACCCGGTCCGCGCGGCCGAGATCATCGCCCAGGTCGCCGACGCGCTCGACGCCGCCCACGCCATGGGGTTGGTCCACCGCGACGTCAAGCCGGCGAACATCCTGCTCGGCGAGCGCCGCGGGCGCGAGCACGCCTACCTGACCGACTTCGGCCTGACCAAGCGGGTGGAGAGCGCCGGCGGCCTGACCCAGACCGGCCAGTGGGTGGGCACGCTCGACTACATCGCCCCCGAGCAGATCCGCGGCGAGAAGGTCGATGCGCGCTCGGACGTCTACGCGCTGGGCGGCGTGCTGGCGCACGCGCTCACCGGCCACGTGCCGTTCGAGCGCGACTCCGACGTGGCGAAGATGTGGGGGCACATCAACGACGCGCCGCCCGCGCCCTCGACCGTGGTGCCGGGCCTGACGCCCGAGCTCGACGCGGTTGTGCTGCGCGCCATGGCCAAGGACCCCGCCGAGCGCTTCCAGTCCGCCGGCGACCTCGGCCGCGCCGCCTACGCCGCCGCCCGCGGCCGCCGGCCCGACGCGCCCGAGCGCATGGTGGCCGTAGGGGCGGCGGCGCCCGAGGGCGGCCCGCCCGCCCCGACGCTGCCCACGCCGCAGGAGGCGCCGGGCGACGCCGCGACCACGCCGGCGCGGACCGCGCCCCTGGACGCGCCGCCACCCCCGCCGCCGCAGCAGCCTTCGCCGCGGGCGCCGATGCCGCCGCCCCAACAGCCCCCGCCGGCGGCGCGCCCGGCCAAGAAGGGCCGCGGCGGCCTCGTGGGCGTGCTCGCCGTCGTCGGCGTGGTCCTCCTGCTCGGCATCGTTGCCGGCGTCCTGGCTGCCACCGGCGCCTTCTCGTCGGGCTCGTCGACGACGAGCGCCAAGACCGACGTGGGCGGCCTGGGCCCGCCGAGCACGGTCGACACGAACCCACCCAGCACCGACACCGGGCCCACGCGCGTCTCCAGCGCTGAGGCGCGGACGCTGCTGCGCACCTACGAGACCGCCTACACCGACCACGACACCGCCCAGCTGCGCCGGCTGTTCGCGCCCACCTTCACGCGCAAGAACGGCAACGCTCCGACCAAGAGCCTCGACGCCGCGCTGGCCGAGTACCGCCAGCAGTTCAACCAGTTCCCCAACTCGGTCTACCACCTGAACATCCTCGACATCAAGCCCGGCAGCGACGACGCCTCGGCCTCGGCCAGCTACACGATCGACAACGCCGGGACCTCCCCGAGCGAGGGCTCGATCGGCTTCCACATGAGCCGCGTGGGCCAGCAGCTGAAGATCGACGCGATCGCGATCCAGGCGGGCTGATGGCGCGGCTGCTGCTCGAGATCGTGGAGGGGCCGGGCGCCGGGCGCCAGCTGCCGCTCGAGCGCGCCGTGGTCGTGGGCCGCGACGCCGCGGCCGACGTCGTGCTGGACGACGAGCGCGTCTCGCGCCAGCACGCCCGCATCACCCCGCAGGCCGGCGGGGCCGTGGTCGAGGACCTCGACTCGCGCAACGGCACCTTCGTCAACCGCGAGGAGATCCACGCGCCGGTCACCGCCCTGCCCGGCGACGACGTGCTCCTGGGCACCACCGTGCTCGAGCTGCGTACCGACGCCGAGCTCGCCACCCGCCCATCGGTCGTGCGCCCGGTCCCGCCGGCGCTGGCCGTGCCGCAGCGCGAGCCCACGTACGTCGCGCCGCCCCGGCCGCAGGCCCAGCAGCTGCTCGGCCGCTACTCGGACACCCGGGTCAAGGCGCAGGCCCGGCTGGCACCGCTGGCCATCGTCGTCCTCGTGCTTTTCGCGGTGCTCATCTACCTGGCCACGAAGTAGACGAGCAGCGCGATCGCGGTCAGCGCGATCGTCACGAAGGTCAGGACGGTGGGGCCCATCAGCAGCGCCGCCGAGCGCTCGCCGTGGCGCCGGCGCACGGTGGGAACAGCGAAGGCCTGGCGCGGCGGGTCCGCGGCGGGCGCGGGCGCGGGCTCCTCGACCGTCGGCGGGGCGGCGTGCGCGGCCGTGACCGCCACCCCGCCCAGGCGCAGCACGGTGGAGCCGATGCGCAACTGCTGGCCGGGGCCGAGCAGAGCCGGGCCAATGACCGGCACGTCATCGATGTAGGTGCCGTTGGTCGAGCCGAGGTCCTCCACCTCCACCGTGCCGTCGGGCTGTGCCCGCAGCACGGCGTGGGCGCGCGAGACCTCGGCGTCGTTGAGCTCGAGGTCGGTGTCGGCGCGCCCGACCGTGACCTCGCCGCGCAGCGGGAGGCGGCGACCCGCAAGCGGCCCGGTGACGATCTCGAGCTCGCCGCTCACTCGGTCCCGCGCCAGGTCAGCCAGGCGAAGAGGAACTGCGCCGGCAGGCGCGCCCACAGCGCCGGGGCGGGGATGTTGCGAAAGCGCTCGGGCCGCAGCGCCATCCAGATGTTGGCCGGGTAGACGGCCAATAGGGTGGCCAGCAGCCACCAGCGCGCCGCGCGGCGCGTGCGCGCTGGGATGACGCCGAGCCCACCCACGAGCTCGGCCGCGCCGCTGAGCTGCACGACCTCGCGCTTGTAGGGCCGCAGGGGCGGCGGCACGATCGCCTCGTAGGCCCGCGGCACGACGAAGTGCATGGTCCCGGCCACGAGCCAGAACACCGCCGTCCCGATCCGCGCGCCCACGGCCGGGACCCTACCGGCCGGCGGCGGCCGCGCTGACCAGGTTCGCGAACGCGGTGGCGGTGGGCGGGCGCCGCCGCGGGTCCTTCTCCAGCGCCAGCTGCACGGCCTGCCCGAGGCTCCGCGGCGCGTCCGGGCGGCCGGCGGTGGGGTCGGGCGGCTGTTTCTCGAGGTGCGCCATCCCGACCTCGAACATGCCACCCTCGAACGGCGGGCGGCCGGCAACCATCTCGTAGGTCACGCAGCCGAGCGCGTAGAGGTCGCTGGCGGGGGTGGCCTGCTCGCCGCGCAGCAGCTCGGGCGCGATGTAGTCCACCGTGCCCATGACCTGGCCCATCTTGGTCAGGCGCGACCAGTCGTCGCGCTTGGCCAGGCCGAAGTCGGTCAGCGCCGCCGAGCCCTGCTCGTCGAGCAGGACATTGGAGGCCTTGACGTCCCGGTGGACCAGGCCGGCACGGTGCAGGGCGTCCAGGCCCGACGCGACCTCGGCCAGGATCTGCACCAACTCGGACACGGGCAGCGGCCCGTCGGCCAAGCGGTTGTCGAGGTTGCGGCCAGGGACGTAGGGCATGACCAGGTAGCGGCGGTCGCCGGCCTCGCCGGCGTCCATCACCGGCACGAGGTGCTTGTGGCGCACCGCGCCGGCGGCGCGCGCCTCGCGCAGGAAGCGGCGGCGCGGCTCCTCCTCGCCGGACAGTCGGCTGCGCATGACCTTCAGCGCCACCGGCTCGGTCTCGCCCTGGCGCACGGCGCGGAACACCTTGCCCATGCCGCCCTCCCCCACCAGAGCCTCGATGCGGTAGGGCCCGATGACCGTCCCGGTTGCGAGCTCGGAGTCGCCCGCCTCCACCGTCAGCTCCGTCGGTCTGAGGAGTCGAGGACCGCGGTGCCGGCGGGCTCGTCCAGCTCCATCTCCACGGTGGCCATGACCCGCGCGAGCATCATGTACTGGCCGATCACCATCAGCAGCTCGACGATCTCGCGGGGGGAGAGCGCCTCGCGCACGGCGACGAAGGCCTCGTCGGACGCGCGGGCGTCGCGGACGACCTCGCGCGTGAAGCGCAGCACCGCGTGCTCGAGCGGGCCGAAGCTTGCGGCCACCGGGTCGCCATGCTCGAGCGCCGAGATCTGCGCGTCGGTGACCCCGACCGCGCGGGCGATCGGCACGTGTTGGACCCACTCGTACTCCGCGTGCGGCGTCAGCCGCGAGACATAGAGGATCGCGAGCTCGCGCAGCGCGGGGTCGAGCTCGAGCTCGCCCAGCAACGTGCCGCCCCAGCGCAGCCACGCCCGGAACGCCGTCTCGGCGTGCGCCATGGTTCGGAAGACGTTCAGCGGGGGGACGGCCTCGAGCGCCTCGCGCACCGGGAGCGAGGCGGTCGCGGGGTCGACGTAGGGCAGGCGCGCCATGAGGGGGAACCTAGCGCGCCACTGTGTTCCCGGTGCTACCTGCGCGCCTCCGCGACGATGTAGCGGCTGGTGACGCGGAACGCATCCGGATCCTCGTTGGCGGCCTCGAGGACGGCGACCATGCGCTCGGCCAGGGCCGGATGCTCGCCGCGTGGCTCGAGCACCGCGCGGCCCGCTATGGCGGCCGGATGGTGGGCCTGCTCGGTCTCAAGGAACGCGGCGGGCGAGGCGTCGGTGAAGGCGATCTCGTGCTCCTCGGCCGTGACCGTGAACCCGTGGGGCTCGAGCAGGCCGGCGAGGGCGTCGCGATCGTGCCAACCGAAGGGCGGCGGGCCGGCCGGTGCGCCGAGGGCGCCCTGTACGGTCTCGCGGGCGATGCGGTACATGGTGCTGATCGCGCCCGTGGGGATCCATGCGGTCACGACGATGCGCCCGCCGGGGGCGGTCACCCGTGCCAGCTCGGCCGCGGCGGCGGCGGCGTCGGGGGCGAAGATGACGCCGAACACCGACAGCACGACGTCGGCGCCGGCGTCGGGCAGGGGCAGCGCCGCCGCCTCGCCGGCCACGAACGTCGCGTCGAGGTCACGCTCGGCGGCGTGGGCGCGCGCGACGTCCAGCAGGCGCTCGGCGGGGTCCACGCCGGTGACCGTGGCGCCGCGCGCCGCGGCCAGCAGCGCCGCGTTGCCGGTGCCGGTGCCCACGTCGAGCACCCGCTCGCCGGAGGCGAGCTCGGCGCGGTCGACGACGCGCTCGGCGACGGGCAGGAACCGGGCGGCCGTGTGCTCGTAGTGACCGACGCCCCAATCGAGCGTAGGAGGACCAGCGCGGCGACTCGCGGAATTCATGACAGTGGAGGTTGACAACATGAAGCTCATTGCGGTTCCTGCAGTCCTCCTCACGGCCGTGGCACTCGCGGCCTGCGGCGGGGGTTCATCGTCGTCGACGGACAACCCGCCCGCGTCGACGTCGGTGGCGTCCACCCCGACCGCAACGGCGAGCAAGCCCCAGCGCTTCCGCGAGAGCCTGGTCACCGACCGCGGCTTCACGGAAGCCCAGGCGGCCTGCATCGCGAAGGGCGTCGTGGCCAAGATCGGGAAGGCCGAGTTCGACAAGCTGTACGGCAGCGGCAACGTTCCCCAGCGCGTGCAGACGATCATCTTCAAGATCGCGGGCAAGTGCGCCCCGCGCGGGCCCGGGCAGTAGGAGGGCGTGGAGAACTTCCGCGACGTCGGCGGCATCCCCGTGGCGAGAGGGAGCCGCATCCGGGTGGGGGCGCTGTACCGGTCCGACGCCCCGCGCAGCGGCGACGTGACGCCGGCCGGCGTCGCCTGGCCGCCGTGCACGGTGATCGACCTGCGCTCCGCGGGCGAGGCCGACGAGCCCCACCCCCTCGCGGCCCGGGGCGCCGACGTCCGCGCGCTCCCGCTCCGGGCGGCCGCGAGCGTGCCGGCCCTCGTCGCCCGCGTCCGCGACATCGACGGCGGCCTCGAGGAGCTGTACCGCACGACGCTGGACGGGGCCGGTGCGAGCTTCGCCGCGATCGCCGCGGCGGTGGCCGACAGCGACGGCCCGACGCTGGTGCACTGCACGGCGGGCAAGGACCGGACGGGGATGGTCGTGGCGGTGCTGCTCTCCGCCGTGGGCGCGCCGCGCGAGGCCGTGATCGCCGACTACACGGCCACCCGCGCACGCATGCCCGCCGTGCTGGGCCGGATCGAGGCCGCGCCCGGCTTCGAGGACGAGGCCGAGGCGGTCCGGCGCATTCTCGACGAGCGGCCCGACCTGGTCGACGCGCCCGCCGCGGCCATCGAGGCGTTCCTGGACGCCCTCGAGGACCGGGGCGGGGCCGCGACGTGGCTGGTCGCGCAGGGGCTGCCGGAAGCGACGCTGGAGCGCCTGCGTGACCGCCTGGTGGCGCCGGGCTGAGGCGGGCCGGTTTCCCGCCACCCGCACAGTGGTAGACGACCGGTGGGGGAGGTTCGGAGCAGAGCCCCCGAGGAGAGGAGCAGGACCATGGCCGACGCGACGCAGACCGCGACGCTTCAGGACATGCTGGCCGACGCCCCGCGCAACTGGGGCCGGTGGGGTAGCGACGACGAGATCGGCGCCCTGAACTTCCTGACCAGCGCGGAGGTGCTCCGCGGGGTCAAGGAGGTGAGCAGCGGCGAGGTGTTCACGCTCGGCGCGCCGATAGGGGCGCCGGAGGGCGACCCGGTATGGCCCGGGCGCTCGGGCGCCGTGAAGCTCATGACGCAGGACAAGAGCCACTACCGGGCCGGCAAGCTCCAGCCGCTGCCCGGCGGCCTCGAGTACGCCGACGACTACATCACCGCGTTCCTGCAGGGCTCGACGCAGTTCGACGCCCTCGGGCACACCTGGTACGGCGACGAGATCTACAACGGCCACGACGCCGACAGCACCACCGGCGGCATGGCCAAGTGCGGCGTGGAGAAGATCGCCAAGCACGGCGTCGTCGGCCGCGGCGTGCTCATCGACATGGCTCGCCACCGCGGCAAGGACTCGCTCGAGTCCGGTGAGACGTTCGACCACAGCGACCTCGAGGCGGCGGCCAAGGCGCAGGGCTGCACGATCGAGGCCCACGACAACCTCGTCATCCGCACCGGGTGGCTGCGCGTGTTCTACGAGCACGGCGCCGAGGCGTTCTATGGCGACACGTTCGTCGAGCCCGGCCTGACCTACCGCCCCGAGCTCGTCGAGTGGTTCCACGACCGCGAGATCGCCTCGTTGTCGACCGACACCATCGCCAACGAGGTCACGTCGCACGCCGAGTCCGGTGTGGTACTGCCGCTGCACGCGGCGCTCATGCGCAACCTCGGCGTGCTGTTCAGCGAGATCTGCTGGCTGGACGAGCTGGCCGAGAGCTGCGCCGCCGACAACCGCTGGACGTTCTTCTACGTCGCCGCCCCGCTGAACATCGTCGGCGGCACGGGGGCGCCGGTGAACCCGGTGGCGATCAAGTGAGCGCGTACGCGGAGCGGGTCTGGCTCGCCGAGTACGACGACGGCAAGGACCCCGACATCGAACACGAGCACGACAGCGCGCTGGCCATGTGGCAGGCGACCGCGGACCGGGCCCCCGACCGCCCGCTGATCCACTACTTCGACGCGACGCTGAGCGTCGCCGACGTCGACCGGCAGAGCGACGCGCTCGCGGCCGCGCTGCTCGAGCGCGGCTTCCGGACCGGCGACCGCCTGGCCGTCTACCTGCAGAACGTGCCCCAGTTCGTGATCGCGATGGTCGCGACGTGGAAGGCCGGCGGGATCATGGTCTCGATCAACCCGATGAACAAGGACCGGGAGCTGCGGCTCCTGCTCGAGGACTCGGGGGCCCGCGCGCTGATCACGCATGAGGCGCTCTACGGCCAGGTCGCCGCCGGCGTGGTCCCGGACACCGACGTCGACATCGTCATCACGACGTCCGAGCTCGACTACCTCGATGACGTCCCAGCGCTGCTGGAAGGCGTGCAGCGCACGCGCGCCGAGGGCACGCACGACCTGCTCGAGCTCGTGCGCGAGCACGAGGGCGAGCGGCCCGACCCGGTGGCGTTCCGCCCCGACGACGTGGCCTTCCTCACCTACACGTCGGGCACCACCGGCCCGCCCAAGGGGGCGATGAACACGCACGGCAATGTGGTGTTCAACTCGCAGACCTACCGCGACTGGTGCGAGCTCGGCGAAGGCGACGTGTGCCTGGCGGTGGCGCCGCTGTTCCACATCACCGGGCTCATCGGGCACATCGGGGTGGGGCTGCTCACGCCGCTGCCGCTGGTCCTGTCGTACCGGTTCGACCCGGGGACGACCGCCGACCTCGTGCAGCGCTGGAAGGCGACGTTCACCGTCGCGTCGATCACGGTGTTCATCGCGCTGATGAACGACCGCTCGGTGACGCCGGACAAGCTCGCCACGCTGACCAAGGTCTACAGCGGCGGCGCGCCGGTGGCGCCCAGTGTGGCGCAGGCGTGGGAGGAGCGCTTCGGCTCGCCCATCCTCATCGCCTACGGCCTGACCGAGACGAACTCGCCCTCGCACTTCACCCCGCTGCACAACCGCAGCCCGGTGGATCCCAACAGCGGCGCGCTCTCGATCGGGGTGCCGGTGTTCAACACCGTCGTGCGCATCCTCGGCGAGGACGGCGAGGAGCTGCCGACTGGCGAGGTCGGCGAGCTCGCCACCTCGGGCCCGCAGGTCGTACCGGGGTACTGGGACAAGCCGGAGGAGACCGAGCACGCCTTCTCCGCGGGCGAGCTGCGCACCGGCGACGTCGGGTTCATGGACGACCGCGGCTGGTTCTACCTCGTCGACCGCAAGAAGGACCAGATCAACGCCGCCGGCTACAAGGTGTGGCCGCGCGAGGTCGAGGACGTGCTCTACGAGCACCCGGCCGTGCGCGAGGCGGCCGTGGTCGGCGTGCCCGACGAGTACCGGGGCGAAACGGTCAAGGCGTTCGTGAGCTTCAAGGAGGACGCGAGCGCCGAGCCCGACGAGCTCGTCGCGTTCTGCAAGGAGCGCATGGCCGCGTACAAGTACCCGCGCCAGGTCGAGGTGCTGGCGGAGCTGCCCAAGACGGTGACGGGCAAGATCCTGCGCCGCGAGCTGCGCGACCGCGAGCGTGAGCCGGCCGGATAGGCCGGCTCACGGGCGGGCGGTCGTTCACAGCCGCGCGACCACCAGCGAACACGCGAGCAGGACGACGGCGAGCGACAGCGCGGACAGGGCGCCGTCCAGCGGCGCCGAGAGCCGGGCCGAGGTCAGCGCGATGCGCCGCCCGTCGCGCAGCTCCTGGACACCGCTTACCGCCACCGTGCGCCGGCGCAGCTCGCGCACCGGCGTGCTCAGGCGGCGCTGCGCCACGCTGAGCACGTAGCAGCCCGCCGTGACCGCGACGCCGGGGACGGTGAGCTCGAGCGCGTTGCACCAGAAGCCCGTAAAGGCGGGGAAGGCGCCCCAGGCCAGCGCGAACCAGACGTCGCTGTGGAGCCTTCCTCCGAACAGCTCCAGGTTGTAGGCCACGACCAGGAAGCCGCCGACGGCGACCAGAGGCACGAGGCTGACCGAGACCGTCACCGCCCCGACGATCCCGATGGCCACGGCGCCCACGATCGACACGGCCGCCAGCCCGATCAGGACGCGGTCCGACAGCCGGGTCCGTAGGGGCCGGCCGTTGAGCTCGTCGAGCGCGTGGGCCCCGATGCCGACGGCGAGGAAGAACGCGCCCAGCGCCGCGGCGAGGCGGTCGAGGTGCAGGACGGGCGCGGCGGCCGCGCCCAGCGCGACGTAGCTGAGGTGCCACGCCGTGTACGGCAGGTGCAGGATCGTGATCAGGTCGCGCCAGCCGCCGGGCCGCAGCGCGTAGAAGGCGGGCTTGTCAACCCGCCTGGGATCCGCCGCCATCTCGGACTCCCCAGGTGAGGACGCCGCCGCCCAGGCTCATGCGCCGCACGCGCACCGAAGCGATGCCCGCCTCGCGCCAGCGCTGCGTGAGCTCGTGCAGCGGGTGGCGGGCGTAGAAGCCGTCGATGCTCGGCCCCAGGAAGCGCCCGACCTCGTACCAGTCGCTCGAGACGAGGCGCCCGAGCAGCGGCAGGCCGATGCGCGTGTAGAGCCGCCAGGCGTGGCGGGCCAGGCCGCCGGGAACGCCGAACTCGATGGCGGCGATGGGGCCGCCGGGCTTGACCACGCGAGCCAGCTCGCGCAGCGTCGCGGCCGGGTCGTCGACGTAACGCAGGAGGTAGGTGAAGGTGAGCGCGTCGAAGGCCTGGTCGGGGAACGGCAGCCGCTCGGCCGTCCCCTCGACCAGCTCGACGCGCTCGCGCAGCTCGGGGTCGGCGGCGAATCGGGCCCGTGCTCGGGCGAGCATCTCCGGGCTCTGGTCGAGTCCCACCACGCGGCAGTCGGAGCGGCGCACGAGCGCCGCGGCGACCAGGCCGGTCCCGGTGGCGACGTCGAGCACGGTGTGCTGCGGGCGCGGGTCGACCGCGGCGACGAGCGCCCGGCGCCAGCGCCGGTCCTGTCCGAAGCTCAGCGCCGCGCCCATCGCGTCGTAGTGGGCGGGCAGGCCGGCGAACAGCGCCAGCGCGTGCGTCTTCCGCGGCGAGGGAGCAGCCGACGCGTCCATGGCTCGCCATGATTGCGACTCCTGGCGTTGCGCGCGGCCTCAACCGCCCGTGCTCGACACCAGCCACTTGCCGTTGACGCGCTGAAGCTGGAAGGTGGCGTTCATCTTGATGCTGGGAACGGCGCCGGTGACGCTGGCCCGGTCGCCGTTGATCTCGACGTGGTTGACCTTCACCTGGTTGAACTGCGCGACCGCCGGATTGAGCTCGCCGGCCCGCTTGATGCCCGCCGCACAGTCGCTGCCTCCGGCGACCGCGGCCGTCTGCTGCTTCAGGCCCTTGATCATCAGCGCGCACGCCGTCTGCCCGTCGCCGGACGCGGTCGCGTGCAGCCACGCACGCAGCGTGTCCGCCGGGGACTTGGTGGACGTGCTGTCGCTCGCTCCACACCCGGCGAACAGGAGGACCACGACCGCGGCGGCCCCGGCGCCGAATATGCGCACGCTCCTCACGCCGCCGACCGTACCAGCGCGATCGGTGCCAGCGGCGCCCAGCGTGACCATGGAGGCGTCGCAGGTAGCCCGCCGACTCACTGCAGCGGGAACTCGACGCCGCGCTCGTCGTCGCCGCGCGGACCGAAGATGCGGCGCTCGCGCTCCTCGATGCGCACGTCGTTGATCGAGGCCTCGCGGCGCACCATCAGGCCGGCCTCGTTGAACTCCCACAGCTCGTTGCCGTAGGAGCGCCACCAGGTGCCGTCCACGTCGTGGGACTCGTACTGGAACCGCACGCCGATGCGATTGCCCGCGAAGGCCCACAGGTTCTTGCGCAGGGCATAGTCGAGCTCGCGCTCCCACTTCTGGGCCAGGAAGGCGACGATCTTCTCGCGGCCGATGAAGAACTGGTCGCGGTTGCGCCAGGCCGAGTCGACGCTGTACGCGCCCGCGACCCGCTCGGGGTCACGGGTGTTCCAAGCGTCCTCGGCGGCCTGGACCTTCTTGGCTGCGGTCTCGGCGGTGAAGGGCGGGAACGGCGGGCGTTCCTCCGGCATGGGTGGCTCCCTTTTCGCCGGGAGGCTACTTCGTCGGCTGGCGCAGCTGCCCGCAGTGACAGGCGGCCTTCAGCTCGGCCGGCATCGAGGCCAGGCGTTGGCGTCGAAGTGCGCGAGAAGCGCCTGGCCGGTGCCCACCCGGATACCAGCGTGCGTGCGCCCCAGAATCACCTCTACGGTGCGAGCTCGACGATCTGCTCGTACGACCCGCGGTTGATGAGCGGGATCGGGGGCGGGCTGGCAAGGCCCTGGGCGGTGGCGGTGACCATGCTGCGCGGCTCCCGCCACGCGGACGGGTCGGCGGTGCCGAAGCGGGCGGTCAGTGCGCTTGCCGCCTGCGCGGCGGCGCGGCGCAGCCCCGCTGCGTCGAGCGTGCGCAGGGCGTAGGTCTCGCCCAGCGTCGACTCCACGAAGCCCTCGTCACCGGGCGTGCCGACGAGCGCTCGCTTGCCCGGCGTGGTGGCGCCGACCGCGACGCGCTGTGCGGCCGCCTTGAACGCCTCCCAGGTGGCCACGCCGGGGTCGACGGTGCCGTCGGGAGCGGTGCGGTCGTAGTTGCCGTCCCAGGCCAACAGGGTGGTCAGCCCCGTCGCCGCGCCGCCGGCCGCGCCCTGGGCCGCGGCGCGCAAGCGCGGCAGCGCGGTAGGGAACTGCGTCGCGGTGACCGCGTTGGTGTGGACGACGCCGACGCCGACGCTGTCGAAGGTCGGATCCTGCGCCGCGCTCTCGACCAGAGCTTGGAGCTCGGCGATGCGGTGGAAGGGGCCGTTGAGGCGCTCGCGCGCCGGGGCGTCGCCCGAGGTCCAGTCCGCGGACGGCACGTTGTTCCAGTTGGCGACCCAGTTGCGCCCGCGCGGGTTGATCACGTGCGGATCTCGCGCGCGGGGCAGCAGGCCGCGCCACTCGGCCTCGCCGGTGCCCGGGTACGGCAGCCGCTCGTCCCAGCCGAGCGGGCGCAGCGGGTGCAGGCCCGGGTGCCAGTAGCCGATGTCGCCGTGGTCGTCGGCGGCGACGATGTTCTCGTTCCAGCTCACCTGCCGCAGGGCGCGGTCGACGTCCTGGAGGTTGCTCGCGTCGCTGAGCGCGGTCAGCCCGGTGATGGTCTCGCCCTCGCGCTTCCACAGCGCGTAGCGGCGGGCGTAGGCGACGCGGCCCGACTGGGCCTGGACGGGTCCGTGCACGGTGCGGCACAGGGTCTTCGGCACCGCGCGGGTGGCGTCGCCGTCGCGGTAGCGGAAGACCTCGCGCCGGCACGACATCGTCTGCTCGCGCCCGCGGAACCGATAGCGCCGCGACCCCGGTCCCGCCAGTCGCTCGGCGTAGAGGTCGTTGTCGTCCGAGAGCCCGCTGGTAAAGCCCCACGCGACGTGCGCGTTGTGGCCCGGGCCCATGATCGGCACGCCCGGCGCGGTGCCGCCGCGCACATCGGTGGCGGGGCCGTGCAGGTCGAGCTCCACGAACGTCGACGGCGCCTGGTAGCCGAGCTGGGGGCCGTTGACGAGGAACGTGTGCCCGTCGCTCGGCCGCCGGATCGCCCACATGAACGAGCCTCCGAGGTGGCCGAGGCCGACGTCAATCGCGTGGGCCGGGCTCGCCTTGCCGGTGGGCACGCGCGCCGCGGCGCCCACCACCGGGGCAAGCGGCAGCGAGCGCACGAAGCGCTGCGAGCGCACGAAGGCCGCGAACTCCTGCGCGCGCGTGCGCCCGGGCTGGGACGGGAAGGTGCCGTCAGCTGCCGGGATCGTCGTGATCTGGCCGGGCACGCGCAGGGGCAGGATCTTCGCGAACCTGCTCGGGCCGAAGGCGCGCAGGGCCGCGAGGTTGTCGAGCTCCTCGCCGTCGCCGGTCGGGATCGTGCGCGCCAGCAGGACGCCGATGCGCAGCGAGTCAAGGACGCTCCAGGGACGCAGCGGGATCTTCAGCGCGCTGAACTCGAGCGGCACGTCGGCCGGCGTCTGCCGGACGTGGTCGATCCAGGCGTTGACGCCCGCGGCGTAGGCGCGGAAGCGGGCCTGGATGTCGGCCGGCAGCCGCGCGAGCATGGCCCGCAGCTCGGGCGTCGTGTAGTAGTCGCGCCGGGCGACGATGTCGTCGGCCAGCATGCTCTTGCCGAGGATCTCGGCCAGCGTGCCGTTGCCGCGGCGCCGGAAGAGCTCGAGCTCGGCGAGGCGGTCCTGGGCCACCGCGTAGCCGGCGCCCCACCACAGGTCGTCCTCGGTCGTGCCGGTCACGCTGGGCACGCCGTAGCCGTCGCGCGCGATCGCCACGCCGGGGCGTGGCATCTCCTGCGCGCTGCCGGCGCCGTTGAGGTCGGCGGGCTTGTAGCTGAAGCTCAGGAACAGCGGGAGCTGGTCGTAGAGGTGGGGCGAGCCGGTGCCGTCCGCGCCCACGAACCCGCTCTGCCCGGCGGGGAGGACGTCCTCGGACCGGATGATCCCTGCCTGCGCCGCGCCCGCCGGAGCGAGCAGCACCACCAGAGCGAGCACCAACGCCTTCACCTCAGGCTGGAGCCTACTCAGGTCAGGCGGTGCTGCTTGGCCCACAGCGCTGCCTCGACGCGGTTGGTCGCGCCGATGCGCCGGAACGCGCTCGTGAGGTGGGCCTTGACCGTCTTCTCGGCGATGTCGAGCCGCCGCGCGATGGCCTTGTTGGACTGGCCGTCGGCGAGCAGCGCGAGCACGTCGCGCTCGCGCTCGGACAGCTCGGGCAGCCCGCCCTCGCCGGCGCGGGCGGCGACGATCGCGTTGATGGCGGGCTGGGCCAGCGGGGCGTCGCCCTTGGCCGCGGACTGGATGCCCTCGACGAGCTCGTCGGGCGTGGCGTCCTTGAGCAGGTAGCCGCGGGCGCCCGCGTCGAGCGCGGCGAGGATGCGGCTCTGGTCGGAGAACGAGGTCAGGACGACGACCTGCGGGTGCGGGTCGGCGTCCTTGATGCGCTGCGTGGCCTGCACGCCGTCGGTGCCGTCCATCTCCAGGTCCATGAGCACGACGTCGGGGCGCAGCGTGCGTGCGGCCTCGATTGCCTCCTCGCCGCCCGCGACGGCGCCGACGACGTCGAGGTCCTCGACGCCGCCCAGCAGCTCGACGAGCCCCTGGCGCACGACGGCGTGGTCGTCGACGACGAGGATACGGGTCATGCGATCGGCACCTCCGCCGCGATCGTGGTGCCCGCGCCGGGCTGGGACTGCATGGTCACCGAGCCGCCCGCCTCCTCGGCCAGGTCGCTGAGCATGCGCAGGCCGAAATGGCCCTGCGGCGGCGCTGCGCGCACGGCCTCGGAGTCGAAGCCGACGCCGTCGTCGCTGACGGTCAGGCGGGCGACGGTGGCGTTGGTCTCGACGCGCACGAGCACGCGCCTTGCCTCCGCGTGCTCGACCACATTGCGCAGCGCCTCCTGCGCGATGCGGTACAGCAGCGCCTGCGAGGGCTTGGGCAGGGCAACCGCGTCGGGCGCGTCCAGCGTGGCCTGGATGCCGTGGTGCTCGAGGTTGACGGCGAGGTCGCGCAGTGCGGCGGGCAGCCCGGCGCGCTCGAGGTTGGGCGGGTAGAGGTCGACGAGCAGCGTGCGCAGGTCGCGGATGGTCGCGCGCGTTCGCGCGGCGGCATCCTGCAGCCGGGCGCGGTGCTCGGGATCGGCGTCGCGGGCGGCGGCCGACAGGGTGTAGGAGACGCCGACCAGCTGCTGTACGGCGCCGTCGTGGAGGTTGGCGGCCAGGCGGCGGCGTTCGGCGTCGGAGACCTCCAGCGCGGCCCGCAACAGTTGCTCGCTCTCGGCTTGGCCCGCGCGCAGGCGCTTGACCAGCGAGCGCGCCAGCGGGAGCTGGAACAGCTCGAGCAGCAGCAGGCCGCCGATGAGCACCGGCGCGAAGGCCAGCCACACGCGCTCCCCGCCGGTCGCGATCGAGCTGAAGCGCTGGTAGGACTCGAACAGCAGCCGTCGCCCGTCCGGGGTGCGGACGGGTAGGTAGACCTCGAGCAGGTCGCCGCCGCCGCGCTCGTAGCGGTTCTCCGGGCGGGCGAGGTCGCTCTCCTCCGCCGCGACGCCGCCGCGGGCGAGGATCTCGCGCTCGTCGGCGCCGAGCGGGAAGCGCTGGCCGATGAGCGCGTGCTCGTCCGAGTAGACGATCCGCCCGCCGGCCGTCCACAGCTTGACCCGCACCACAGGGTTGTGGACCACGTCGCGGCGGACCACGGCGTCGAGGTGGCGCAGCGCGCGCGGGTCGCCGCGCAGCACACCCCTGGTCACGCGCGGGGCGACGATGCCCTCGCCGGTCACCCGCGTGACCACCTTGGCCTGGTCGATCGCCTCCGAGAGGCCGCGGTCGCGCAGCACGAGCGCGCCGGCGATCGCGATGACGACCACCGCGGCCAGGCCCGCCAGCGCGAAGGTCAGGACGACGCGGTCGCCGCCGCGCCGGCGTCCCCACAGCAGCGCGCGCAGGCGCAGCCGCAGCCGCTCGGCACGGCCGCGTCTGGGCACGGGCTCCTGGATCGCTGCGGAGGCGCTCATATGGGAGAGATGCGCGCTGGAGGCAAAGATCGCGCGGACAATGTCTTAAGACCAATGTCGTCTTGTGACCTCGACCAGGGTGCTGCGACCTTCGATCCCGTCAAGGAACCCAACTCGAAGGAGCATTGCGATGTCCCGTATGACCCGCAGCGTCCTCGTGCTTGGCGCTATTGCCTCGCTCGCCGCCGGCGGTGCCGGGGCCGCGCAAGCGCGACACGGCGCCGACGACCCCGTCGGACACAACCGCGGCGACGACCACGGCGTCCGCCACGAGCGCGGCGACGACAAGGGCGGCGCTCGCGCCGCGCGCCATGGTGCCGACGACCGCCGCGCCGAGCGGCGCCACCACCGCCGCCAGGAGGACCGCGCGAAGGCGGCGCGCCACGGCGCCGACGATCCTGCCACGCACGACCGCGGCGACGACCGCGGCGGCCACGGCGCCGACGACCCCGCCGGCGACGACCACGGCGGGCGCTAGCTCCGCTCCGGCTGCCGGGCCGCCCGCGAACATGCGGCGGCCCGGCGGTCGCGTTTGGGCCGCGCGGCGCTTGGCTTCGCCGTGGCGTTCAGAGCCTGGGTCGCGCGGTGTTTGGCCTCGCGTCGAGAACGGCGGCGACGAGGGTGGGTGCGAGCGGCGCCGGCCCCAAAAGCTCCAATCGCTCGCGAATTCGCCGCTCTCGCCCGAGAACCCCCCACGCCCGCCGCTACGTAGCCGCAAAGCGCAACGGCAACCGGTCCAGGCCGCGCAGGTTGTTGTTGAGCTCGCGCTCGGGCTCGCCGTCGAGCTCGATGCGCGCGACCTTCTCGGCCAGCGCGCTCAGCACGAGCTCGCCCTCCATGCGCGCGAGCATCCGCCCGACGCAGGCGTGGATGCCGGCGCCGAAGCCCACGTGCGCCCCGCTGCGGCGCGCGATGTCGAAGCGCTCGGGCGCCTCCCAGTGGCGCGGGTCGCGGTTGGCCGACGCGAGCAGCAGCAGGACCTTCTCGCCCTCCGGGATCGTCTCGCCGTCGACGACGACCGCGCGCGTCGTGGTGCGGAAGAACATCTGCACCGGCGACTCGAACCGGATCACCTCCTCGAACGCCGCGCGGGCGCGGCCCGGCTCGGCCCGCAGCGCCGCCCACTGGTCCGGGTGCGTGGCGAAGCAGAGCAGCGCGTTGCCGAGCCCGTGCACCGTCGTGTCGACGCCCGCGGACAGGAACGACCGCACGAGCAGGGCCGCCTCCTCCTCCGAGAAGCCCTCCTCGGCGGCGAGCGCGTGCAGCGTCGCCCCGAGCCCGTCCGGGGCCAGCGCCTCGCGCCGGGTGTTGACCATCACCCAGTCGCGGGAGGCCGCGCCCCGCTCCATCGAACGCTCGAAGTGCGCGTTGCGCGGCCCGAAGCCGTTGAACACCATGCCGCCGTAGGCGAGCAGGTGCTCGCGGCCGTCGTCGGCCAGGCCGACGGCGTCGGGGAACACGGTCAGCGGATACGGCCGGGCCAGGTCGGCCATGCCGTCGCACGCGCCCGCTTCGAGCAGTGCCGCGACCGTCGCCTCGGCGTGGGCGGCGAAGGCGTCGCGCAGGGCGCGAACGCTGGCCGGGGCCAGCGTGCGCCCGACGGCGCGGCGAGCCCGGTCGTGCTCGGGCGGGTCGGCCTCGAGCAGCAGGCTGGGCGGGCGCCACGGCTTCTCGCGGGCGAAGTCCGCAAGCCCCACCCCGCGCCGTGAGCAGTACGTGTCGGGGTCGCGCAGAGCGGCGTCGACCTGCTCGTGACGCGCCATGACGTAGACCCGGTAGCGCTCCAGCCACACCACCGACCCGCCCTCGCGCAACTCCTCGAGCGGCGCGTAGGGCGCCTCGAGGAACGCGTCGGAGAACGGGTCGAGGGTGCTCGTCGCGGGCGTGGCCGGAGGTATAGCGCGGAGGCATACTCCGCGGCCATGTCCACGCAGCCCGACCGTCGCCGGCGCAGCCGCTCAGGCCAGCTCGTCGACGCGCTGGTGTGGGGCACGGTCCTGGGCGCCGCCTCGGGCGCCGTGCTCGGCGACGCCATCGACGGGATTGGCCCCGGCCTCGGCGCGCTGATCGGCGCGGCCGTCATGGCGCCGGTCGAGGCCGTCGCCAGCCGGCGCCGCGGGCCGGGGAGGCCGGCGCCTCTCGCCAACCGGATCCTCGCCAGCGCCCTGCTCATGGCCGTGTTCGGCTGGGTGCTGGGGCTGATCTGGGGCGACGGCGAGCCGTTGCTGACCGCGGTCGTGTGCGGCGGCTTCCTCGGCCTGCTCGGCCTGCGCCCGCCCAAGGTCGCGCTCGGCCTGGCCGTGGGCGTGGCCCTCGGCCTGCTCTTCACCATCCCCGATCCGGCGCCCGCAGCCGCGCTGGTCGGCGCGGCTGTCGGCCTGGTCTACCGCTCGGTCGCGGCCTTCCTGTACCGCAACCGGCCCCTGGTACGGGTCATGGCCGAGGAGGTCCCCGCCGCGCAGCTGCGCTACATCGTGCCCTTCGAGGCGCGCACGCGGTACGTCGGCGCCGACTACGTCGAGCAGCTGGCGCAGGTCCGCGGCGGCCACTACGAGCGCAACCCGCCCGACGTCGGCATCCTCGCTTCGCTCGACAACCTCGCGGGGCCGACCTTCGACCCGGCGCGGGTGCACCCGCTGATCCGCGAGTTCTACGAGCACACGAGCCGGTTCAAGCTCACGATCGTCCCCGAATGGCGCGAGTGGATGAAGCCGGCCTACGAGCTGTTCAAGCGCATCGTGGCCGAGCCGCTGGGCCAGGCCGCGATCCCCTCGAACATCGAGGAGGCCCAGCGCGGGATGGTCAGCACCATCGACACGATCACGCTCGAGGGCAGCGAGAACATCGACATCCGGGGCTGGATCCGCACCTACGCCGACTCGGGCAAGCCGATCTACGTCGGCATCTACACGAGCTTCCGCCACGAGGGCCGCGGCTACGTGAGCGTCGGCTTCCCGATCCCCAACGCCAACTTCACCGCCACGCTGCTGCCGTCCAACGAGGGCGAGGACGACTTCGTGCTCAGCTCGCGCTCCGACCTCGCGTTCCCCGGGCACTACCTGAGCTCGGTCGACAGCGAGCGCGACGCCCTCACCGTGATCAAGCTCCTCTCCTTCAACGAGCGCATCCACGTCTACGTCGCCGACGGCGAGCTGAAGACGGCCCACAGCTTCTCCTTGGCGGGGCAGCGCTTCCTGACGCTGCACTACCAGATCGAACGTCTGTAACGAGTTTGTCCAGCCTTCGTCTAGGATATGTCGGGAATCGTGCCCCCGGCCATAGACACCGCACTGGATTGCTCCGTCGCCCCCGGTTACTCCGCGCTCGGCTACTGGCTGCGCGGCCTTCGCTGGGACAACGCCGTCGCGGGCAGGCTGGACGGTGGCGCGGCCGTGGTCACCGGCGCGAGCTCGGGCCTTGGCGTGGCCGCTGTCGAGGGCCTGGCTCGCGCCGGAGCACGCGTCCACCTGGTCGTGCGCGACCGCGCGCGCGGCGAGCGCGCACGCGACGAGGTCCTGCAGCGCGTCGGCGCCGCGGCCGACCTGCGCGTCGCGCTCTGCGACCTGGCCGAGCTCGAGTCGGTCGCGCGCCTGGCCGCCGACCTGGCCGAGCGCGAGCCCGACCTCGCCGTGCTCGTCAACAACGCCGGCGTGCTCGCCGAGCGCCGCGAG
This sequence comes from Solirubrobacteraceae bacterium, assembly GCA_036270095.1. Classification (GTDB taxonomy): domain Bacteria; phylum Actinomycetota; class Thermoleophilia; order Solirubrobacterales; family Solirubrobacteraceae; genus DATBDE01. The sequence continues at coordinate 11,998 of DATBDE010000127.1, read as the reverse complement.
CGCAGCTCCAGCGGCGCCGAGCTGACCTTCGCGACGAACGTCCTCGGCCCGTTCGCGCTGACCGAGCGGCTCCTCCCCGCCCTGCGCACGGGCACCCCGGGGCGCGTGGTGACCGTCTCCTCGGGCGGGATGTACACGGCGCGGCTCGACGGCGCCGACCTCCAGCTCGACCACCGGACGTTTCACGGCCCGCGCTTCTACGCCCACACCAAGCGGGCCGAGGTCGTCCTCAACGAGCTCTGGAGCGCGCGCGAGGGCGCCGCCGGCGTGCGCTTCGCCGCCATGCACCCGGGCTGGGCCGACACGCCGGGCCTGCAGCGCTCGCTGCCCCGCTTCCACCGGCTCACCCGACCACTGCTGCGCGACGGCCGCCAGGGCGCCGACACCATCGTCTGGCTCGCCACCGCGCCCGCCGCCGAGGTTCCGGGAGGCAGGTTCTGGCACGACCGGCGCCCCCGGCCCACCCATCGGCTGCCGCGCACCGACGAATCGGCCGAGGACCGCCGGGCGCTGTGGCGCGAGTGCCAGCGGCTGGCAACCCCATGAGCCGGGTCGCAGTCGTCGGCGCCGGCGTGGCGGGGCTCGTGGCCGCCTACGAGCTCGACAAGGCCGGCCACGACCTTCACCTGTTCGAGGCCGCGGGCCACGCGGGCGGGCACGCCAACACGGTCGCGATCGAGACCGAGGCCGGCACCCACGACGTCGACACGGGCTTCGTCGTGCTCAACGACCGCAACTACCCCAACCTCAAGCGGCTGTTCGCCGAGCTCGGGGTGGCGACCCAGCCGTCCGACATGAGCTTCTCGGTCTCGGACGCGGACGGCCGGTTTGAGTGGGCGAGCCGGCCACCTGGGCGTCTTCGCGTACCCGGCCCACGTCGTCGACCCGCGCTTTCACCGCATGCTCTCCGACCTCGTGCGCTTCAACCGCGAGGCTCGCGGCCTGATCGCGCTCAACGGCGAAGGGCCCTCGTTGCGCGCCTTCTTGGCCGACGGCGGCTACTCGGACTACTTCGTCGAGCGCCTGATCGTGCCCCAGGTCGCATCGATCTGGTCCGCCGACCCGGCCGAGCTCCGGTCGTTCCCGGTCAGCTTCCTGGCCGCGTTCCTCGAGAACCATGGCGCCCTGCAACTGCTCGGCCGGCCGCGCTGGCGCAGCGTGACCGGCGGCTCACGCCGCTACGTGGAGGCGATCCTGGCCGCGCTCCCGGGGCGCGTGCACCTGCGGGCCCCGGTGCGCCGGATCGAGCGCGACCGGGAGGGCGTCGAGCTGCGGTTCGAGGACACCGTCGCGCGCTTCGACGAGGTCGTGCTCGCCCTGCACTCCGACCAGGCGCTGGCGCTGTTGGCCGAGCCCACGGCCGCCGAGCGGGACGTGCTCGGCGCCATCCCCTACAAGGCCAACGACGTCGTGCTCCACACCGACGAGGGCGTGCTGCCACGCCGGCGGGCCGCGCGCGCGAGCTGGAACTACCACCTGCCGGAGGCGCCGACGGGGCACACGACGATCACCTACGACATGAACCGGCTGCAGGCGCTGCGCGCCGACCGCCGGTTCCTCGTCACGCTGAACCGGGCCGCGGCGATCGACCCCGACCGGATCATCGACCGCTTCGCCTACGCGCATCCGGTCTACTCGCGTGCCGGCGTGGCCGCGCAGCGGCGCTGGGGCGAGATCAGCGGTCGCCACCGCACCCACTACTGCGGCGCGCACTGGCGCTGGGGCTTTCCACGAGGACGGCGTGTGGTCCGCGCTGCGGGCGGTGCCGGCCGTCGGGCGCGCGCCCGCGCCCGCCCTCGCGGCATGAGCCCCGCCTCCGCCCTCTACGAGGGCTGGGTTAGGCACCGCCGCCACCGCCCCGTGCAGCACGAGTTCCGCTACCGGCTCTTCCTCCCCCTGCTCGACCTCGCCGAGCTGCCCGAGGTGCTCGACCCGTTCCCGCTGTGGTCGGCCCGGCGCCCGGCGCCCGCGTGGCTGCGCCGGGCCGATTTCCTCGGCGACCCGGACGAGCCGATCGACGCGGCGGCGGGCCAGCTGGTGGCGGAGCGGCTCGGGCGCCGCCCGACCGGCCCGGTCCGGCTGCTCGCCCAGCCCCGCTACCTCGGCGTCGGCTTCAACCCCGTCAGCTTCCTGTTCTGCCTCGACGCGGCCGGGGCGCTGGACGCCGTGGTCGCCGAGGTGACGAACACGCCCTGGGGCGAGCGCCACGCCTACGTCCTCGATGCCCGCGACGAGCCGCGCGGCGAGGTCGACAAGCGCATGCACGTCTCGGCGTTCATGGGCATGGACCAGCGCTACGCGTGGTGGACGACGCCGCCGGGCGAGGACCTGCGGCTGGGCTTCCGGAACCTCGAGGAAGGGGAGGTCGTGTTCGAGGCCGCGCTGGCGCTGCGACGGCGCGAGCTGACCCGCAGGCTGATGGCGCGCGTGCTCGCGACATATCCTCCGCTCACCATCGCCACCCTGGCCCGCATCTATCTCCAGGCGCTGGTCCTGCGGCGCAAGGGCGCGCCTTGGTACGCCCACCCGGAGGGCGCGGCGTGAGCCGGCTCGCGCGCGCCGCGGTGCACGCGGCGTTCCGGCGCATCGTTTCGGGGCGGCTCGAGGTGGAGGAGGCCTACGCCGGCGGGCGCACGCTCGGCTTCGGGCCCGAGGGCGCCGCGCTGCGCGGCACCGTGGTCGTGCACGACCCCGGCTTCTATGTTCGCCTGGCCCGCGACGGCAGCATCGGCCTGGGCGAGGCCTACGCCGACGGCCAGTGGGACGCGCCCGACGTCGTCGCGCCGCTGCGCATCGGCGCGCTCGAGATGCGCCGCTCGGTCCGCGCGCGGCGCGTCCTGCGCGGCCTGGGCCGGCCGCTGCGCCGGCTGCGCCCGGACGCGCTCCGCAACACGGTCGCCGGCGCCCGGCGCAACATCGCCGCCCACTACGACCTCGGCAACGACCTCTTCGAGCTCTTCCTCGACCGCGACCTCATGGTCTACTCGTGCGCGCTGTACGCGCACGCCGACGACGCGCTCGAGGATGCGCAGCGCGCGAAGGTCGACCGCGTCTGCCGCGCGCTCGCGCTCGGTCCGCACACGCACCTGCTCGAGATCGGCGGCGGCTGGGGCGGCCTGGCCATGCACGCCGCAGCCGAGTACGGCGCGCGCGTGACCACCACGACGATCTCGGCCGAGCAGCGCGCCTACGCGGGGGTCCGCATTGAGCGCGCCGGGCTGGACGACCGCGTACGGGTCATCGGCCAGGACTACCGCGAGCTGCAGGGGACCTACGACCGCCTGGCCTCGATCGAGATGATCGAGGCGGTCGGCTGGCAGTACCTCGACACCTTCCTGGCCCGCTGCTCGGCGCTGCTGGCGCCCAACGGGCTCATGTTCCTGCAGGCCATCTGCGCCGACGACCGCGCCTACGAGGCCGAGAAGGACGCGCCGGGCTTCGCCAACCGGCTCATCTTCCCGGGCGGCTTCCTGCCCTCGGTCGAGGCCATCGCGCGGTCGCTGGCCGCGCAGACCGACCTGCGCACCGTCTGGCTCGAGGACATCTCGTCCTCGTACGTGCTCACCCTGCGCGCCTGGCGCGAGCGCTTCCTCGCCGCGCAGGAGCGGGTGGCCGAGCTCGGCTATGACCGGCGCTTCCGGCGCTTGTGGGAGCTCTACTTCGCGATCTCGGAGGCGGGCTTCGCCGAGGCGCGGATCATGGACGTCCAGATGCTCTGCGCGAAGCCGGGGTGGCGGTCCCCGGTCGGCGGCGCCGCGGCGGCGCAGGAGACGGGACGTGGAACCGCGCTTACGCATCGGTGAGCTGGCGCGACGCACGCAGGTGTCCCCCGACGTCCTGCGGGCGTGGGAGCGCCGCTACGGGCTGCTCGAGCCGCAACGCACCGACGGCGGCTTCCGCCTCTACACCGCGGCCGACGAGGACCGCGTGCAGGCGATGGTGCGCCACCTCGGAGCCGGGGTGTCGGCGGGCGAGGCCGCGCGCCTGGTGCTCGAGGCCGAGGCGCCGCCGGCCGGGCTGACCCCATCGCTCGAAGGCGTGGCCGACGAGCTGCGCGAGGCCCTCGACGACTTCGACGACGCGCGGGCGCAGGTCGTGCTCGACCTGCTCGTCACCCGGCTGAGCTTCGACGCCCTGGCGCGCGACGTGCTGCTGCCCTACCTGCGCGAGCTGGGCGAGCGCTGGGAGCGCGGCGAGGCCTCGGTCGCCCAGGAGCACTTCGCGAGCATGGTGCTGCGCGGGCGGCTGGTCGCGCTGGCCCGGGGCTGGGACCGCGGCGTGGGACCGCGCGCGCTGCTGGCCTGCGCGCCCGGGGAGCGCCACGACCTCGGGCTGCTGCTGTTCGGGCTCGCGCTGCGCCAGCGCGGCTGGCGCATCACCTACCTGGGCCCCGACACGCCGGTCGACACGCTGACGAGCACGGTGGAGGAGCTGAAGCCCGACGTGGTCGTGATCGTCGCCCTGACCCCGGCGCGCGTCGCCCTGCTGCGCGAGCCCCTGGCGCAGCTCGCGCAGCGCACGCGCCTGCTGTTGGCGGGCGCCGGGGTGCACGCGAACCTCGCCGACGCCGTCGGGGCCGAGCTCCTGCACGGCGACCCCGTCGAGGCCGCGGCGGAGCTGCGCCCATGACCGCCACGCTCTCGCTGGGGGACGGCTGACACGTGCGCGCGCTCGTCAGCGGCCCCACCGGGTTCGTGGGCTCGCGGCTGGCCGACGCCCTGCACGGGCGCGGGGACGAGGTCCGGTGCCTCGTGCGCGACGCCGGCCGCTCGGCGCACCTGCGCGAGCGCGGTTTCGACCTGCACGAGGGCGACCTCCTGCGGCCCGATACGCTGGCGGGCGCAGGGCGCGACGTCGACGTCGCCTACTACCTCGTGCACCTCATGGGCGGGGGCGGCGACTTCGCCGCGCGCGAGCGGCGGGCGGCGTCGGCCTTCGGGCGCATGGCGCGCGAGGAGGGCGTCGGACGCGTCGTCTACCTCGGCGGCCTCGGGGACACCGACGGCTCGGCCCACCTGCGCAGCCGCCACGCCACGGCGCTCGTGCTCGTCGACGAGGGCCCGCCGCTCACGTATTTCCGCGCGGCCATGGTGGTCGGCAAGCGCAGCGAGTCCGCACGCTGCGCTACCTCGTGCAGCGGCTGCCGGTGATGGTGACCCCGTCCTGGCTGCGCACGCCGACGCAGCCGATCGGCATCGAGGACACCGTCGGCTACCTCGCCCAGGCGCCTGCGGTGGAGGCCAGCGCGGGGCGCGAGGTGCAGATCGGCGGCCCCGACGTGCTCGCCTACGCGGACATGCTCGACCGCATGGCCTGCGCGCTGGACAAGCGCTCGCCGCTCAAGGACCCGGTCCCGCTTCTCAGCCCAGCGCTGTCCTCGCTCTCGCTCGGCCTCGTCACGCCGGTCGACACCGGGGTCGCGCGCCCGCTGATCGAAGGCCTGCGCACGCCGACCGTGGTCACCGACGACGCCGGCGCGGCGTTGTTCGACGTGCGCCCGCAGCCGTTCGACGTCACGCTGCGGCAGGCGCTGGCGGAGGAGCGGGACGAGCGCTAGTCGCGGGTCAACTGGCCGTCGACGCTGCGCCAGATCCCCAGCGGGTTGCCGTCCTGCAGCGCCGGCGGCAGGACGTCCTGCGGCGCGTTCTGCCAGGCGACCGGGCGCAGGAAGCGCGCGATCGCGGTCATGCCCACCGACGTGTGCGCGGGCGCGGTCGTGGCCGGATAGGGGCCGCCGTGGTGCATGGCGGTGCTGACGGCGACGCCGGTGGGGACGCCGTCGTAGATCAGCCGCCCGACGCGCTCGCTCAGGGCGTCGGTCAGGGAGCGGCGCAGCTCGGCCTCTTGCGCGCCGGCGTGGATGGTCGCGGTGAGCTGGCCCTCGAGGACGCCCGCGGTCTCCAGCAGCTCGTCCTCCGAGGCGTAGGTCACGAGCAGCACGACCGGCCCGAAGCGCTCCTCCAGCAGGTCGCGCGAGGCCCGCACGGCGGCGGCGGGGGCGCGGAACGCGAGCGGGTCGAAGCGCAGCCCGGGCTCGGCCGCGCCGCCGTCGGGGGTCAGGCGCTGCACGTTGCTGTCGGCATCGAGGTCCTGCACGCGGTCGCCCAGCGAGGAGCGCAGGCGGTCGTTGAGCATCACCTGCGGCCCCGCCGCCGCGAGCCGGTCAACCACGGCCTGCGCGAAGGCCTCGCCGGACGCGCCCTCGGGCACGAGCACGACGCCGGGCTTGGTGCACAGCTGGCCGGCGGCGAACGACACCGCGCCGGCCAGCTGCTCGGCGATGCCGTCGGCGCGCTCGGCCAGCGCGCCCTCGGTGACCACCACCGGGTTGACACTGCCCATCTCGGCGTAGACCGGGATCGGCTCCGGGCGGCGCGCGGCGCGCTCGTACAGCGCCCGGCCGGCCGCCAGCGAGCCGGTGAAGCCGACGGCGGCGAGCGCGGGCGCGTCCACCAGCGCCTCGCCCACGTCGTTGCCGGGGCCCTGTACGAGCGCGAAGGCGTCGTCGGGCAGGCCGGCGTCGGCGCGGGCCGCGTCCAGGCAGGCGGCGACGGCCTCGCTCGTGCCCGGATGGGACGGGTGGCCCTTGGCGACCACCGGGCAGCCGGCGGCCAGCGCGGAGGCGGTGTCGCCGCCGGCGACGCCGAAGGCGAGCGGGAAGTTGCTGGCCCCGAACACGGCCACGGGGCCGATCGGCACGAGCATGCGGCGGACGTCGGGCCGCGGGATCGGCTGCGCGTCGGGGTCGGCGGTGTCGATCATCGCGTCGACGTAGTCGCCGGCGTCGACGACGTCGGCGAAGGCCTCGAGCTGGCGGCAGGTGCGCTCGAGCTCGCCGACCGCGCGGCCCTCGGGCAGGCCGGTCTCGGACTGGACCAGCGCGACGATCTCGCCGTCGGCCTCGCGCAGGCGGGCGGCCGCCCCGCGCAGGAAGGCCGCGCGGCGCTTGGCGTCGCGCCACGCCGGGGAGCCAACGGCGTGCGCGGACGCGGTCACGGCGGCACGCACGTCGGACGGGGTTGAGGCGGGGTACGTCGGCCCAGCCTGCCCCGTGCGAGGATCCACGGACTGGACTGTCTCCGCCATCGGCGCTACCGTAGCAGGTCTGTTTAGCAGACCAATCTGTGCATGATGCGCGCCGATCAGCAGACCAATATTCCGCCGCTGCGCGGCCGCCAGCTCTACGAGCACATCGTCGAGCGCATCCTCGACGACGTGCGCGACGGACGGCTCGCGCCGGGCGACCGGCTCCCGTCCGAGCGCGACCTGGCCCGGGCGCTCGAGGTCAGCCGCTCGTCGGTGCGCGAGGCGGTGGCGGCGCTGCAGACCGAGGGGATCCTGCGCACGCGCGCCGGCGCCGGCTCCTACGTCGCCGACGACGCGCTCCCGCGGACGCGGGGCTTCGCTGGCAACGGGCGCCCGGGCGCGCCGCCCGGCGGCGCGGACGCCAGCCCGTCGGCGCTGCTCGAGGCACGGGCGCTGTTCGAGCCGGCCATCGCCGCGCTCGCGGCGGAACGGGGGCGCGAGGACGCCCACGCGGCGGAGCTGCTTGCGTCGATGGAGGAGATCCTGGACCCCGAGAGCGCGGAGGGAAGGGCGCGGTGGAACGACGGCGACCGCCTCTTCCACCGCCAGATGGCGGCGATGACCGGCAACCCGGTGCTGGTGGCCATCGCCGAGTGGGTCGCCGAGGTCATGGACCAGCCGCTGTGGCAGCGGCTCCGCGACGAGTCGATCGCGGTCCCCGGCCGCGTGCGGATCCACATGGCCGAGCACCGGATGATCTACGAGGCCGTGGCGGGCGGCGACGCCCGCGCGGCGGAGTTCTACGCCCGCGCGCACATCGAGCGGGTGCGCAGGTACATGACCCTGGACTAGGAGGAAGCACGTGCGCTTCGAAGGCGTGATGCCGGCGGCGATGACGCCGTTCACAAGCGAGAACGAGGTCGATGTCGAGGCGCTGCGCGCCAACGTCGAGTGGATGCGTGAGGCGGGCTGCACCGGTTTCGTGGCCTGCGGCACGATGGGCGAGAGCGGGAGCCTGAGCCAGGCCGAGCGGCGGCTCGTGGTCGAGACCGTCGTGGGCGCGTCCGACGGGCCGGTGACCGCGGGCGTGTCCGCGGGCACCCCCGGCGAGGTGCTCCGCTACGCGGCCGACGCCGAGGCGGCGGGGGCACAGGCGCTGATGCTGCTGCCGCCGCTGGGCTACGCGGCTGACGAGCGCGAGCTCGTGGCGCATTACCGCGCCCTGGCCGAGGCCACCGCGCTGCCGATCATGGCCTACAACAACCCCGCGGCCAGCGGCGGGACCGACATGGCGCCGGAGACGATCGGGCGCCTCGTGCGGGAAGTGGACGCCGTGGTCGCGATCAAGGAGTGCTCGGGCGACGCGCGCCGCCTCGCCGCGCTGCTCGGGCTCGACGCCGGGCTCGAGGTGCTGGTCGGTGGCGACGACTGGGCGCTCGAGGGCTTCTGCGCCGGCGCCACGGGGTGGATCGCCGGCGTGGCCGTGGTTGCGCCGCGCGAGTGCGTGGAGCTGTTCGAGGCCTGCCGCGCGGGCGAGCTCGAGCGCGCCCGCGAGATCTACCAGCGCCTGCTGCCGCTCGCGCGCCTGGACATGACGCCCAAGCTCGTCCAGTACTTCAAGGCCGGGATCGACGCCGTGGGCCGCTTCGGCGGGCCGTGCCGGGCGCCGCGCCTGCCGCTGGACGACGCCGAGCGGGCGACGCTCGACGGCGCCGTGCGCGCCCTGCGCGCGCCGCAACCGGCATGAGGGCGGCGCGCGTCCTGCACGCGGTCGACTCCCACACCGAGGGGATGCCGACGCGCGTGGTCACCGGCGGCGTCGGGGTCATCCCGGGCGCGACGATGCTCGAGCGCAAGCTGCACTTCGAGCGCGAGCTCGACGACCTGCGCCTGCTGCTCATGCGCGAGCCGCGCGGGCACAGCGCGATGTCGGGGGCGATCCTGCAGCCGCCGGTGCACCCGGACGCCGACTGGGGCGTGGTGTTCATCGAGGTGTCGGGCTGCCTGCCGATGTGCGGCCACGGGACCATCGGCGTGGCCACCGTGCTCGTCGAGACCGGCATGGTCGAGGTGACCGAGCCCGAGACCGTCGTACGCCTCGACGTGCCCGCCGGCCTGGTCGAGGCGCGCGTGCAGGTGGAGGACGGCCGGGCGTGCGGCGTGACCCTGCGCAACGTGCCGGCGTTCCTGCACGCGGCCGATCGCAGCGTCGCCGTCAACGGCGACCGGATCGCCTACGACATGGCCTACGGCGGGAACTTCTACGCGATCGTCGATGCGGCGCAGGCCGGGGTGGTGGTGGCGCCCGAGCAAGCGCCGGAGCTCATCGCGCGCGGACTCGAGGTCATGGCGGCGATCGACGCGGTCGACCGGCCCGTCCATCCGGCCGACGACCGCATCGCCGGGTGCCACCACATCGTGTTCGCGGAGCCGGGCCGCGACGGCGCGTCGGCCCGCGCGGCGACGTCGATCCATCCCGGCTGGCTCGACCGCTCGCCGTGCGGCACTGGGACGTCGGCGCGGATGGCGCAGCTGTTCGCGCGTGGAGAGCTCGGGCTCGAGGAGCCATTCGTGAACGAGTCGGTGATCGGCACGCGGTTCACCGGCCGGCTGGTCGGGGTGACCGAGGTCGCGGGGCAGCCGGCCGTGGTCCCGGAGATCACGGGCCGCGCGTGGATCACCGGCATGGGCCAGTACCTGCTCGACGCCGACGACCCGTTCCCGGCCGGCTTCGACCTTTGATGGCCTAGGTGGCCGAGCTCGACGCCGACGTCGCTGTCGTCGGGGCCGGCCCGGCGGGGATCGCGGCCGCGTGCGCGGCGTGCGGAGCAGGAGTGCGCGTGGTCGTGATCGACGAGCAGCCGGCCCCCGGCGGCCAGATCTGGCGCGGGCATCCGAGCGCGGCGGGGAGGGCGGCGATCGCGGCGCTGCACGCGTCGCCGGCGGTCGTGCTGTCGGGCACCCCGGTGTGGGCGGCGGAGGGGGACGGGGCGACCTTGCTCACCGTCGACCCTTCGGGCCGGCCCGGTTCCGTGAACGCACGGGCCGTGGTCGTCGCCACCGGCGCGCACGACCGACCCGTCGCCTTCCCCGGCTGGACGCTTCCGGGCGTGTTCACCGCAGGCGGGGCGCAGGCGCTCGCCAAGGGCCAGGGCGTCGCCGTCGGGCGGCGCGTCGTCCTCGCCGGCGCCGGGCCCTTCCTGCTCCCGGTCGCGCGTGAGCTGCGCCGTGCCGGCGCCACCGTCGTCGCCGTCGCCGAGGCCACGCGGCGCCGCGACTGGGTGCGCCAGGCAACGGTCGCCGGCCGCGACCCCGCGCGCCTGCGCGAGTACGGCCGCTACCGCCGCGCGCTCGCCGGCGTCGACCTGCTCTGGGGCCACGTCGTCGTCGGTGCCGACGGCGATGAGGTCGTCGAGTCGGTCACGCTCGCGCCGTGCGACGGCGCTTGGCGCCCCGACCACGGGCGGGCGCGCACGCTGGCGGTCGACGCCGTCTGCACCGCGTACGGCTTCGTGCCCGTCGTCGAGCTCGCGCGCACGCTGGGCTGCGCGCTGACCCCACAGGGCACCGTCCGGTGCGACGCCGACCAGCGCACGACCGTGCCCCGCGTCTTCGTCGCGGGTGAGCCCACCGGCATCGGCGGCGCCGACCTCGCGTGCGCCGAGGGCGCGATCGCCGGCGCCGCCGCAGCGGCCCACGTCCGGGCCGCCGCGGCCCCGGCGCGGCCGCCCGCGCTCGAGCGCCGGCGTCGCCGCCACGCCCGCTTCGCGGCGCTGCTGGAGGCGCTCTTCGGCCCCCGGGCGGGGCTGTGGGAGCTCGCCGCGCCCGAGACCGTGCTGTGCCGCTGCGAGGACGTGACGGCGGGCGAGGTGCGGGCCGCGGCGGCCGGCGCCGACGGCGACCTCGACGCGCTCAAGCAGGTCACCCGCGTGGGCCAGGGCCCGTGCCAGGGCCGGATGTGCGGCGAGCTCGTGGCGCGCGCGGCGGGCGCCGCCGGGCCCTACAACCAGCGCCCCCCGCTGCGCCCCATCCCGCTCGGGACGCTGGCCGAGGTCAGCGCACCGCCGTCGTGATCCGCATCCCCTCCTCGACCGGCGTCATGCACGCGCGCACCGTGCCGCGGCCCTCCACGCGCACGCGGCACTCCTGGCACGCGCCGATCCCGCAATAGAGGCCGCGTGGACCGCCGGCCGGGCTGTGGCGCAGGACGCGAACGCCGCGCTCGAGCAACGCGGCCCCGATCGAGTGTCCGGCCCGCGCCTCGATCGGCTCGCCGTCGACCCACGCCCGCACCGTGCTCACGCGCCCGCCACCTCAGCGAACCGGGCCGGCGAGAACCCGGCCAGCGCCGGCGGACGCTCGCCTGCGTGCCACGCCGCCACCAGCTCGCCCGTGGCTGGCGCGAGCCCGATCCCCGCGCCCTCGTGGCCGCTGGCCACGCACACGTTCTCGGCCGCGGGCAGCGGGCCGATCAGCGGCAGGTGGTCGGGCGCAAACGGGCGCAGCCCCGCGTAGGTGCGGATGACCGAGAGCTCGCGCAGGCCGGGGAAGAACCGGACCGCCCGGCGCGCCATCGCCGCTGCCACCGCGACGTCGACGGTGCGGTCGAGCCCGCGCAGCTCGCGGCTCGAGCCGATCAGGGTCGTGCCGCTGCGCGTCGCCTCCACCACCGTCGCCACCTGCAGCTGCTCGTGCGCCGACTCGACCGCCGACAGGTAGCCGGCCTCGTTGAGCTTGCGCCGCACCGGCGCGGCCGAGCGCTCGAGCACGATGATCTGTCCCTTGCGTGGCCGGATCGGCACCGGCAGGCCGCAGCGCTCCAGCAGCGTGCCCGTCCACGCGCCCGCGGCGACGACGACGGCGCCGGCCGGCACCCGCCCTGCGCTCGTGGCCAGGGCGACGGCGCGGCCGGAGCCGTCGCGCTCGATCCCTTCCACCGCGACGCCGGCCCGCAGTCGCGCGCCCTCGGCTA
>DATBDE010000126.1:0-1773 GCA_036270095.1 Solirubrobacteraceae bacterium | reverse complement strand
GCCCCTGGCACTTCGGGCAGACCTTCGGCTGAGTGCCCGGCTTGGCGCCGGTGCCGTGGCAGGTCGGGCACGGCGCGCTCGTCGGCACCGACAACGGGATCTGTGCGCCGTCCATCGCCTGCGGGAACGAGATCGACACCTCGGCCTCGAGGTCGCGGCCGCGCTCCTGGCGCGGTCTCCTGGCGCCGGCGGTCGTGGCGCCGCCGCCACCACCGAACAGGTTGTTGAGGATGTCGCCGAAGCCGCCGACATCGAAGCCGAAGCCGGCGCCCTCGCCGCCGCCGGCCGGCCCGCGGCCGCCCATCCCGAACATGGCGCCGCGGTCGTACTGCTTGCGCTTCTCGGCGTCGCCGACGATGTCGTAGGCCGCCTGGACCTCCTTGAAGCGCTCCTCGGCCTTCTCGTCGCCGGGGTTGCGATCCGGGTGATACTGGCGCGCCAGCTTGCGGTAGGCCTTCTTGATCTCCTCGGGCGCGGCCTTCTTGTCGACCCCGAGGACCTGGTAGGGGTTCACCCCGCCACCACCACGCGGGCCGGCCGCAGCACGTCGTCGCCCAGCCGGTAGCCGTTCTGCACCACCTCGAGGACGATGCCGGGCTCGGTGCCGTCGGCCGCCTGCTGGGCGACCGCCTCGTGCAGGTGCGGATCGAACGGCTCGCCCTTGGGCGAGTAGGGCTCGATCCCGGCGCGCCGCAGCGCGTCGATCATCTTCTGCTGCACGAGCCGGATCCCGGCGGTCAGGTGATGGGACCCACCGCCTTCGGCGGCGTGTGCCCCCGACTCTTCCTCCTCGGCCTCGGCGTGCGCCAGCGCCCGCTCGAAGTCGTCGAGCGCGGGCAACAGCTCGCCCGCGACGCGGCGCATGCCGTCGCGCGAGGCCTTCTGGACGCGCTGCGCGTTCTGCTTGCGGACGTTCTCGAGCTCGGCGGCCTTGCGCAGGGCGAGGTCCTTCCAGTCGGGCTCCTGCGGAGCGTCCTCGGTCGCGGCGTCCTGGGCCAGGGCCTCCTCGGGCTCGACGGGCTCACCCGCCGTGGGCTCCTCCACGGCGGGCTCCTCCACGGCTGGTTCCTGGGCAGCGATGTTGCGCTCGTCGGTCATGACCTACTGGCCCTCGTCCACGACCTCGGCGTCGACGACGTCCTCCTCGGCCGCGGCCGCGTCGCCATCCTGCGGCGCGCCATTGGTCGATGCGGCGCCCTCGGCCGTGGCCTGCTGCTGGGCGCGCTCGTACATGGCCTCGGAGACCTTGTGGAACGCGGACTGCAGGGCCTCGGTCTTGGCGTTGATATCGGCTGCGTCCTCGGAGGTCAGCGTCTCGCGGACCTCCTTGATCGCGGCCTCGATCTGCTCCTTGGAGGCGGCGTCGACCTGCTCACCGAGCTCCTTGAGCTGGCGCTCGGCCTGGTAGGCGGCGTTCTCGCCGTTGTTACGGGCCTCGGCCAGCTCGCGGGCGCGGCGGTCGTCCTCGGCGTTGGTCTCCGCGTCGGCGACCATGCGCTTGATCTCCTCGTCGGAGAGGCCGCCCCCGGCCTTGATCTCGATCTTCTGCTCCTTGCCGGTGCCGAGGTCCTTCGCCGACACGCTCAGGATGCCGTTGGCGTCGATGTCGAACGCGACCTCGATCTGCGGGATGCCGCGCGGCGCCGGCGGGATGCCGGTCAGCTGGAACTTGCCCAGCGACTTGTTGTACGCGGCCATCTCGCGCTCGCCCTGCAGCACGTGGATCTCGACCGACGGCTGGTTGTCCTCCGCCGTCGAGAAGACCTCGCCCTT
>DATBDE010000125.1:0-20355 GCA_036270095.1 Solirubrobacteraceae bacterium | reverse complement strand
GTCGATGGCGACGGTGATCGCGAGGATGAGCGGGATGTCGGCGTCCGCCGCCACGTCGACGCCGTAGGACTCCCGCACGCGGAACCACTTCTTGGAGATCGTCGCGACCGTGTCGCCGTCGCGCTCGATCTCGTACTCGTGATCGACCACGTTGCCGTGGGCCTTCATGTCGTCGCCGTCCTCGACGTCGATGGAGAACCGGTCGCGTATCCCGACGAGCGCCTTGTGGATGGTCGCGACGGTGTCACCGTCGCGCTCGATGGCGACCTTGTCGCGGACGCTGAGCTTGCGCTCCTGGATGCGCGCCACCTCGCCTCCGGAGGCATCCGCGAGGACGAAGGTCTGGCGCACGCGAACCGCCTTGCCGTCGACCTTGTAGGCGCGTTCGCCGGCCTCGTTCTCGATCCAGAAGTCGTCGCCGATCGACAGCAGCTTCTCGCGCATGAGAAAGCGTGCGCCGCCGGGTTCGTCCGTTCGCCTGCGCAGGAGTCCCATGCGGTGACCATACGCTCGCCTCCGGCCGGCGGCATCATCCGGAATGGATGAAGCCGCGCTGCAGCGGGCTCAAGGCGGGCCGTAGCGGGCCTGGCTCGGATCCGGGGCGTCGGGGCCGAGCTCGAACAGGCCGTCGCCCAGGTCCTTGATGCTTCCCTCGGCGACGGCGCGCCGGAGCACAGCGGCGAAGCTGTCATCCGGCCAGTCCCGTGCGCCCGAGCGTTCGCGCAGATCGTCGCGCGTCAGCACCCCGTAGTCCCGCAGCACCCTGACGAGGTCATCGACCTCATAGTCAATCCGCGCGGGCCGCTCCCCGCTGCCTTCGGACGCCATCCGCGAATCGTAACCGCGCTCCGACGGTCCCGCTGACCCTCGATCGCCAGCCGAGCGTAGGATCGCGGCGATGAGGATCGCCGTGTCGCGGGCGCCGATGCGGAGCGCGTCGTGACCCCGCTCGAGCTGTTCTTCGACTTCGTCTACGTCTTCGCGATCGGGGCAGCTCTCGGACCACCTGCTCGAGCACGTCGATCTGCGGGTGGGCGCCGAGACCCTGATCCTGGCGCTGGCGGTCTTCTACGGCTGGTACATGATCGCGTGGGGGGCGAACTGGCTCGACCCCGACCGGCTGCCGGTGCGCGCTCCAGCGCGCCGAGCCGATCGGCGTCGAGGTGGCCGAGACGCCGAGGACGCCGGCGCCGTCGGACTGTTGGCACGTGGACGCTCACGCTGATCGTGCTCGCGGTCATCGGGATCGCCGTCGCCGAGGCGCTCGCGATCGCCCATCCGGCCGACGACGTGACGCTTGGCTTCGCCATCCTCGCGTTCGGCGGGCCGGCACTGTTCCTGCTCGCCCAGCTCGTCTTCCACCGCGCGGCCGTCGGGCGGGTCCCGCGCTCGCGGCCGCTGGGACTGGCGGCGCTCGCGGTCCTTGCGGTCGGCACCGCGCCGCTCACGCTGATCGTCGGCCTCGCGGCAGCGAGCGCCGTGCTCGCGGCGGTCGCGATCGCCGACACGCTGGGCCCGCGCTGAGAGCCTAGGGACGCCGGCAGTCGCGGCCGGCGACGTGGACGAGCTCGAGTGCGGCGGCGGGGTCGGCAACGCCTTCGCCCTGATCCGGGAAGAGCGAGCACTCGTCCGGCGAGGCGCAGCCGCACTCCTTGGCCACCTCGAGCCACCCCTTCATCGCCCGCGTTCGGACCAGGAGCTCCTCGACCTCATCGAGCTTGCGGGCTGAGAGCACGCGCATGGACGCGCTCATTCCGGAGCCGTCGTCGATCTCGCCGACGAGCTCCTTGATCTCCGGCAGCTTGAACCCCGCCGACTGGGCGACGCCGATGAACGCGAGTCGGCCCAGCACCGAGTCGTCGTCGCGCCGCTGGCCGCGCTCGCGCTCGGGAAGCAGCCCGATCGACTCGTAGTAGCGGATCGCCGACGCTGCCACGCCGGCTCTCGACGCGATCTCCCCGATCGTGAACTGCGTCCCGTTGGCCATGGCCTCCGCAGAGCTTGACTTCAAGCCCACTTGAGCGCCGACAGTAGCCCGCGAAGGGTGCTACCGCAACCGACAGCGAACCCGGGAGGTTCACCATGCCGAAGGCGTCCAGGCAATCCGCGTCAGCGCACGAGACACTCGAGGGCTACGAAGGGCACCTCGAGCACTTCGACGGCGGCTGGACCGTGGCGTTCGAGACCTGCACCGAGGACGCGGACCTCGAGCCCCTGTTCAAAGGCCTGCCGCACGACGAGTGCCAGTGCGAGCACATGGGCTACGTGCTCAAGGGCAAGGTTGCGTTCCGCTCGGAGGGTGACGAGGAGGTCTTCGAGGCCGGCGACGCCTACTACGTCGGCCCCGGCCACACGCCCGTCCTCTCCGCCGGAACCGAGGTGGTCGAGTTCAGCCCTACGCACGAGCTCGGCCGGACCATGGAGGAGGTGACCAAGAACATGGCCGCCGTCTAGGACCCTCCCGCGGCAGTGCGTCGGTGACCGTGCACTCGGTCGCGAGCGACAGCGGCTCGGGGCTGGCCACGGCGGCGAGCGGCAACAGCAGTGCCACGACGAGCTGTTCGGACGGGGAATGAGACCATGACCGCGTAGGTCCGTACCCGTCGAGCTCGTATCGCACGACGGGATCGGAGACCAGCACGATCGTGAAATAGCACCAGCCGACCACGGAGGGCAGCACGTATGGGCATGGTCAGCACCGACGACGGCACCGAGATCTTCTACAAGGACTGGGGCTCGGGTCAGCCGATCGTCTTCAGCCACGGCTGGCCGCTCTCGGCCGACGACTGGGACACCCAGATGCTGTTCTTCCTCCAGCACGGGTATCGCGTCGTCGCCCACGATCGGCGCGGGCACGGCCGCTCGACCCAGACCAGCGGCGGCCACGACATGGACCACTACGCCGACGACCTGGCGGCGGTGACCAGCCACCTCGACCTCCAGGACGCGATCCACGTCGGGCACTCCACCGGCGGCGGCGAGGTCGTCCGCTACCTGGCCCGGCACGGCGAGGACCGGGTGGCGCGGGCCGTGCTGATCAGCTCGGTGCCGCCGCTGATGGTGCAGACCGACGCGAATCCCGGCGGGTTGCCCAAGAGCGTGTTCGACGGGCTCCAAGCGCAGCTGGCCGCCAACCGATCCGAGTTCTACCACGGGCTCGCGGCGGGCCCGTTCTACGGCTACAACCGGCCCGGCGTGGAGTCCTCGGAGCCGATCGTCCAGAACTGGTGGCGCCAGGGGATGATGGGCGGAGCCAAGGCCCACTACGACGGCATCGTCGCCTTCTCCCAGACCGACTTCACCGAGGACCTCGAGGGGATCGCGGTGCCGGTCCTGGTCATGCACGGCGACGACGATCAGATCGTCCCCTACGCCGACTCGGGGCCGCTGTCGGCGGAGCTCGTGCAGAACGGGACGCTGAAGACCTACGAGGGCTTCCCGCACGGCATGCCGACGACCGAGGCCGAGACGATCAACGCCGACCTGCTGGCCTGGCTGCAGTCCTGAGCGACGCGCGGGCGCCCGCCGTTCACAGTCCGAGATCACGGGCCGCCGCCGACGCTCGACTGATCCAGAGCGCCGGTGTTCAGCCGCCGCCCGCCAGCGCGAGCACCGCGTCGCGCTGGCGGGCCACGGCGGTGGCGGTCAGCGGCCCGCCCGGCAGCTCGACCACGAACGCGGTGCTGGCGGGCAGGCGCGCGTTCTGCCAGCTCGCGGCGCTGCCGTGATACCGCGGCAGGCGGCGGAGCGGGAGGCCGACGTCCTCCGCGTAGCTGCGCTCGATGGTCAGGCTGCCGCCGGACTCGTCCACCACGCCGAGCGGCTGGTGGAACCAGATCGTGACGCGCGGACGCAGCCGCAGGATGAGGCTGTAGGCGGTGCGCGACTCGGGCTCGGAGAGCACGCGTGGGCCCGGGTACTGCGCGTCGCCGGGCCG
This sequence comes from Solirubrobacteraceae bacterium, assembly GCA_036270095.1. Lineage (GTDB taxonomy): Bacteria > Actinomycetota > Thermoleophilia > Solirubrobacterales > Solirubrobacteraceae > DATBDE01. The sequence goes on along the minus strand of DATBDE010000125.1, from coordinate 16,418 downwards.
CAGCCCGGCCCGCCAGCGCCAGGGGAAGTTGCGGTTGAGGTCGACGCCGCGGGCGTTCTGACGCGTGCCCCGCGCGACGCCGTCCGGATTGAGCTCGTCGACGAGCCAGAGGTCGGTGCCGGGCGGGGCGCCGGCGGCGAGCAGGGCGCGGATCACCGCCCGGCCGGCGGTCTCGTTGCCGTGGATCACGCCGACGACCAGCACCTTCCGCGTCGCGGTTGGGTCACCGAGCTCGGTGGCCTGGATGGACCGGCCCTGCACGGAGCGGCCGATCGTGAAGGTCTCGGCGCCGGTGGCGATGCTCTGCGCCGACCCTCCTGCGGTCGTGGCAACGGCGAGAATCGCGGCGACCGCGCCGAGCGCGAGCAAGCCCAGGGCGCCGCGCGCGCGCGTCACGCGTCGGCGGCGGGTCGCGGGGCATGGGTCACCGGCCCGGAGTCTCGCTCATCCTCCTTGCGCGGTCGAGCGCCTGCCTCAGGGGCAGATGAACGGGTTCCCGCTGCTCTCGCACCCGTACCACGGCCCGTCGTCGCCGCCGCGGGTGACGGTGAGGATGTCCTGGCCCTGGTCGTAGCTGACCATGCGGATCGACTCGCTCGCCCAACCGTCGATCCGAGCCCGCCCGCGCCAGGCGACGCCGCCGGACCGTCCGGTCCTTGCGCAACCCTGCGCCGGTGTCGGCCGACTATCCGCCGCCGCCCGTCAAAGAGCCCTACTGGCCGGCGCCGCTCACGGTGGCGCTGGCCATCTGCATGCAGCTCCTGCTGCCGGGCAAGGTGCGGGCCGGGCCCGACTGGCTCGTGCCCAGCGTCGAGGGCGCCCTGCTCGTGGGCATCACGGTGGCGACGCCGGGCGACCCGCTGCGCATCCCCCACCGCGGGGTGCTGTGGCTGACCGGCGTCGTGGCGGCGGCCAACGGAGCCTCGCTGGTACTCCTGATCTACGGGCTCCTGCATCACCAGTTCACGTCCGACGCGTACGGGCTCACGTTCGCCGGGGCCCTCATCTGGGTGACCAACGTGCTCGCGTTCGGGCTCCTGTACTGGGAGCTCGACCGCGGCGGACGCGACGCCCGCGCGAGTGGCCAGGACCACATGCCCGACTTCCTCTTCGCGCAGATGACCGGGGACGCGCAGCCGCTCGTCGGACGCGGCTGGCGGCCGACCTACATCGACTACCAGTACCTGTCGCTCACCAACTCGGCCGCGTTCAGCCCGACCGACACCATGCCGCTGACGCAGCGGGCGAAGGTGATCATGGGCTTCCAGTCGGTGATCGCCCTGCTGACCATCGGGATCGTCGTCGCTCGCGCGGTCAACGCGCTGCGCTAGTCAGTCGTCGTCGGGTTGGGGGTCGGGCTGCGGATCCGGATCGCTGCCGGGATCGGGGTCGATCGGGGTCGCGGGCTCGTCCGGCGCGGGCACCGTGGACGGCTCCTCGGGCGCGGCCGGCGTACCCGGGTCGGGGACCGCCGGTGTCACGGGCGCTCGGGGGACCGCCGGGGTGGCGGGCTCGGTGGGCTGCGGGACTTCGAGGGTTGTCGAATCCATCCTTTCGCCCTACCCGAGCCCGCTGCGGGCAAATCGGTCGCTGTAGGCTCGGCCGCGATGGCCCTGACCTCCCCCATCCTCGTCGCCTACGACGGCTCGCCGGAGGCCCGCGCGGCGCTGGCCCGCGCCGCCGCGCTCTTCGCCGGCCGCCCGGCGGTCATCGCCACCGTGTGGGAGCCGGGACTGGCGTCCGTGGTGCCCGATCCGGCCGGCATCGGCGGCCCCGCAGCACCCGTGGACATCGGCCAGGTGGCCGAGGTCGACGAGATCATGTCCAACCGCGCCGCCTCGATCGCGGCCGAGGGCGTCGCCCGGGCCGCCGAAGCGGGCGTGCGGGCGACGCCGGTGGCCAGCGAGGACGAAGGCAACGTCGCCGAGACGATCACGGCGATCGCCGACGACCACGACGTCGACGTCGTCGTGGTCGGCTCACGCGGGCACTCGGGGCTGAAGGCCCGCTTGCTGGGCAGCACGTCGGAGTCGATCCTGCACCACTGCCGCAGGCCTGTCCTCGTCGTGCGCGAGTCGCCCTAGTAGCGACCCTAGAGCTCGCCCAGCACCTTGGCCTTGGCGGCCTGGAACTCCTCGTCGGTGAGGACGCCCTGCTTGTGCAGCGCCGAGAGCTTCTCGAGCTTCGCGACCGGGTCCTCCTCCGACGACGACGCGCCCGCGGCCGGTGCCGATGACGACGCCGCCATGGGAACGCCCGGCGTGGGCACGTCGGACATCTGGATGCCGTACTGCTTGAGCGTCTCGATCATCTGGGCACGCAGGCCGGGCACGTTGCGGGCGTCGACGATCTGCGTGTTGCCCGACCAGGTCACGTTGCCCTGGGCCATCGCCTCCTGGATCGCCCCGGTAGGCCGCTGATGTCGGGCTCGGACGCCTGCATCGGGTCGGGCACCGGCGGCGCCGTGGGCGGAGGCGGCGGGGGCGCCGCAGGCATGGTCCCCTTCGCGGTCACGATCTGCGACCGGGTCATCTCCAGCGCGCGCTCGTCGATCTCGCAGCGGTCCTGGGCCTCCGGCAGGTAGCGCACCGGGATCTGTTGGCCCACGTGCGGCCAGGCGTCGTCGGCGACCGTGAGCTTCTTCTCGCTGGTGAACGTGGGTGCGCCCATCGGCGCGACGTCGAGCGTGAGCTCGAGCCGCGGCTTGCCGTTGATCCGGGTACCGGTGTCCGAGACCTGGCGCAGCGTGGCCATGGCCTGGCGGCCCTCGTCGAGGATGTCCTGCTTGGACCGCCCGAACAGTCCGAACATGACCGCGACCCTACGCCCGCCGGCGCGGGGCGGCAATGTCACGCCGGTCTCGTCCCGGTCTCAGCCGCCGGCGACGGCGGGCAGGATCGTGACCTCGGAGCCCTCGGCGACCTCGGTCTCGAGCCCGTCGCCGAAGCGGATGTCCTCGCCGCTGACGTAGACGTTCACGAAGCGGCGCAGCTCGCCGTCCTCGCAGATGCGGTCGCGCAGGTCGCCGTAGCGGTCGAACAGCGCGTCGAGTACCTCGCCGACGGTGCCGCCATCGACCTCGGTCTCGGCCTCGCCGTCGGTGACGGCCCGAAGCTGAGTGGGGATCTTGACCGTGACTGCCATCTACCTCGCGGCTCCGGCGGGAACCCTATCCGCTCGCTCGGACTCGAAGTCGTCCAGCGAGGGCTCGATCTCCCAGCGCTCGAACGTGTCGCGGGCCACGTCCAGCGTCTTCAGCCCCTCGCCGGTGATCACGGCCACCACGCGCTCGTCGGCGCCGATGTCGCCGCGTCCGGCCAGCTTGCGCAGGGTCGCGATGGTGACGCCGCCGGCGGTCTCGGTGAAGATGCCGGTGGTCTGGGCGAGCAGGCGCACGCCCGCGCGGATCTCATCGTCGGTCACCGCGTCGACGCCGCCGCCGGTGCTGCGGGCGAGGTCGAGCGCGTAGGGCCCGTCGGCCGGGTTGCCGATGGCCAGCGACTTGGCGATGGTGTCCGGGCGCACGGGCTTGCAGACGTCGCGCCCGTCCGCGTAGGCCTGCGCCACCGGCGAGCAGCCCTGCGCCTGTGCGCCGTTGAACGTCGGCAGGTCGCCGTTCAGCAGCCCGAGCTCGAGCCACTCGGCGAAGCCGCGGCCGATCTTCGTGAAGAGCGACCCCGAGGCGATCGGCGCCACGACGCGGTCGGGCAGCGTGAACGCGAGCTGCTCGGCGATCTCGTAGGCCAGCGTCTTGGATCCCTCGGCGTAGTAGGGCCGCAAGTTGACGTTGACGAAGGCCCAGTCGTGCTCGCCCGAGATCTCGGTGCAGAGGCGGTTGACGTCGTCGTAGTTGCCGTTGACCGCCACCAGGTTGGTCCCATAGATGCCGGTCGCGAGGACCTTCTGCTCCTCGAGGTTGGCGGGAATGAACACATAGGACTCCAGGCCCGCGTGCGCGGCGTGGGCCGCCACCGCGTTGGCGAGGTTGCCGGTCGAGGCGCAGGCCACGACCTCGAAGCCGAGCTCGATCGCCTTGGCCAGCGCCACCGAGACCACGCGGTCCTTGAACGAGTGGGTCGGGTTGGCGGCGTCGTTCTTGATGTAGAGCTCGCCCAGCCCCAGATGCTGGGCTAGCCGGTCGGCGCGCACGAGCGGGGTCGTGCCCGTCGTGAGCGAGCCGCGGGGCGCCGAGACGAAGGGCAGGAAGTCGCTGTAGCGCCAGATCGAGCGCGGGCCGGCCTGGATCTTGCGCCGCACCTCGGCGACGTCGAGGTCGCTGTAGTCGTAGGCCACCTCGAGCGGCCCGAAGCACTGCTCGCAGACGTACCGGGCGTCGAGCGGGTACTCGGTCCTGCACTCCTTGCACCGCAACGATTCGATTGCCATAGGAAAACCTCCGCTGGTGTGGCGGAGGCTTCTGGTGTTCCTCGGCCACATCTCACAGGAATTGGCACCTTTCCCCTTGCGGGGGGGTTGCCGGGGTTTCATAGGGCCAGTCCCTCCACCCCTCTGGATGCGTCCAGCTATGTAGCGTGGGAGATTACCACCAGCCGTCGAAGGTAAACTTCGGTCTCGGTTCCCATGCGAAGCGACGAGCCCCGAAGTCCCCATGCCCAACGTGCCGAAGCCCAGGCTCCGCCGCTGGACCCGTACGCGCGGGGATGTCGCAGCTGCCCCGCCGGCGCCTGAGACCCCGAACGTCGAGATCATCGAGGCCGAGGGCCTCCGCTGGATCAACATCGAGCGCCCGCGGCCGATCGACCGCGCTTGGCTCGAGGAGCATTTCGACTTCCACCCGCTGGACTACGAGGACGTCTTCTCGCGCAACCAGCGGCCGAAGATCGACGAGTACGACGACTACCTGTTCATCGTGCTCCACTTCGCGCGCTTCGACAAGCGCGTGCAGCGGCTCAACGCGGCCGAGGTCGACATCTTCGTCGGGCCCGACTACCTGATCACGCTGCCCAACGAGCCGCTGGACCCGCTCGAGTACCTGTTCGAGCGCTGCCGCACGCGCGAGGACGTGCGTCGGCAGCTGTTCTCGCGCGGCCCCGGCTACCTGCTCTACAAGGTGGTCGACGACTGCGTGGACGCGTCGTTCCCGATGCTGCGGAAGATGGGCAACAAGCTCGAGCGCCTCGAGGAGGACATCTTCGAGGGCCGCTCCGAGGAGATCGTCCGAGATTTGTCCAACGCCAAGCAGGAGATCATCAACTTCCGCAAGATCGTCCGCCCGCAGCGCACCTCGCTGCGCGACCTCGAGAAGACCAAGCAGAAGTACTTCTCCGAGACTCTCGACGTCTACTTCGACGACATCGTCGACGCCTCCGAGCGGGTGTGGGACATGCTCGAGAACTACAAGGAGGTCGTGCAGGGCCTCGAGGAAACGAACGAGTCGGTCATCTCGCACCGCGTCAACGACACCGTGCGGATCCTGACCGCGATCTCGGTCGTCGTCCTCCCGCTCACGCTGATCGCCTCGATCTGGGGCATGAACGTGCGGGTGCCCGGCGAGGGCCAGACCGAGGGCTTCTTCGTGATCATCGGCGTGATGCTGGTCCTGCTCGTCGGCATGCTGGCCTTCTTCCGCTGGCGCCGCTTCCTGTAGCCCCCTAGAGCAGGACCGACCGGGCGCGGGCGCTGCCCCAGGCCAACGCGCCGGCGCCGACGGCGTCGGCGGCGACGCCGGCGGCCAGCACCCGCGGCAGCGCCCGCTTGCCCCACCGCCGGGCGTCGGCCACGGCAAGGGCGGCGTAGGGCGCGGCCGCCAGGAGCGGGGCCGGGCGGCGCGCCGCCACGGCCGCGACCGTGCCGGTCAGCGCGAGGTCGAACGCCGCCGACCGCCGGTTCAGGAAGGTGCGCGCGAAGAAGAAGCCCTCGCGCAGCTCGGGCACGCGCCCGGCCAGCGCCGGGAAGAAGCGCAGGCGCGCGCGCTCGGCCACATAGCCGCGGGCGTCGCGCGGGAACACCGCGTGGTGCACCAGGGCATCGGGCGCGAAGGCGGTGTGCAGCCCCGCCCGGCGGGCGCGCCAGCCCAGCCACGTGTCCTCGGCCAGCTCCTTGGCCGTGGCCTGGCCGAGCCAACCCTCGAACCCGCCCAGGCGCGCGAAGGTCGCGCGGGCGACGAACAGGTTGGCCGACTCGAACAGGCCCCAGGCGTCGGAGACCCACAGGGTGCGGTCAAACGGCCCACGCTCGGCGTCGGGGTCGGCGCGGACGGCGCCCTGGACGAGGTCGGCCCGCACGAGCGCGTCCAGACCGGCGCGCAGCCAGCCCGGCGTCGGGAAGCAGTCGGCGTCGAGGAACGCGAGGGCGTCGGTGCCGGCCTCAGCCGCCCCCAGGTTGCGGGCGGCCGCGGGCCCGGCTCCAGCGCCGGCGAGCACGCGCGCGCCGTGCTCGCGCGCGAGCGCGGGCGTGGCGTCGCTCGAGCCGTCGTCGACGACGATGAGCTCGTGGGCGACGTCCTGGGCGACCACGCCGGCCAGTGCGCGCCCCAGCGTGGCGGCGGCGTCGCGCGCCGGGATGACCACGGTGACGGCGGGCACGGGCGTGCACCGTATCCGCGGCGGGCCCAGTAACACCCCGCGTCCGGCGGTGTTAGGCCCGCTCGATGGCCACGCCCCTCGACGAGCTCGAGCGCATCGGCGACCTGCTTGCCCAGCCTGCGCCCTCCAAGCGCATGCTGATCATCGTCAACCCGTACGCGACCACGGTGTCGGACCGGCTGAAGAACCTGGTCGTCTACGCCCTGCGCGGGCGCTACCAGGTCGACGCGGTCGAGACCCAGAGCCGCGACCACGCCACGGCGCTCTCCCGCGAGGCCGCGCACGAGGGCTACGACATCGTCGTCGCCTTCGGCGGCGACGGCACCGTCAACGAAGCTGCGCACGGCCTGGCCGGGTCGCGGACGCCGCTGGGCGTGCTTCCCGGCGGCGCCACCAACGTCTACTGCCGCGTGCTCGGTGTGCCGAACGAGATCGTCGACGCCACCGAGCACCTCCTGCGCCTGGCCGACGACTGGCACCCGCGACCGGTCGACCTCGGACTGGTCAACGACCGCCACTTCCTGTTCTCCGCCGGGCTCGGCCTGGACGCGAGCGTGGTCGAGCGCGTCGACGCCCACCCCTACCGCAAGGCGAAGTTCGGCGAGTGGTATTTCACCTGGGCGGCGCTGGACATCTTCAACCGCCGCTACCTGCTCAACCCGCCCCAGATCGACGTGCGCTGGGACGGCGAGGCGGTCCGGGGCGTGACCGTCATCGTCCAGAACGCGCACCCGTACACCTACTTCAACAAGCGCCCGATTGAGATCGGCGAGGGCGCCGAGCTCGACTCGGGCACGCTGGCCGGCGCGGTGCTGCGACGCGCGAGCCCGATCGACATGCCGACGGTGATCTGGCGCGCGCTGTCCAAGCGCGCCCGCATCGTCAACCACCGCCAGGTCACGGGCTTCGACGGCGTGGAGTGGCTCGAGTGCCGCTCGTCCGACGACCGTCCGATCCCGCTGCAGGTCGACGGCGACTACATCGGCGACATCCCCGAAGCGACGTTCGGGATCGCTGCGGGCGCGCTGCTGGTCGTCGCCTAGCCGGCGCTGGGCGTGACCCGGTAGGCGTCGAACACCGAGTCGATGTTGCGCAGCCGGTTGACGGTCTGGTTGAGCGACTGCGTGTCCGGGACCTCGAGCACGAAGCGGTTCCGGACCATCTGGTCGTTGACCAGGCAGCGCGCCTCGATGATGTTCACGCCCTGTTCGGAGAAGGCCCGCGAGAGATCCTCGAGCAGACGGTGGCGATCCCAGGCGTCGACGTGGAGCTCGACCTTGAACGCGCTCTGGCCGTCGGCGTCCCACGACACCGCCGTGAAGCGCTCCGGGTCCTTGCGCAGCGCGACGGCGTTGGGGCAGTCCTCGCGGTGGATGGTGATGCCGCGGCCCAGCGAGATGTAGCCCACGATCGGGTCGCCCGGCACCGGGCGGCAGCACTTGGCCAGCCGGAGCATCACGTCGTCGATGCCCTGCACCTTGATGCCGAAGTCGGTCGAGGAACCCTCGGGGCGGCGGCGCCGGCGCTCGCGGCCCTGCAGCAGCGTCTCGGCGGCGGTGGGCTCGCCGTCGGCGGCGTCGCCGGCCTTGAGCCGCTGCATGATCTTGTTGACGACGACCTTCGGCGAGATCTTCGCCCCGCCCAGGGCGATGTAGAAGTCGTCGGCCTTGCGGAACCCCATCTCGCGGATGACGTCGGCCAGCAGCGTCGAGCCGACGATCTTCTGCGCGGGCAGGCCCTGCTTGCGCAGGTGCTCCTGCAGGAGCTCGCGACCGGCGTGCTCGGTGTCGCGGCGCGACTCGGCCTTGAACCACTGCTTGATCTTGTTGCGCGCCCGCGTCGTCTTCACGACGGCGAGCCAGTCGCGCGACGGGCCGCGCTCGCGCTTGGAGGTCAGCACCTCGACGATGTCGCCGGACTTCAGCTGGTAGTGCAGCGGGACGATCTTCCCGTTCACCTTGGCGCCGACGCAGCGGTGGCCGACGTCGGTGTGGACCTCGTAGGCGAAGTCCAGCGGCGTGGCCCCGGCGGCGAGCGACTTGACCTCGCCCTTGGGCGTGAACACGAAGACCTCGTCCTCGAACAGGTCGACCTTGAGGTTCTCCATGTACTCCTGCGGGTCCGACAGCTCCTGCTGCCAGTCCAGCACCCGGTTGAGCCAGCGCAGCTTGTCGGACTCGGTGTCGGGCTGGCCCGCCGTCGCGGACTCCTTGTAGAGCCAGTGCGCGGCGACGCCGTACTCGGCCATGTCGTGCATCTCGCGGGTACGGATCTGGATCTCCAGCGGCCGCCCCTCGGGCCCGATCACGGTCGTGTGCAGCGACTGGTACATGTTGAACTTGGGCATGGCCACGAAGTCCTTGAAGCGCCCGGGCAGCGGCTTCCACAGCGAGTGGATGACGCCGACGGCGCCGTAGCAGTCCTTGACCGAGTCCACGATCACGCGCATGGCCGTGAGGTCGTAGATCTCGTTGAACTCCCGCGACTTGCGGGTCATCTTCGAGTAGATCGAGTAGAAGTGCTTGGCCCGGCCGGCGATCTCGGCGTCGATGCCCAGCGCCTCGAGCTCCTTGAGCAGGTATTCGCCGGCCTTGGTGACGTAGCGCTCGCGCTCGTTGCGCTGCTGGTTGACGAGGCCCTTGATGTCCTTGTACTTGCGCGGGTGCAGCGTCGCGAAGGCGAGGTCCTCGAGCTCCCACTTGATGGCGTGGATGCCGAGCCGGTGCGCGATCGGGCCGTAGATGTCCAGCGTCTCCTTGGCCTTCTCGATCTGCTTCTGCTTGGGCAGCGCCGAGATCGTGCGCATGTTGTGCAGGCGGTCGGCGAGCTTGATGAGGATGACCCGGATGTCCGAGGCCATCGCGACCATCATCTTGCGGTAGTTCTCGGCCTGCGCCTCGTCGCGCGAGGAGAACGTGATCCCGGTGAGCTTCGTCACGCCGTCGACCAGGCCGGTGATCTCGTCGCCGAAGTTCTCGCGCACCTCGTCCAGCGACGCGGTGGTGTCCTCGACGGTGTCGTGCAGCAGCGCCGCGCACAGCGTCTCGGTGTCGAGGCGCATGCCGGCGCAGATCTTGGCCACGCCGACGGGGTGGACGATGAAGTCCTCGCCCGACTTGCGGCGCTGGTCGGCGTGGTGCTCGCACGCGAACACGAACGACTTCTCGACCTTCGCGCGGTCGACCTCCATCGCGCTCTCGCCCGCGTGCTCCTCGACGATCGCGAACAGGTCGGAGAGGAGCTGGCGCTCGAGGTCGGTGAGGTCGGCGCGGGCGACCAGCGTGACGACGTCGTGCTCGACGGTGTCGACGGGGCGGCGCCGCTGCGGCGGCTTCGCGCTCCCGCGGGTCCTACGCCCGTTGCCCTTGCCGTCGTCGGAGGACTTGCCGTCCTTGGATCGACTTGCCTTGGCCTTCAGGCCGCTCGTGCTGTCGCGCTGGTCAGGAATCGCAATCCGTCCTCGTAGCGCACATGGTAGGCCCGGAAGGTTGCCGCTTGGAACAAGTCCGTGCGCCGGCCGGGGACGAGTTCCGCGCGCGGGGCGAGCCGCACGACCTCGAGCTCGGACAGCACACGCAGCGCGCGGCCCGTCAGTGCGTCCGGCCTAACGGCGTCCTGCTGCCCGTCGCGCAGCGCCCGGTACAGCGCCACCGCGGCCGGGCGCACGTCCCACGCGCGGGCATGCGCCGCACGCGCGAACGCGACCTCGGGCGCGCCGTAGGCGAGGTGGAGAAAGCCGTTGCCGGCGGCGCCCTCCTGCCACGCGTGCGCGGGCGGGTCGACGAACACGACGTGGGTGGCGCGCTCGGCCAGCTCGGGCCCCCGCTCGAGCGCGAGGTGCGAGGCGAGCGCGAAGCCGCCGAGGCGCTCGCGCAGCCCGGGCAGGCGGCGCGGCGTGTCGGCGACGACGACGAGCACGGGCTCGCCCGTGGCCACGAGGTCGGCCACGACGCCGGCGATGCCGGACCCGCGGCGGTCCACCACCGCGCGCGCTCCGGCCCGGCGGCGGCCGGGCGGGTCGAGCGGCGCCGCGAGCTCGGCCGCGACGGGATCGGCGGGCTCGAGCACCTCGATCGGCTCCGGCGCGCACGGCCGGGCGCTGCGCAGCACCAGCCGCGGCTCCGTCATCCCGCCCCACTCGTTGCGCTCCAGGCGGAAGGTCGCGTCGACGGGCACGCCGGCCGGCACCGGCAGCCGCGCGCCGTTGCCGAACGCCACCGCGCGCGACCGCGCGCCGCCGGCGGTGACCGAGAAGCGCACGTGCCTGTCCTCCCCCATCCCCACGGGGTCCGAGAACGTGGCCGCGCGCACGAGCAGCGTCGCGCTCGGATTGCCCGCGCCGCACGGCTCGATGCGCTCCAGCTCCTCGGCCAGCCCGAGCCCGAGCACGTCGCCGGGCACGACCGCGTCGACGCGCTCGAGCGGCACGAGGTCCTCGGGGGCGAGCACCGCCGCCGCGTGTGCCTCGAAGGCGGCCCGGAAGGCGTCGAGCGCGTCGGCCCGGATCTCCAGCCCGGCGGCCGCGCGGTGACCGCCGTGGCGCTCGAGGTGCTCGGCCCCGGCGTGCAGCCCGGCGAGCAGGTCGAAGGCCGGGATCGAGCGCCCCGAGCCGGTGCCGCGGGCGCCGTCCATGGCCACGAGGACGGTCGGGCGGTGGTGGCGCTCGGCGATCCGGGCGGCGACGATCCCGACCACGCCCGGGTGCCAGTCCTCGCCGGCGAGCACGTACGCGGTGCGCTCGCCTGCCTCGCGCGCCTGGGCCTCGGCCGCGAAGAGGATCCGGGTCTCGACCAGCCGCCGCTCGGCGTTGGCGTGGTCGAGCTCGCCGGCCACCTCCGCCGCGCGCTCGGCGTCGTCGGTGAGCACGAGCTCGAGGGCGGCGTCGGCGCGGCCCAAGCGCCCGACGGCGTTGATGCGTGGCGCGAGCCGGAAGCCGATCGCGTGCGCGCCCAGGCCGCCGGGGTCGGTCTTGGCGACGCGCATGAGCGCGCGCAGGCCGGGCTTGGATGTGGCGGCCAGCGCGCGCAGCCCGGCGCGCACGAGCCGCCGGTTCTCGTCCACCAGCGGCACGACGTCGGCCACCGTGGCCAACGCGACCAGGTCGAGGTCCTCGTCGGCGCCCGCCGGGTCCTTGTCCGCCGCGCGCAGCAGCGCGCCGGCAAGCTTGTAGGCGACGCCGGTGGCGCAGAGCTCCGGGCACGGGTAGCCGCACACCGCCGGGTGGACGATGGGCGCGTCGGGCAGCGCGCCGTCGGCCCGCGCTGCGTGGTGGTCGGTGACCACGACGTCGAGCCCGGCCGCGCGCGCCGCCGCGACCTCCTCGACCGCGGTGATGGCGCAATCGGCGGTGACGAGCAGGCGCGTGCCGTCGCGCGCCAGCCGGTCCACCGTGTGCGCGGAGAGCCCGTAGCCGTCGTCGCCGCGGCTGGGCAGGTACCAGGCCGCGTCGGCGCCGAGGCGGCGCAGCACGCGCACCAGGACGGCCGTCGAGCACACGCCGTCGACGTCGTAGTCGCCGTGGACGACGATGCGTGCGCCCGCGCTCGCGTGGCGCAGGATGAGGGCCACGGCGGCGTTGATGCCCGCGAAGGCGGACGGATCGTGGGCCTCCTCGGCCGCGAGCCACGCCCGCGCGCTCGCGGGATCGCCCAGCCCGCGGCGCACCAGCACCTGCGCCAGCGCGTGCGACACGCCCAGCTCGCGTTCCAGCCTTGCGGCGGCGGAGAAGGCATAGGCGGCGATCTGGAGGCGCGACTCGGGCACGCCGCGACGGTACGGCCGCGTCCCGACGGAATAGCCTGGTCCTCCATGCGCTTCGTCGATCTCAGTACGAAGATCACACCGTCTCCGCCCGAAACGCCGGAGTTTCTGCGCACGGAGATCGACTACGCCGACCACGCCGGCGGCGCCGCGACCATCGAGCAGCTCTTCGGCATCGGCACCGACCTGCTGCGCGACGGCGAGGGCTGGGCGGTGGAGGAGTTCCGCCGCTTCGGCACCCACAACTCCACCCACGTCGACGCGCCCTGGCACTACAACTCCACGATTCAGGGCAAGCCGGCCCAGACCATCGACGAGCTGCCGCTCGAGTGGTTCTTTGCCCCCGGCGTCGTTCTCGACTTCAGCGCGCGCGCCGACGGCGAGGCAATGACGGCGGCCGACGCCGAGGCCGAGCTGCGGCGCATCGGCCACGACCTCCGGCCGCTGGACATCGTCCTCGTGCACACCGGCCGCGACGCCTTCTACACGGCGCCCGACTACATGATCCGCGGGCCGGGTGTGACCGCCGAGGCCACACGCTGGCTGTTTGACCGCGGCGTGCGCGTCATGGGCATCGACGCCTGGGGCTGGGACGTCCCGCTCAACCTCGAGGCCGAGGAGGCCAAGGCGCGCAACGAGAAGGGCATCTTCTGGGCGGCCCACCAAGCCGATCTCCCCTACTCCCAGATCGAGCGGCTGGTCAACCTCGACCGGCTGCCGCCCGATGGCTTCCGCGTCGCCTGCTTCCCGCTCAAGCTCGAGCGGGCCAGCGCGGCGCCCGCCCGCGTCGTCGCCATCCTCGACGACTGAGCGGGCGGGCGCGCGCGCCACCGGGTCGGCTAGGCGTGCAGCGTGCCGACCTGGACCGCCGTCATCACGCGGTTGCGTGCCTGGGCGGGGTTCGTGGCCTGGCAGGCGACCTTGAGGGCGCCGCCGGTGGCGGCACCGGTCAGCGTCATCGTGCGGCTGTAGGTCGCGAGAGGCGTCAGGTCCTCCGTCCCGGCGCCGATGATCTGGAAGCCCTGGAGGAGCTTGCAGCTCACCGAGTTGGCCGACGCGGCGTTGTTGCCGAGCTCGACCGTGGCGGTGACGATGTAGTTCCCGTTGCCGGGGCTGAGCTGGGCGACGATGGTGTCATCGGGGCCGGTGCCGATCGACGTGTTGCCGAGCTCCGTCGACGCGAAGCCGTCGGACGGGCCGGTGTCGCCCTTGTCGCCCTTGTCGCCCTTGTCGCCCTTCGGGCCCTGCGGCCCCTGGGGACCCTGCGGGCCGATGGCGCCGCCGGCGCCGTTGGACCCGCTCGTGCCGTTGGTGCCGTTGGCGCCGTTGGTCCCGGTGGTGACCTTGCGCTTCTTCTTCTTGCGGTGGTGCTTGCGATGCTTCTTGGCCGCCGAGGCGGTCGGGCCGCCCTGGTGGGCGTTGCTCGCGGCCAGCGCGCTGCCGCTGGTCACGACGCAGAGTGCAACGAGCGCGATCGCGAGCATGCGAACGAGCTTGGACATGCGTTCCCTCCCTTGGTGTAAAGCGCCCCCGCCGAGGCGGGGGCGCCAGAGTTCTTTCGATTGGATGCCGCGGTGAGGACCGAGCGCTCTAGCTGAGCTGTTCCTTCATCGATCCAGGACCGTCATGAGCACACTCGGGACGGTAAGCCCGGGCGGACGGCCCTTCTGTCGCGTTCGTTACAGAGCCTGTGTCGAGTGCCCGACGCTAATGCGTGGGCTCGGGCGTGACGCCGCGGCGGATGCCCTCGGCGTAGACCAGCCCCATGCCGATCAGGGCGCCGGGGATGGCCTCGAGCGCCTGCAGCAGGTGGGTCTCGGACTGGCCGGGGATGTGGAACCCGTTGATGAGCAGGCCGAAGAGGAACGAGCCGATGAGCGCACCGATGAACGCGCCGACGATGCCGCCCCAGAAGCGATCCGGGAGCCAGATCGTGAAGTGCCACAGGGCGAGGCCCATCATGATCCAGGCCAGGGCAGCCACTAGCGGTTCCTCCCGTGTCGGCGGTTGCGCGGGCGCCGCTGCTTGGGGCGCTTCTTGCCGCCCGGGCCCATGATCCCGGGCTCGCGGCGAGAGGCCACGGCGGCCTGCGCGGCCTCGTCGACCTCGTCGGCGGAGTCGTCGCGCTCGGGCTCGGGCTCGTCCGGCTCGACCTCGGGCTTCGGCTCGGGCTGCTTGGCCTTGGGCTTAGCCTTCGTGCGGGTGGGCTGCTCCTTGCGGCCGCCGCCGTCCTCGTCCGGAAGCTCGGCGACGAGCTCGTCGAACTCCTCCTTGGAGATCTCGGCCGGCTCCTCCGGCGTCGTGATGCGCTCGCGGCGCAGCGCGCGGCGGCGCTTGGGGCTCGGCTCGACGTCGACCGGCGCGCCGCCCGTGGTGGCCATCGCGTAGGCGGGGACCACGCCACCCGACTCCTGCATGATCCGCGCCGTGCGGCGGGCGTAGACCGGCTCGCGCTCCTTCCAGTGCCACAGCACCGGCGAGGCGATGAAGATCGACGAGTACGCGCCCGAGAGCACGCCGACCAGCAGCGCGAAGGCGAAGTCGGTGAGCGTCTCGCCGCCGAACAGCAGCAGCGCGATGATCGGCAGCAGGGTGCAGAACGACGTCGCGAGCGATCGCGTCAGCACCTCGGACATGGAGCGGTTGACGATCTGCTTGAAGGCGGCTCGCGGCATCCGCGGCACGTTCTCGCGGATCCGGTCGAACACGATGATCGTGTCGTAGAGCGAGTAGCCCAAGATGGTCAGCAGCGCGGCCACGGTCGCTGTCGTCACCTCCCGGCCGGTCAGGGAGTACACGCCGCTGGTGATCAGCAGGTCGTGCAGCAACGCGATGAGCACGGGCACGGCGTACTTCCACTCGAACCGCAAGGCGATGTAGGCGCTGATGACCAGCAGCGAGGCGATGATCGCGATCACCGCCGAGTTGGCCACCGTCTGTCCGAACGTCGGCCCGATCGAGGTGTTGGAGAAGTTCTGGGTGCCGCCGAAGCGCTGGTCGAGCTTGGTCTTGACCGCCTGGACCTGGTCGGGCTTCAAGGTCGACGTGGAGATCTGGAAGGCGTTGTTGCCCAGCTCCTTGTTGTCCAGGCGCTGGATCTTCGCGTCCCCGTAGCCGGCGGTCGACATCACCGAGCGGATCTGGTTCTCGTTGGCGGACCGGACCAGCGCCGTCTCGATCCGGGTGCCGGACTTGAAGTCGATGCCGAAGTTCAGGCCCTTGCCACCGATGGCCAGCGCGCCGATGAGCAGGATCACGCCCGAGAGCGAGAAGAACCAGCGCGACGCGCCCATGAAGTCGAAGCGCCACTTGTAGTGCTGCTCGCCGGCGCCGAGCGCGGCGCGGCTCTGCATGACCTTCGTTCGCCCGACGGTGCCGAGGATCGCCTGCGTCGCCAGCACGGCGGTGAACAGCGAGACGATGGTGCCGATGCCCAGCGTGAAGGCGAAGCCCTTCACCCCCGCGGTGGCGAGGATGAAGAGGATGAACGCGGTCATCACCGTGACGACGTTCGCGTCGATGATCGCCGAGAGGCCCTTCTTGTAGCCCGTGGCGATGCCGGACACGATCGATCTGCCGCCGCGTATCTCCTCCTTCACGCGTTCGAAGATCACGATGTTCGCGTCCGCCGCTACACCGATGGTGAGGATCAGGCCCGCGATGCCCGGCAGCGTCAGCGTGATCGGGATGAGCTTGATCAGCGCGAAGAAGTAGACGCCGTAGATGGCCAGGCCGAGGACGGCGACCAGGCCGAGCAGGCGGTAGAAGACGAGCAGGAACAGGATCACCACCGCCAGGCCGACGATGCCCGCGATCAGGCCCTGGTGCAGGGCCTGCTTGCCCAGCGTGGCCGAGACCTGCGACTGGGAGATGAGGTCGAGCTTGATCGGCAGCGCGCCCGTCTTGAGCAGGTTGGCGAGCGTCTGGGCGGACTTGATCGTGAAGCCGCCCGAGATCTCCGAGCCGTTGGACGCGTCGATGCCGTCCGGGTTCTGCTTGTAGTCGATGTAGGGGACCGAGATCAGCTCGTTGTCGAGCACGATCGCGAAGTGCTGGTTGCCCCCGCCCGACAGGCCGACGGTGTTCTGCCCGCGCTGGGCGATCGCCTTGGTG
>DATBDE010000124.1:0-9893 GCA_036270095.1 Solirubrobacteraceae bacterium | reverse complement strand
ACGCCCTTGACCGTGCCCACGCGGCGCGAGCCCACGACCACCTGCTCGTCGGTATGGGCGACCGACGTCGTGCCGATCACGTCGGCGCGCAGGGTGTAGGGCTCGTCGCGCCCGCCGCAGCCCGCGAGCCCGAGCGCAGCCAACGCCGCGGCCGCGCCTAGCCGCGTCGCGCCAGCACCAGGCAGAACTGCGTCGCCTCGCCCTCGATGCGCTCCAGCGTCAGCCCCGCGCGCTCGCCCGTGGCGCGCAGCGCTTCGAGGTCGACGGCCGAGCCCAGCCACTTGGGGTCGCCCTGGCCGCGCGGCCCGCGCCTGACCGCGGCCTTGAGCCGCTGGCCGACCGACCGCGAGACCCGGTGGATGGACGGGTCGTTGGAGACCTGGAACGCGGCCCAGCCCCCCGGCCGCAGCACGCGGCCCATCTCGGCCACGTAGCCGTAGGTCACCTGTGGGTCGGGGATGTGCTGGAAGACGACGTGGGAGACGACCGCGTCCGCCGCCGCGTCGGGGATCGGCCGCAGCGTCGCGCCGTCGCCGTGGATCCAGCGCACGTTGTCGAGCTCGCCGTTGTGGACCCGCGCCAGCGTGAGCATCTCGGCCGAGACGTCGACCGCGTAGACCTGGCGCGCGCGCCGCGCGATCACCCGTGTCAGCCGGCCGACGCCGCAGCCCACGTCGACGACGCCGTCGCCGGACGCGATGCGCGTTCCCAGCGTGGAAAGGATGTGATCGAGGTCGCGTTCGCCATGGGCCCAGAAGCGTTCGGCGTCGGCGTTGCCGTAGGGCTCGCGGTCGTCGACGAAGAACATCGCGTCCTCCCGGGCACGCTCATCCCAGAAGCGCCCCATGTCCCGCCCGCTCATGACACCAAGACTACGATGAAGCGATGGCCGGGCACTCCAAATGGGCAGGGATCAAGCACAAAAAAGCGATTGTCGACGCACGCCGCGGCAAGCTCTTCACAAAGCTCGCGCGCGGGATCACCGTCGCGGCGAAGGAGGGCGGCGGCGACACCGAAGCCAACCCGGCACTGGCCCTCGCGGTGCAGAAGGCGCGCGACGCCTCCATGCCCAAGGACAACATCGAGCGGGCCATCGCCAAGGGCACGGGTGAGGGCGGCGACGCCGACACGCTCGAGACCGTGCAGTACGAGGGCTACGGCCCCGGCGGCGTGGCGCTGCTCATCGAAGCGGTCACCGACAACCGCAACCGCACCGGCTCGGAGGTCCGCCACATCCTCACCAGGGCCGGCGGCTCGCTGGGCGAGCCCGGCTCCGTCTCCTACCTCTTCGACAAGCGCGGCGTGGTCGTCGTCGACGCCACTCGCTATGGCGAGGACGACCTCATGGCCGCCATCGACGCGGGCGCGCTCGACATCGAGCGGGACGACGACGTCTTCGAGGTGCTCACCGAGCCCGCCGACCTCGCCGCCGTGCGCGAGGCGCTCGTCGACGCCGGCGTCGAGGTCGAGTCCTCGGAGCTCCGCCAGCAGCCCAAGACCCGCATGCCCGTCGACGACGAGCACGCCCCGGCGCTGCTGCGCCTCATCGACGCGCTCGAGGAGCAGGACGACGTCGACGTCGTGCATGCGAACTTCGACGTGTCCGCCGACGTGCTCGAGCGCGTCGCCGGCTGACCCGCCTTGCGGCGCTGGCCCACGGGTTGAGCCGGCTCTGGCCGCTCAAGTACGCCGGCTTGCGCTACCGCTGCCCGATCTGCGGCTGGCGCCTGCGCCGGCTGCGCGACGGGGGCGGGCCGTTCCCGGCCCCCGACTCCCGCTGCCCCGGCTGCGGCTCGCTGGAGCGCCACCGCGTGCTCTGGCTCTACCTGCGCGACCGCGGCGACCTGTTCGCGCAGCGCCTGCGCGTGCTGCACCTCGCGCCCGAGCCCTGGCTCGAGCGGCGGCTGCGCGACCGCCCCAACCTCGACTACCTCAGCGGCGACCTCGAGCCCGGCGCCGCCATGGCCACGCTCGACGTCGAGCGGCTGCCGTTCGCGGAGGCCAGCTTCGACCGCGTGCTCTGCGTGCACGTGCTCGAGCACGTCGCCGACGACCGCGCTGCGCTCCGCGAGCTCGCGCGGGTCCTCGCGCCCGGCGGCGAGGCCATCGTCATGGTCCCGCTGCACGGCGCGACGACGGACGAGGACCCTGCGGCGCCGCCGCACGAGCGCCTGCGCCGCTTCGGCCAGGCCGACCACGTACGCCTGTACGGCACCGACCTGCGCGCCCGCATCGTCGCGGCCGGCCTCGAGGCCCGCGTCGAGCACCTGGGCGCGCGGCTCACCCCCGAGCAGGTGCGCCGCTACCGCCTCATCCCGGTCGGCGGGCGGCCCGACGACCCGAGCTTCACCGACGTCTACGTCGGCGCTAAGCCAGGTCCGTCCCGGCCGCCGAGCTGACCGCCCAGCCCAGCGTCTGGACGAGCAGGGCGCGGACCTCGTCGCGCGAGACCTCGCGCTTCTCGACCCAGTCGAGGGTCACCGCCTCGACGAAGCCGATCCAGCCGCGCACCGCGAGCTGCACGGTCGGCGTGAGGTCGCCGCCGGCCTCGGCGATGGCGTCGAGGACGCGCTGGGCGTTGACGCGCCGGTGCTCGTCGACGATCGCGCGCACCTCGGGGTCGCTGCCGATGCCGCCGCGCAGCAGCGTGGCGTGCCCGCGCGGGTACTGCTCGACGTGGGCGAGGTAGGCATCGATGCTCTGGTTGAGGCGCTCGAGCGGGTTGAGCGAGGGATCGGGCTCGGTGCGCTCGCGCAGCTCGCGCCCGGCCTCGCCGATGATGGCCACGTAGAAGTCGCGCTTGGACGGGAAGTAGTGGTAGAGCAGGCCCTTCGAGATGCCGGCCTGCGCTGCGATGTCGTCGATGGCGATCTCGTCGTAGGCGCGCTCGCTGAACAGCTCGAGACCGATCTCGACGAGCTGGCGCCGGCGCGCGTCGAGATCCAATCGCGTGCGGGAGGGCGAGGCCATGGTGAGCAACAGGGTACCGCCGAGTTGACTTCGATTCAGTTGTACACTCGGTAACGCGGTGGGACTGATCGTCGAGCAGCGCGCCGGTGGGCGCTCCAAGGTCGAGGCGGGATCCCGTGGCGCTGCCGCGCTCCTCCTGATCCTGCTCATGGCCATCGGGTCGATCGCGATGTGGCTGGTCGTGCCCATCGGCCTCGTCTACCTCGCCTCGCAGCTGCAGGACAGCTCGCAGCCCTCGCTGGGCCCGTACCTCGTCGTGATCTTCGGCCTGCCGATCGGGATGGTCGTGATCGGCAAGCTCCTGGGCCGCTTGGACCGCTACTACCACAAGGTCACGCGGACCGAGCGCAACGTCCGCGTGCAGGTGCCGTGGATGAAGAGCATGCGCGGCGAGCGCGAGTCCGGACGCCCGTTCCGGATGCTCAACGTGGTGATGGTGGTCTCGGTCGCGCTGGCCGGGGTCTGCTTCGGGATCTGGTTCTTCGTCTTCGCCGGCAGCTCAATCCCCCACTGAGCCCATTCTCGACGCCCCTCGCGGCGGCCTCGCCTGCTCGCGTGCGTTGCACGCCACGCAGGCTGCGTCCTTGCGAGGAACGCCGAGCTATGGGCTCGACGCGCCGTTCTCGCCGGAGCGGACGCGGTAGACACGGGTGTCGCCGCGCACGCCCTTGAGCTTGCGGTCGCCGGCGAACGACCAGCGGTAGCGGTCCTCGCCCACGGCGTCGCGGACCTCGCGTGAGGTCAGCACGCTTCCCGGGCGGGCGATGTTCGTGATGCGGCTGGCCAGGTTGACCGGCCGCCCGTACCAGTCGCCGCCGCGAGTCAGCGCGGTGCCCGAGGCCACGCCCGCGCGCAGGGCCGGGAAGTCGTCGCCCTGCTCCTCGCTGCGCTGCACGAGGGTCAGCGTGGCGTCCAGCAGCGCCTCCGGCTCGGGCGAGACGAGCATGGCCGCGTCGCCGATCATCTTCACGAGCTGGACCGGCCGCTGGGCGACCTCGGTGGCCAGCTCGCCCAGCCGGTCGACCACGCCGCCGAGGCGGTCGGGCGGCAGCTCCTCGCCGAGGCGCGTGAACCCGACCAGGTCGGCGAACGCGACGGTGACCTCGCTGCCCGTGTTCAGGCGCCCCGTGGCCAGCGCGGTGCGGTCGATCACGTCGTTGCGGATCGAGTCGCGCAGGTGGTGGTCGAACGCGTACTCGAGCGCGGGGCCGGTCAGCGGCGCCGTGAGCTCGGCGACGGCCGTGTAGCGGTGGGCGAGGTCGAGCTCCGTGTCGCCCGGCCGCAGCAGGCTCTCGCCGATCACCGTGCGCACGGCGTCGGCGATCCGGGCCATCCCGGTGGTCAGCGTGCGCACGAGGTCGAAGACCGAGTCCGGGGGCAGCCCGAAGTCGATCAGCCCCTTGACCCGGCGCAGGCTCTCGACGTCCTCGTCGTGGAAGACCACGGCGTCATCGCCGGGCACGGGTACGCCGGCCGCGCGCAGGTTGGCGACGGCGAGCTCGCGCGTCGCGCCGGCCCGTTCGGCGAACTCGCCCAGCGTGTACTTCGGCGCCCCGCCGCCGAGGACGCGCTCGACCGGCACCAGCACGAGGCGGTCCTCGGCCACGGCGCGGCGCAGCTCCTCGAGCGGCACGCCCCCATCGTGGAGCTCGTCGAGGAGCGCGCGGCGGGCGTCGCGGTCGCGCTCGTCCTCGACCCCGTCCAGCAGTCCTTCGGCTTCCCAGTCGGGCATGCCTTCGGCTAGGCGAGCTGCTCGGGGCGGGTCCGCCCGGTCCGCTCGCGGACCGACTCCGAATAGGCGAGGGTGCGGAAGCGCAGTACCGGGTCGTCGGAGAGCTCGATGCCGTCGACCACACGCGTGGGGTCGAAGACGAGGACGTCGTCGCCGGTCTCGCGCTCGGTGTCGGGTCCGGTGAGGACGATGGTGCCGGCGTCGACGCGCTCGCGCTCGGCGGGCCAGACCTCGCTCGGGTCGTCGACCGGGTCGCCGGGCTCGGCCACGACGACGTCGAGGCGGAAGCGCACGGGCTCGTCGGCCACGCGGGCCAGGATCTCCTCCTGCAGGTAGTGCGGCCCGCGCTTGCGCGCGGCCAGCGGCGAGAGGGTCTTGACGCCGGCGACGGGCTCGAACTCGTAGCGGACGTGGCGCACGCTGTCGTCGGCGTCCCTCCAGCGGTACGCGTGGAGGGCGTAGTAGCGGCGCGTGGCGTAGCTCTGGGGCGGGACCATGGCGGCGGCGGCCCGCGGCAGGTCCAGCGCGACCTGCGGGTGCTGGGCCAGGAAGAGCGGCAGCTTCCAGGCCGCCGCGGGCGGCTTGGAGGCGCGCATCAGGTCATTGAAGGTGGCCGCGTCGGGGCCCACGAAGCGGTGCACGGTCTGGGCGACGATGTCGGTGTGGCCGCCGTCGGGCACGTAGAGCTTGACCGCGAACCCGCGGACGTCCGGCGCGTAGTCGGGGTCCTCTGGGTTGCCGCTGCCGTTCGACACGCGCGCCGTCAGCGGTACCGGGCCGCCCTGCAGGTGAGCCGCCTTCGAGAGCCGCGCGGCCGCCGGCGTGGGGGTGAACGTGCCCTTCAAGAGCGTTCCCTTGGCGTGCAGGCGCCGGGCTCGGGGGTGGGTGCCGAAGCGCTCGTGGATGGCGGCGATCGCCTCTTCTGGGGTGGTCACATGGGCGAAACTACACGGCCGTGATCACCGCCGACGCCACCGCCCGCGAGAGGGACCGACTGCCGCGCGGCTGGGGGCGGTTCGGGAAGGCCATCGACGGGCTGGTCCCGATCGCCGATCCGGACGAGACCCTGCTGGCCACGTGCGTCGGCCTGAACCCGACCTTCAGCGCCTGATCGTGCTTGCCACCGGGGCCGGCGGGACGCCGCGCACCCACGCCTCGATTCCGCGCGCCGGGCTCGACGTGGCCGACAGCGCCAAGAAGGAGCTCACGCTGCGCTGGCCCGACGGCGAGATGCACGTCAAGGGCTGCGCGAAGCAGATGCTGCCGGAGCTGGTGGCCGCCCTCGGCGCGGCAGCACGGCCCCCCGATCGCCGAGCTACGAGGGCCTTGCGGCACCGCCAGGCAAAGGCATCCGGGGCGGTGCGGAGAATCCCTCCGCAGTGATCGTCCTCGGCATCGACCCCGGCCTGGCCGCGACCGGCTACGGCGTCGTCGCGCAACGCGGCGGGCGCCTGGTCGCGCTCGACGGCGGCGTCATCGAGACCCCGGCGCGCGACGCGCCCAACGAGCGGCTCGCCGCCATCCACGCCCGCCTGCACGACCTGCTGGGCGAGCACGCGCCCGCGGCGATGGCGCTCGAGGCGCTGTACTTCGGCCAGAACGTGCGCACCGCGTTCGCGGTCGGCCAGGCCCGCGGCGTCGTGCTGCTCGCCGCCGGGCAGCGCGCGGTGCCCTGCGTGGACTACACGCCGCAGCAGGTCAAGAGCGCCGTGTGCGGCTCGGGGCGCGCGGCCAAGGGCCAGGTGCAGGACATGGTCCAGCGGCTGCTCGGGCTGTCCGCGCCGCCGCGGCCCGACCACGCCGCCGACGCGCTCGCCGTGGCCATCTGCCACCTCAACCACGCCCCGCTGCGGGCGCGCGTCGGGGTGCCGGCATGATCGCCCTCGTCCGTGGCGAGGTGGCGATCCGCCGCCCCGACCACGTCGTCGTCGACTGCGGCGGCGTGGGCTACCGACTCGCCCTCTCGGCACAGACGCTGCGGCACGTGCCGCCGGTCGGCAAGCAGGTCACCCTCCACGCCCACCTGATCCCGCGCGACGACGCGCTGAACCTGTTCGGCTTCGCCTCCGAGGACGAGCGCGACCTCTTCCTCGCCCTGATCGGCGTGCAGTCGGTCGGCCCGAAGGTGGCGCTGGCGGTGCTCTCGGGCGGCTCGACGCGCGAGCTGCTCTCCGCCATCGCCATCGGCGACGCCGCCCGCTTCCAGGCCGTCCCCGGGATCGGCAAGCGCACGGCCGAGCGGATCATCGTCGAGCTGCGCGAGAAGGTCGCGCCGCCCTCCGAGGACGACGGCATCTCGATCACCCGCGCGGTCGACGCCGACGACCCGCACGGCCTGGCTCGCGAGGGCCTGCTGGGGCTCGGCTTCGCGCCGCCCGAGGTCGACGCCCTGCTGGCCGACGTCGAGGGCGAGAGTGCGGAGGCCCTCATCGCCGCGGCCCTGCGTGGGGCCCGCCAATGACGACGCCGGCGCGCATCCAGACCCCGGAGGAGCTTCCCGAGGAGGACCTCGACCGCTCGCTGCGCCCCAAGCGGCTCGAGGACTTCGTCGGGCAGCACAAGGTCAAGCAGCAGCTCGCGCTGTCGATCGAGGCGGCGCTGCGACGCGGCGACCCGCTCGACCACGTGCTCCTGGCCGGCCCGCCGGGCCTGGGCAAGACGTCGCTGGCCGGCATCGTCGCGGCCGAGCTCGGGGTCGGCTTCACACCCACCGCCGGCCCGGCGCTGGAGCGCAAGGGCGACGTGGCCGCGTTCCTGACTGCGCTCGAGCCGGGGTCGGTGTTCTTCGTCGACGAGCTGCACCGGCTGCCGCGCGCGCTCGAGGAGACCTTCTATCCGGCCATGGAGGACCGCCGGCTGCCGATCACCGTGGGCCAGGGCGCGGGGGCCCGCGTGGTCACCATCGACCTGCCGCCGTTCACCCTGATCGGCGCCACAACGCGCGCCGGCCTGCTCACGACGCCGCTGCGTGACCGCTTCGGCATCCAGCACCGCCTCGAGCACTACGGGCCGGAGGACCTGGGGGAGATCGTGATCCGCTCGGCCGCGATTCTCGGGGTGGCGATCGAGACCGCCGGGGCCGAGGCCATCGCGACGCGCTCGCGCGGCACGCCGCGCGTCGCCAACCGGCTGCTCAAGCGCGTGCGCGACTACGCCGAGGTCCACGGCGAGGGCACGGTCACCGCCGCCATCGCCCGCAGCGCGCTCGACCTGCTCGAGGTCGACGCCGAGGGCCTCGATCGCCTGGACCGCGAGATCCTCTCCGCCATCTGCGACAAGTTCGCCGGCGGGCCGGTCGGCCTCTCGACGCTCGCTGTCGCCGTGGCGGAGGAGTCGGACACCATCGAGGACGTCTACGAGCCGTACCTGCTCCAGCGCGGCCTCATCGCCCGGACGCCGCGCGGCCGCGTGGCCACGCCGCGGGCGTTTCACCACCTCGGCCTCGAGGCGCCGCCCGAGGACGCCCGCCTGTTCTGAGGCTGGTCCGTACTCCAAGGGCAAGCCGGGCCAGGAGCGCTGCTTCGACCACCCCTGAGCCGCCAAAGGTCTTCTTGAACGGGTGGCGCTAGCGTTCCCTCCCGGGATGGCTCACCTGTTCATCTGCCCCAACTGCGGGACGCGCTCCACTGCAACCGATCGCACCGCCGGCTTCCGCCGCGAGGCCAAGGGCTGCCGCAACTGCGGCTTCCCGTTCCTGTTCGAGTTGCTCGACGACTACTACCCGGCGCCGGACGCCGCCTTCTTCGTCTGCGACCAGGAGGGACGGGTCATCGGCGCTGGCCGCGGCTCGTTCGAGCTGACCGGCCTGAAGGAGGAGAAGATCATCGGGCGCAACGTCACCCAGGTGCTCGGGCTCCAGTTCGACGACGGCAACGACCAGATCGCCACCGCGCTCGAGTGGGGCGTCCGCGTGCTCGACAAGCCGGTCTCGGTCAACGCCGAGGGCGATCTCCCCGCGCGCGCGACCGCGGATCTGTTTCCCGCGTATGACGACGACGGCGGACTCCTCGTCGTGCTCACCCCGGCGAAGTAGCCTTAGCCCTTCGGATGTCCGACCGCCGACGCAACGGCCTCATCCTGCTGGTGGTCCTGGGCTTGCTGATCGCGTCCTTCGTGGTCATCGTCACCCAGCCCACCAAGGAGGGCCTCGACCTCAAGGGCGGCGTCCAGCTCGTCTACCAGGGCAAGCCCACGCCGCAGCAGCCCAAGGTGACGCAGGACGCGCTCGACCGCGCCGTGGACATCATCCGCGAGCGCGTCGACCAGCTCGGCGTCTCCGAGCCCGAGATCCAGCGCGCCGGCTCCGACCAGATCGAGGTCGGGCTGCCCGACGTCAAGAACGCCCAGCGCGCTCTCCAGCAGGTCGGCAAGGTCGCCCAGCTCTACTTCTATGACTGGGAGGCCGACGTCCTCGGGGCCGACGGCAAGCCCCACCCGGCTGACGCGAAGGTCACCGGCGGCCCGTCGGCGGGCTCGTTGGGCCTGCCCGAGTACCAGGCGCTGAAGATTGCGGCCAAGCGGCCGCCGATGAACCCGAAGACCGCGACCACCGGCGTCCAGTGGTACCTGGTCAACGACAAGACCCAGACCGTGCTGCGCGGCCCCGAGGAGTCGCGCACCGACCTGTTCTCGGAGAGGGGTCAGCCCGCCGGCACGCGCGTGGTCAGGGTCAACCCGGGCACGATCCTGGTGCGCGCTCAGTCGGCCAGCACGAAGGGCCCGCCGCCGAATCGCTGGTACGCGCTGAACGACAACCCGGCCCTCAAGGGCACGGACATCACCAACCCGGAGCAGAACTTCTCCAACGGCACGGGCGGCGCGCCCGACGTCACCTTCTCGTTCACCGACTCGGGCGCCACCAAGTGGCACAACGTGACGCGCACGATCGTCCAGCGCGCTCAGGCGCTGGCACCACCCACGCCCTGCCAGACCCCTGACTGCCGCGAGTTCTCCCATCACTTCGCCGCCTCGCTCGACAACGCCCTGATCACCGTTCCGTACATCTCGTACCGGACCAACCCGGACGGGATCCAGGGCAACGACTCGGAGATCTCCGGCAACTTCACGATCCAGAGCGCGCAGGACCTCGCGAACCTGCTGAAGACCGGCGCCCTGCCGATCAAGCTCCAGCTGATCTCCCAGTCGCAGGTCTCCGCCACGCTGGGCAAGCAGGCGCTCCACTAGGGCCTGA
>DATBDE010000123.1:0-24108 GCA_036270095.1 Solirubrobacteraceae bacterium | reverse complement strand
TAGGTCCTTGACCTTCGGCGGTGAGCCCAGCCCGAGCCGGAACAGGCGCAGCACCGGCGCGCGGTCGCCCTGGTCGGCCGCGCGCACCGTGCCCGGGTAGGCCGCGCGCAGCACCGGGTTGAGGTCGCCGCCGACGAGCGTCCCGAACAGGTCCTCGCCGCTGGCCACGGTGGTCGGCAGGCGCTTGGCCTTGGGCCCGAGCACCGAGCCGCTGAGCGGCGTCGTGTTCAGCCGCGTGTTCAGCGCCGCGGTGTCGGCGGACGGGTCCGGGGTGATGCCGTCGCAGCGACCCTCGCCGCACAGGCCGGTCAGCACCCGGTTGACGGCCTCGAAGCTGGAGAGCGTGAACTGCTCGACCCCGCTGGGCGGCACGACCGAGTCGAGGATGAGGCGGTCGACGTGGTCGGGGTAGCGGGCCGCGTACTGCTCGGCCACGAACGTCCCGTACGAGGTCCCCTCGAGCGCGATCTTGTCCACGCCGAGGGCCTGGCGCAGGGTCTCGATGTCATCGGCGGAGTCGATCGTGCGATAGAAGCGCCGGTCGGGGCCGACGACGTCGCCGCACTCGGCCGTGTCCTGCCCCGTGTAGTTGACGGTGTCGGACAGCGGCTGCAGCGCCGGGCAGTCGAGCACGCCCGAGTCGCCGGTGCCGCGCTGGTCGAAGACGACGAGCTGGTAGCTGCGCAGCGCCGGCTGCAGCGTTTGCTGAAAGGTCGAGGCGGCCGACACCGAGGACTGGCCCGGGCCGCCGGACAGCGCGATGAGGATGCCGCTCGGTCGCGACTGGGGCAGGCGCGCCACCTTGAGCCCGATCGAGCCCGGCGTCTGGCCGCTGTGGTCGAGCGGCGCGGGGACGGTCGCGCACTGAAACCCCTTCGGCGTTCCGCACGCGGAGAAGCCCACCTGAGCCGACGCCGGCGCGGCCGCGAGCGCGACGACGAGCACGGCGGCAGCAAGGGCAAGAGCGGCGCGCATCGAACGCGGGAACCATAACCCGGGAGCGAAGTTGCGCACGATCGCATGCAGGACTTTCGTCTCGGGCGTCGACGGTCGACTCTGCTCCTCGTGCGCTTGCTTGCGTGCACCGTCCTGTCGCTGCTGGTCCTCGCCGCACCCGCCTTCGCCCAGTCGAAGACCGGCGGGGGCACCGCTGCGCCGACCACGCCTCCGCCGGCTGCCGCCGCGGCACCGGCGCCTGCCCCCACCGCCGGGGCCGCGCTGGCCGCGCCCGGCGTGGCCGACGCCCCCGCCGGCGCCCCGGCCGCGGTGCGCGGCGCCATCCGGGCCGGTAACGCGCTCCAGGCCCTCCCCTACCGGTACGGCGGCGGGCACGACACGTTCGCCGACACCGCCTACGACTGCTCTGGCGCCGTCTCCTACGCGCTGCACGGCGGCCGCCTGCTCGGCGCCCCGATGGACTCGACCGAGCTCGAGAGCTGGGGCGCGCCGGGTCCCGGCCAGTGGATCACCGTCTACGCCAACGCCGACCACGCCTTCGTCGTCATCGCCGGGCTGCGGCTGGACACGAGCGCCGCCGGCGACCCGGGAGGGGACCAGAACGGGCCGCGCTGGCGCCCCGCGATTCGCGACACCGCCAACTTCGTCATCCGACACCCGTCCGGGGTATGAACCGCGCCGCCGTCTCCTTTGCTACGGTCTCGCGTCGTTACGCACCAGCCGAATCCTCCTTCGCCTCAGCGCGGACGAGGAGCGGGGGAACCAAAGGGCGGCCACGGTCGCCCGGGGGCGAATCGCCAACCACGCGTAGCGCGACCTTCTTCGCGCGAGCCCGACAGCTAACCCCGCAGGCGCAACAAGAAGGGGCTGCAGCTACCTTGGAGCAAACACCGTTACGAGCGCACCGGCGCACGCTCGTCCTCTTCATCGCCGTTGCCGCCGCCGCGGCGGTCATCCTCGGCGCCGCCACCGGCGCCCGCGCCGCGACCAGGCAGGACCCCGGCGGCGCCACGTCGACCACCGGCACCGCATCGGGCAGCGGGACCTCGGGCACCGACACCAGCGCCACCTCGGGTGAGGGCTCCACCGACACCAGCGCCGCGCGCACCCTGCGCCGGGGCACGAGCGGCGACGACGTGATGACCCTGCAGCACGAGCTGCGCACGCTCGGCTACCGGCTGAGCGCGGACGGCGCGTACGGCACCAAGACCGTGCGCAGCGTCCGGCGCTACGAGCGCAAGGCCGGCATCACGGTCGACGGCGTCGTCGACCCTGGCGAGGCGCAGCAGATCGCGCAGGCCGCCGGCAGCGCCGGCGCCACCCAGGGCAGCGGCGCGGGCGCGACCCCGCAGCAGGCGCCCGGCCCGCAGGCCACGCTGAACAGCGACGGCACCGCCACCGCCCCGCAGGGCGCGCCGCCCGCGGTCGCACAGATCATCCAGGCCGGCAACCAGATCGCCAGCGCCCCGTACGAGTACGGCGGCGGCCACAACGACGGCTTCACGGACTCGGGCTACGACTGCTCGGGCTCGGTGTCGTACGCGCTGCACGGCGCGGGCCTGCTCAAGGCGCCGCTGGACTCCGGCGAGTTCATGAGCTGGGGCGCTCCGGGCCCGGGCCAGTGGGTGACGATCTACGCCAACGAGGGCCACGTGTACATGGTCGTCGCGGGCCTCCGGTTCGACACCTCGGGCGCCGACCCGTCGCGCTGGCAGTCCGACGCCCGGTCCTCGAGCGGCTACACCGTCGTCCACCCGCCCGGCCTCTAGCACCGCAGCACGCGACAACGGGCTGACGGCCCGGTGAAGGATGCGTTTCGCCGCTTTGCGGTGAGCGCGACGCTCCGTAGCGTCCCGCGCACGTATGAGGCGCGGTCCCTTCATCGTCGTCGTCGGCCTGCTGTCGGTCGTGCTCGCCCTGTGCGCCGCGGCTTTCGCCTACAACGCGCTGCAGCCGCAGCGCATGGCGCACGGCATCACGGTCAATGGCGTCGACATCGGCGGGCTCACGCGCGCGCAGGCGCGCGCCAAGCTCTCGGCGCGGCTGCTGGCGCCGCTGCAGCGCACGGTCACGATCCTGCTGCCCTCGGGCAAGCGGGCCCGGCTGAACCCGACCACGGCGCAGGTGCGCATGGACATCGACCGCGCCCTCGCCCAGGCCGACAAGCTCAGCCGCCAGGGCTCGATCCTCGGCCACGTCTGGCGCGACGTCACCGGCGGGAAGGTCAAGCGCCCGCTGACCGCGTCGCTGAGCTACTCCCAGGCGGCCGTGCGCGCGACCGTGGCGCGCATCGCGGGCCGGATCGACCATGCGGCGCAGGACGCGACCGTGGCGCCGCAGGGCGGCGCGCTGGTCACCACGCCGGGCCACAACGGGGCCGCGGTGCAACGCAGCGTGCTGCGCCGGGCGATCGTGCGCCGGCTCATGCACGCCAACGGCTCAGACCGCGTCCGCGTGCCGGTGCGCAACGTCCGCCCCGACGTCACCGAGCAGGACCTCGGCGCGCGGTACCCGAGCTACGTCCTCGTGGACCGCAACGCCTTCCAGCTGCACCTGTTCAAGAACCTCAAGCTGGTCAAGTCGTATCCGATCGCCGTCGGCATGCAGGGGCTGGAGACGCCGGCGGGGCTGTACGACATCCAGGACAAGCAGGTCGACCCGACCTGGCACGTGCCCGACTCCGACTGGGCCGGCGACCTGGCCGGAAAGACGGTCCCGCCCGGTCCCGACGATCCGCTCAAGGCGCGCTGGATGGGCTTCAACGGGAGCGCCGGCATCCACGGCACGTCCGAGCTGGGCTCGCTCGGCAGCGCCGCCTCGCACGGCTGCATCCGCATGGCGGTGTCCGACGTCGAGAACCTCTACGACCAGGTCGACGTCGGTACGCCGGTCTACATCGAATGACCGCCAGCGCCCCCGCCGTGCCGCACAAGGGGTCCGGCTGGCTCATCTTCGCCGGCGTGATCCTTTTCGTGGCCGGGGCGCTCAACGTGGTCGACGGCGTCGCCGCGGCGACCGACTCGAAGTTCTACGGGCGCCACGTCCAGTACATCTTCGGCGACCTGCACAGCTGGGGCTGGGTGCACCTGGTCCTCGGCGCGCTGCTCATCTGCGTCGTGTTCGGCATCTGGGCCGGAGCGGGGTGGGCGCGCTGGGTGGGCATCGCGCTGGCCGCGATCAACATGGTCACGCGGCTGCTGTTCCTGCCCGCCTATCCCCTGCTGTCGCTGGCGCTGTTCGCCATCGACCTGCTGGTCATCTACGGGCTCGCCGTCTACGGCGGGACCCGCGCCGAGGCTAGGGCGTCGCGACCTCGACGTTGACGATGCGCCCGTCGCGCCCGAGCGAGGCGACGCGCAGCGGGTGGCGGCTGGGCACGAAGCGGCGCTTGGGGTCGCCGCTGAGCTCGATCTGGGCCAGCATGCGGGTGATGCCGCGCTCGCGGCTGTAGCGATAGACGGCGATCTGCGCCGCGAGCTGGTCGACGAGGTCGAGCGCCTCCTCGAGCGAGCCGCGCGCCTTCCACAGCACCGCCCATGCGAACCCGCGGCTGACCGGCCGGATGCGCTCGCCCACGTAGCGGGCGACGATGCCGATGGCGTCCTCGTGCTCCCGGTCGTCGATCACAGCGCGTCAGCGTACAGCGGCCGCGCAGTATCGTCGTCTGGGTGCCTGAGTCAGGTCCCGCGGTCCGCGTGCAGGGAGTGGTCAAGCGCTTCGGCGAGACGCTGGCGCTCGGCGGCGTCGACCTCGAGGTCCCGCAGGGGGCGGTGTTCGGGTTGCTCGGGCCCAACGGCGCCGGCAAGACCACGCTCGTGCGCGTGCTCGCCACGCTACTCGAGCCCGACGGCGGCCGGGCCGAGGTTTTCGGGCGCGACGTGATCCACGACGCGCCGGCGGTGCGCGAGCTGATCGGCCTGACCGGCCAGTTCGCGGCGGTGGACGAGATCCTCACCGGCCGCGAGAACCTGGAGATGTTCGGGCGCCTGTTCGACCTCTCGAAGGAGGAGGCGGCGCGACGGGCCGGCGAGCTGCTCGAGCGCTTCGACCTCGCCGACGCGGCCGACCGGCCGGCGCGCACCTATTCCGGCGGCATGCGGCGCCGGCTCGACCTCGCCTCCAGCCTGACGACCGAGCCGCGCATCCTCTTCCTCGACGAGCCGACGACCGGCCTGGACCCACGCAGCCGCAACGCGATCTGGGGCATCGTGCGCGAGCTCATCCGCGACGGCACCACGGTCCTGCTCACGACGCAGTACCTCGAGGAGGCCGACGAGCTCGCCGATCGCATTGCGGTCATCGACCACGGCAGGGTGATCGCCGAGGGCACGGGCAACGAGCTCAAGGACCGGGTCGGCGGGCACCTGCTCGAGGTCGAGCTCGTCAACGCGGGCCAGCGCGAACAGGCCTGCGTCGCCCTGGCCGCCATCGGCTGCAGCGACCCCGAGCCCGACGAGCGCCGCGACCGGGTCGTGGTGCCGGCGCCGACCGAGGACGGCCTGGAGATGATCGAGGTCGCAGCCTCCGCGCTGCGCCGGGCTGGGATCGGGGTCAGCGACCTGGGCCTGCGGCGCCCGACCCTGGACGACGTCTTCCTGCAGCTCACCGGGGCGCCGCCGAGCGAGAACGGCGCCGGCCCGGAGGCCGACGGCGGTCCGCCGGCGGCCGCGGCGGCGGCAGCGGTCGCGGTGCCGCCCGAGCGACAGCGGCGCCTGCGCCTGCGCGCGCCTTCGTGGCAGCGGCTGCGCGAGTCCGCCAGCGACGCCGGCATCGTCACCGGGCGCAACCTGCGCCACTTCTGGCGCCAGCCCCAGCTCCTGATCTTCTCCACCGTGCAGCCGATCATGTTCGTGCTGCTGTTCGCCTACGTGTTCGGCGGCGCGATCAAGGGCTCGCTGCCCGCGGGCGTCTCCTACATCGACTTCCTGCTCCCGGGCATCTTCGTCCAGTCCGTCGCCTTCCGGGCCACGCAGACTGCGGTCGGGCTCTCGCAGGACCTCGAGCGCGGCGTGGTCGACCGGTTCCGGTCGATGCCGATGGCGCGCTCGGCCGTGCTGGTGGGGCGCACGATCGCCGACCTGGTCCGGAACATCGCGATTATCGGGCTGATGATCGTCGTCGGCTACATCATCGGCTTCCGCTTCACCGGCGGGTTCGCCGGGGCTGTGGCGGCGATCATCGTCGTGGCCCTGTTCGGCCTGGCCCTGAGCTGGATCTTCGCCTACGTCGCCCTGACCGTGAAGGGCGCCGAGGCGGCGCAGGCGGCGGGGTTCGTGGTGATCTTCCCGCTGGTGTTCGCCAGCTCGGTGTTCGTGCCCACGTCGAGCATGCCCGACTGGCTGCAGGCCTTCGCCAAGGTCAGCCCGGTCACGCTGACCGCCAACACGGCGCGCGGGTTCTCGCTCACCCACGGCATCCCGAGCTCGCTGGGCGGCTGCCTGGCCTGGGTGGTCGGCCTGCTGGCGGTGTTCGTGCCGCTGTGCGTGTGGCGCTACCGGCGCATGAGCTAGGCCGTCCAACAAGCTCCCCGCGACGCCTCGCGCGCGCTTGTGTAGATTCGGCGCTGGGTGGAATTCCGGATTCTTGGCCCGCTGGAGGTCGTCGGCGCAAGCGGCCCTGTTCCCATCGAGGCCTCCAAGCTGCGGGCGCTGCTGGCGCTTCTCCTCCTGCACCGCAACGAGGTGGTCTCGGCCGAGCGGCTCATCGACCAGTTGTGGGGCGACCGGCCGCCGAAGACCGCCCGCAAGACGCTGCAGATGCACGTCTCGCATCTCCGCCGCTCGGTCGGCCCCGACGTCGTCGTGACCCGGGCGCCGGGCTACGTCCTGGGCGTCGAGCCGGGGCAGCTGGACCTGGAGCGCTTCGAAGCGCTCGTCGAGGAGGCGCGCACGGCCTCGCCGGCGACGGCGGCGAGGTTGCTGCGCGAGGCGCTGGCGCTGTGGCGGGGGCCGCCGCTCGCCGACCTCGAGTACGAGCCCTTCGCGCAGGGCGAGATCGCACGCCTGGAGGAGCTGCGCCTGGCGGCGCTGGAGGCGCGCATCGACGCCGAGCACGCGCTCGGGCAGCACGTCGAGTCGGTGGGAGAGCTCGAGGCGCTCGCCGTCGCCCACCCGCTGCGCGAGCGCATCCGGCGGCAGCTGATGCTCGCGCTGTACCGCTCGGGGCGCCAGGCCGACGCGCTCGAGGCCTACCGCCAGGCGCGGCTCGCCCTGGTCGAGGAGCTGGGAATCGAGCCGGGCCGCGAGCTGCGCGACCTCGAGCAGGCGATCCTGCGCCAGGAGGATGCGCTGGAGCTGGTTTCGGCGCCGCCCGAGCGCCCGGTGCGCGGAGCCGGCGCCTTCGTGGGCCGCGACCGGGAGCTGGCGGAGCTGCTCGCGTGCCTCGACGCCGCGCGCGAGGCGCGAGGCGCGGTCGTCCTCGTCGCCGGCGAGCCCGGGATCGGCAAGAGCCGTCTGGCGGGCGAGTTCGCGACCCGGGCCAAGGACCAGGGCGCGCGGGTGCTCTCGGGGCGGTGCTGGGAGGCCGGCGGTGCGCCCGCCTACTGGCCATGGGTGCAGTCGCTGCGCGCGTACCTGCGGGACGCCGGCGCGGAGGCGGTGCGCGCGCAGCTGGGCACCGGCGCCGGGGCGATCGCACAGATGCTCCCGGAGCTGCGCGAGATCGTGCCCGACCTGCCTCCGCCGCCCTCGCTGGAGTCCGAGAGCGCGCGGTTTCGGCTGTTCGACGCGACCGCGACGTTTCTGCGCAACGCGGCCGGCGGCACGCCGCTCGTGCTGGTGCTCGACGACCTCCAGGCGGCCGACACGCCGTCGCTGCTGCTCCTCCAGTTCCTCGCCGGCGCGGTCGCGGACGCGCGGATCCTGGTCGTGGGTGCCTACCGCGAGGTCGACCTGCGCGGCGATCACCCGCTGCGGGCGACGCTGGCCGAGCTCTCCCGGCACGACACGACGCGGCGGCTGACGCTGGGCGGGCTGACCGAGCTCGACGTCTCCCGCTTCATCGCGCTGACCACCGAGCTCGATGCGGCCGAGCCCCTGGCCGCGGCGATCCACGACCGCACCGAGGGCAACCCGCTGTTCGTTGACGAGGTGGTCAGGCTGCTCGCGGCCCAGGGGCGGCTGGTCGGCCTCGAGGACGCCGGGCGCCCCGCGATCCCGCCCACCGTCAGGGAGGTGATTGCGCAGCGCCTGGCCCACCTGCCCGAGGCCTGCACCGACCTGCTCATGCGCGCAGCGGTCATCGGCCGCGAGTTCTCGCTGCTCATCCTCGGGCGGGTCGTCGGCGACGAGCCGCTCGACGTCTTGGACCCGGCTCTGGCCGCCCACGTGGTCGTCGAGGCCCCCGAGGTCCGCGGGCGGCTTCGGTTCTCGCACGGCCTCATTCGCGATGCGCTGTACGAGGAGCTTCCCCCGGGCCAGCGGTCGCGGACGCACCGCAGGATCGGGGAGGTGCTCGAACGGGTCTACGCGCCGGATCCCGAGACGCACGCGGCCGAGCTCGCCTACCACTTCTTCGAGGGCGCGCAGAGCGGCGACGCGGACAAGGCCCTGCGCTACGCGATCGTGGCCGGTGATCGGGCGGGGGCCTCGCTGGCCTACGAGGAGGCGGTGCGCCTGTACCGGATGGGTCTGGAGCTGCTCGACGGGCTGGACGCGGTGGACGAGCAGGTCCGCTGCGACCTGCTCCTCGCGGTGGGCGACGCGGAGATGCGCGCGGGCGACGGCGACCGCGCGAAGGAGAGCTTCTGGCGCGCGGCCGAGATCGCTCGGCGCGAACAGCTGCGCGAGCGGCTTGCGCGCGCGGCCCTCGGCTATGGCGGGAGGTTCGTCTGGTCGCGCGCCGGAAGCGACAGTCGCCTCGTGCCGCTGCTGGAGGAGGCGCTCGCCGCCGTCGCGCCTGGCGACAGCGGCGTGCGGGTGCGGTTGCTCGCGCGGCTCGCCGGAGCGTTTCGCGATCCGCCCTTCCGCGACCGGGCCGCCGCGCTCAGCCACGAGGCCGTCGCGGTGGCGCGGCACCACGGCGATCCGGCGGCCCTCGCCTATGCGCTCGACGGCCGGCACGTGGTCATCTGGGGACCCGATGCGCGGGAGGAGCGAGCCGCAATCGTGGCCGAGCTGGCCGAGTTGGTGGACGAGGCCGGCGATGAGGAGCGCGCCTTCCAGGGCCATTTCTGGCGCCTGGAGGCGGCTCTGGAGCTCGGCGACCTGACCGAGGTGCGCGCCGAGCTCGGTGCT
Organism: Solirubrobacteraceae bacterium; assembly: GCA_036270095.1. GTDB lineage: Bacteria > Actinomycetota > Thermoleophilia > Solirubrobacterales > Solirubrobacteraceae > DATBDE01. The sequence goes on along the minus strand of DATBDE010000123.1, from coordinate 14,917 downwards.
GCGACGCGCATCGCCCAGAGGCTCAAGCAGCCGGCGCAGCTGTGGTACGTCGCCGTCACCGAGGCGCTGCTGGCGCTCCTCGTGGGCAGCTTCGGCGAGGCCGAGGGCCTGATCGAGCGCGCGCTCGGCCTGGGCCAGCGGGCGCAGAGCTGGGAGGCACTGGCGTACTACCGGATGCAGATGTACGCGCTGCGCAGCGCGCAGGGCCGGCTCGAGGAGCTCGAGGCGACCATCGCGCGGTCACTCGAGGAGTACCCGGGCTACCCGATCTTCCGCTGCGTGCTGGCGGCCCTTTACGGCGAGCTCGGTCGGGAGCTCGAGTGCGCCTCGGCGTTCGAGACGTTGGCCGCCGACGACTTTGCCGCGCTTCCCCGCGACGAGGAGTGGCTGTACGGCATGACCCTGCTCGCACCGGTGTGCGCATCGCTCGGCGACGAGCGTCGCGCGGAGCTGCTCTATGGCCTGCTCGCCCCGTACGGCGACCGCAACGCCCTCAGCGTCCCGGACGTGGCCGCCGGCTCGGTCGCGCGCAGCCTGGGCGTGCTGGCCGCGGCCACGGGGCGGCCGGAGGACGCCTCCGGCCACTACGAGGACGCCCTCGCGATGAACGAGCGGATTGGCGCGCTGCCGTGGCTGGCGCGCACCCGGCACGACTACGGCCGGATGCTCCAGGCCCACGATGCGGACAGGGCCGGCGCACTGCTGCGCGACGCGGTCGACCTGTACCGCACGCTGGGCATGACCAGCTGGGCGCTGCGGGCCGGTCAGGGCGCCTGACGTCGCGTGGCCACTAGACGGTATCGGGCGGTGTCTTCGCCGCCGCTGTAGGTGAAAGCGTCGACGCTCCCGCGCTTCGTCTGGCGCAAGGCTGGTTACCGCATCGAAGGAAGGGGAGCGTCGACGTGAGGGACGGTATCTGCTTCGCGGGGGCTGGACGTGCATGCTGGCAAGACGGTGGGGGCGGCGGTGTGGCTGGGCAGTGGCGAAGTGTTTCGGGCGCAGATTGCGGGTTGGCCAACGGAGGCGTCAGGTGGCTGCAGACGTTGCCGGGGCCGGTCCGGGCGGTCTATGAGGCGGGGCCAACGGGGTTCGGGCTGGCCCGACGCCGCGCGGGCGGCGGGCATCGAGATGATGGTCTGCTCGCCGGGCGCGATTCCGCGTCAGCCGGGCGACCGGGTCAAGACCGATAAGCGTGACGCGCTCAAGCTCGCGCGACTGCACGCGGCCGGGCAGCTGCGGGCGGTGTTGGTCGCCGATCGAGGGGTTGCGCGATCTCGTTCGGGCGCGGGAGGACCTGCGCGGCGATCTGATGGCGTGCCGGCAGCGGATCTCAAAGCTGTTGTTGCGTCGCGGCCTGGTCTGGCCGGGCTCGGGCTCGACCTGGAGTCAGCGCCACCTGTCCTGGCTGGGGCCCGTCCGGTTTGACGATCCGCTCGTCGAGCTGGTCTGCTCAGAGCACCTGGCCGGCCACGAGGTGCTGTTCGCGCGGCGCGACCGGCTCGAGCGGGCGATCGACGAGCGGGCCGGGGCCGGACCGTGGTCGGGTCTGGTCGGCCGGTTGCGTTGTCTGCGCGGCGTCGCCACGCTGACCGCCGTCGGCCTGGTCGCCGAGGTCGGCGGCTTCGCGGCGTTCGATCGCCCGCGCCGCCTGGCCAGCTACGTCGGCCTGGTCCCCTCGGAGAGCTCGACCGGCACCCGGCGCCGGCAGGGCGCGATCACCAAGGCCGGATCGGGGCGCGCCCGCCGGCTCCTCATCGAGGCGGCCTAGCATTACCGGCGACCGCCGCGCGTGTCGCTTGCTCTTCGCCGCCGCCAGCACGACCAGCCACCGGCCGCGATCGATGCCGCCCGGCGCGCCCAGTTGCGGCTGCACGGCCGCTGGGCTGCCCTCGACGCCCGCCGCGGCAAGAAACGCACCACCGTCGCTGCTGCCGTCGCCCGCGAGCTGGCGTGCTTTGTCTGGGAGATCACCAACCAACCCCACTGACGAACAGACCACAACCCGTCGAGGGGGGGTGGCGGCCAGCGCGCGCCACCGGGGCCCGCGCAAGCGCTATGAGCACCAGCACCGGCCGGCGCACTCGCGACCAGACCGCGGCCCCGGCGCGTCGAACAGCCCGTCCCGAGGTAGCCAGCCCCCGCATATCAGCCTGAAGCGCCCTCGCCGCCCCGGCCGCCACCGCACCCCGACCACAGCCAACCCCACCGCCGACCGCCACTCAACCCTGCCGACTTGACAAACCACTCCCCATATCATCGCTTCTGCTGCCACAGAGCGACTTCGGCGCCGCTCTGCGAGCGCACGACGCTGCGCCACCCCGCCGGCCCCTCGCGCGGCGGCAGGAGCACGGTGGCGCCCAGGTCCTGCGCGCGCTCGGTGGCCTGGTCGATGCGCTCGACGCCGACGTAGGGCAGCCAGAGCGCGCGCTCTGTGCCGCACTCCACGATGCCCCCGCCGAGGCCGTTGCCGAAGGCCAGCGCGAGGTAGGAGCCGTTGCCGGCCTCGATGCGCTGCGAGGGCCAGCCGCACAGCTGCTCGTAGTAGTCGCGCGCCCCGCTCTCGTCGCGGGTGTGGAGCTCCAGATGGACGATCGATCCCATGGCCTGCTCCCTTTGACCGCGGCGGGCGGCGAAACTCATCGGTCAGGGGCGATGAGTTTCGCGCGCCGTTTCGGTCTAGGTTGATGAGGGGCATGAGCGCGTTGCCGACCACCGACCTTCTGACCGCCGCCCGCGCGGGCGACGAGAACGCCTTCGCGGCGCTCGTCGAGCCGCACCGCCGCGATCTGCACGCCCACTGCTACCGCATGCTCGGCTCGCTCCAGGACGCCGAGGACGCGCTGCAGGACGCGTTCCTGCGCGCCTGGCGCGGCCTCGGGCGCTTCGAGGGCCGCGCGTCGCTGCGCACGTGGCTGCACCGGATCGCCACCAACGCCTGCCTGGACCTGGCCAAGCGGCGCCCGGCGCGCGTGCTGCCGATCGACTACGGGCCGCCCGCCGACCCGCACGACGGGCCCGGCCCGCCGCTGACCGAGTCGGTGTGGGTCGAGCCCTATCCCGACGAGCACCTGGCCTACGAGCAGCGCGAGAGCGTGGAGCTGGCCTTCGTCGCCGCGCTCCAGCACCTGCCCGCGAGCCAGCGGGCGGTGCTGATCCTGCGCGAGGTGCTCGGGTTCTCGGCCCGCGAGGTGGCGGACACGCTGGAGACCTCGGTGCCGTCGGTCAACAGCGCCCTGCAGCGAGCGCGCAAGGCGGTGGATGAGCGGCTGCCGGCGCAGAGCCAGCAGGCGACCGTGCGGGCGTTGGGCGACAAGCGGCTGGAGCAGCTCGTGACCGCGTACGTGGACGCGTGGGAGGCCGGCGACGTCGACGCGGTCACCGCCCTGCTCGCCGAGGACGCCGCGCTGGCCATGCCGCCGAGGGCGACGTGGTTCAGGGGCCTGGACGCGTGCCGGATCTTCCTCGCCGAGCGGGCCCTCGCGCGCCGCTCCAGGCTCGTACGCGCCCACGCCAACGGCCAGGTGGCCTTCGCGACGTACCTCTGGGACCCGGATCGCGAGTGCTTCGAGGGCCACGTGCTCCAGGTCCTCACCCTCCGGGGGCACCGCATCGCTGAGGTCACCGCGTTCGTGGAGCCCGCGCTGGTCGCGCATTTCGGGCTTCCCGCAACGCTGCGATGAGTTGGGCGCGAGACCGCAGTCAGTTCTCGTATGACTGCAAAAGCCACGAGGACCTGGGTCCTCGCTCTCACCTCGGTGGCGTCGCTGATGGTCGCCCTCGACGCACTCGTCGTCACCACCGCGCTGAGCACCATACGGGTGGACCTCGGCGCCTCCATCGAGCAACTCGAATGGACGGTCAACGCCTACAACCTGAGTTTCGCCGTCCTGCTCATGACCGCGGCCGCGGTCGGGGACCGGTTCGGGCGCCGGCGCATGTTCGTCGCCGGGCTCGGACTGTTCGTGGCCGCCTCGGCTGCGTGCGCGCTGGCGCCGGACGTCGGGTGGCTGATCGCCGCGCGGGCCGTCCAGGGCGTGGGCGCGGCGATGATCACGCCGGTGGCGCTCGCGCTGCTGAGCGCCAACTACCCCGCCGAGCTGCGGGGCAAGGCGATGGGGCTCTTCGCCGGCATCACCGGCCTGGCCGTGCTCGGCGGGCCGGTCGTGGGCGGCGCCATCGCCCAGGGCGCGGCCTGGGAGTGGATCTTCTGGCTCAACGTGCCCATCGGCCTGGCGGCGATCCCGCTGGTGCTGCGGCGCATCCCCGAGAGCTACGGGCGCCGGGCGCGGCTCGATTTCGCGGGCCTCGCCCTCGTCAGCGGGGCGGCGCTGGGCATCGTCTGGGCGCTCGTGCGCGGCAACGCCGCAGGCTGGGGCAGCGTTGAGGTCGTGGGCGCGCTCGCGGCCGGCATCGTGCTGGCGATCGCGTTCGTGGCCTGGGAGCTGCGCGCGCCCGAGCCGATGCTGCCCATGGGCTTCTTCCGCTCGCGCGGGTTCGCCGCCGGCAACGCATCGGTGTTCTTCCTGATCGCGTCGCTGTTCGGGGCGGCGTTCTTCCTCGCCCAGTTCCTGCAGACCTCGCTCGGGTTCGGCCCGCTGGGGACCGGCCTGCGGCTCATGCCGTGGACGGCCACGTTGTTCATCGTGGCGCCGATCGCCGGCTCGCTGGTCAACCGGGTGGGCGAGCGGCCGCTGATCGTCGGCGGCCTGCTGCTGCAGACCATCGGGATGGTGTGGATCGGGCTGATCGCGTCCCCGACCATGGACTACGTGGACATGGTGCCGGCACTGGTCCTGGCCGGGACCGGGGTCTCGATGGCCATCCCGGCCACGCAGAACGTGGTCATGAGCGCGGTGCCGGCGACCGAGGCCGGGAAGGCCTCGGGGACCTACAACATGCTGCGTCAGCTCGGGGGCGTGTTCGGCATCGCCCTGCTGGTGGCCGTGTTCACCGGCGCTGGCGGCTACGCCTCGCCGCAGGCGTTCACGAACGGGTTCGCGCCGGCGATCGGCGTGACCGCGGGGCTGGCGCTGATCGGCGCGGTCGCCGGACTGGGGCTGCCCCGGGTCGCCCGTACCCGTCCCCTCCAGGCCGCGGAGGCGGCGTCATGAGGCGCGTGGTCGTGCGCTACCGCGTCCGCCCCGACCGGGTGGAGGAGAACGAGCGGCTCGTCCGCGCGGTCTATGAGGAGCTCGCCGCGGTGCAGCCGGAGGGCCTGCGCTACGCGACGGTCAAGCTCGACGACGGCGTGAGCTTCGTGCACGTGGCCGTGCACGAGACCGAGAACCCGCTGCCGGGGCTCGCGTCCTTCCGCGCCTTCACGGAGGGCGTGGCGGAGCGGTGCGACGAGCCGCCGATCGTGAGCGCGGCCGAGCTCGTGGGGTCGTATCGGCTGCTGGATTGAGCGGTCGGCGCGGTTGGCGCTCACGAGCGATCGGAGCTTTGTATGGGCTATAGCACCCCCAAACTTCCATTCAACGCTGTTGAATGGTCGCCGCCGTTCCGGCGTCGCTCCGCGGGCTGAGCGAGCGCCGCGACGCCGGCCCCGTCACGGCCATCCGGCGCCGGGCGCAGGGGCCTTGGTGAGCAGGACCTGTCCGGTGCGGGCCGCGACCGCCTCGTCCACGTGCTCGATGCCGCGCCACTCGGCCGCCAGCAGGAACAGGGTCGCGCCGTCCTGGCCGCCCAGCATGGCGGCGAAGATCGCGCGGTCGTGGTCGACGCGGTCCAGGACCTCGCCGCCCTCGCGAACCCGAACGACCGCCCCCTCGGGGGCATCGCCCCGGCCGGTGTGCGTACGCGTGTCGGCCGTCTGGACCCAGACGGCACCGTCGGCGTCCAGGCAGACGCCGTCCGGGCCAAGACCCTCGGCCCAGGCTCTGCGGTTCGACAGGGTGCCGTCGGCGGCAATGTCGAATGCGGTGAGACGACCTGCGAACGACTCCGAGATGATCAGCGTGGAGTTGTCCGGCGTGATCACCATGCCATTGGGGAACTCCAGGTCGCCCGCGACCTTGCGGGCCGCGCCGTCGGGGGTCACCAGCGCGATGATCCCGGGCGTGGGCGGCTCGCCGGCGAGGAATCCGAAGCCGATGCCGTTGAGGTAGATGTTGCCGCGGCCGTCGACCACGATCTCGTTCCAGCCGTGCTCGGCCAGCCCGCTGAGGTCGGCGTGCCGGACCATCGATCCGTCCGGCTCCATGCGCAGAAGTTCCTGGCCGGTGACCAGGAAGCGCCCGTCGGGTAGCCAGTCGATGGACCAACCGAGGCCGGGCGGCCCGTGTCCGACGACCTCGCTCTCGCCGTCCAGGTCGACCGCGACGACCTCGCCGGTCCCCCAGTGCGCGAACCACAGCCGGCCGTCGTGCCAGCGAGGCGACTCGACGTAGGCCAGGCCATCCAGGAGGACCTTGGGTTCGGGCATGGACCGGTATCGATAGCGGATCGTGCGCGCGGCGGGGCCGACCGGCCGGCCTTCCTAGGCTTGCCCGATGGCTTCGCTGACGCCGGCCGCACTCGTCGCCCAGCTCGAGGACTGGATGCGGTCGGGGTCGGTTCTGCCCGTCGGCAGGCCGGTGGGGATCGAGGAGTGGCTGCCGCCCCTCGCCGCGGGCATCGCGCCCAGTGCCGCCCCCGATCTTGTCTGCGTCATGGTCGGGGCTCCCGGGGTGGAGAACACGTACCAGGGCATCGACGGCCTCTTCGCCGGGTGGCGGGACTGGGGCGGGAGCTTCGAGAGGCTCGACCTGATCGTCGAGGACGTCGTCGAGGTCCCCGTGGGTGCCCTGATCCGCGTCCAGCAGCGCGCCGTGACCCGCCACGACGCCGTGGCCGTGGAACAGCGCAGCGCGATGCTGCTGCGGCTCCGCGACGGCCGCATCGGCGCGGTCGAGTTCCACCTGGACCGCGCGACCGCGGAGCGCGCGGCCGTCGGCTAGAGCAGGCTCCCGCCCGGCGGGACCACCCAGAGCTTGCCTGCGAGCTCGGTGATCACCGCATGGTCGAGGTCGGCCACCGTCGCCGCGCCGGCCGCGTCCATGGCGCGGCTGAGCTCGCCCCACGCGCGCGCCACCGGGCCCACCCGCGCCATCGGGCCCCATCCGGTGGCGGCGCGCAGCTCGTCGGCCCGCGCCCGGACCTCGTCGGCGGTCATCTCGCCGAACGGCTTGGACTCGCCGCCGGCGTAGACGCGCTCGGCCAGCACGGCCTCCGGGTCGGGGGCGCTCACGCCGACGCGGCCGCCACCGCGGCCTGGCCGTAGGAGATCCCGCCGTCGCCCGGCGGCAGCCGCTCGGGGACGAGCACGCGCACGCCGGCCTCGCCCAGCAGCGCGCGGGTGCGCGAGAGCAGGCGCCGGTTCGCGAACACGCCGCCCGACAGCACGACGGTGTCGGGCCCGTGCTCGAGCAGCGCCCGCGCCGTGGCGGCGGCGAGCGCGTTGTGGAAGCGGGCGGCGATGACCCCGGCGTCGGTGCCGCGAGCGATGTCGTCGACGACTGCCGCCACGGTGGGACGAGCGTCGAGTGCGGCACCACAGGGGTACGCACCGCGCTCAGCCGCGCCGCACGCCGCCTCGAGCTCGATCGCCGCCTGGCCCTCGTAGGTGATCTCGGACCGCAGGCCGCACAGCGCCGCCACGGCGTCGAACAGCCGTCCCACGCTGCTCGTCAGCGGCGACGCCAGCCCGGTGCGGGCCAGCGCGGAGACCTCGTCCCAGCCCGGCCGCGCGGCGAGCGCCGCCGGCGCCTCCACCCCGGCCGCCTGCGTCCACGCGCAGGCCATGCGCCAGGGCTGGCGGATCGCCGCCTCGCCGCCCGGCATGCGCACGGCGAACAGCGACCCCACGCGCTCGAACCCGCGCAGATCGCCGAGCAGCAGCTCGCCGCCCCACACCGTCCCGTCGGTGCCGTAGCCGGTGCCGTCGTAGATCGCCCCCAGCGCCGGACCGGTCGCCCCGTGCTCGGCCAGGCAGGCGGCCAGGTGCGCGTGGTGGTGCTGGACGCCGACGAGGTCGACGCCGTCGCGCTCGAGCGCGACCTTCGTCGACAGGTACTCGGGGTGCAGGTCGTGGGCCACGACCTCGGGCTCCACCGCGAACAGCGCCTCGAAGTGCGCGACACCCGCGACGAAGGAGCGCAGGGTCTCGTAGTTCTGCAGGTCGCCGATGTGGTGGCCCACCCACGCCCGCGCGCCCTTGGCCACGCAGAACGTGCTCTTCAGCTCCGCCCCGCACGCGAACACGTGCCGCCTTGCCGCCACCGGCAGCTCGATGCTGTCGGGCACGTACCCGCGCGAGCGCCGCAGCACCAGCGGCCGCTCGTCGACGACCCGCCCGACCGAGTCGTCGGTGCGGGTCTGAATCGGCCGGTCGTGGACGAGGAAGCCGTCGGCGATCGGCGCCAGGCGCTCCAGGGCGTCGTCGTCCGTGTACGCGATCGGCTCGTCCGACACGTTGCCGCTCGTCAGGACCAGCGGCGCCCCCACGTCGGCCAGCAGCAGGTGGTGCAGCGGCGAGTAGGGCAGCATCACGCCGAGCTCGGGCACCCCCGGGGCCACCGCCGCGGCCACGGGCGCGTCCGGCCGCCGCCGCGCCAGCAGGATCGGCCGCGCGCCCGAGATCAGCAGGTCCTCCTCGACCGGCCCGAGCGCGATCAGCGCCCGCGCCGCCACGACCGTCGGCGCCATCAGCGCGAACGGCTTGTCCTCGCGGTGCTTGCGCGCGCGCAGTGCCGCCACCGCGGCCTCGTCGTCGGCCCGGCAGGCCAGGTGGTAGCCGCCCACGCCCTTGACGGCGAGGATGGCGCCGCCGCGCAGCGCCGAGGCCGCCGCCGCCACGGCGTCCTCGGCGTCGGAGCCCACGAGCCGCGCCCGCGGCCCGCACTCCGGGCACGCGTTGGGCTGGGCGTGGAAGCGGCGGTCCAGCGGATCCTCGTACTCGGCCGCGCACGCCGGGCACATGGTGAAGCCGGCCATCGTGGTCAGCGGCCGGTCGTAGGGCACGCCGCGTACGATCGTGAACCGCGGCCCGCAGTTCGTGCAGTTCACGAACGGGTAGCGGTGGCGCCGGTCGGCGGGGTCGAAGAGCTCCTCCAGGCACTCGGCGCAGGTGGCCGTGTCCGCGGTCACGGCGGCCGAGGGCTCGCCGCCCGGCGGGCTGGCGCGGATCGCAAAGCCGGTCTCCCCCGTGACCGGCACCGGCTCGGCCGCCACGCGCTCGATGCGGGCCAGCGGCGGCGCCTCGGCCGGCAGGCGGGCCAGGAAGCGCTCGACCGACTTGGTGTCGGCCTCGACCTCCACCACCACCCCGCGGGCGTCGTTGAGCACGTGCCCGCTGCACCCGAGCTCCGAGGCCAGCCGGTACACGTACGGCCGGAAACCCACGCCCTGCACCGTCCCCTCGACGCGGGCACGGACCCTCACCCGGCGATCTCCACCAGCTCCCGCAGCACGTGGTACGCGGATGCCTGCGCCTCCTGGATGCGCGGGATGTGCTCCGAGCGGGTCACGATCACGTGGTCGGCCAACCGCTCGGCCGCCACCCGCCCGCCGTCGTAGCCCACGAGCGCGATCGTGCGCAGCGAGCGCCGCCGCGCCTCGGCCAGCGCGGCGATCACGTTGGCCGAGTTGCCGCTCGTCGACAGCGCGAGCAGGCAGTCGCCCGCGTTCCCGTAGGCGATCACCTGGCGGGCGAAGATCGCCTCGGTGCCGATGTCGTTGGCGATCGCGGTGAGGATCGCGGGGTCCTCACAGAGATCGATGGCCGCCCTGGGCGGCCAAGTCGTCCGCGGCGGCAGACGGAAATCCGCCACCGCATCCATGGCATCGGTGGCCGAGCCGCCGTTGCCCAGCGCCAGGACCTGCCCGCCCGCGTCGAAGTCGGCGCGCAGCCCTGCAGCCGCGGCGACGAGCTCGTCGCGGTTGTCGCGCAGCGTCTGCGCGCGCAGCTCCCCCACCTCGCCCGCCTTGAGCAGGGCCGAGCGGCGCACGTCCTCCAGCACCGCGTCGAGGTCGTGCTCCTGCTCGGCCAGGAACGGATAGAGGAAGCTCGATGCGCCGGTGTCGTGCACGCGCCGCTCCGAGCGCCCCTCGAGCAGCCCGCGGTGCTCGAAGAACACGTGCACGAGCTCCCACAGCACGTGGTAGAGCGTCTCCACGAGCTCCTGGCGGATCGACGGGTCCGACACGGCGGGCACGAAGTCCCACTCCGCGCCCGCGGGCGCGAACGCGATGGTCAGGCACCCGCGCTCGCGCGCGATCCCGATCGCCTCCACCGCCTCGCCGCCGTCGTGCTCGGCCCCGAACGCGATGGCGATGTCGTCGGGGCGCACGAGCAGGTCGACCTGCGGCGCCAGCGCTCCGCCCTCGCCGGCCAGCCCCAGCGCCGGCAGCGCCCGCTTGCCCACGATCACCGGGTGCACGAACTCGACCGCCACGTGGCGCACGTCGGAGCGCGCGGCGGGCGACAGCCCGAACGCCACCAGCCGCCCGCCGCGCGCGAAGCGCTCGGCCATGCGGTGGCACAAGCGCGCCAGGCGCTCGGCCTCGCGCTCGAAGAAGGCCCGGTTGGCGTCGGTGCGCTCGGCCAGAGCCGCGTCGAGGCGACGCAGGGACGGGTCGGCGCCGACCGCGTGGTTCAAGCGTGCACCTCGTGCGGAGCCGCCACCCCCGCCAACCAGTCCCGCCACGCGTCGATCCCCTCGCCCGTGCGCGCGCTGACCAGCATGCGCTCGACGTTGGGATGCACGGCGTCGAGGTTGTAGAGGAGCTTGTCGAGGTCGAAGTCGAGGTGCGGGAGCAGGTCGATCTTGTTGACCAGCACGAGCTCGCAGGTGCGGAACATCAGCGGGTACTTCAGCGGCTTGTCCTCGCCCTCGGTGACCGAGCACACCATCACGCGGGCATCCTCGCCAACACGGAATTCCGCGGGACAAACAAGATTGCCGACGTTCTCGATCACCAGCAGGTCGATGTCGGCCAGCGGCAAGGCCGGCAGCGCCGAGCGCACCATGTTCGCGTCGAGGTGGCACTCGCCCCCGAAGCCCGAGTCGGTGTTGAGCTGCGTCACGGGGACGTGGAGGTGGGCGAGGCGGTCGGCGTCCATGCTGCCCTGCACGTCGCCCTCGAGCACCCCGGGACGGATGCCCGCGAGGTCGCCCAGCACGCGCTCGAGCAGCGACGTCTTGCCCGCCCCGGGCGCGCTCATGAAGTTCACGACCCGCACCCCGTCGCGGTCGAAGTCGGCCCGGTTCGCCGTCGCGATCGTGTTGTTCGCGTCCAGCGCCTCCTCGACGACCTTCACCTTGGTACGGTGCATGCAACCTCCTCGACGTTGATCGATTCGACCTCGAACTCGTTGCCGGCGACGACGGCCACGTCCGCGCCCCCGCAGGTGGGGCAGCGGAATGCCGGCACGTCGAGCTCCCACTCGCGCTCGCACGGCGTGCAGCGCAGCCGGGCGGCGATGAGCTCCTGCTCCAGGACCGCGCCCTCGCAGACGGTGCCCTGCGCCACGAAGCCCCAGTAGAACTCCAGCGTGTCGGGCACGACCTGGCGCAGGGCCCCGATGCGCATGTGCACCGCCGTCACCTGCCGCCCGTCGGCGTGTTTGACGACGGTGTTGACGATCGCGCTGGAGAGCGACAGCTCGTGCACCGCTCACTCCTGCGCGTAGGCGGCGCCGGAGCGGAGCTCCTCGATCGTGGACAGGACCAGGTCGATCGCGCCCTCGACCGCCACCTCGACCGCGGGGCTCAGGCCCATGCCCATCTCCTCGACGACGGTGGGCTCGCAGGCGATGACTACGACCTTGCCCGGCCACGCGCCCAGCGACTTGACGAAGCGCAGCACGGTCTGCGGGTCCATGGCGTGCGGGTTGATGACCTGACCGTCCTCGAGGCCGGCCTCGACCTCGTCCTCGTCGGCCTCCATCACGTACAGCGTCCCGGGATCGCCGCCCTGGCGGCTGACGTCGATGAGGATGAGCCCGTCGTAGCCGCGCATGACCTCGTAGGCGAGGTCGAGGCCGCCGGTGCCGAAGTCGAACACGGCCGCCTCGGCGGGCAGCTCGCGCTTGCCCAGGCGCTCGGCCACGGCGCTGCCGAAGCCGTCGTCCTTCAGCCAGGCGTTGCCGATCCCGGCGACGAGGATCCGCTTGGGTCGCTGCTCGGTCACGGGAGCACCTCCACCTCGGGTGGGAAGAAGAACAGAAACCGGCCGGTCTCGCGCATGAGCTCCTGGCCGGGCACGCCGTCGACGGTCACGCCCAGGTGCACCTTGCCGTCGTAGTCGACGAAGATGCGCTCGATCGTCGCCGTGCGGCCGTCGACCATCCGGGCCTCCAGCGACGCCTCGGGGCCGGGCCGCAACACCAGCTTGCCCCCGCGCCGGTACACGACGCCCTCGCGCTCGACCTCGGCCTCGCCGGCGCTGGGGTCGCGCACGGCCGCCGATGGCGTCGGCGGCTCGGCGGTCACGGGGTCGCGCAGGGTGACGCGGCCGTGCAGCGCGACCACGTCCTCGGGCGTGGTGGCAGCCGCGCGCCCGATCATCTCGCGCACGGTCGGGTCCTGCTGCGCGATGGCCGCGCGCTCACCGTCGCTGAGCGCGTGCACGTGCAGCAGCAGGGCCTCCTCGATCTCGGTGCCGTCGAACAGGCTGCCGCGGCTCTCGGGCGCGATCTGCGGGTGGTCGGGGAGCACGATGGCGGCGCCGAGCAGGACGTCGTCGGTGGGCGTGGCCAGCACCGGCCACGTGTTCACGCTGGCGCTGGCCACCTCGAGCGGTGAGACGAAGCGCCCGCCCGCCACCCGCAGCAGCGGGTGGGTCGAGAGCAGCGAGTAGCGCAGCGCGCCGGCGCGGTCGAGGTCGGCGGGCGCCTCGGTGCGGTTCTCGACCCGCACGCGCACGCGGTCGCCGACGTCGAGCCGCACGCGCAGCCGCAGGTCGCCGAGGGCGACGTCCTCCTCGCCCGGTCCGGCCAGCGCCACGCGCTGGGCCTCGGCCTGGTGGCGCTCGCCCGCGGGCGCGAGGAAGCGCACCTCGGCGCTCACGTCACCGCCGTCGGCGAGCACGCCCTCGAGCACGAGGTGGTCGTACGTGGCGGCGTTCCCGGCCGCGTAGGCGGGCGGGTAGACGATGCCGAACGGCGTCGGCGTCGCGTTCTTGGTCGCCGAGGGCGTGTACGGGTACAGCGCGTAGCCCTCGTAGAGCAGCGAGTCGACCAGCCGCTCCAGGCCCTCCTCGCTCACGCGCCGCCCTCCTCAAGCAGGTCGGTCACGCACGCGTCCATCGTGGGCGCGCCCCGCCGCGCCTTCTCGCGCCGCAGCGCCCGCAGCGTCTCGCCCCGCACCGCGATCCACGCCGTGTCGGGGAAGTAGTGCTCGACGAGGTCGCGCCAAGTCGCGATCGGCAGCCGGAAGCCGGACGAGCAGCTCCAGGGCACGAGCGACATCTGCAGCCGCCCATCCTCCTCGCGGTAGTAGACGGTGCCGTTGAAGTTGAAGGCCAGCGGCACCTCGCCGTCAGGCACGGCGTAGAAGTACTTGGCCGCCACGAGCTCCTGGTCGTAGGTGCACGGCACCGGGACGCGGAACGTGGTCGAGCCGACGAAGTTGGGCACCAGCACGTCGGCCTTGTGCCACACGAAGCTGCGCGTCGTCGTGCCCCAGCGGTCGGGCGGGCCGAACAGCTCGACGAGCTGCTCGCGGGCCTCCGCGTCGTAGGTGCGCCGCGCGGGCTCGATCATCACCTGCACGCCGAGCCCGATGGCGTAGACCGCGCGCCCGCTGGGCTCGCTGACGTGGATGTCGAAGTCGAGCGCCGGCGACGCGGCGTAGCGGTTGCCGGTCGCGGCGACCACGGTGAACTCCGGGTCGGGCGCCGCGGGGCCGGAGCGGTCGGTGGCCAGCTCGGCGCTCATGCCGGCAGCGCGCCGGCGCGCAGCTCGTCGAAGAAGCCCGACACCGCCTTCTCGACCTCGGGGCCGCCGGAGATGCCGCGCCAGTGCATCTTGACCAACCCCACGAGCGCGTAGCAGCGGTCGATCGGCGCGATTGCGTAGGCGGGCGGGTCCGAGAGCCGGTTGACGATCAGCGCCTCGGAGTCGGCTTCGAGGTCCTCCAGCACCGGGTTGAGCCCGACCAGCCGGCCCCAGGAGGCGAAGTGCAGCTCGCTCTCGGTCGCTCCGGCCGGGCTCGGGTACATCGCCACCACGCAGTCGGTCGTGCTGCTGCGCAGGAAGAAGGCCAGCCCGATCGGCAGCTGGAAGCCGGCCCAGAGGTCGTCGGGCAGGTCGAACCCCTCCAGCCACAGCGTGCGCATGCCCACCGGGCGGTACGCGGCGTCGCCCGAGCGCAGCGCCCAGCAGCTCTCGCACGTGCACACGATCTTCCGCTCGTCGAGGTCGAGCATGTGGCGGTGATCGTCGGGCACGCCGAGGCCGCACAGGTCGCAGTGCTCGTCCGGCTCCGGCTCCGGCGCCGGCTCGGTTCCGCGCGCGAACCCGCGCAGCCCCGCGATCGCCTGCGCGCGCTTGCGGCTGGCGATCGCGGCGTCGAGATCCAGGCGGCCGTTCACGGCGACAGGGCGACCCGCACGACCTCGCCCTCCCGCAACAGCGGCACGGGGTCGAGCTGGAGGCCGTCGGAGTCGAGCGAGCGCCCGGCTCGGGGCAGGAAGAAGCTGCGGCGGCACCCGGAGCAGGTCAGCGCGCCGGCGCTGAGCTCCCCCCCGCGCAGCGGCGCGCCGCAGGCCGCGCAGCGGTCGCGGTAGGCCAGCAGCGTGCCCTCGACGTTGGCCACCACGAGCGACACGCCCGCCACCTCGGCGTCCACGAGCTCCTCGGGCGCGGGCGCGGCCTCGAGCGTGAACCAGGACGGCTGCTGCAGCACGTCGAGGACCGGCCCGGTCGGCTCCTCCT
>DATBDE010000122.1:0-34505 GCA_036270095.1 Solirubrobacteraceae bacterium | reverse complement strand
ATGCGCCTCGTAGACCGCGCCGCTGACACCATCGTTCTCGGCCGACACCCGTGCCACGGTGCCGCCCGGAACCGCGGCCTGGGCCGCATCCTTGACCTTCTGTGCGGCGTCACCGGTCAGCGGCGCCTCGCCGTTGCCGCCGGGGCGGCCGGGCGGGCCCTGCGCGGAGCTCGGGTCGGTTGTCGTGCCCGTCTGCTTGGAGGGCGAGCTGGCAGCGCCGGCGAAGCCTGCCGCCGCGAGCGCACCGGCAGCCACAGCTGCGGCGATGACCGCGAGGCGTGTTGTCCCTACGTTCACGCAAGTCCCTTTCATTGGAGGAGCGAACGCGCGCAGCCTCCGTGCGGCGTGTAAGCGCCACGTGAGAGCCGGCTCTGAATCGGCTTATACGTGGGCTGGGCGTCGCGGTCAGTAGACCTGCGGAACGAAGGTCTGCTCGTCCAGCGGCGGACGGACGTAGGCGAGGTCGTGCCCGCGGGGCGGCAGCTCCAGCGGCGGCGGCGTCAGGTCCTCGTAGTCGATCAGCGAGAGCAGGTGCGCGATGCAGTTCAGGCGCGCCCGCCGCTTGTCGTCGGCGTCGACGACCCACCACGGCGCGTGCTTGATGTCGGTGTAGCGGAACATCTCGTCCTTGCTGCGCGAGTACTCGACCCACCGGGCGCGCGATTCGAGGTCCATGGGGCTCAGCTTCCAGCGCCGCATCGGGTCTTGGACGCGTGCCTGGAAGCGACGCTCCTGCTCCTCGTCGGAGACCGAGAACCAGTATTTGACGAGCTGGACGCCCGAGCGGACCAGCATGCGCTCGAACTCCGGGCAGGAGCGCATGAACTCCTGGTACTCCACTTCGGAGCAGAAGCCCATCACCCGCTCGACGCCGGCGCGGTTGTACCAGGAGCGGTCGAGCAGGACGATCTCGCCGCCGGCGGGGAGATGGGAGACGTACCGCTGGAAGTACCACTGGGTCTTCTCGCGCTCGGTCGGCGCCGGAAGCGCCACGACGCGGCACACGCGCGGGTTCGTCCGCTCGGCGATGCGCTTGATCACGCCACCCTTGCCGGCAGCATCACGCCCCTCGAAGATCACGACGATCTTCAGCCCCTTGACCTTGACGTACTCCTGCATGATCACGAGCTCGCGCTGGAGCCTGCGCAGCTCCTTCTCGAACTTCTTGCGCGACAGCTTGCCGGGGCTCGCCTGGGCCTCCGCCTCGTCGCCGTTCGAGGATTGGGGTTCCGTGGTCATGTGCTCCTCCGCTCGGCGCCGATTCTACGGAGTTCGCTCGGGGACAAGGGCCTGCGCCCTCCGGGTAGCCGCCTATCCGCTCGTCGCTCTCCACCCGAACCGCACGAAGGTGGGATTCGGGGCGCCCGTCGTCGTCGATCCGATCGAGATCAGCGAGGCCTCCGGGATCGTCACGCTGCCCGTGCTGGTGCAGGTGGTGACGCCTTGGGGCACCGTGCAGCTCAGCGCCGTGTCGGCGTGGCCGACCCGCAGCGTGAACGTGCGCGAGGTCCCCGGGCCCGGCGCCTCGAACACCGCGATCGCCAGGTCACTGGCCTTCATGGTCGCGTTGGGCGTGAATGAGTCGACGCCGTTCTCGGTCGCGGCAGCCTCGAGCTGGCCGGACGGGGCAAGGAACGAGGTCCCGGCCGGCACGTTGACCCCGCGGCCGACCAGCGCGCCGAAGGCCGGGCTGCCATTTGTGCCGTTGGTGCCGTTCGTGCCGTTCGTGCCGGGCGTGCCCTGAGCGCCGGTGTTGCCCTGCGGACCCTGCAGGCCCTGCAGCCCGGCCAGGCCCGGGACGCCTTGTGGTCCGCGGCGCCCGCGCGGCCCGCGCTTGACCTTCTTCTTGGCGGCGGTGCTTGCTCGATCGCCGCCTCCGCCGCCGCTCTGGCTGGCCGCGTAGCCGCTTCCGCCGAGCGCCACGAACAGCGCGATCATTGCGACGGCCATGGCCGGCGACGGCATGCTGATCCACCTCATGCGTGCCTCTCCTCTCCTGGCGCGGCGTCGTGCCGCCCCGGGCCGACCCTACTCGGCCTCCGCATGCGGCTCACGATTTTTCTCAGACGGGCTGCGCGACCGACCGTCGGCTGGACGGCCACGGGGCGTCTGGGCTCGCGTCGGATCGGCGGCCGACCGGCGGCGCAACGCTCCAGGGCGAGTCAGGGTGTCGGGCGGGAGATCACCCACGAGCTCACCGATCATCGTGCGTGCGTCGGCCAGCGTGCTCTCGATTGCGCTCTCGACCAGCTCGCGCCGTCCTAGTTGCGCGGCGTACTGCGCCACTGCAAGCCCCTGGACGATGTTGTCGTTGATCTCCAGCGCCTCACGCCTGCGCATCGCGGCGGTGTCGGCCTCGGCGCGCTGACGCTCGGCCACGATCGCGGCCAGAAGCAGCGACGTCACCGCCGCGACCGCCATGAAGGTTTGCGAGAGCAGCAGGCTGTCGTCGCGCGTGCCCGCGACGAACCCTCCGTGGCCGTTGGCCGTGTACGCCACCGCAATGCCCGCGACGATGAGGTTGGCCGTTGCCGCCCCGTGCGGCCCGAGGCGCAGCGCCGCCCAGACCAGGAACGGGAAGGCCACGTAGGCCAGCGGCTCAGAGCGGGAGAACGCGAACGCTGCCACTCCCGCCAGCGCAGCGAACAGCAACAGCGCCTCGCGCCAACGGTCCCAGCGCGCCGCGCGCCAGTGGCCGACGACGAGCAGGACGAACGGGGCCACGAGCAGGTCGCCGGCCATGTCCCCAAGCCACCAGACGCGGAACGTGGACCCCAGCGCGTCCGAGGAGACCGCGTCTCCCAAGCGCAGGCTGGCGACGCCTATCGTCGCGCTGACGAGCGTGCTCGCGATCGCCCCGAGCACGACGAGCCCGAAGACGTCACGCACCCGCCGCAGCGACGAGCGAAAGCGGCCGACGCGGCGCAGCAGGTAAGCGCCCGTCAGGGCCTCGAGCGTGTTGCCCAGCGTGATGCCCAGCACCACCTCGATCGGCACCCCCGTCCAGCCGTTGGCGAGCAGCGCGCCGATCGCCACACCCGGCCAATACCGGTATCCCCACAGCACCAATGCGGCCAGCGCGATCCCGGTCGGCGGCCACACCGCGGTGACGCTGCGGTTCGCAAACGCGAGCGTGAGCCCGAGCTTCGCGGCGGCGTAGTAGGCGCCCGCGAGCACCACGATGCGCAAGAGGTACACGCCCGATCGCTCGCCGACGACGACCCGTCTCACGCAAGCAGCATGCCGCAGGACATCGGTGCGCGCCACCGCCTTCACCGCCCGAAGCCGCGCAGCGTCTGAACACGACCGGCGGCGCCCGACCCACTCCTGCCGGCGTCGTCCGGCTGGTGCCCTGCTCTGGGGTCCCCCCGAGGGCCGTAGTCTCTGGGCATGGACGCCTTCCTTGCGGTGGCCAGCAAGCGCGAGGTGCGCCGCTACGACGCGCAACCGCTGGAGGAGGACGCGATTCGCCGCATCCTCGACGCCGGCCGGGTGGCGGGCAGCGCCTCCAACCGCCAGAATCGCCGCTTCGTCGTGCTCGGCGACCGCGACCGCGACGCCGTCGCCGCGGCGGTGTATGCCCCGGACAACGTCCGCGGCGCCACGCTGGTGGTGGCGATCGTGGTCGCCGGCAAGGGGCCGCTGGGCTTCGACGCTGGGCGCGCGGCGCAGAACATGATGCTGGCCGCTTGGAACGAGGGGATCGGCTCCTGTCCGAATGGCGTTTCCGACGCGGAGCGCATGCGCGAGGTCGTCGGCCATGCGCCCGACGAACAGGTCGCGACCGTACTCTCGTTCGGCTACCCCGCTCGGCCGGGCAAGCCCGAGGCCCGGTCGGCGCAGGAGTGGATCTCCCGTGCCAACCGGCGCGCGCTCGACGAGATCGTCGAGCGGCGCTGACGACGGCTCAGCGCGTCGGCTGCGACCGAGCACCCGCACGACGACGCCGCGAACGTCGGCCTACCACCGCTGTACCCAGCCGCGTTCTGCTCCGCTGGACGAGCAGACCTTCGTCCCACGGGTGTCCTGACGCGTAGCCGCTCGTGGAGCGGCCCTGCGCCCGGTTTGGCTTCGCCGCCGGCGCCGCGGGTAACAACCTCAGCGCCGGGAGCCGGATCTCTCGAGGACAAGGAGCGGAGCTGTGCGCGCATCCCTTCGATCCCGCCGCGTTGGCCACGTGATCGCCTCCCTCGCCGTGGTCGGACTGACGGTCCTCGCCCTCGCTGCGCCCGCCGCTGCGGACCCGAAGACCGCCTACGACGTCACCAGGCTCACGGCCAACCCGCTCAACCCGGCGGCAAACCCCGACCCGAACCTGCGCAACGGATGGGGCCTCGACGCCAGCGCCACCTCGCCGTGGTGGGTGGCCGACAACCAAACCAACCTCTCGACGCTCTACAACGCGAGCGGGATGCCGCAGCCGCTTGTGGTGAATGTGCCCGGCGCACCTACGGGGTTGGTGTTCAACCGAGCCACCCCGAGCTTCGTCGTCAGCGCGGGCGGAGCCAGCGCGCCGGCCGTCTTCCTCTTCGACGGGGAGGGCGGCGAGATCCGCGGCTGGAACCCCACCGTCCCCCCGCCCGTGCCTCCGGCCACGTCGTCGACGGACACCGAGGTCGGCTTCGCCTCGCCCGACGGGGCTATCTACAAGGGCCTGGCGATCGCCGCCAACCCGTCGCGCCTCTACGCGACCGACTTCCACAATGGCCGCGTCGATGTCTTCGACGGCAACTTCACGCCGATCAACGCCCCGGGCCAGTTCACCGACCCGAACCTTCCCGCCGGGTTCGCGCCGTTCGGGATCCAGAACATCGGGGATCAGATCTTCGTCTCCTACGCCAAGCAGGACGCTGACGCCGAGGACGACGTCGCCGGCCAGGGACTGGGCTTCGTGGACGTGTTCGATCGCAACGGCGTGCTTTTGGACCGCGTGGCCCAGCGTGGGCAGCTCAACGCCCCCTGGGGCCTGGCCATGGCGCCCGACGACTTCGGGACCTACAGCGGCGACCTGCTGGTCGGCAACTTCGGCGACGGCAACATCAACGCGTTCACCCAGAATCCCAACGGCAGTTGGCATCCCGCCGGCCAGTTGCGCGGCAGCGACCACAAGCCGATCAAGATCGACGGCCTTTGGGCGCTGCAGTTCGGCCACGGCGCGCTGGCGAACAACGGGCCCCCGAACACCCTGTTCTTCACCGCCGGTCCCAACGACGAGAACGACGGGCTGTTCGGGACGATTACGGCGGCGCCGTAGGGCGCTCGCGGCCACTCGGCCCGGCGGAGCGAGCCGGCCTCGGCGCCGCGATGATGAAGGCTGAGCGGCGACGCTAGCCGAAGCCCGCGATCAGGGAGAGCACCGAGAGCGCGAGCGCGACGCCGGCGCCGAGCGAGGCCGCGACCAGCAGCGCGCGCACGCTCGCGCCGGGCACCCCGCTCGGGCGCAGGGCGCGCAGCATCGTCGGGAGGTGCGCGAGGAAATGCACGCCGAAGATCACGCCCCAGACGATGAAGCTGACCTTGTGCAGCTCCAACACGGTGTCGGAGCGGTGGCCGAGCACCATCAGCCACACGCCGCTTCCGAAGACCAGCACGGTGGTCACGACGAGCACCGGCCCCAGCACGCGAAGCGGCAGCAGCGGCGGGCCCTTGGCGCGGTAGTGGCGCGAACGAGCGTAGTAGCGGGCGAAGCGGTAGCCGGTGCTGGCCAGCTTCAGCAGCACCGGCGGGATGAGCACCATCCCGACGAACATGTGGACGGTGACCAGCCCGCCCATGCGGACGATCGTGATGGCCTCGGCGACCAGCAGCACGGTGAGCACGATCGACGCAGCGCAGGTCAGCAGCTCGTTGCCGGCGGGTCCGCCCCAGCGGGCTGTCGGGCGCGCGCTCACCGCACGAGCTGCAGCCCGTCGGGCTTGCTCAGGTACTCGGCCGCGCCCGCAATCGCCGCGAGCGAAGCCCACGTGGAGACCACCGAGCGCGGTGCGCTTCCCACGCCGGCATCCTGGCCGACGCAGGCCTTGCCTGACCTAAGGGAACGATGAGGGTTCTCTTACCGAATTGTCCCCGCGATTGGCAGGCGCCAGGTGCTCTGAGAGGAAGCGCGGATCACTAGCCGCTGGCAGTGCCGAAGAGATGCCCGAAGGCGTAGGTGAAGGCCAGGCCGAGCGCTCCGCCGATGACCACGCGCAGGACGGCGCGGCGGACGTCGCTGCCGCCCAGGTGCGCGCTGAGGGCCCCGGTGACGGCGAGCGCGACCAGGACCGCGACGAACGTCACCGGGACCCGAAGACCAGCCGGGGGCAGCAGGATGGCGAGCATCGGCAGCAGCGCACCGGCGACAAACGACAGGGCCGATGCGCCGGCGGCCTGTACCGGACTCACGAGGTCAGTGGGATCGATGTGCAGTTCGGCGTCGAGATGGGCGTTCAGGGCGCCACGGGCGGTCAGCTCGGTGGCCAGGCTGCGAGCGGTCGCTTCGGAAAAGGCCCTTTGCCTCGTACAGAGCGGTCAGCTCAGTCAGTTCGGCGTCCGCGCTGCCGGCGAGTTCCTGTGCTTCCTGCTTGATCTCCGCGCGCTCGCTGTCGCGCTGGCTCGAGACCGACACGTACTCGCCCAGGGCCATCGACACCGCGACTCGTCGTGGCGCCCGCCACCCCGATGACGATGGCTGCCACCGACACGATCCCGTCGTTGGGCCCGAGCACGCCGGCCCGCAGCCAGTTCAACCGGCCCGCCGTCCCCCCAGCGTGCGGCTCCCGCGCGTGAGTCGGCCGCCCGCTCTCGGCCGCCTGGACCTGGGCGGTGGAGGGCATGGCGTCGTCAGCGCTCATGGCTGCAGTTTTGCGTGTGTGGTTGGGCAGAGCTCAGGGCGGGTTTGCCTGCATGAGGCGTAGCGCCAGCGCCGGGCACGTCCGCACGGCGTTGCGCGCATGTTCGCGCAGCTCGGGGGCGACCGGGCGCTGGTCGATCATCGGATAGCCCCAGTCGTCCAGCGCGATCCACTCCGGCAGCAGCTCGGCGCACAGCCCGTGCCCGGTGCACCGGATCGGGTCGACCACAAGCTTCTCGCTCACGCCGCCCCCGTGTCCGCGCGCGGAAGGTGGAGGGTGGGAACGATCCGGCAGGAGGGCGAGTGGCCGCGCCGGGCATGCTCGGCCAGCTCGCGTGCGAAAACGCGCGATGCGCTCGCGAGCATGCGTGCCGCCCCGTCGGGATGGCTGCACGCGCCCCGACCGCGCACCATGGCCGTCCACCGGCTCAGCCGCGTGCTGTCGCCGGGGACGGTCTGTCCGCTCTCGACCCGCCGCAGGAGGTCGGAGAGCGCGGCGAGTCCGTGCACGCACGGCCCGCACTGGCCCGCCGAAGCGTCGCTCAGCCAGTCCGCGAGGGCGGCGACCTCGGCCACGGGGCAAGAAGAAGCGCCGAGGAGGACCACGACGCCTGCGCCGACCGCAGCGCCGAAGCCACCGAGCGAGGCGTTGTCCAGCGTCAGCCCCTCCCCGTCGCCACCGATCCAGGCGCCGAAGTAGCCACCGACCAGCAGGGCCCGGATGGGCTCGAGGGCCCCGCCGGCGAGCGCCGCCAGAGCGCCGATCGGGAACCCGAGCGGGACCTCGTAGACGCCCGGCTGGGCGACCGCCCCCGAGAGGCTGACGAGTGTCGTGCCGGGGTGGTCGGGCGTGCCCACCTCGCGAAACCACGCCGGCCCGTAGCGGGCGATCAGCGCCACCTGCGCGAGCGTCTCGACGTTCTGCACCAGGGTCGGACGCCCGCGCAGGCCGCGCTGCGCGGGCAGGGGCGGCCGCGTGCGCGGAAGTGCCGGGCGACCCTCGAGGTGCGCGAGCAGCGCGGTCTCCTCACCGCCGACGAAGGTGTCCGGGCTCCCCTCTAGGCGCCACCGCACCCGGCCGGGGTCGCTCCCGCGTCGCTCCCGCACCGCGGATCCGAGGCCCAGGAGCATGCCGCGCGGCGCGGCGACGATGATCTCTCGCGCGCCGATGGCCTGCGCGGACACCAATGCGCCGTCGAGGACGAGGTGCGGCATCCGCGTCAGCAGGACCCGGTCCTTCGCGCTCATCGGCTCGCCCTCGGCGCCGTTGATCACCACCACCGGGCGCGTTCCGCGGCCGGCAGTGGCGAGCTTGACCACGGTCGGGAACGCCGCGCCGCCCCGTCCGCGCAGGCCTGCCGCCTCGACCGCGGCGAGCAGGCCGTCCGACGGCGGCAGGCCCCCATGCACCGCCTGGTGGTCGGCCAGCGCCATCGGCACGTCCGCCGCGAGGCCGGCGAGCAGCCGCGGCTCGGTCATCCCCTCACCGTGGAGCTGATCGTGGCCCGGCCGCCGGTCGCCCCGGACGCGCGGTCGATCTGGAGCGTGAGCATGAGCCGCACGGGTGGGGCGCCGCTCGCGGTCAGCGTCGCACCCACCTGGTTGCCCTGCAGCGCGTCCACCGCACCGCTGTAGCGATCCGGAAGCGACGCGGTGCCCAGGCTCATCCGGCCCTGGGTGAGCGAGACGCCGCCGCCGCTCAGCGCGGTTCCCTCCAGCCGCACGTCGAGGTGGCGCAGGGTCCCGTGGCGCAGGTGCAGCGCGAGGTTGGCGGTCGCCGTGCCGTTCGGGCGCACGCCCTCGGAGAAGCGACCGGAGAGCGCGCTGGTCCCGGGCACCGCCGTGGGCGCGGCAGCCCGCCCTTCGCCCCCACGCCGTGCGGCGCTCGTGGCGACTCGGGCCAGCGGGGCGGCGGGCGTGCCCGCGCGCGTCGCCCATCCCTGTGCGAGCGGCCCGGACGGCAGCCATACGGCGAGCGCCACCCCAGCCGCACCTACCAGCCCGAGCCCGCCGAGCCGCCATGCCGGCCGCTCGGGACCTCCGGCGATCAATCGCGCGAGCACCGCCGCGCCGACGGCGACGGCGCAGGCCAGGCTGAGCGGGAGCAGGAAGCCGTCCCGGACGTCGCTGCCCGTGCCCAGCCCGTGGACGAGCGCAAGCGGCCAGCAGGCGTAGGCGGCCCAGTGGACCGCTCGCCAGCCGCGTTGACCGATCCTGGCGCGGATCAGGCTGGTGATGACGAGGGCGAGGAGCAGGTCGAACGCGACCGCGCCGAGGCCCAGCCACACCGGGCGATAGCCCGAGCCGAAGGGGACGATCGCGTCCACCAGCCGGATCGGCGCGAACGGGTCCAGCACGCTCGTGACGATGTGGATCGCGAGCATGAGCAGCACCAGCATGGAGACCGTCCGGTGCAGGCCGTCGATCGCGAAGCGCGGCACTGACGGCGACGACCAGCGCCGCACGTCGACGATGCCGAGCACGAGCGTGACCGTGAGCAGGACGAGCGACACCGCGCCCGTGCCGCGCGACAGGTACCAGAGCGAGCGATCGCCCAGCGCACCGATCGTGGCCACGCTCATGCCGCCTCCTCGAGCCAGCCGGCGACCGTCTGGACCTCCCCACCGGGCCGCACGAGTCGCGCGGGGAGGCGGCGCCCGGCCAGCCAGCCCGGGGCCCCCGTGCCCAGCACGATCGCCGCGGTGCTGGCGACGTTGGCCTGGACGCAGGTGCCGGCGGCCACCGTGACCGTGCGCCACACGATCGGGCAGGGCGCGCCGGTGGCGGGGTCGAGGATGTGGTGCACGACCTGGTCGCCACGCCGCCAGCGGCGGACGGTCGTGCTCGAGGTGGCAAGCCCGCCGCTCGCGAGCGCGACGACCGGCCCGTTCGGGGCTGCGTGGTCGTCGCCGAGGGCGACCGGCCAACCGCCGGACGGCGGCGTTCCGCCCACGGCGACGTCGCCGCCAAGGCTGAGCACGACGCCCGTCCCCGTCGCGGAGGCTGCGGCGGCCGCGCCACGATCGGCGGCGAGCGCCTTCGCGGTCGCTCCCAGGTCGAGCCGGACGCCGGTCGGCACGAGCACGGTTCGGGCGGCGCCGTCCAGCACGATGCTGCGCCAGTCCGCACCCGGCGCCCACCCGTCAGGCAACGGTGGCCCGTCGGGCGCGATGTCGGCAAGATCGCGGTCGTACCCGGCACGCTCCAGCGCGGCGCCGACGGTCGGATCGACCGCCCCGCCAGTGGCGCGCGCGGCGTCGACCGCAACCTCGAGCGCCTCGAACAGCAGCGGACTGACGCGGACGCGACCCCCGGCGGACGCGTTCAGCGCCACCAGCTCCGCATCGTCGCGGAAGCGCGAGCAGGCGACGTCGATCGCGGCGAGCTCGGCCCGCACCGCTGCGACGGCGGCCTCGAGGCGATCCGGCTCGGCGACAGCGACCGTCGCCGAGGTTCCGAGCGCTCGCCAAGTCGTCGCTAGCGCCCCCGTCATGAGCCGCCACTGGAGACGACGGGCGGCGCGTCGGTGACCGCCGGAGGCGGCGTCGGCGCCGGCTGCGGCGCGACTGCGGGCTGAGCGGAGCTCGCCGCCTGCGCCGCCCGGTGATGGTGGTGGTGGCGGTGGTGGTGGTGGTGGGCCACCGCTGCCGGCGGCGGTCGGGTTGCGGCCGGGCGCGAGGTCCGGGGGTGGCCGGGGAAGGCACGCGCGGCCAGGGCGCTGAAGCCGAGAGTCGCGGCCAGCGCCAGGACGACGAGGGTCTGGCGGGCGCGGCGCAGGCGCCTGAGCGCGAGGTCGCGCCCACGCGCGGTGTGCACCTTCGGAACCCCAGGGCCGTGACGCATCCCTGCATGGTTCGGCCCCTCCCCCTCCATCCACCTAAGCGGTGCATGAGAGTTCCCTCATCTTCAGTGCTTGGATGGGGTTGAGGCAGGCGGCGCGGGGCTGAGCGAAAGCCGGGTGTCCCCGGTCCGAGTCCGTATCTCGGGCCGCCAGCCCGGCAGCACGATTGCCACCCGGGCACCTCCCTCCGGGGAATTGGACGCGTTGACACTCCCGTGGTGGGCGGCGGCTATCGCGCTCACGATGGACAGTCCGAGGCCCGAGCCCCTGCGGCGGCGCGTCTCGGCCCGGTGAAAGCGATCAAAGACACGTGTTCTCTCGGACTCCGGGATCCCGGGGCCGTCGTCCTCGACGGCCAGCTCCACCCGATCCTGCCCGGCCCTCACGCGCAAGCGCACCAAACCGCCTTCGGTCGTGTGCTGGATCGCGTTGCGCGCGAGGTTGTGCAGCGCCTGGGCGAGGCGATCGGGATCCGCGCGCAGCGTCCCGCCAGCTTCGCCAAGCAGCTCAAAGCGCCGATCGGCGGTGGTGGTGAGGCTCTCGAAGAAGTCGCGGACGAACGGCTCGAGCTCGATGTCCTGCGCGTGCACCAGCGCCCCTTCGTCAGCGCGGGCGAGCACGAGCAGGTCGTCCACCAGGCGCTCCATGCGCACCAGCTCGGTGCGGGCGATGCGCTCAGTGCGACGGACGTCCTCGGCGCTTGGGGCGGCCTGGCGGGAAAGCACCTCCAGCTGGCCGCGGATGACGGTCAGCGGCGTGCGCAGTTCGTGTGATGCGTCGGCCACGAACGCGCGCTGGGCCGCGAACGCGTCCTCGAGGCGATCGAGCATGTGGTCGAAGGCGTCGGCGAGCACGCGGATCTCGTCTGGCGGTCCCTGGGCGTGAATGCGCGGGGCGAGATCGCCGGCGTCCACCCTCGCCGCGGTGCGGGCCATGCGCCGCAGGGGTTCCACGATGCGTGCGGCCAGCGCGGCGCCGAGCAGGATCGCTGCCGCCAGCGTGAGCGAGCCGGCCAGCAAAAGCGCCTTGATCACGCCCTGTTGGGCGCGCTCCACCGAGGCCAGCGTCTCCCCCACGCTGAGCATGGCCACCGTCCGGCCGCTGCGGGCGATCGGCCGTGTGAGGAGGCGCAGGCTGCCTGCCTCCGTCAGGTTGAAGGTCGCGTACCCGAGCGGCGCCGCGCGAATCCCGCTTGCATCCGTCGCCTCGCGGGCGCGCTGCTGGATCGACTCGCCCGCCCGGTCGCGGTCGTCGCGGGCCACGAGCTCGGGCTCGTTGGTGATGATCGGGCCGCCGGGCACTCGCACCACAAAGAGCCGAGCCGACTCGCCGAACGCCGGCTGCGTCGCGAGATAGCGACGTACCGATGCGGCGATCGTCGCGGGCCGCTGCGCCCTCCGCGGAACGGCCTGCGTCGAAAAGGCGGCGGCGTCTTGACGCAGGTCGTCGTCGATTGCCCGCCGCACCTGCGCTCCGGTCCCGCGGTAGACGAAGTAGCCGGTCACCCCGAGCGCGGCCACGAGCAGGCCCGCGATCAGCGCGATCAATCGCGCCCGGACACTGCGCCGGCGTGTCAGCTCAGGCACGGTCAACCAGCTTGTAGCCCACCGAGCGCACGGTCTCGATCGGGGGCGGCTCGCCGGTGCGCGCGAGCTTGCGACGCAGATAGCCGACATAGACCTCGACGACGTTGGTGCCCGGGTCGTAGTCGTAGCCCCACACGGCGCTGAGAATCTGCTCCCGCGACAGGACTTGATTTGGATGACGCAGGAAGTAGGCAAGCAGGCCGAACTCGCGCGGCGAGAGCTCGACGCTTGTGCCGTCGCGGGTGACCGTACGGGTCAGGAGGTCGAGCACGATCCCGGCGCCCTCGAGCTGGGTGGCATCGCGCTGCCCTGGGCGCCGGAGGTGCGCCCGAACCCGGGCCGCTAGCTCGTCGAACGAGAACGGCTTTCCCATGTAGTCGGTGGCGCCGAGGTCCAAGCCCGCGACGCGATCCTCGACCTCGCCGCGGGCACTGAGGATGATCACCGGCAACTCCGGCTTGGCCGCGCGGACCCGGCGCAGCACCTCCAGCCCCGGCCGCCCGGGCAGGACGAGGTCCAGAAGCACCAGGTCGACGTCCTCGCGAAGCGCCTCGCGCTCGCCCTCCGCGCCATCGCTGGCGCAGGTCACCGCGTACCCCTCTGCGCCGAGCCCGCGCGCCACGAAATCGGCGATCGCGGGCTCGTCCTCGATGATAAGGATGCGCATGAAGGGAAGCGTAGGAGCGCCGGCCGCCCCGGCCGGCGCCCTGGGCTATGCGGGCAGGTGTTGGGCGCCCGTTGGTTGCGTCGCCCGTGCCGGCCGCGCGTCGCGGCGCGAAGGCAGCACGACCAGGGCCCACGCGCTGAGGACGACGACGGTGCCCTCGACGAACATCGAAGCCAGGCCCAGTCCCTCGGACCAGTTCCCGATGTCGCCCGTGGAGTTCGGCAATCCGGTCGTCCGCGAAAGGACGAAGCCGGTGAGGATGCTGAGCGCCAGACCGCCCGTGGCGGCCCAGACGACCGGTGACGAGCCGCGCGCGACGAGCCAGCCTGCCAGCCCGATCGAAGCCGCGATCGCGCCGACGTACATCCAGGCGAGGTACGGGGTCTCGGCAAACTTGCCGACGACATCCAGCAGGTGAATCAGGCCGATGCTCAGCAGGCCGATGGCGCCGAGCACCCGCGTGACGACGTCACGAACGAGGTCGTGTGGATTCGATCGTTGTGTGTCCATCCGGCGCAGGATCGCCCCACCGCGTATGCCTTCCATGTGCCGGGGATGAGAAAGCTCTCATCCGTCGCACACGCGCCCGTCGTACGGCGACGGGCCGCGCGTGCCGACTTACGGGAGCGACGGGACTCGAACCCGCGGCCTCCGGCGTGACAGGCCGGCGCTCTAACCAACTGAGCTACGCCCCCTCGAAGGGAGCCTGAGTATAGGCGCGCACGCGCCGATCCTCTGGGCGATGTAAACGCGTACGCGCCAGCGCAACTCTGCGTCGCGCCGCTGGTTTTCTCAGCCGACAAGACGCTTGCGGGGAGGGGCGTTCAATTGCTCCGAGGAGGAGGGCCGTACCGATGAAAGTTCGAAGGAGGGTGTCCGTGCTCGTGGGGCTTGCGCTCGTCGCATGCGCCCTGTTCGCGGCGACCGCGGTCGCCGCCACCATCACCGGTGACGACGGCGACAACCACCTGATCGGGACCAAGGCCAACGACGCGATCGATGCCAAGGGCGGCAACGACGTCGTGCGCGCCCGTCCCGGCGACGACCAGGTCACGTCCGGCGCGGGCGACGACCGCGTGCTCGCCGGCTTCGGCAACGACACCGTGACCGGGGACGACGGCAACGACCGCCTGCACGGCGGCAGGGGCAACGACAACGTCGACGGCGGGTTCGGCGACGACCGCGTCTTCGGCGGGCTCGGCAACGACACCCTGGCCGGCGGCGACGGCATGGACCGCATCTGGGGCGGCGACGGCGACGACATCTCCGACGGCGGCCCGGCCAACGACTTCATGTCCGGTGGTTCCGGCAACGACGTCCAGCACGGCGGACCCGGCAACGACACGATCTACGCCAACCGCGGCGCCGACGAGTCGTTCGGCGACGACGGCGACGACAACCTGTGGGCCATGGCCCGCGCGGACGTCACCGCCGACGGCGACGCCACCGTCGACACCCTGCACGGCGGGCCCGGGAACGACACGTTCCACACCCGCGACGGCGAGGCCGACAAGATCGACTGCGGCGACGGCAACGACACCGCGATCCTCGACACCAAGGACGTGATCGTGGACGCGACCGCGCAGAACCCGAACGGGTCCTGCGAGACCGTCATCCGCCGCGAGCCCAGGCCGCGTGCGGACCGGCAGGAGAACAAGAACCAGTCTTCCTCCGAGGACAACGCCTCCACGCAGCAGTAGCGCACGCAACGCAACGGAATCCAACGGACTCCACATCGGAGGCGCCGTAGGGAGCGGGAAGGGGGCCACGGTCGGCCCCCTTTCTGTTGGGCGATCAGCTGATCGCGCCGCCGGCGGTGAGCGCGATCACCACGATGCCGAGCACCACGCGGTACACGACGAACAGCAGCATCGTGTGACGCACGAGGTAGCGGAGCAGGAACGCGATCGACGCGTAGCCGACGATGAAGGCGACGACGGTCGCGAGGATCGTCGCCGCCACTCCGGGCTGGTGCGGGCCGCCGACCTTGCGCAGCTCGAACAGGCCGCTGAGCACCACTGCGGGCACCGAGAGCAGGAACGAGTAGCGGGCCGCGCTCGTGCGGTCGAACTCGCGGAACAGGCCGGCGCTGATGGTCGCCCCCGACCGCGACACGCCGGGGACCAGCGCCAGCGCCTGGGCGAAGCCGATCGCGATTCCGTCGGCGCGGTTGATCTGCTCGAGCGTGCGCGTGCGCTTGCCCACGTGGTCGGCCACGTAGAGGACGAGGCCGAGCGCGATCAGCGCGCAGCCGATGAGGTACAGGTTGCGGCCGCCGGTCTCGATCTGGTCGCGGAAGATGAAGCCGAAGATCCCGATCGGGATCGTGCCGAGGATGATGTACCAGCCCATGCGGGCGTCGAGCTCGCCGCGCACCGCGGGGTCGCGCAGGGAGCGCACCCAGGCGCTCGCGATGCGCCACAGTTCGTGGCGGAAATACAGGAGCACCGCCGCCATCGTCCCGAGCTGGACGACGGCGGTGAACGCGGCGCCCGGGTCCGGCCATCCGAAGAACGCCGGCACGATGCGCAGGTGGGCCGTGCTGGAGATCGGGAGGAACTCGGTGAGCCCCTGGACGATCCCCTCCACGATGGCGTGGAAGTCCCTCATGGCGGCGCGGAAGGGTAGCGGCGCGGACGGGGGGTCTGACCCCCCGACTGCCCCGTTCAGGTTCCGGTCAGGTGGTCGGGGTCAGGCCTCCTTTGGCCTGACTGGCCGGCCAGCCAGTACGCTTGGCGCCCGTGGGCGCAGCCACCAAGTACCGGCCGGACTCGTCCAACCCGTTGGCCCACATCGCGGCCGACGTCCGCATCGAGCGCGCGGCCGACGTGCCGCTGCCACCCGGCGACCGGCGTTTCAGCGTCGCCCGCACGCTGCGCTTCAACCGCGATCCGCTGACGGCCATGCTCGAGGCCTACGAGCGCTACGGCCCCGTCTACACGCTGCGGCTCATGCACGCCCCCGTGGTGTTCATGCTCGGCCCGGCGGCCAACCACTACGTGACCGTCTCGCATGCGGAGAACTTCCTCTGGCGCGACGGGTCGATGGGCGACCTCATCGCCCTGCTCGGCGACGGCCTGCTGACCATCGACGGCACCGCCCACAAGCGGGCGCGCCGAATCATGCTCCCCGCCTTCCACCGCGAGCACATCGCCGCGTCGGCCGACACGATGCTGGAGGAGACCGAACGCGCGGTGAGCGCCTGGCACGACGGCCAGGAGCTCGACGTGTACTTCTGGGCCCGCCGCCTGGCCCTGCGCGTGGCCACGCGCGCGCTGTTCGGGCTCGACCCCGACCGCGACGTCGGCGACGTCGACCTGGCCGCCGAGTTCGAGGCGGGGCTCGCCTACTACGGGCGCGACTACTTCCTGCAGTCGTTGCGCGGCCCGCGCACGCCGTGGCGGAAGATGATGGCCGCGCGGCGACGGCTGGACCGCGTGCTGTTCACCGAGATCGCCCGCCGTCGCCGGCGCGGCGAGGAGGGCGAGGACATCCTCTCCCTGCTGCTCGCGGCCACCGATGAGGACGGCTCCACGCTGACCGACCAGCAGGTGCGCGACCAGGTGATCACGCTGCTGTTCGCCGGCCACGACACCACCACGTCGACCGTGACCTTCCTGCTCTACGAGCTCAGCCGCAACCCCGTCGAGATGGCGCCGCTGCTCGAGGAGCTCGACGACGTGCTCGGCGGCGCGCGGCCGACCGCGGCGCAGCTCATCGGCGAGCTGCCGCGGCTGGAGATGGTCATGGACGAGACGCTGCGCATGTACCCCCCGGCGTGGATCGGGCCGCGGCGCGCGATCGAGGGCTATGAGTTCGAGGGCGTGACCGTTCCCGCCGGCGCGCGCGTGAACTACTGCTCGTGGGCCAGCCACCATCTCGCCGACGTCTTCGACGAGCCGTTCGTCTTCCGCCCCGACCGGTTCGCACCCGCGCACAAGACGCGGCTGGCCAAGGGCGCCTACGTGCCCTTCGGCGGCGGCTCGCGCACGTGCATCGGCATGCGCTTCGGCCAGCTCGAGATCAAGGCCATCGCCGCGACCGTGCTCCAGCGCTTCACGCTCGACCTGCAGCCCGGCTACCACCTGCGCATCCGCGAGATGCCCACCCTCTCACCCCGTCACGGCCTGCCGATGACGGTGCGGGCGCGCGCGTAGGCGTCGCGCAGCCGGGCGCGGAAGGCCGGCGAGCGCCGCGCCAGCGCCAGTAGCCGCCGGTATACGGACGGGTACGACCCGGGGCCGGTGAGCAGGACGAGGTCGGCGCCCGCGCGCAGCGACCGCACGGCCGCCGTGGCCACGCTCGAGCGCGCGAGCACGGCGCGCGCCTCCAGCGAGTCCGTGATCACCGCGCCGCGGAACCCGAGCCGGCGGCGCAGCAGGCCGCCGAGGATCGTGGGCGACTGCGAGGCGATGTGGTCGGGGTCGAGCGCCGGATACAGGGCGTGCGAGGCCATGACCAGCGGCACGCCGGCGCGAATGGCGGCGCGGAAGGGCGCGACCTCCGCGGTGGTGGTCACGGGCGCGTCGTCGGTGTTGCGGGCGGCGGCGCCGAGGCCGGGGAAGTGCTTGGCCGTGGCCGCCACGCCGCCGGCGCGGTAGCCGCGCACCGCCGCGGTGCCCAGCCGCGCGACCTGCGCCGCGTCGCCGGGGTACGCGCGGCCGGCCATGGCGCCGCCGGGCCGCGCGGTGTCGAGCACCGGCGCGAGCACGACGTCGATGCCCTCGCGGCGCACCTGATGGGCGGCCGCGCGAGCCGAGGCGTAGGCCAGCGCCGGCGTGCCCTGTTGCGACGGCGCGCGCGCGGGTGCGTCGAAGGGCACGATGCGCACCGGCCCGCCCTCCTGGTCGACGCAGATCAGCGCGCGGCCGTGGGCGGCGCGCTGGATGCTCCGGGTCAGGCCGCGCAGCTGGCGCGGCGAGCGGACGTTGTCGCCGAACAGGATCACGCCCGACGCACGCCGCTGGCGCAGGATGTCGCGCGCGTAGGCGGGCAGCGTGGGACCGGCGAAGGAGAGGACGATTGGTGCCC
The DNA here is from genome assembly GCA_036270095.1 of Solirubrobacteraceae bacterium. Taxonomy (GTDB): domain Bacteria; phylum Actinomycetota; class Thermoleophilia; order Solirubrobacterales; family Solirubrobacteraceae; genus DATBDE01. Next base: position 16,548 of record DATBDE010000122.1, on the reverse strand, counting down.
CCGCGAGCTGCCGCAGGGGCACCGCGGGCGCATGCGTGCGCGGCGCGGCGGTGCCCGTCGTGGGCTCCGGCGCCGTGGCTCCGCCCCCGCCGCAACCGGCGAGTGACATGACAACGGCCAGCGTGCATACGATGCGTCCCATGGCGCGCGTCGGGATCCTCACAGGCGGCGGAGACTGCCCCGGGCTCAACGCCGTCATTCGCGGCGTCGTGCGCAAGGCGGTCAAGGTCCACGGCAACCAGGCGGTCGGCTTCCGCTACGGCTGGGCCGGCGTGGTCGGAGGCAACACGGTGCCGCTCGACCTCGACAACACCTCGGGCATCCTGCCCCGCGGCGGCACGATCCTCGGCTCCTCGCGCACGAACCCGTACGGGATGGACGGCGGCGTCGAGAAGGTCCAGGAGACGCTCGCCGTCGAGGCCATCGACATGCTCATCCCCATCGGCGGCGAGGACACGCTCGGCGTGGCCCGGCGGCTGAGCGACGACGGGCTCATCAACGTGGTCGGCGTCCCCAAGACGATCGACAACGACCTCTCGGCCACCGACTTCACTTTCGGCTTCCAGACCGCGGTGCAGATCGTCACCGACGCGATCGACCGCCTGCACACCACGGCCGAGTCCCACAACCGGGTCATGGTCGTCGAGGTCATGGGCCGCAGCGCCGGCCACATCGCGCTGTGGAGCGGCATGGCCGGCGGCGCCGACGCGATCCTCATCCCCGAGCGGCCGTTCGACATCGACGAGATCGTGCGCCACATCCAGCGCCGCCACGAGCGCGGCAAGACGTTTTCGATCGTCGTGGTGGCCGAAGGCGCGACACCGGCCGGCGCCGAGGTCACGACCGGCGCGGAGACCGACGCGTTCGGGCACGCCCGTCTCGGGGGCATCGGCGTGTTCCTCGAAGGCGAGATCCGCGCGCGCACCGGCTACGACGCCCGCGCAACGATCCTGGGCCACGTGCAGCGCGGCGGCACCCCGACCGCGTTCGACCGCGTGCTGGCGACCCGCTTCGGCGTCGCGGCGATCGATGCGGCGACAGAGGGCGACTTCGGGAAGATGGTCGCCCTTCGCGGCCAGAGCATCGTGCTCGTGCCGCTGGCCGACGCGCTGTCCGAGTCGAAGCTGGTCGACCCCGACCTCTACGCCACTGCGGAAACATTCTTCGGCTGAGCCCCCCGGGCGGGGTCAGGTCTTTCTTTGCCGCACCAGGGTCCGGTGTGGCAAAGAAAGACTTGACCCCTTCAGTGCTGCCAGGACTCGCGGAAGGTGTAGCGCGCGACGCCCTGGTCGTGGTCGACGTCCGCGAACGCGTAGGAGTAGACCGAGCCGTCGTCGATGTCGACGTCGATCTTGCGCGGCGGCAGGTCGTGCTCGTTGGTGTCGACCCCGATGGTGCGGCCCTCGAGCGGGCCGTCGCTCAGCAGCGCTTGCATGCGCCGCACCCTATATCCCTGAGACCCATCTGAGACGGCTTCGCTACTGCCAAGAGCGCGTTTCGGCGCGAGGGTTCAGACCATGCCCGCACGGAAGCCCGCCACGCCCACCACGAAGCCCATGCTCGGCCGCATGGCCGCCGAGCAGCACCGGGCGCAGCGGCTGATGGCGGAAGGCCTGGTCGGCCAGGCGACGATCACCGACGTGCGCGAGATCGGCGGCTGGTCCAACCGGAACCCGGTGGTCGAGTTCGACCTCCGCGTGCTCCTCGAGGACCGCGAGCCCTATCCGGTCACGCACCGGCAGGTGGTCTCGCGCCTCCTGGTGGGGAGCTTCGCCCCCGGCGCCGTCGTGCCCGTCCGCGTCGACCCCGGCAACGTCGCCGAGGTGACGATCGCGTAGCGCCGGGCGCTCCCTTCGCGCGGCGGCCGTGTTGCAACCTTCGTCGTCGAGGAGGAATAGCGTGTCTTCGGTGCTTGCAGGCAGATCCTGGGTCGCGGCCGTGCTCCTGGCCGCCGTCGCGCTGCTGGGAACCGCGGCCGTGGCGGCCGCCAGCCCGGTGCTCGAGTTCTCGCACGGCAAGACCCGCGTGGTGCAGGACGACGGCACGCCGCCGGTCACGCCGGCGGACGTTGCCGCGTCGATCGCCACCGCCGCCCAGGAACCGCCCAACACCGGCGGCGCGGAGCCGCCGCCCTCGCCGCCTCCGCCCGCGCCGCCGACCACGCCCGCGCCGCCCACGAACGGCCCGCCGCCCACCGACATCACCATCGGTCGCGGCGCCGTGCCGGCGATCCTCGACGCGGCGCTGATCCAGGGCCTGATCAGCCAGTCCGACCACGACGCCTACCGGGGCATCTACGACCAGGCCGTCCAGGCCCGCTCCAGCCTAAGCGGCCAGTGCCGCAAGCAGCAGCGCAACGTGATCCGCGACCTCGACCGCATGTCGGCCCAGGGCGCGCTGACCGCGAGCCGCATGCCCGCCCTGTTCCTCCAGCTGCGCCGCAACACGGAGTTCTGGACCACGCACCCGAAGGTGGCCGCCTCGCAACGGGTCAAGTTCGGCGACAGCCAGCTGCTCTTCCAGCACTACGCCGGCGAGGGGCTGCAGCTCCAGCCGCTGGCGAACTTCGGCAAGGCCAACGGGCTCTTCACCCAGTGCCTGCACCCGTCCAAGGGCAAGCCGTGCGAGCGCGGGAAGCTCAAGACGCTGCTCGACGAGCTGCTGCCGATCAAGTCGGTGCGCGGCAACTTCTTCACCTGGGAGTACTTCTTCCCGTTCGACGGCGGCCGCCCGCCCTGGGTCAGCGGCTTGGCCCAGGCCACCGGGATCGAGATGCTGGCGCGCGTCTCGCAGCTCTACGGCGACCCGTCCTACACGCAGCTCGCCGGCCTGATGCTCGGCGCCTTCGAGCAGTCGCCGCCCGTCGGCATCCGCGTCGGCAAGGACGGCGGCAACCACTACCTGATCTACTCGTTCGCGCCGCACTACTACGTGCTCAACGCGTTCCTGCAGTCGCTGATCGGCCTGTACGACTACATCAAGGTCACGGGCGACCAGAACGCGCAGGCGCTGTTCAACGCGGGCAACACCGCCGCCCTCAAGGAGCTCCCGCGCTACGACACCGGCTCCTGGGCCCTGTACTCGCTGCCCAGCAAGGAGACGTCGACCTACGGCTACATGTCCCTGGTCACCGGCTTCCTCGACGGGCTCTGCCAGCGTACCGGCACGGCCGAGTACTGCAACACGGCCAAGCGGTGGCACGGCTACCTGGCCAAGGTGCCGCGCCAGCCCACCCGGCCTCTGCCGCCGGCCAAGGAGTGCGGCTACTAGTAAGCCGCCGCGCTTCACGATCGGCGGCTGAGCGAGGAGCGTAGGCTTTCGCGCCGTGGCCACGGTCAGCGTCCGCTACATCGTCGACGACGTCGACGACGCGATCGCCTTCTACTGCGAGCGGCTCGGGTTCACCGAAGTCATGCATCCGGCCCCGACCTTCGCCATGCTCGAGCACGGCGACCTGCGGCTCGTGCTCACCGCGCCGGGCGGCGGTCCGGGCGGCGGCCAGGCGATGCCGGATGGGACCGAGCCCGAGCCCGGCGGCTGGAACCGCTTTCAGCTCGAGGTCGGCGACCTCGAGGCGACGGTGGCCGACCTGCGCGACCACGGCGCCCGGTTCCGCAACGAGATCGTGACCGGCGTGGGCGGCAATCAGATCCTCGTCGAGGACCCGGCCGGCAACCCCGTCGAGCTGTTCCAGCCCACGCGCGACGAGGCGCGGCTCTCAGGCGGGGCCTGAGTAGGCAAACGTCGCCTCGTAGGCGCAGCGGCCGGTCAACTCGAACGACAGCGGCCCCTCGTCGACGTGCAGCACGTCGACCACGCCCTCCACGCCGCTGCGGTCGTGGCCGGGAATGATGCACGTCACCGGCTCCTGATCGGCCACCGGGCCGTGCACGCGCACCGTGACCGACTCCCCGACGCGGAACCAGCCCTTGCGCGGCTCGTGGTGGATCTCGATCGGCGCCGCGCGCCAGCCCAGCATGGCGCTGTCCTTGAACACCCACGGGAACTGGCGACTCGGCGTGCCGCCCTCCTGGCCGGTGAGGATGCGGACGAGGGCGTCGCGCTGGCGCTCGTCGCCGGCCTCGTCGACGTAGAGGTAGAAGGTCCACGGCGACCCGGGCTCGTCGTCGTGATAGCGCGTGACGATCACCGCACCGAGGCCCGCGAGGTCGACGTCACCGAGCTGCCCGCCCGTCACGGCCCATGACAGCGCGCCCAGGCACTCGCCGTACGTCGAACGCCCGCCCTTGCGTCCGCCGACGGTCCGGCACGGGCAGATGGCCTCGCAGTTGCACGACTCCAGGTAGGTGCCGGAGATCTCCCAGCTCATGGCGCCATCTCCATGCCGTGCATGTCCATGCCTCCCCCGCCCGACGGGACGGTCAGGCCTGGGACCTGCGCGGGCGCAAAGGCGACGCCGATGGCCAGCGCGCCGAGCACCACGGCGACGCCAACCGTGGCGACGCGGCCCCAGGGAAGCATCTTCTCCACCGCCACCAGCAGGGCGATCACGATCATCCAGAACAGGCTCATCGCGCCGAGCGCGAACAGCCCCGCCATCAGCGCCCAGCAGCAGCCCAGGCACCAGCCGCCATGCACGACGCCCATGTGCAGCGCCCCGCCGCGGCCGTCCCGCCATGCCGTGGTCAGGAACCCGACCGGCGAGCGGCACCGCTGCAGGCACGCGTCCTTGAGCGGGGTGAACTCATACACCGCCGCCACCGCGAGCACAGCCGCCGCGGACCACTTGCCGGCGTGGTCCCAGGCGAAGAAGCCTCCGGCGAGCTCGCGACCGAGCCCGAGCACCACGTACCCGATGACCCCGGCCGCCGCCCACGGCAGGAGGTAGCCGGCGACGAAGCAGGCCGTCGCGCCCCGCGGCGCGGAAAGCCCCTTCGCGCGGCGGCCGCCCTGCAGCGCCGCATAGGACACCACCATCGGCGCGATCGACGGGAACATCATCGCGGCCATCATCACCACCCACGTGGTGATGTAGAAGCCGAACGCCCCCGGGTCCGTGCCCGGGCCGGCATCCATGCCGGCCATGCGCAGATCGGTGGCCCACCAGGCGACGGCGGCGAGCGCGATCAGCGCCCCGTCGATCGCCAAGCGCCACGCCGGCAGCAGGCGAGCCGGAGAGACGTAGGGGCGATCCGCCGCGCTGAGCGCCATCGGGTCCAAGTGAACCGCAAAACCGCCGTTGAGGCCAGTCACGCACCGCCGCGCCGGCTCGCGGCCGCGTCGATGACCACCACGAACCCGTTGCCGCCCCGGCAGTCCGGGTCGCGGTAGTCGACCACGGCCAGGTCGAGGTGCCGGCAGAGCTCGAGGAAGGACTCGCCCACCCACACCGTCCAATGCCGGTCCTCGTCGGACTGCAGCCCGGCCTCGTGGCGCTCGACCAGCTCCGCCAGCGGCGTGAGCGGGCGGCCGCGGTCGAAGGTGCGGTCGCGGTGGGGCACGACGAGGAACACGTAGCGGCGCGCCACCCGCACCCATTCGCGCAGTGCCGCGATCGGGTCGGGGATGTGCTCGATGACGTGCGAGGCGAGCACGAAGTCCTGCGTGGCGTCCGCGAACGGCAGCGCGTCGCCGCGCGCCACGACGTCGACCGGCCGTGCGCGCCCCCATGCGTCGCGCTCGGCCTCCTTGTAGACGGTGTCCATGGCCGCGTAGCGGTCGACGTTGAGGACGTCGAGCCCGAAGTCGTTCTGCGCCGAGCCGCCGATCTCGACCCCGCGCATCCCGCCCAGCCACTGCCGCGCCAGGCGCACGGTCGCACGCCGCCGCCAGCGCACCCGCAGCCGGTCAGGGCGCGCCAGGGCGATCCGCTTGTGGGCGACGAGCAGCGTCTCGTGCACGGCCGGATTATCGGCGCGGAACGCGGAGGGCGACCGCGACCGTGCCCGCGGCGGTGTTGCCGGCGGCGTCCGCGGTCGCGATGCGCAGCCGCAGTCGGTGGCGCGCAAGCCGCGTGGCGGCGCGTTCGACGCGGATCGTCACCTTGGCATGGGCGCCGCCGTCCAGGCTCACCGTCCTGTGCCCGACGGCGGTGTGCCCGGCCCGCAGCGTGAGCATCGAGCGGCACCCGCCGGTCTCGGCGGCCGGGCAGGTCACGGCCAGCGCGACCACGAGTCGGCCGTGGCGGCGCAGCACCCGCGCGCGGCCCACGGTGGGCAGCGGGGCGCTGGTGTCCCCCGCGACCTTGGGGACCGGGATCGCCGTCGTGCCCGACCCCGTGCTCGGCGCCGGCGTCTGGGCCGGCGCCGAGGCGGGGGTGGGTGGGCTTGGGAGCGGCGGCGCGTCCACGTTCTCGACCCCGTCGACAGCATCGAGCGTGAGCGCGTCGGTCCGGGCGCTGTCCGTGCCCGCGCCCCCTGCACGCGGTCGGCCGCCCCGTCGCGCGCGCAGCGATGCGGTCGTCGCCGTCGCCGCCGTCGACGCCGTCGCTCCCGGGGCCGGGGTCGAGCACGTCGTTGCCGGCGCCGCCGCTGAACGTGTCGACCTCGTCGCCACCGGTCAGCGTGTCGTTCCCGTCACCGCCGTCGGCGCTCACCTGCGGGCGGGTCGACCCGGGCGCGATCGCGAGCGTGTCGTCCCCGCGGCGGCCGGAGGAGGCGATCGCCTCGGGCCCGGGGTCGTCGGCAAGACGAACGCGAGGGCGACCGGGACGAGGTTGGTGCGCTCGAATGTGGGCACGCCGTGGTCGACGAGGTAGCGGAAGTCGTCGCCCTCGGTGGCCGACCCGCTGACGTCGAGGCGGTCGAAGCCGTCGCCGCCGGTCAGCTCGTCGGTGCCGTCGCCGTCGTTCCAGACCAGGTCGTCGTCCCCGGGCCCGCCGTCGACGAGGTCCAGCCCGCCGTTGCCGGTCAGGCGGTCGTTGCCGGGGCCGCCCTCGATGAGGTCGTGGCCCCCCGGGATGAGCTGGTCGTTGCCGTCGAAGCCCGCGGACGTCGTTGCCGTCGCCGCCGTCCAGGGTCAGCGTCGTGAGCTGGCCGAGGCGCGGCGCGGTGTCGGTCTGCTCTCGTCGGGGCCGAAGGCGTCGTTGCCACCGAGCCCGTCGAACTCGAGCTTCTCCGCGCTGAAGGCGATGACCACCCCATCGCCGTCCAGCGTGGCGTCGCCCTGGACGATCTGGTCGGGCACCGCCGTAAAGACGTCGTCGGCGGTCGGGGAGCCGGTGACGTCGAGCTCGTCGGTGCCGGCGCCGCCGTCGGAGATCTCGAGGCCGTCGCTGGCGTTCCACACCGTCGTGTCGTCGCCCTCGTCGCCGTTGGTTCCGTCGAACCCTCCGCGGCCTTCGAGCCGGTCGTCGCCCGGACCGCCGTTGAGCACGTCGGCGCTGGCTCCGCCGGTCAGGAAGTCGTTGCCGTTCCCCGCGGTGACCGTCAGCACGTCGTAGTCGTCGACGCCCGGCGTCTGGCCGTCGATGCTGTCATTGCCGTCCCCGGCGTTGACGACGGTGATCGCGCCGCGGTTCGCGGGCAGGGTGGTGGGGACGTCGTTGACCGTGATGACGCCGCCGGCGGCCCGAAGGGTGATCGTGTCGGTGCCGGCGCTGCCGGTGACGGTCAGCGTGTGCCCGTTGACCGCGGTGGTGACGTCGGCCTGCGCCGTGGCCGGGAGCCCCAGGGCGGCCAGCCCCGCCAGCGCGGGAAGGACCGGGAACAGACGCACGGGGCGGAATAACGGACCGCCGGCCGCGATGGTTCGAGCCGCGTGACGCAGCTCACACAGCGGCAGCGAGCGCCGAGGGGCGGTCAGCCGGCGAGCCCGAGCTGCTCGAGCATGAGCAGCCGGTCGAACGTCAGGCCGAGGAACGCGTGCTTGCCGTCGCGGAAGTGCAGCACGTGGACGTAGGGCACCTCGACGCTCCGGCCGGTGGCGGGGATCGCACCGGCCGGCGTCGTCAGCGGGCCCGCGTGCGTGCCGACGAAGCGGCCCTCCTCGATCAGTCATGGCAAACGTCCGATCGCCTTGGAGGACCGGAGGGTGCACGAGCCGAGGGCCCGCTCGCTGGTACAGCCCGTGGACGAAGGCGAAGAAGGTGTCGCTCGCAGCTGTGCCCGGCGGCTCGTCGCCGCCCCCAGCAGCGCCGCCGCCTGGGCGGGCCCGGCCAGCGCGTCCCGCCCCACTTCGGCGACGGCGCGCTCGAACAGCTGGCGCATGACGCCGAACGCGAAGCCCGACTCGAGCTCGGAGCCGCCCGCGCACACGACGCGGTCGGCCCGGGGCGGCGCCCTCGATGACCAGCACGCCGCGCTCGCGCACCACGCGCGCCACCGCGTCGAGCTGGCGTTCGCGCTCGACCAACGGCTCCACAGGGGCCAATGTACGCGACGGAGCGCGCGCAGGTCCGAGCGCTACGCGGACGGGTGATCACGCCATGGTCGCCCGACCGATGACCAGCGGGCGGATGATCGGGAGCATCGCCCGCCACGCGGCGGGCTCCGCGTCGTGGCGGAACCCGCATGCGTCCATCCGCTCGAGCGTTGCACGGTTGCAGCGGCACCCCTCGGCAAAGCGCTGCCACGGCCTGGCGAGGCGATCCTGCCAGCGGGCGAGCGTCGGTGAGTCGGAGCGCACGTGCTCGATGAACAGCAGCTGCCCGTCGGGGCGCAGCACGCGCGCGATCTCGCGCAATGCCTCGTCGGGCGCGTCGACCGTGCAGAGGACGAGCGTCGAGACGACCGTGTCGATGCTCGCGTCGGCGAAGGGCAGCTGCTCCGCGCCGGCGTCGATCACCCGCGCGTCGCGCTCGCTGCGGCGCACCACACGCTCGAGGCGCTTGCGCATCGACGGGTCGGGCTCTGCGAGCGCGAGGCCGTCGAGGTCGTCGGGGTAGTGGACGAGGTTCAGGCCGGTGCCGCTGCCGATCTCCAACGTCTGCCCGCGCGCTCGGGCCAGGAGGTCGTGGCGGTGGCGGCGCATGCCGGCGCGCTCGCCGATCCACAGGGACGGGTCATACAGCGCGGCGAAGGCGCGCGCCCACACGCGCGAGTCGGCCACGGGATGCGGTTGCAATGTCTCGGTTGCCATGCCGGGCGACGATAGGCCCGCGCCACCGGCCGCGCATCGCCCGAAACAGGCATTGGCGAGAATGGCCCGTTCCGGTGATCAGAGCAGTCCCAGACGCGCCGCTTCGGCGACCGCCGCCGTCCGTGATCCGCGGCCTAGCTTGTGACGGATGTTCGCCACGTGGCGGTGGACCGTGTGCGGACTGAGGATCAGCTGCTCGGCGATCTCGCGGTCGTTGAGCCCCGCAGCGACGAGCCCCAGCACCTCGCGCTCGCGACGCGACAGCAGCGTGGCCGCCGGCTCTGCTTCGCCCGGGCGCACGGGAGCGCCGTCCACCGTCAGCACCGCGCGCAGCGCCCTGACGACGCTGTCGGCATCGCCGACCCACGGGAAGTGGGCGCTTCCCTCCAGCGGGACGAGCGTCGCGCCCGCGATCCCGGCGGCCACCTCGCGACCGAGTCCGTACGGGATCGCGCGGTCGCCGCGCCGGTGGACGACCACCGTGGGGGCCTTCACGAGCCGCAGTCGGTCACGAACGTCGTTGCGATAGACCTGCTCGAGCAGCCTCGCCGCCGTCTGGGCGCTCGCGGCCGAACGCTGAAACCGCGCGAACGCCTGCCGCTCCACGCTGCTGGCCTCGCCGAGGAAGATGTCGGACAGCAGCCGCGACCCGATGCCCCAGTGCGAGCGAACGGCAGCGACGATCGCCTCGCGCACCGACGGCGCCGAAATTGCGGGGCCGTCCGCGTAGGAGCCGAAGAGCATCAGGCGCTCGACCCGCTCGGGAAAGCGCGCGGCGAACGCGATCGCAGCGCACCCGCCCGACGAGCCGCCGAACAAGCCCGTCCGTTCCGCGCCGAGCTCGTCCAACAGCACGCGGATGACCTCGACCTCGCCCTCGACGGTCAGATCCTCGGCGCGCAGTTCACGGTCCGACACGCCGACGCCGAAGTGGTCATAGCGGACCACCGAGTACCCAGCGCCAGTCGCCTCCCAGAACCGAGCGAAGGCTGGGTTGCGCCGATCCAGCTCGAGATGGCTGACCCACCACGCCGGGGCGAGCAACAGCGGCCCGTCACCGGTCACCTCGTAGCCGAGGCGGCGACCGTCGATGGTCAGGAACCGGATTGCGGGGACCGGCGACACCGGACCCGACATGGCTCAGGCGAGCGCGCCGGCGTAGGCGTTGAGCGCGGGCTGCCCGCCGAGGTGGGCGTACAGGACCCGCGAGCCCGGCTCGATCCGGCCCGAGCGGACGAGATCGATGAGTGCGGCCATCGACTTGCCTTCGTAGACGGGGTCGGTGATGACCCCCTCGAGGCGAGCGCACAGCCGCATCGCCTCCAGCGTCTTCTCATCGGGAATGCCGTAGGTGCCCGCGTGCCACTCGTCGAGGAGCACGACCTCGTCGTCGCGCAGCTCGCGGCCGAGGCCGATGGCCTCGGCGGTCCGGCGGGCGATGCGGAGGATCTGCTCGCGGGTCCGCTGCACGGTGGCCGAGCCGTCGATCCCGAGGAGGCGGCGGCCGCGATCCTCGGCCGCGAAGCCCGCAACCATGCCGGCCTGGGTCGAGCCGGTCACCGAGCACACGACGACGGTGTCGAATTCCACCCCGAGGGCCCGCTCCTGTTCGCGCACCTCGTCGCACCAACGCGCGAAGCCGAGCCCACCGAGCGGATGGTCGGACGCGCCGGCGGGGATGGCGTAGGGCCGGCCCCCGACCTCCTCGACCGACGCGAGCGCGTCCTCCCAGCTGGGACGGAAGCCGATGTCGAACCCGGCGCGGTCCAGGCGGACGTCCGCGCCCAGCATGCGCGACAACAGGATGTTGCCGACCTTGTCGTAGACGGCGTCCGGCCAGTCGACCCAGCGCTCCTGGACGAGCACGCAGCGCAGCCCGAGCCTGGCGGCAACGGCGGCGACCTGGCGGGTGTGGTTGGACTGCACGCCGCCGATCGAGACCAGCGTGTCGCACTGCTGAGCGAGCGCGTCGGCGGCGAGATACTCGAGCTTGCGGGTCTTGTTCCCCCCATAGGCGAGGCCGGAGTTGACGTCCTCGCGCTTGGCCCAGATCTCGACCGCACCGCCGAGGTGCTCGCTGAGCCGCTCGAGCCGGTGCACCGGCGAGGGCCCGAAGAGCAGGGGCACCCGGTCGAAATCCTCCAGACCCATGGCGGTGCAACGCTACCGGCATGACCGCCGCGCCGATTCCTGTGCTCGCGCGCGACCGGTTGGGCATCGCGCGCCTCCGGCCGGCGCAGCTACGGGCGGTCGAGGCCGTGGTCGGCGGGCGGGACGTGCTGGCGGTGCTCCCCACCGGCGCGGGCAAGTCGGCCATCTACGAGTTGGCCGGGCTTCTCCGGGCGGGGCCGACGATCGTCGTGTCGCCGCTGATCGCGCTGGAGAACGACCAGCGCGCCCATCTCGATGCGGCCGGCCTGTCGGCGGTCGTGGTCAACGCCCGGCTTTCGGCCCGCGCGCGCACCGCGGCGCTCGCCGCGGCGCGACAACGGGACGCGTTCGTCTTCGTGTCGCCCGAGGAGCTTGCCAACGACGAGGTCGGCGCCGCCCTGCGCGCCGCCCGGCCGGGCCTGTTCGTCGTCGACGAGGCCCACCTCGTCAGCCAGTGGGGCCAGGACTTCCGGCCCGACTACCTGCGGCTGGGGGCGCAGGCCGATGCACTCGGGGCGCCGGTCCGCCTCGCGCTGACCGCGACCGCCGCGCCACCCGTGCGCGAGGAGATCGTGCGGCGCCTCGGGCTGCGCGACGCGGAGGTGGTGATCGGCGACTTCGACCGCCCGAACATCGCGCTGTCGGTGCAGCAGGTCCGCACCGCCGCGGACAAGGACCGCGTCCTCGAGGCCTCCGTCGCCGAGCTTGCGGGCCCGGGCATCGTCTACGCGGCCACGCGCGCGAGCGCCGCGTCGGCCCGCGACCTCCTCGCCGCCGCCGGGCAGCAGGCGACGCTGTACCACGCCGGGCTCCCGCCCGCCGGCCGCCGGCGAGCGATGGAGGCGTTCCTCGATGGCGGGGTCCGGATCATCGCCGCCACCGTCGCGTTCGGGATGGGAATCGACAAGCCCGACGTGCGCTGGGTCGTGCACGCCGACGTGCCGAGCTCGCTGGACGCCTACTACCAGGAGTTCGGTCGCGCCGGCCGCGACGGCAAGGCGGCGCACGCCCGGCTCCTTTACCGGCCGGCGGACGTCGCCATGGCCCGCCGCCTGACCGCGCGGCCGGTGTCGGACGCGATCGTCGGCGCGGCCGCGGACAGGCTGGCGACGACCCGCGGCGAGAGCGACCTCGACGGACTCGCGGAGGCGCTGCGCATCGGTGCCCGCTCGGCGACACTCGCGGTTGCCCGCCTGGTCGACGTCGGCGCGGCGCGCTGGAGCTCCGACGGGAGGATCCATTGGAGTGGCGACCGGAGCGTCGCGGACGCGATGCAGGTGGCGCGGCGCGAGTCCGACCGCGAGCAGGAGGTCGAGCGCTCGCGCACGGAGATGATGCGCCGCTACGCAGAGACGACGGCGTGCCGGCGGTCGTTCCTGCTGACGGCGTTCGGTCAGGACTACCGCGGGCCGTGCGGCAACTGCGACAACGACCGCAGCGGTGCACGGCCCGAGCCGGCAAGCCGGCCGTTCGCGCCGGGTGAACGGGTGGTGAGCGAGCGGTGGGGCGAGGGCACGGTCCAGCGCTACGACGGCGACCAGCTGACGGTGCTGTTCGACGACCACGGGTACCGCGACCTGCTCGTCCCCCTGGTGCTCGAGCGCGGGCTGCTGCGAGCGTCGGAGGCCTAGCCCTGCGGTGCGCCGACCGTGGCCTCCGGCCGCAGGAGGTCAGGGAGCCGCTCGCCGGTCGCGGCACCCGCGGTCGCCCGCCCGAGTGCGGGCGCGTGCTTGAAGAGGTGATTCCCGGCGACGAACAGCAGGTCTCCGGCTTCCCAGACGGCGATGGCGTCGGCGCTCCAAGGGAGCTCGGTGACCCAGCAGTGCACGTACTCGATGGGTTGCGGGGCAAGCCCGGGGAGCGCGCGCTCCACGTAGGCGCTGGTCCGGTTCGCCACCGCCGCCAGGTGCGAAGGGTCGAGCAGGCTGCCGTCGTCCCGGACCCCGACGGGCTCGCCCAGGCCGACCGCGTAGCGGCGATTGCCGGGCATGGCCGACGCGTAGGCGCCAACCTCGCCGAAGGCGTCGCTGCCGTCCTGCAGGCAGGCGAGCTGCTCGGAGTGGTCGACGACGTCGAAGGTCACTCGGGCCGCGGCGCCGAAGCGGAGCGGGAGGTCGAGCCCCGCGCCGCGGGCAAGGCGCGCGGTGCCGCGACCGGCGCACACCACCACCTTCGCGTGCTCGGCGCGCGTGCCGACGCCGCGAACCTCGACCGTGTCCCATCCGGTCGGCCGGACGGAGATCACCTCCTCGGTCACCAGGTCGTCGCCGAGCTCCGCGGCCAAGGCAGCGATCGCGGCACGCACGCGCAGCGCGCCGCCGGCCTCGTCGAGCAGCGCGGGCCCCTCGTAGCGCGCCAGCTGCGGCAGGCACTCGGACAGCTCGGATGGCCCGATCGCGCGCGCGGGCACGCCGGCGTCCTCGAGCAGCGCAAGGCGTCGCTGCACGGCAGGTCCGAGCACCACCGCGCCGTCGTCGGAGAGGAGCTCGACGCCCAGTCGGCCCGCCCACTGGTCCCACAGCGCGCGACTCTCCTGCGCGAACGCGACCAGGCGCGGATCGTCGTGGGCGTGGCGGAAGATCCGGGTCTCGCCGGCGGACTGGCCGCGGCCGGGAAAGCCGCTCTCGTATATCCGCACGGACGCGCCGCACTCGCGCAGCGCGAAGGCCGTGCACAGCCCGACGATCCCGGCCCCGACCACGCCGATGTCGGACTCGCCGTTCATGCTGCCTCAGTATGGGCGGTGACCGGCTCGAACTAGGCCAGCGCCGCGCAGACCCCGAGGCCAAATGCCCGGCGCAGCGCGCGGAAGGCCGCGTGCGAGCCCACTTGGTTGCCCAGCTGCGGATTCCAGTCGAGCTGGGTGTTCGCGTGCACGGTCACCGAGCGCGTGCCGTCCGGCGTGGACGCCATGAAGGTCGTGTAGCCCAGGAAGTTCCCGGTGTGCCCGTACACGGTGCCGCAACGCGTCCGGTAGCGGAACAGCGCGAGGCCCGCGGCGTTCTGGCCGGGGCCCGGCGGGTCCGAGCCGCCACCCGCCCGGAACTGGACCTGCGCCGCGCGCGCCGCTCCCCCGAAGAGCCCGCCGCCGGCGTAGGCGCGCGCGAACCGGTTCAGGTCGAGCGGGGCCGACACCATCCCGCCGGCGGACCAGACCGCGCTCGCGTTGACGATCTCGGAACCATCCGCCCGGGGCCCGCGCACGTTGTTGTCGTATCCGTGCACGTACGGGCCCGGCATCCGGTAGCCGAGCGGCATGCTCGTATGCCGCAGCGCGAGCGGGCTGAGCACGAGCTGGTCGAGCACCCGCTCGTAGGACAAGCCGGTGGCCGCCTCCGCGAACAGGGCCGCGACGACGTTGTCCGTGTTCGAGTAGTGGTAGGCCGAGCCCGGCGGGAAGTCGAGGGGCTGGTCTGCCACGTACGAGATCAGCGCCGCCGGCATCAGCGGGGCTCGGGGAGCCGTCCGCAACTGGTCCTGGAAAGCGGGGCTTGTGGAGTAGTCCGGCAGCCCGCTCACGTGCTGGAGCGCCTGGGCCAGCGTCACGCTGCCCCACGCGGCCGGCAGCCCCGGCAGCCGGCTCGCGATGGTGTCGTCCAGCGACAGCTTGCCCTGTGCCACGAGCCGCAGCGCGACCGCGCCGCTGAACGCCTTGCTCACGCTGGCGATCCGCCAGTGGTCGCCGAGCCGGATCCGCGCGCCCGTCCGCAGGTTCGCGACGCCGCGCCGGAAGACCTCGCGCCGGCCGTCGCGCTGGACCACCGAGACGATCCCCGGGGGCCCGCCCGGCATCCGCACCAACGCGGAGAGCGCACGGCCCAGGCGGGCGTCGGCGCTGGACGCGGAGGCGCTCGCGGAAGCGGCGGCGCCGCCGAGCGCCCCGCAGGCAGCAAGCGCCGCGATGACGGCCACCCGTATGCGCCACCCCAGAGCCACCGTCAGCGGAGCGTAACGCACGGAAACCTGGCCCAGCATGGCGAGCGCTCGAGTGGGCGGTGCCCGGCTCGAACGGGCGACCTCCTGCTTGTAAGGCAGGCGCTCTACCAGCTGAGCTAACCGCCCTCGCCGCGGAAGGCTAGGGAACGCGGTCGGTCGGCAAGGAGGCCCGTCGGCCCTAGCGTTCAGGCCTCGTGCCAGAGTCCGCTTTACGGTGTGTGTTGCCGCTACAGGAAGGTGTTGTAAAAGTCCGTCCACCCGTGGCGCAGGAGGTGCCGATCGCGCGCCCGGCCTGCGGCGACGTCCCCACGCTCCAGGTGTCGGCCAGGCGGCTGGCCACCAGCCACCGCCGCGTGACCGCCGAGGTCGACCCGGCCGGCGGCAAGGCGGTCGACCGCATGACGCTCACCCTGCCCGACGACCTGCGGCTCGCGCCCGGCGTCAAGGCCCGCAACGTGGTTGCGCGCCTGAACCGTAAGCGCATCGCCTCCTCGCGCGTGCGCCTGCACGGCATCCACCAGATCGAGGTCCGCGCGCCGCGCGAGGGCACCCTCGCGCTCGTGCTCGACCGCCACGCCGTCGAGCTCTCGAGGGCCGGCAAGCGCCGCCAGGGCGACACCACCACCACCGACCTGGACTTCAACGCGCTGCTCCGCAGCGACGGCACGCAGCAGCACGTCGCCGCCACCGCCACGGCGACCTACCGGTAGCCCCTACGGGCTTTGGACGGTCTCGCAGTTCAGGACGCCGTCCTCGCGCGAGTAGACGATCACCGTGTCGTCCCCCGCGCCGCAGTCGATCGAGTCCTCGACGCCGTTGCGGGGGTCGATGACGTCGTCGCCGTCGCTGCCGCGGGCGCGGTCGTTCCCGTCGCCGGCCATGACCTTGTCGTCGCCGGCGCCGCCGGTCAGGCGCTCGTTGCCCACCCCCCGTCGAGCGCGTCCATGCCGTCGCCGCCGTTGAGCCGGTCGCGGCCGTCGCCGCCGTCGAGCAGGTCGTTGCCGGCTTGGCCGTTGAGGCGGTCGTTGCCGGCCTGTCCGCGCAGCTTGTCGTTGCCCGCTCCGCCCGCGATCCGGGTGCGCCGTCCCTCGCGCGCCTCGCGCTCGCGCAGCGCGGCCTCGATCTTCTGCGGGTTGCGGAACGTGGTCGCCGCCGTCGCCGGCTTGTAGTCGAAGCCGAGCCGGTCCAGGTAGCCCGAGGTGAGCAGCAGGCTCATGTCGTGCGGCTTGGGTCGCTCCGCCTCGCCGCCGTAGAGCGCGGACGGCGGGCGGTTCGAGCACTGGGCCGAGAGCACGTCGGGCGGGTCGGACAGAGCCGGGAGATCGAGCCGCGGCTTGGACTCCCAGTCGAACGACCGCCCGATGTTGCGCGCGTACGCGTCGCGCCGGGTCAGCGGCGACAGCCCGAAGCGGTACTCGATGA
>DATBDE010000121.1:0-6293 GCA_036270095.1 Solirubrobacteraceae bacterium | reverse complement strand
CTCGACGGCGTTCTCGGCCTCCGCGGAGTCGTAGCCGTCGTCCTCGATCTCGTCCGGGTAGACCTCACCGACGCGCGGCTGCCCGCTGCCGAGCTCGTCGTCGAGCTCCTCGGAGACCTCTTCGGGCGCGGTGGCGCCGGCGGCGATGGCCGCCTTGGCGATGTCGGCGTTGGCCGACCCGTGCTCGAGGTCGGGGATCGTCTGGTCGGGGTCGACGTGGGGCTCGGGCTCGCGCTGCTGCTGCTGACCGTCACCGCGAGGCGACTGCGGCGCGCGCGAAGCAGCGCGCCGTTGGCGCTGCTTGGCCCGCTTGCGGTCGCGCGCCATGGTCCTAGCGGGTCTCCCGGTGCGACCGGTGACAGCGACACCACGGGCAGTACTTGCGCAGGGTGATCCGGTCGGGGTTGTTCCGCTTGGACTTGTTCGTCTGGTAGTTGCGCCGCTTGCACTCCTCGCATGCGAGGGTCACAGCGATTCGGACGTCTCCGCGGGCCATTTGCGAATCCCGGGTCGTAGTGGGCAATCGGCCGGCGGCAGCAGACAACTACGCCAGCCGGCGCGGAGAGGCCAGTCTAGCGTGTGCCCTGTGGAGGTCTCCGCGGTTTCGGAGCGTGCGCCGGCACGCTCGTTCGTCGCGTTCGCAGGCGTGTTCGTCGCCGCGCTGCTCGCGTTCCTGGGCGTCGGGTGCGTGCTGCCGGTGCTGCCGCGCTACGTGCACGGGCCGCTCGCTGCGGGCGACGTGTGGGTCGGCGTGGTCACCGGCGCGTTCGCCTTCACGGCCGTCGTGGCACGCCCGGTGGCGGGCCGGCTGGCCGACCGGCACGGACGGCGCGTCGTGGTGCTGGGCGGCGCGCTGCTCGTGGCCGCGGCCGGCGCGTTGTACTTCGTTCCCGCCGGCGTGCCCGGCCTGCTGGTCGCGCGGCTGGTGCTCGGCGCGGGCGAGGGCGCGGTGTTCACCGCGGGCGCGACCTGGGTGGTCGACATCGCGCCGGTGGCCCGGCGCGGACAGGCCATCGGGCTGTTCGGGCTCGCGGTATGGGGCGCGCTGTCGGCCGGGCCGCTGATCGGCGAGGGGCTGTTCCAGGCCGGCGGCTACTCGCTCGTGTGGGCCTTCGCGGCCCTCGCTCCGTTGCTCGGCGCCGTGATCGCCACGCGCCAGCCCGGCGGCGGCCCTGCGCCCGAGCCGCCGGCGCGCGGTCCGCTCGTCCCGCCGGAGGTGCTGCGCCCCGGCATCGCGCTGGCGCTGGCCAACGTCGGCTACGGCGCGCTGGCCGGCTTCATCGTGCTCGACCTCGACCGCCTCGGCGTCGGCCACGGGGCCAGCGTGTTCACCGCCTTCGCAGCCGCGGTGGTGGGCACGCGGCTGCTGCTCGGGCGGCTGCCGGACCGCTTCGGCGGGCGCACGACCGCGATCGCGGCCGGGGTGGCGGAGGCGGCCGGTCTGGCGCTGCTGGCCGCCGCCGGGTCGCTGGTCGTCGCCCTGGCCGGCGCGGTGGTCATGGGCATGGGCTTCTCGACCCTCTTCCCCTCGTTGGCGTTGATCGTCGTCAACCGCACCGGCGACGACCGCCGCGGCGGCGCCGTCGGCATCTTCACCGCGTTCTTCGACATCGGCGTCGGGCTGGGCGGGCCGCTCGTCGGCGCGGTTGCTGCGCTTGCGGGCTACCCGGCCGGGTTCTGGGCGGCGGCCGCGTGCGCCGCGCTCGGCGTCGGGCTGACGACAACGATCAGTCGACGAGCCGGCGCTCGGCCGCCCAGCGGCTGAGCTCGTGGCGGTTGGAGAGCTGGAGCTTGCGCAGCACGGCGCTGACGTGGGCCTCCACCGTCTTGGCGCTGATGCCGAGCCGCAACGCGATCTCCTTGTACATGTACCCGCGCGCGATGTGCTGGAGGACCTCGCGCTCGCGGGCGGTGAGCTGGTCGAGCTCGGGATCGACCTGGCTCGCGGGCAGCGCGCCCGCGAAGGCGTCGAGCACGAAGCCGGCCAGGCGGGGCGAGAACACGGCGTCGCCGTCGGCCACGCGCCGCACGGCGTCGGCGAGCTCGGCCGGGGTGATCGACTTGGTCACATACCCGCGTGCGCCCGCGCGGATGACGGCGATGACGTCGTCGGGGGCGTCGGAGACCGAGAGGGCGAGGAAGCGCTGCTCGGGCCGCACCTTGGCCACCTGGCGGATGACCTCCACCCCGCCGCCGCCCGGCATGTGCACGTCGAGCAGGACGACGTCGGGCTCGGTGGCGAGGATCGCCGGCACGGCGCTCTCGACGCCGTCGGCGTCGCCGACGACCTCGACGTGGGCGGCGAGCTCGGAGCGCACGCCGGCGCGGAACAGCTCGTGGTCGTCGACGATGACGACGCTCGGGTTCACTCGCCGTCCTCCAGCGTGAGCTCGACCTCGGTCCCCTGGCCGGGCGCGGTGTGCAGGGTCGCCGTGCCGCCGTGGCGGGCCATGCGGCCGACGATCGACTCGCGCACGCCGCGGCGGTCGGGCGGCACCGCGTCCAGCGCGAAGCCGGGCCCGCGGTCGCGCACGAAGACCTGGACGCGCCGGGGCGAGGCCTCGGCGTAGGCCGACACCGGCCCGGCGTCGCCGGCGAACTTGGCCGCGTTGGTCAGCGCCTCGCGCGCCGCCGCGACCAGCGCCTCGGCCCGCTCGTCGAGCGGGTGGTCGCCCACCGCCACGACGTCGATGCGCACGCCGTGGGCCTCCTCGACCTCCTCGGCGGCGGCCTCGAGGGCGGCGGAGAACGACTCGCGCTCGGCCGTGGGCGGGCGGCCGCGCAGCCAGTCGCGCAGCTCGCGCTCCTGGCGGCGCGCCAGCGTGGCCACGGTCTTCGGGTCGTCGGCACGTTGCTGGACCAGCGCCAGCGTCTGCAGGACCGAGTCGTGCAGGTGGGCCGCGACCTCGGCGCGCTCCTGGGAGCGGATGCGCTCGGCCCGCTCGGCGGCCAGCGTGTTGCCGAGGCGCCACCAGAACGGCGCGAGGATGAGGCCGAGGGCGACGATGGCCACGAGCGCGGTCAGGGCGACGTCGCCGAGGCCCGACAGGGCGCCGTTGGCGTAGAGGAACAGCAGCCCGGCGCCGACGATCAGGGCCACGCCGAAGCCGCCGCGGTACAGCGTGCGCAGCGCCGCGCGCTCGTCGCTGAAGGCCGGCTCGGGGGCGGCCTGCGTCGCCGCGGGGCCCGCGGTGGTGGGCGGCGGGGCCGGGCGGCTGCGGCCGCCCCACTGGCGCCAGATCAGCGCCACGCCCGCCGCGGCGAGCATCACCGGCCACACGACGTGGTCGGGGAACAGAAGGCCGAGCTGGCGCAGCGCGAGCAGGAACGCGAGCGCGAGCAGGGCAGCGCCGACGGCGACGCGGCGGCTGCCGCGCCCGCGGCGCGGGGCGCGCTCGCGCTCGTCCTCGGCGGGGGGCGCGGCGGTGGCCATCCTCAGATGATCGCGCTACTGGCGCCGCGAGCCGGACATGCCGCTGGCGATCAGGAAGGTCCCGACCGCTGCCAGCAGCGCCGGCCACAGCCAGCCGAAGCCGAGGTGGAGGACCGAGACACGGTCGAGCAGGAGCAGCAGCCCGAGCCCGACCGTGACCAGCCCGCCGACCAGCGCGGGGATGTCGACGCCACGCTTCACCCCGTCGGCCCCTCGCTGCAGGCCCGGTTGGTGAGCGGGAAGCGGTCGCCGTCGTCCCGGTGGAAGCCGGGCGGGCCGAAGCTCTGGCGCGGGCCGCCGAAGCGGGCCTCATCCGGGTTGTGGACGACTTCGAAGGCGCCCATGCCGACGTCGGCGTCGAGCTGGAGCCGCGGCGAGCTGCTGGTGGCGCCGCCGACGCTGTAGTCGAGGTCGAAGCCGTTCTGCTGGTGGCCGAGGACGTTGACCACACCGGCGCCGCTCTTGGCGCGGCCCTGCAGGCAGACGTTCTCGGGCACGAGCACGGTCGCCTCGCCCACGCCGACGTGCACCGGCAGCTTCGTGGTGGTGCCGGGCGCGAGGTGCAGGTCGCGCAGGTCGATCCACATCGAGCCGGCCGAGATCTTGTAGCCGTCGGCGGGCAGCGCGGCGACGCCGGCCGGGCGGTAGTCGCGCTCGCCGTAGCCGCCTTCGAACTTCACGCCGGCGGCGGCGACGATGCCGCTGGGCAGGGCGAGCACGAGCGCGGGCAGCACGAGCCAGCGCGCGGCGCGCCGCCCGGTCAACGCGCCGCCGATGGCGAGCAGGCCGAGCACGACCACGACGCCGGCGACGATCACGCCGCCTCCGACCGCGGTCACCCAGCCCGACAGGACGAACAACACGGCGGCGGCGACGAGCGCCGCGAGCACGATGCCGAGGACCCCGAACACGCGGCCGGCGGTCGGGGGCGTGCCGCCTCCCCCGCCGAACAGGCGCCATACCGGCAGTGGCTCGGGGTTGCCGAACCCGTCGTCGCGGGGGACGAAGATCCACAGGATCGGATAGGCGATGAAGGCCACGCCGCCGACGAAGGCGAGCACGACGAAGATCGCCCGGAAGATGATCGGGTCGACGCCGAAGTACGAGCCGAGGCCGCCGGACACGCCGCCGAGGAGGCGGTCGGTGCGACTGCGCAGGAGGCGCTTGGGCCGCGGCGGCTGGGGCGGCGGCGGGGAGGGCTGGGTGAGGGGCGGCTGGGTCATGCGAGCAGGTTGCCGTCGAGACGGCGTTCCGACCATCCGGAATGACCCGCAGTCGGACCCTAGGTGCCCTCGGGACGCGATTTCCCGAAACGCAATACCCGTGCGCGAGACTGGGGGTCATGGAGGTAAGCGCGTTGGCGGCGCTCGCCGCCCGCGTGGTGGGCGGCGGCGTCTTCGTGGTCTTCGGCCTGGGGAAATTCGTCAACCATGCGAGCGAGGTCGACTCCTTCCGGGACTACGGCCTGCCCGCGCCCGCCGCGTTCGTGGTCGTCATCGGGGTGATCGAGATCGTCGGCGGCCTGCTGCTGATCCTCGGCCTGGCCACGCGCCCGGCCGCGCTCGTGCTCGCCGCGGACATGGTCGGGGCGATCGTCGTCTCCGGGCTCGCCCTGGGCGAGCCGATCAGCCTGACCCTGGCCCCGGCCGAGCTCGTCCTGTGCCTGTTCCTGTTCTGGAAGGGGCCGGGCGCCTACGCGCTCGACACGCGCCTCAGCGGAAGCCGGGCCCGCGCTCCGGGGTGACGGTGCGGGCCGTGACCTCGCCGCCGCAGTGCGCGCAGGTCAGGTGCGGGTCGGCGATGGCGCCGCAGGCGTGGTGGCGCAGCACGATCGGCGGGCCGTCGGGGCCGACGAGGTGCGCGTCGCCCCAGCGCATGAGCGCGACGATGGACGGGAAGAGGTCGATGCCCGCAGGGGTCAGGCGGTACTCGTAGCGGTCGGGGTCGGTGGCGTAGCGCGCGCGCTCGAGCAGGCCGGCGTCGACCAGCGTGCGCAGTCGGGCCGAGAGCGTCGGCCGCGGGATGCCCAGGTTGCGCGCCAGCTGGCCGTAGCGGCGCACGCCGAAGAAGGCCTCGCGCAGGATCAGCAGCGTCCAGCGCTCGCCCAGCAGCGCCAGCGTGCGGCCGACCGAGTCGGCCTCGAAGCGGTGCTCGAGGTCGTGGCGTAGGTCCTCGGTGGTCACAGTGCCAGCACCAGCTTGCCGGTGTTGTCGCCCCGGAACAGGCCGAGCAGGACGTCGGGGAACTGCGCGATGTCGCCCTGCACCACGTGCTCGCGCGAACGCAGCTCGCCGCTGCGCAGCCAGGCGCCGAGCTGCTGGGCCGCCTCCGGGTAGCGGTCGGCGTAGTCGAAGATCACGAAGCCGGTCATCGAGGCGCGCATGACCAGCAGGTTCATGTAGTTCCGAGGGCCGGGCGGGGGTTCGGTGGCGTTGTACTGGGAGAGCGCGCCGCTGAGCACGACGCGGGCGCCGCGGGCCAGGCGCGAGAGGCCGGCCTCGAGGATCCCCCCGCCGACGTTGTCGAAGAAGACGTCGATGCGGTCCGGCGCGGCCTCGCGCAGGGCGGCGCGGACGTCGCCGGCCTTGTAGTCGACGGCGACATCGAAGCCGAGCTCCTCGGTAAGCCAGCGGCACTTCTCCTCCCCGCCCGCGATCCCCACCGCGCGGCAGCCCTGGATGCGCGCGATCTGCCCGACCACGTTGCCGACCGACCCAGCGGCGGCCGAGACGACGACGGTCTGGTCGGGCTCGGGGCCGCCGACGTCGAGCAGGCCGAAGTAGGCGGTCAGGCCGTTCAGGCCCAGGACCCCCAGCGACAGCGAGAGCGGCAGGTCCTGCTCGCGCACCTTGCGCATGAC
>DATBDE010000120.1:0-8279 GCA_036270095.1 Solirubrobacteraceae bacterium | reverse complement strand
CGCACGCGGATGACGCGCGGATACCGGCGCTGGATCGGGGTCATCGGGCTCGCCAATGGCCGGCATTGGCTTCGCCCTGCTTCCCCCGCCCAGCTTGGTCCCGCGCGTCCCCGCGCACATGCCGCCACAGAATCAACCGTCTAGCGCGCGGCCACCAGGTCGTCGTACAGCCGCGCCGTCCTCGCCACCATCCGCTCGACCCCGAAGCGCTCGGCCTGGCGCGCCATCGAGGCGCGCCCCAGCGCCGCGCGCCGCGCCGGGTCGCGCAGCAGCGCCACCGTGGCCGCGGCCAGCGCCGCGGGGTCATGCGGCGCCACAAGGACGCCGGTCGCCGGGGTCATGGCCTCGCTGGTGCCGCCGACGTCGGTGGCCACCTGGGGCACGCCGCAGGCCAACGCCTCGAGCAGGCCGATCGGCAGCGCCTCCCACGACGAGGGCTGGACGTAGACGTCGAGCGCGCGCAGGTAGCGGGCGGTCGGCGGCGCGAACGGCATGAAGGCGAAGCGGGGCTCGGTGTCCAGCCCGCGGGCGCGGGCGCGGGCGCGCAGTGCCTCGCGCTCGGGCCCGTCGCCGACGACGGCGCAGCGCGCCTCCGGGACCTGGCGCAGGATGCGCGGCACGGCGTCGAGGAAGACGCCGACGGTCTTCTGCGCCCGCAGCACGCTCACGGAGGCCGCCAGCACGCCGTCGCCCCGCAGGGCGACCAGAGCCGGGTCGGGCGCCAGGGCCTGGCAGGGCCGCGCCCCGTTGGGGATCACGTGCAGCCGCTCCGGCGGGCCGATGCCGTTGGCCAGGGCGGCGCGCCGCTCCCACTCGGCCACGCACACGATCGCGGCGGCCAGCGGCGCCAGCGCGCGCTCGACGGCGATGGCGGCCAGGCGCCGCGGCGTCCCGAACTCGCCGATGAACGGGAAGCAGTGGGGCGTGTAGAGGGCGGGCATGCCGACCAGGGCCGCCGCGAGCCGCCCGGTCACGCCGGCCTTGGCGGCGTGGCAGTGCAGCACATCGATGCGGCGCCGGCGCGCGACGGCGCCGAGCTGGCGCACGGCGAGGAGCTCACGGCCCGGGTGGCGGTACGAGCGCGACTGCGCGGTGCGGTGGAGCGGGATGCCGGCCGCGCGCAGCGCCGGGTAGACGAGCGCCTGCGTCGGCCCCGCCACTTCGACGCGGTGCCCGTGGGCGCCGAGCCCCAGCGCGAGCTGGAGCACGTTCTCGGCCACGCCACCGTCGGGTGGCTCGAAGGCGAGGAGGACGCGGGCCATCGCGGCCTATGATCGAGGCGTGTCGCCCACCTGGATATGGATGCAGGTCGCGGTCGTGGTCTTCGTGGTGATCGGGATCGTGATCGCCGCGATCAAGCTCTGGGCCTGAGCACCTCGGCAGGGGGCTCGGGGATCGCCTGCGCCTGAACGAGCGCGGCCGGCACCGCGTCGGTCAGCCAGCATGCCAGCTCGTCGGGAACCCCGGCGCGCCGCAGCGGCTCGCGCAGGCCGGGCGGGCGCTTGTAGGCGTCGTGGGCGTCGGAGGCGACGACGTGCACCCAGCCCCGGTCGAGCCAGCGCGCCACCGTCGTGCGGATGGTCCCGCCCCACTGGCCGCTGAAGGAACCGGCGGTGACCTGCCCGAGCACGCCCTCTTCGAGCAGCCGCTCGTAGCGCTCGGGTGCGCGCAGGAAGGCGGGGCAGCGCTCGGGGTGGGCGAGCAGCACGGGCCGGCGCTCGAGCGTCTCCAGTACCGGCGCCTCGAAGTCGCCGGCGTCCGGGGTCAGGGGCGCCTCGAGCAGCACGTGGCGCCCGCCGCCGAGGCTCAGGCCGTCGAGCTCCTGCTCGGTGAGCTCGGGGAGGCGCGGCAGCGCGATCTCGCCGCCGGTGCGCACCTCGACGA
The DNA here is from genome assembly GCA_036270095.1 of Solirubrobacteraceae bacterium. Classification (GTDB taxonomy): domain Bacteria; phylum Actinomycetota; class Thermoleophilia; order Solirubrobacterales; family Solirubrobacteraceae; genus DATBDE01. The sequence continues at coordinate 6,395 of DATBDE010000120.1, read as the reverse complement.
CGACACCCTCGGCGTCCAGCGCCGCCTGCAGCGCGGCCACGCGCTCCGGCAGCGAGGCCGGGTCGACTTCCCACCAGTGGTCGATGTGCGGGGTGGCCACGAGCGTCCGCATGCCACGCTCTGCGGCGGCGCGCGCGAGCGCCACCGAGGCCCCGAGGTCGGCCGGCCCGTCGTCGATGCCCGGGAGGGCGTGACAGTGCAGGTCGATCACGGACTCGTATCATCCCCGCGGCTCAGCAAGGAAAGGAGACGGATGTTCGGCTCGATCGTGGTGGGCACGGACGGATCGGCCACCGCCAAGGAGGCGGTTCGCCAGGCCATCGACCTGGCGAAGCAGGTGGGTGCGTCGCTGGACATCGTGTCCGCGTATGAGCCGGTCTCCGGCGATCGCCTGCGCTCGGAGCAGCGTGAGGCGCCCAAGGACGTGGAGTGGGCGGTCAACCCGCGCGAGGACGTCGACCACACGCTCGAGGAGGCCGCGCGCGAGACGCGCGAGGCCGGCGTCGAGGTCGAGACCTTCGCGCGCCAGGGCGATCCGGCGGACGCCATCCTCGACGTGGCCGAGGAGCGCGGCTCCGATCTGATCGTGGTCGGCAACAAGGGCATGACGGGGGCCAAGCGGTTCCTGCTCGGCTCGGTGCCCAACAAGGTTTCCCACCATGCGCCCTGCTCGGTGTTGATTATTCGCACCACGTAGCCCTGCTTCGTCGCAATCTGCGCAGTCTGGCCGCGTTCCACCGCCTGCTCGGCGAGCACTGCGGCATCGTGCTCGAGTTCCCGGGCGTGCTCGGGTCGTGGGTGGAGCGGGTGTCGGATCCGTGGCTGAACACGCTCGTGCCCACCGGCCCGGAGGTCGACCTGAGCGCGGCGCTGGGCGCGCTCGAGCACACGGGGATGTCGGTGTTCACGTGCTCTCCGGGCCAGGCGGAGGCGGCGGTCGCGGCGGGGTTCGGCGAGCTCGTGGCGCGTCAGCCCGCCATGGGTCTGGAGTTCCCCGTCGCGGGCGAGGCTCCTGCGGGCATCGACGCGGGCGTCGACCTGGCCGCGCTGGGCGCGCTCAGCGACGTCGCCTACGGCAACACGCGCAACGAGCTCGAGCGCACGCTGCACCGGCTTCCCGCGGGCGAGGTGCACGCCTACGGGCAGCGCGGCGAGGACGGGACGCTGCTCTCGGCCGGGCTCGTGTACGACTGCGACGACGACTGCACGGTGCAGTACGTGGCCACGCTGCCCACGGCCCGGCGCGCCGGCTACGCCGAGGCGGTCATGCGTCGGGCGCTGGCCGACGCGGCCGCGCGCGGGGGCCGCACGGCCACGCTGACGGCCTCGGAGCAGGGGCGCCCGCTGTACGAGCGGCTCGGGTTCCGCGTGCTCGGCGAGCTGGAGCTGCGGCGCCGGCCGAGCTAGGCGGCCAGGGCGGTGTCGAGCGCCCGCTCGAGCTCGCTGCGCTCGAAGGGCTTGTCCAGGTGGGCGACGGCGCGCAGCTCACGGTCGGCGCCGCCGCGGGAGCGGATGGAGACGACGACGATGCCGACGCCGGGCTTGGCGCTGCGCAGGGCGCGAGCGAAGGCAAGGGCGCGCGGGCGGGCGGGCTCGACGAGCGCGACGTCGGCCTCCACGTCGTCCACCGAGGTGCCGTCGTCCCACAGCAACGGCACGTGCCCGAGCCGCTCCACCGCGTGCGCGAAGAGATCGGTGATCTCCCGATCGGGGTCGACGATGAGCACCCGGGCCACGCTGGCACTGTCCCTGCGAGCCGGTTGATGCACGACGAGGTGCGGTATGAATGCTGTATGGACAGGCAGCGGGTCCTGGTCGTCGACGACGAGGAGGACATCCGAACTCTCGTCCGCACCCTGCTCGAGCGTGCCGGCAAGGACGTGGTCGAGGCCCCCGATGGACGGCAGGGTCTGCGGGCCTTGCACAGCGAACGACCGTCGCTGGTGATCCTCGACGTCACCATGCCCGAGCTCGACGGCTGGGCGACGCTCGAGCGCATCCGCGACCTCTCCGACGTGCCCGTGCTCATGCTCACGGCGCGCGGCGGCGAGCTCGACACCGTGCGCGGGTTGCGGTCGGGCGCCGACGACTACCTGAGCAAGCCGTTCGGGCGCCAGGAGCTGCTCGCCCGCGTGGAGGCCCTGCTGCGCCGGGCCGGCGGGCCGCCGGAGACGCAGGAGAGCTACAACGACAAGCGCGTCACGATCGACTTCGCCCGCCGCGAGGTGGTGGCCGACGGCCAGGCGGTCCAGCTCACCCCGCTCGAGTTCCGGATGCTCGCCACGTTCGTGCGTCACCCCAACCAGGTGCTCAGCCGCGATCAGTTGCGCGAGCTCGTGTGGGGCGACGCAGCCGGCATGTCGCGCGACCAGGTCAAGCTCTACGTCGGCTACCTGCGGCGCAAGCTCGGCTGGGAGGTCGGGTCGGACTCGCCGATCGAGACCGTGCGCGGGTTCGGCTACCAGTACCGGCCCAACGACTAGCGCGGCTCAGGCCGTCTCGGCCGCGTCGTGCTCCTGCACCAGGGACTTGGGAGCGCGGATGCGCCAGGCGTCCTCGACGAGCTCCTCGAGCTGGGCCGGGTCGACCGCGTCCAGGCGGACGAGCACGTAGGGGTAGCCGTCGTAGTGCGGTGTGGTGAAGAAGACGTCGGGCTGGCCCTTGAGCAGCGCCTCGCGGTCGCCGAGGTCGAGCACGCGGATGACCAGCGCGTCGGGGTTGGTGCGCACCCGGCACATGCCCTTGCCGGCGACCCTCAGGCCGGGCGTGCCGAACCAGCTCGCGGCCTCGACGCCGGGGTAGCGCAAGCCGATGGCTTCGACGTCCTCCCAGGTGGGCATGGGCCTCAGGTTACGGGGGCGGTGGCGGCGGCGGCGTCGAGCAGCCCGGCGCCGAAGTCGGAGTCCGAGCCGGTCGGGCCGAGGTCGTGGCTCGTGGTGCGCAGGCGCTCGAGGACCGAGGACGGGCTCGGGTGGGCGCCGAGCACGCCGGAGGCGATGACGAGGGCCGCGGTCGCGGCCACGTGCGGCGCCGCGAACGACGTTCCCTCGAAGTCGTTGGGGTAGCCGAAGCGGCGGATCTGCCCGTCGTGCGGATACGTCAGCTGGTAGATCGGCAGGCCGCTGTTCAGGTCGGTCTGGCACAAGGGGTCGTCGGGCAGGACGGCGTCGTCCCCGCCGCCGGGGGCGACGAGATCGAGCCCGCTGCCGGTGTTCGAGTACGAGGCCAGGCAGCCGGTCTGGGTCGTGGCGCCGACCGAGATCACGTCGCCGGCGCGGGCGGGGTAGGCGACGACGTCGCCGGAGTCGTTGCCCGACGCGCCCACGACGACCACGCGCTTGCGGCGGGCGTAGCGCAGGGCGGTGATGATCGGCGGGATGTCCGACGCGGTCTGGGACTCGTCGAAGACGAGCGAGAGGTTGATGACCTGTGCGCCGTGCTTGGCGGCGAAGCGGATGCCCTTGCCGATGGTCTCCGCGTCACCCTCGCCGAGCCGGTCGAGCACCCGCACGGGCATGATCTTGGCCCCGTAGGCCAGCCCGGTCAGCGCCTTCCCGTTGTTTGTCTTCTCGGCGATCGTCCCGGCGACGAAGGTGCCGTGGCCGAGCTCGTCGTCGGGGTGGGTGTCGTCGGCGACGAAGTCGTAGCCGGGGACGAACTGATTGGCGGTGAAGTCGGGCGAGCGGCGGAAGCGACGGCGGTTCTCGTAGGCCACGCCGGAGTCGAGCACGGCGACCACGACGCCGTTGCCGCCGGGGCGGCCGGCGCGGATCAGGTTCTGCCATGCCCCGAGCGCGTCGACGCCGATGCCGGGCAGGAAGTTCCACTGCATCGACTGCCAGCCGCTGGCGTCGCGGCCGGGGTCGTTGGGCACGAACTCCTGGGCGGCGTGGGCCACGTAGTTGGGCACGGCCCATGCCACGCCCGGGCGGGCGCGCAGGCGCCCCGCGGTCCAGCGCACCGAGTGGTCGCCCGGCGTAGGCACGGCGCGCGTGCCCTTGGCGTCGTGGACCAGGACCTCTCCGGGCACGTAGCGCGCGGCGGCATGCGCCGCCGTTGGCAGCGCCGCGAGCGCGACGAGCGTGAGGAGAGTGAGGCGGCGCACGGACCAGGAACACCGTCCGCCGAGCGGAGGTTGCGCCAGGATAGCCCGCGTGGACGCCGCCGGGACGACCGCCGACGACGAGCTCATGGGCCTGGCGCTGGCCGAGGCCGAGCGCTGCCTGGAGCACGGCGACGTCCCCGTGGGGGCGGTCGTGGTGCGCAACGGCGCCGTGGTCGGGGCGGGCCGCAACGAGCGCGAGCGGCTCCAGGACCCCACCGCCCACGCGGAGATCCTGGCCCTGCGCGAAGCGGCCCAGGCGGCGGGGTCATGGCGGGTCCTGGACGCCACGCTCTACGTCACGCTGGAGCCGTGCGCGATGTGCGCAGGGGCGATCGTGCTCGCGCGCGTGCCTCGCGTGGTCTACGGCGCCACCGACGCCAAGGCGGGGGCTGCGGGCAGCGTGCTCGACGTGCTCGCCGAGCCGCGCCTCAACCACCGCCCCTCCGTGATCGGGGGCGTGCGGGCCGCCGAGGCGGCCGCTCTGCTGCGGGCGTTCTTCGCGGGCCGCCGCTAGCCGGCGGTCACGCTCAGCTTGCGCGCCACCGCGACGGCGCCGCCCTTGCCCCGCACCTTGCCCCGGAGCGTGGCGCTGAAGCTGCCCTTGCTCAGGGTGCTCTTGCCGGTGCGGTTCAGCTTCAGCGTCAGCGCGGCGGTCTCCCCGCCTCCGATGGACCCCGCGATCGTGCCCACGCGCTTGGGCCGCTTCTTCCCGATCGTGGCGACGAGGCTGACCTTGCAGGTGTCGCCGGCCGGGAGGGCGCAGGTGGCCTGGAGCTGGCCGCGGCCGCTGGTCACGGTCACCGAGCGGGGCAGCTGGAGGCTGGATGCCGACGGCTTTCCGCCGCCGCCGCCACCCCCGCCACCAGAGCCGCCCGCGCAGCGCGAAGGCGAGTCGGCGCCGGTGCCGACGCGGGTCTGGGCGAGGAGCTCGGTGTCGGGCTGGGACGAGAACGCGTAGTGCGAGCCGGAGACCGTGTGGCCGTTCCCGGAGAACACCCCGAGGCTCGCGCCGGGATTGGGCTTGGCGATGAAGTACTGGGTGCCCTGCGGGTAGCCGGGGGTCTGGCCGCCCACGACGATCCCAACGAGGTCGCCGGCCTCGACGCACTGGTCCCTGGGCGCGAAGGAGGTCACGGTGTTCGTGTCGGCGCCCGCGCCGCAGATCGGAAGGTGGAACTGCTGCGACGTCGAGATCACCTTTTGCGAGGCGCCGGACCCGCGCAGGTCCTGGATGTAGAGGGCGGTCTCGGGGTTCTGGGGCACGTTGCCCTTTTCGGAGCAGCCCTTGACCTGCGTCGAGAGCACCTGCCCGCCGGTCGGCACCGTGGGGCCCGCGACCCCGCTCAGCTGAACCAAGGCGGTGTCCTCGGCGTGCTGGATCGCCGTCGTGGCCGTGCCGGAGAGGTCGCTGCCGATCGTGTCGACAGCGGCGTGGGCGGTTGCAACCGGAGTCAGGAGGGCAGCCGCAACGGCGATCGAAATCGTCGTCGGTGACATTTCGCCACCATACCGGCTGCCCGAGGCCCCATGGCGGCGCTAGGCTGGGCGCGACCATTCGGAGGGGTGCCGGAGTGGTTGAACGGGGCGGTCTCGAAAACCGTTGTGGGCCGTTTGGTCCACCGTGGGTTCGAATCCCACCCCCTCCGCTCAGAAGCAGGAAATCCCTGCAAGGACGGCGGTTATGGCGCGCCGTCGAAGCTCAGCTGGCCGTCGCCGCCATCCGCCTGGGACCGCTCGAGACCTTCCCGCACCGCCAAAGTTTTTCCCGCACTTTTCCCGCGGGCAATGGTTTCGCCCGTGGCGCGGACCGCATCTGCGGCCGCTGCGAGGTACCGATCGAGCATCCCGGCGGCCTCGTTCTCCGAGCCGGGCATGAGGTGGCCGTAGCGGTCGTAGGTCTCGGTGATCGACGCATGTCCCATTAGCGTCTGGAGGACCTTGGGGTTGAACTTCCCGGCGTCGCTCATCGCCGCGATCATCAGCGACGCGAACGTGTGGCGGCACTCGTGCAGTCCGATCGGATCGAGGCCGTGGAGGTTCCAGATGCGCTTGGCACGGTCGAGGATTCCGTTGTATGAGAACGGCCGGCCGTCGTCGCGACCGAAGATCAGCTCGAGGCCACGCTCGGAGGCCCGAGCGCGCGCGTCGATCAGCCGGTCCCGCAGCAGGCCGGCGATCGGGACCTTGCGACGGCCCGCGTAGCTCTTCGGCGGGATGATCTTTTTGAACCGCGGGTCGTACGCCTGCTCGATCCGGATGATGCCGGTGACGACGTCGACGTCGGTTGTGC
>DATBDE010000119.1:0-11872 GCA_036270095.1 Solirubrobacteraceae bacterium | reverse complement strand
GGCATGCTCGAGTCGCTGGGCTACGCCGAGGCCGACTCGCGGGCCGAGGCCGACCTCATCCTCTTCAACACCTGCTCGATCCGCGAGAAGGCCGACGAGCGCTTCGTGGCCCACCTCGGCGAGGCGCGCGCGCTCAAGCGCCGCGACCCCGATCTGGTGATCGGGGTGGGCGGCTGCTGGGCCCAGTCGGTCAAGGACGAGGTCTTCCGCCGCTTCCCGTTCGTCGACGTCGCCTTCGGCCCCGGGCAGGTGCACAAGCTGGCCGAGTTCCTGACCTCGGACTCGCTGACCGCGCAGGGCTACTTCGAGTTCGAGGGCTTCACCGGCCGGCTGCCCGAGAAGCGGGCGCGCGAGCACCACGGGTGGGTGCAGATCTCGGTCGGGTGCAATTCGGTGTGCTCGTACTGCATCGTGCCCTCCACGCGGGGGCGCGAGGTCTCGCGGCCGGCCGACGAGCTCGTGGCGGAGGTACAGCGCATGGCCGCCGAGGGCGTGCGCGAGGTCACGCTCCTCGGCCAGAACGTGAACTCCTACGGGCGCGGCCTGCGCCCGCGCGTGCCGTTCAGCGAGCTGCTCGCGCGGGTCGACGCGATCGACGGCATCGACCGCATCCGCTACACGAGCCCGCACCCCAAGGACATGCACGAGGACGTGATCGCGGCCCACGCGGAGCTCCCCGCCCTGTGCGACCACATCCACCTGCCGCTGCAGTCGGGCTCGTCGCCGGTGCTCAAGCGCATGCGGCGCACGTACTCGCGCGAGCGCTACCTGGACCGCGTCGCGCTCATCCGCTCTTATGTCCCCGACTGCGCGCTGACCACGGACATCATCGTGGGCTTCCCGGGCGAGACCGAGGCCGACTTCGAGCAGACGCTCGAGGTCGTCGACGAGGTCGGCTACGACGGCGCCTTCACGTTCATCTTCTCGCCGCGCCGCGGCACCGAGGCGGCGACGTTCGCGGACGGCGTGCCGCACGAGGAGAAGGTCGCGCGCATGGAGCGGCTGGTCGAGGTGGTGCAGCGGCGCGCACGCGAGCGGGCGCAGCGTTTCGTGGGGCGGACGCTCGACGTGCTCGTCGAGGGGACGTCGCGCACGGACCCGTCACGGCTGCGCGGCCGCTCCCGCCACAACAAGGTCGTGAACTTCTCGGGGCTGGCGGCGCCGGGGGAGATCGTCCCCGTCCGTATCGACGCGGCGACCAGCCAGACCCTGGCGGGCGAGGAGGAGATCCTCGCCCGCGCAATCTCGGCCTAGAGGCTACTTCCCGCCGTTGCACGGGAAGGTCGCGCTGAGCCTCTTGCCCAGGCCCGGGGGCCGGGTGCGGGTGAACGTCTCGGCGAGCTTCGTGAACTGGGTCACACCCTTGCCGCAGTTCTTCGGCTTGGTCAACGTCACCACGGCCGGGTAGCTCTTGGTCTTGCCGCTGGCGCAGTTGGGCTTGCAGTCGTTGACCTTCGCGGTGCCCTTGCCCGAGGCGGTGTCGGTCCCGTAGGACTCCCACTTGATCCCGGTGACCTGGTTGTTGGCGTCGCCGCAGGCCACGACGATGCTCGTGGGCTTGTACGTCGGCTTGCCGCAGTCGGCGGGGAACAGCGTCTTGGGCGTGGCGCTCGTCGCCGGGACGGCGAGCAGCGCGGCCACCGCCACCGCGAGCAGCAGCACCTTTGGGATCACGGACCGTGACAAGGGAAATCCTCCTGGATCGTGGGGCCAGCCGTGGCGGGCTCGGCCCCAGTGTCGGCGAGGCGCACGTGCGCGACCCTATCCGCTCGATCGGAGGCAATCGCAAAGGCCAACGTCCGCCCAATATGCGAACATACGTTCGTGCGTTGGGCCAACCTGATCGACGAGGAGCAGCGGCACCTCCCCGGCTACCGCGATCCAGCGGTGGTGCGGACGTTCGACGCGCCCGAGGCACTCGGCACCCGGTTCTACGAAGTCCGCGCGAAGTCGGCCCTGAACCGCGTGCCCGCGCAGTCCCGAATGCCGTTCCGATGGACGGTCAATCCGTATAGGGGGTGCGCTCATGCATGCAAATACTGTGTGTCGGGGGAGACGCCGGTCCTGATGGCGGATGGCCGAGGCAAAGCGGTCGAGGATCTCGAGCTCGGCGATCGCATCTACGGCACCGTCCGCGATCGCGGCTACCGCCGCTACGTGCGGACCGAGGTGCTGGACCGGTGGGTCAGCATCAAGCCCGCGTATCGGGTCACGCTCGAGGACGGCACCGAGCTGGTGGCCAGCGGCGACCACCGTTTCCTCAGCGACCGCGGCTGGAAGCACGTGGTCAACGCCGAACACGCACCCGATCGTCCGCACCTGACCACGAACAACAAGCTCATCGGGAGCGGGGCCTTCGCCGACGCACCGGCGCACACGCCGGACTACGAGCGTGGCTACCTGTGCGGCCTGATCCGGGGCGACGGCCACCTCGGCTCGTACTCCTACGGGCCGGCCGGCCGCCGGCGCGGTGACGCCCATCGCTTCCGTCTCGCGCTCGCGGACGTCGAGGCGCTCCGCCGCGCCCGCGAGTACCTCGCCCACATCGACATCGCAACGGACGAGTTCGCGTTCGCCGCCGCAGCGGGCGCGCGTCGCCCGATTCGCGCGCTCCGGACCCAGGCCCGCGATCGCGTTGCCGCCGTCTCCGAGGCGATCGCGTGGCCGACGGCACCCGCGGACCAGTGGCGCAGGGGGTTCCTGGCCGGCATTTTCGATGCCGAGGAATCGTGCTCGCGCGGGGTCCTGCGCATCGCCAACACCGATTGCGAGCTCATCGATCGCACGACGTTCTGCCTGCGCGGCTTGGGGTTCGGCTTCATGGTCGAGCAGCACAATCGGGACAACGGCCTGATGACCGTCCGGATCCGTGGCGGCCTCAAGGAGCGACTGCGGTTCTTCCACCTCACCGACCCGGCGATCCGGCGCAAGTGCGACATCGAGGGCATGGCGTTGAAGTCGGACGCGAAGCTCGGCGTCGTGGCGATCGAGCCACTCGGCCGGGCCATGCCGCTCTACGACATCACCACCGGCACCGGCGATTTCATCGCCAACGGCGTGGTCAGCCACAACTGCTTCGCCCGCCCCACGCACACCTACCTCGACCTCAACGCTCGCGAGGACTTCGAGCGCGAGATCGTCGTCAAGGTCAACGTTCCCGAAGTGCTCCGCGCCGAGCTGGGCCGCCCGTCGTGGAAGGGCGAGCACGTCGCCATGGGTACCAACACCGACCCGTACCAGTGGGTGGAGGGGCGCTACCGGCTCATGGAGGGGATCTGGGAGGCCCTGCGGGACGCGGGCAACCCGGCCTCGATCCTCACCAAGTCACCGCTCGTGCTGCGCGACAAGAAGCTGCTGCTCGAGCTGGCCGAGCGGGCAGACGTGTCGGCGGCGTTCTCCGTCCCGACCATCGACGAGAAGGCCTGGCGGGCGACCGAGCCGCACACGCCGCACCCGCGCAAGCGGCTCGAGGCGGTGGCCGAGCTCAACCGGGCCGGCATCCCCACCGGCGTGCTCGTCGCGCCGCTGATCCCCGGCGTCAACGACGACCCCGCGCAGGTCGAAAAGATCGTCGAGCTCGCCACGGCCGCCGGGGCGACGCACATCGGCGGCATCGTGCTCCACCTGCGTGGCGAGGTGCGCGACATCTGGTTCGACTGGCTGCGGGCGCACCGGCCCGATCTCCTGCCCCGCCACGAGGAGCTTTACCGCCGCGGGGCCTACGCGCCCACCGCGGAGCGGGAGCGACTGGGCGAGCTCGTCGCGGTCACCCACGAACGCGCCCGCCGGCGCCATCCGGAGGCACCGCAGCCGGCGCCCCCGCGGTTTCGGCGTGGCTTCGCCGACCGCGCCGCGGCCGAAACCGGGCGCGCGGAGCCGAAGCAGCGAGGTCCTCAACAAGGAGCGCTCTTCTGACCGAAACCTGAACGTCCGCGAGCGTCCGTCGCCGTGTGACCGGTTGCACACCTTGTTTGCGGGGGTTGCAGTTGGGCATGCGTGCTACACACAATGAGCGAGATGCCCGCCGTCCGAGACCGCGCTGCGGAGATGTTCCGCACCAAGAGCTACTCGTGGCAGCAGGCCGGGCTGGCCGCCCAGCTTCGTCAGGAAGCGGCCCAGCAGGCCAAACGTGCCCGCCGCGAGCTGCTCATCCTCGCCCCGCTCTTCGCGGGGGTGGTGGTCCTGTACGCCTACCGCGACGACATCAAGGGCTACTCGATCCACATTCGGATCGCCGCGGTCTTCCTGCTGCTGATCCTGGGCTGGGCGATCGCTCGGGCGCTCGGCCGTGCCGTCGGCCCGTTGCTCTTCCGCCGCATGGATCCGGCCACCGCCGGGACGGTGGGCTTCCTCGTCCGCCTCACCGCGGGGATCGCGGTCCTGCTCTTCGCGCTGTCGATCGCCGGCCTCAAACCCGAGACCCTGCTGGCCGCGTCGGCCTTCACCGCCGTGATCGTCGGTCTGGCCTCGCAGCAGACGCTCGGCAACGTGTTCGCCGGCGTCGTGCTGCTGTCCGCACGCCCGTTCCGCGTGGGCGACCGGATACGGCTCCAGGCCGGGCCGCTGGCGGGCCAGATCGAGGGCACGGTCGCCTCGCTCGGGCTGCTCTTCACCGATCTGGCCCGCGGCGAGGACACGATCATGATCCCCAACACCGTCGTGCTCTCGAGCGCGATCGTGCCGCTGCGCGAGCCCGACGCGGTCGACCTGCTCGCGCGCCTGGGCCCCGGGGTCAAGCCGTCCGAGGTGCAGCGCCTGCTCAACGACCGCGTGTCGGTGGAGACGCGATCGGCGCCGCACATCGAGCTCGAGGAGGTCGACGCCGACGAGGTCGTGGTCCGCGTGACCGCGACGCCGGCCAAGCCGTCCGACGGGCCGAAGCTGGCCGACGAGATCCTCGCGACCATCGCGGCGGTGACCCGCAACGGCGGCGAGCCGAACGGGTCGGCGGCCGAGGCGATCGACAAGGGGCCCACGGCCCGCGACGAGCGGGACGGCGTGGTCAGCCCGACGAAGGCGCAGGGCGGGCCGCACGTTTAGGTGAGCCGGCTGGCTTCGCCGCGGCGCGCCGTCCCGCTTTCCTACCGCTTCGCCCGGTGCGCCTCGGCCAGCTGGGCCTGGATCTTGTAGGACCCCATGCGGCGGCTGACCGCCGCCACCGGCGCGGGCGCGATCCCGGCCAGGTGGGTGCCCAGGCGCAGGAGGATGGGCGCGACCATGATCTCCGCAGGGCCGCGCTCGATCGCCCGGACCACCGCATCGGCCACGTCGCGTGGGCTCCGGGTCGGCGCACCCGGGGGCAGCTTGACGCCCGACTCCGCGAACATGCCCGCCTCGTCGATGAACGACGGGTGGATGACGGTCACGCCGACGCCAATCCCGTGCAGGTCCTGGCGCAGCGCGAGCCCGAACCCGCGCAGCCCGAACTTCGTCGCCGAGTACAGCGCCGAGCCCGGCGTGGTCGCGATCGCCCCGATCGACGCCACGAGCACGACGGAGCCGCGGCCGCGCTGCACCATGGCCGGCGTCAGCGCGCGGGCGAGGAAGATCGGCGCGCGCAGGTTGACGTCGAGCGCCCGATCGATCTGGTCCGGCGTGTAGTCGTCGACCTGGCCGTCGGCGGGCAGAGCGGCGTTGGAAACGAATACGTCGACGGCACCGGCGTCGCGGGCAAGCGTCTCCGGGCCCGAGCGGTCGGCGAGGTCGGCGGGCAGGACCTCGGCGGCGCCGAGCTCGGCCGCCAGCGCCTCCAGCGCGCCCACGCGGCGTCCGCTGAGCACCAGCCGCGCGCCGCGCTGGGCCAGCCCGCGCGCGATCGTCGGCCCGATCCCGCCGCTGGCCCCGGTGAGGAGAACCCGTGCATCGCGCACCTCCATGAGCGTGGGGAACCTAGCGCGACGAAATCTGGTCGCCGCCCTACGGCGCGAAGATCGCCATCGTGGCGGTGAACCCGTGCAGGAAGTTCTCGCCGCCCACCGGGCCGATCTCGCCCGCCGCGAAGAACCCCGCCGCCGGGGCGCCGGCCAGCTCGCGCTCGAGCACCGCGGCGTCGTGGTCGGGCTCGCCGAACATCTGCGCCCCGCGCCCGTTGCAGGTGAACACGAGCGCGCCCGCCGGGGGCCGGCCGCCCAGGGCCTCGCGGCGCAGCTCCAGCGCCTCGCGCAGGTCGGTGTCGGCCGAGGCGGCATCGCGGGCGTGCAGGCGGATCACCTGGCCTGGGCGCACCCGCGCCCCCAGCGCCACCGTGCCCGCCTTGGGGTCGGCACCGAGCAGCGACCGGACGAGGAACTCGTGCTGCCGATGGTCGGGATGGTCGAAGTCGACCGCCATCCCGACGAGCAGCCCGCCGCCGATCATGGACCGCTCTTGCTCGTCGAGCGCCATGATCACCTCGCGCAGGCGCTCGAGCGCCGGCGCGCCCTCCAGCTCCGCGATCACGTGCCCGTCGGCCGCGGTGATCTCCAGCTCGGGCCCGATCGGCGCCGCGCCCTGGGAGACGCAGGGCAGCGTCTCCACGCCCTCGAGCCGCAGGCCCACGGCGCCGTCCTCGACGATCTCGTCGCCGTAGAACAGCGCTCCCGCGCCGTCCAGGGTGCGCGCGCTCGACACGCCGCCCATGACGGGGACGCCGGGGGCGCGGTCGCGCAGGTCGGCGAGGATGGCGTCGGTCGGGAACGAGTACGGGTCGGGGACGAGCACGACCCCATCCGCGCCGGCCAGCGAGGGCAGCCCCTCGACGACCAGGCCGTCGTCGACCGGTCGCGCGACGGCGTGGAAAGGCTCGGCCCGACCGGCCTCCATCGCCACCGCCAGGACCGAGACCGCGGTGCCGTCCTCGACCTCGCGCCCGCGGCCGAGCACGCCCCCGGCCCCGCAGCCGACGAGCGCGGCGGGGGCGAGGGCCTCGTGGACGCCCTCGAGCGTCGCCTCCGGCGCCGCGAGGTGCGATCCCGACGCGAACACGATCGCCAGCTCGCAGGGGTCGCCGTTCAGTCCCCCGGCAGCTTGCCTGGCCGCAACCATCGCACCCTCCCGGGGGTCGAGCTCCGTGGACAACCCGGCGCCGATGCATACGGCCATGGCCTGCTGACGATACTCCGCGGGTGAACCCAGCCACCTCGGCTCCTGAGGTCTTCGCCATCTTCGGCCCCACTGGCGTGGGCAAGACGGCGGTGGCCATCGCGCTCGCCCGCCGGCTACGCGCGCGCGGCGACGACCCCGTCGCCGTCTCCGCCGACGCCCTGCAGGTCTACGCGGGGCTCCCGATCCTCACCGGCGCGCCCACCGCGGCCGAGCAGCGCGAGCTCGAGCACCGGTGCGTGGGCACCGTGCCCCTGACCGAGCGCTTCTCGGCCGGCGCCTACGCGGCCCGCGCCCACCACGAGATCGACGCCCTGCGCGCCGCCGGCCGCCGCCCCATCGTCGTCGGCGGCACCGGCCTGTACCTGCGCGCCGCCCTGGCCGAGCTCGACCTGCGCCCGCCGCCCGACCCCGCCCGCCGGGCGCACTGGCGAGCAGCCGTCGACAGCGCCGGGCCACATCACGTCCACGCGCAGCTCGCCGCCCGCGACCCGGAAGCGGCAGCGGTCATCGACCCCCACGACCGCCAGCGCCTCGTCCGCGCCCACGAGCTGCTCGACGCCGGCGAGCGGCCGCCCGGCGGCCCCGAGCTGTGGACCACCCACACCCGCCACCCGACCCGCCTGTTCGGCCTGGTCATGGACCGCCAGGCGCTCCAGACGACGATCGACGTCCGTGTCGACGCCATGGTCAGAGCGGGCGTGGCCCAGGAGGTGGAAGCGGCGGCGCGGCAGGGCGCCTCCGACACCGCCCGCAAGGCGCTCGGGTTCGACGAGCTCCTGCGCGGCGACGTCGACGCGATGAAGCGCAGGACGCGCCGCTACGCCAAGCGCCAGCTGACCTGGATGCGCAAGCTGCCCGACGTGACGCTCGTCGACGTCAGCGGCCGCGAGCCGGACGACGTCGCGGACGAGTTGCTAGACACCCTCGCGTGACGTTCGAGAAATGGCAGGCGCTGGGCAACGACTACGTGATCCTCGAGCAGGAGGACCTGCCCTTCGAGCTGACGCCCCAGCGCGTGGCCAAGCTGTGCGCGCCCCATACCGGCATCGGCTCCGACGGCGTGCTGCTGCTCTCCGCCAGCGACGAGCCCGGCTTCGTCGCCGCGTTGCGCATCTTCAACCCCGACGGCTCCGAGGCCGAGCTGTCCGGCAACGGCGCCCGCGAGGCGGTCCTCTACCTGCGCCGCCACGACCGCGCCCGCACGGACACGTTCTCGATCACCACGAAGGCGGGCGAGATCCGGCCCACGATCACCGGCCCGACCACCTGCACGATGGACATGGGCCGCGCCCGCCAGACCGGCGAGGGCGAGCTCGAGTCCGCAGGCCGCACCTTCCGCTACCGGGCCATCGAGATCGGCAACCCGCAGTGCGCCATCGCCGTCGACGACCCCGACGCGCTCGACCTCCAGGCCGTAGGCCCGCCGATCGAGCACAACTCGCTCTTCCCCAACCGCACCAACGTCTCGTTCTACGCCGAGCGCTCCCCGGGGACGATCCGCACCCGCATCTTCGAGCGCGGCGTGGGGGAGACCCTCGCCTCCGGCACCGGCGCCAGCGGCGCTGCCGTGGCCTACGTGCTCGCGGGCGGCGACTCGCCCGTGACCGTGCAGCTGGACGGCGGCGAGCTCGAGGTCGAGGTGGAGGAGGACCTGCACGTCAACCTGACCGGCTGGGCGGCCCCCGTGTACCGGGGCGAGCTGGCCGACGAGTTCATCGAGGAGCTGCATGCAACCCGCTGACCGCCTGGACCGGATCCCGCCGTACCTGTTCGCCGAGCTCGAGCGCAAGATCGCCGCCAAGCGCGCCGCCGGCGTCGACGTGATCTCGCTCGGCATCGGCGACCCCGACCGGCCCACACCGGCGGTGATCGTCGACGCCATGGAGGAGGCGGTCTCCGAGCCCGGCACGCACCACTACCCGTCCAACCGGGGCCGCCCCGAGTTCCGCGAGGCGTTCAGCGACTTCTACGCGCGGCGCTTCGACGTCGAGATCGACAAGGAGCGCGAGGTCATCCCCGCCCTGGGGGCCAAGGAGTGCATCTTCAACCTCAACCTGGCCTTCCTGAACCCGGGCGACGTGGCGCTGGCCTCCGACCCCGGCTATCCGGTGTACACGGGCGGCCCGCTGCTCGTCGGCGCCGACCCGTTCCCGCTCCCGCTCCTGCCCGAGCGCGGCTTCACCCCCGACCTCGACGCCATCCCGGCCGCGATCACCGAGAAGGCGAAGCTGCTGTTCCTCAACTACCCCAACAACCCCACCGGCGCGGTCGTGCCCGAGGGCTTCTTCGACCGCGTGGTCGAGTTCGCGCAGGAGACCGGTGTGCTCGTCGTGCACGACAACGCCTACTCCGAGACTACCTTCGACGGGTACGTCGCCCCCTCGTTCCTGGCCACGCCGGGCGCGAAGGAGGTGGGGGTCGAGGTCTTCTCGCTGTCCAAGGGCTACAACATGACCGGCTGGCGCTGCGCGGCCATCCTCGGCCACGCTGCCGCCATCGACACGTACTGGCGGCTGAAGACCAACATCGACTCGGGCATGTTCGAGGCGGTGCAGCTCGCCGCCGTGGCCGCGCTGTCGCCCGACGCCGACAGCGACAACGCCGAGATGAACGTGCACTACGCGCGGCGCCGCGACCTCGTGGTCGAGGCCCTGCGCACCGCCGGCGTCGAGGTGACCCCGCCCAAGGGCACGATCTACGTCTGGGCGCCCGTGCCCGAGGGCTACCCGAGCGCGGGCGAGTACTGCGAGCACGTGCTCGACGCGACCGGCGTCGTGGTCTCGCCCGGCGAGGCCTACGGGCCCAACGGCGAGGGCTTCTTCCGCATCTCCCTGACGACGCCGGACAATCGGCTTACCGAGGCGATGGAGCGGATCCGTGGCCTCGGAGAGCGCTAGGACAGCCGCCGCGCGGCCGTGAGATGCAGCACCGGGTGGTTGCCGTCCTCCGGCCGCGTGCGCTCGAACTTCACCCATCCGCTGCGGCCCGACAGCTCCAGCGTCGCCACCTGGTTGTCGAAGATCGGCGGGTCGGCCAGCTGCCACTCGATGTCCGGGTCGGGCACGCCGGCGGCGCGGGCCAGCGTCTGCGTGACCCGGGCCGCGTAGCCCGTACACAGGCGCCGGATCACGAAGCGCTCATGGTTGCCGAGCGGGTTGCGGTACGGCGAGCACACGGCCTGGTAGGCGCGGCTGCGGGCGTCGACGGTCCCCGGAAACCCGGCCTCGGCCAGGTAGGCGTGGTGGACGTCACCGGAGAGCGCCACGATCGTGGCCGGGGGCGTGCCGCGGCGCCCCGAGGCCACCTCCTCGATTAGCGTCGTCAGCTTGCGGAACGAGGTGTTGAACGCCGCCCAGTGCTCGAGGTCGAGCCCCTGGCGCATGCGCTCGCCCAGCTTCGCGGCCTGGCCGCCCCAGGCGCCGCTGCACACCGCCTCGTTCCACGCCTCCAGATGATGGATCGCGGGGGCGAGCAGGTAGGGCAACGAGGTGCCGAGCAGCAGGTGGTCGAAGTCGCCGGTGGCCTTGTCGACGATCCACTCCCACTCGACGTCGTCGACCATCTCCCGCGTTCCGTCGAGCACCCGACCGGCGCGCGAGTCCATGACGATCAGCCGCGTGCGCCCGAAGTCGCGCGTGTAGGTGAAGCGCGTACCGGTGGTGCCGTCCTCGGCGCGCTCGGCCAGCGCGCGCAGGGGCTCGGTGACGTCCTCGGACTGCTCGGCGAGGCGCCAGATCTCGTCCTCCTCGAGCGCATCCGGGGAGAGGTTCCCCAGGTGCTGGTAGACCCAGTAGGACACGTAGGCGCTGACGATCCGCTCGTGCCACCAGGGCCTGCGCCGGATCATGTGCACCCAGGCCTCCGACGTGTTCCAGTCGTCGATCACGTCGTGGTCGTCGAAGATCATCGCGCTGGGCACGGTGGAGATCAGCCAACGGATGGCCGGGTCGCGCCACGCGTCCCAGTACAGCCGCGCGTACTCCTCGAAGTCGGCGACCTCGTCGGTCGGGCAGCCGTTGCGCTCCTGTGGCGGGCGGCCGTCGATGAACTCGCGCACGCCGGGCGAGATCTCATCCGCGTAGACCTGGTCGCCGAGCCAGAGCAGGAGGTCGGGCCAGCGGTCGGGGTCCTGGTGGCGCATGCGCAGGGCCATGGCGTAGAGGGCGTCGACCTCGCGACCGCGCTTGTTGTCGTCCTTGCGCAGCGAGAACGGGCGCTCGTGCGGATAGGCCACGCGGCACGACCCGAAGGCGATGCGCAGGTCGTGGTCGTCGCCCGCGCGGGTGCGGATGGACGACGGCGGGAACGTCGCCGCGTCGGTGTCGGGCCAGGCCGTGTGGCCGTCGAGCGCGACCTCGTAGGGGTAGATGGTCGCGGGGTCCAGCCCCTCGATGCACACCAGCGCGTAATGGTGGCCGCATACCGCGAAGGTGCGGGAACGGCGGCCGAGGACCTCCACCTCGCAGGGCTGGTCGGTCTCCACCCAGACCGTCGCGTCGTGCCGGCCGACGTAGCGCAGGAGTGGTCCAACCACCAGCCGAGGGGCCGCCATCGACCCTACACTGCCAGACGTGGAGCGTGCACGGCAGCGAGCGCTGATGATCCAAGTGGCCCAGCACGGCGAGGAGGACCTCGCCGAGCTGCGCGAGCTCCTGCGCACCGCCGGCGTGGCCGTGGCGGGCGAGCTCGTCCAGCACCGCGACCAGCCCAACTCCAACACCTACCTGGGGGCGGGCAAGCTCGACGAGCTCAAGCGCGCGATCAAGGCCAGCGACGCCAACGTGGTCGC
>DATBDE010000118.1:0-37050 GCA_036270095.1 Solirubrobacteraceae bacterium | reverse complement strand
GCTCCTGCGCACCGCCGGCGTGGCCGTGGCGGGCGAGCTCGTCCAGCACCGCGACCAGCCCAACTCCAACACCTACCTGGGGGCGGGCAAGCTCGACGAGCTCAAGCGCGCGATCAAGGCCAGCGACGCCAACGTGGTCGCGTGCGACGACGAGCTCCTGCCCCGTCAGGAGCGCAACCTGGAGGACCGCGTCGGCGTGCCGGTCATCGACCGCACGGCGATCATCCTCGACATCTTCGCCGACCACGCCCATACCGCCGAGGGCAAGCTCCAGGTCGAGCTGGCCCAGCTCGAGTACAACCTCGCCCGCATGCGCGGGCTGTGGACGCACCTCGAGCGCCTCGGCGCCGGGCGCATGGACGGCGGCATCGGCACCCGAGGCCCGGGCGAGTCCCAGATCGAGACCGACCGCCGCCTCGCCCGCGACCGCATCTCCGCCCTGCGCCGACGCCTGCGCCGCGTGAGCGCCACCCGCGACACCATGCGCGCCGAGCGCGAGCGCGCGCACCTGCCCGAGATCGCCCTGGCCGGCTACACCAACGCCGGCAAGTCGACGCTGCTCAACGCGCTGACCGGGGCCGAGGTCGACGTGCGCGACCGCCTCTTCGAGACCCTGGACCCGACGACGCGGACGCTCGACGTCGACGGCCGTGCCTACCTGCTCACCGACACCGTCGGCTTCATCCGCAAGCTCCCGCACCAGCTCGTGGATGCCTTTCGGGCCACGCTGGAGGAGACCCGGCGGGCCAAGCTCATCCTCCACGTCGTCGACGCCTCGACCGACGAGGAGCGCATGGTCGAGATGATCCGCGCCGTCGACGAGGTGCTCGAGGACATCGGCGCCGGGTCGAGTCCGCGGGTTCTCGTCCTCAACAAGGCCGACGTGATCGACGCCGAGCGCCGCGAGGAGCTGCGCTTCCGCCACCCCGACGGCGTCGTGGTCTCGGCCGAGACGGGCGAGGGCCTGGACCTGCTCCGCGACCGCGTGCGGGCGGCGTTCGCGCCGATGCTGCGGTCGGTCGAGCTGCTCGTGCCCTACGGGGACGCGAGCCTGCTGCCCGAGCTGCACGCCGCCGCCGGCGACCTGGAGCGCGAGGAAACCGCCGAGGGCGTGCGCGTGTCCGCGCGCCTGCCCGCGGCGCTGGCCGCACGCTACGACCGCTTCGCGGTCAATGGCCGCGGCTAGGCCGCTGCTCTGGCAGCTCGCGATCTCGCCCTACAGCGAGAAGGTGCGGTGGGCCCTCGGGCACAAGGGCATCGCGCACGACCGCCGCGCGCCCGCGCCGGGCCTGCACATGGCGGTGGCGCTGTGGCTGACCGGCGGGCGCAGCCCGACGCTGCCGGTCATGGAGCTCGACGGCCGCACCATGGGCGACTCGACGGCGATCATCGCCGCGCTCGAGGAGCGCCGGCCCGACCCGCCGCTCTACCCGTCCGACCCGGTGCAGCGCGCCCGGGCGTTGGCGCTCGAGGACTGGTTCGACGAGCACGCCGGGTCCGACGCCCGGCGCCTGTTCTTCCACGACCTTGGCCGTGAGCCGGCCCTGCTCGACCAGGCCGTGAAGACGGCGGTGCCGGACCTGAGGGCGGCGCTCGGCCCCGCCGCCACCGCCTACGCGTGGGTGTTCACCAAGGTCCGCTACGGCACCCATCCCGAGGGTCCGGCCGAGCGGGCGCGCGAGGGGCTCGTGGCCGCCTTCGACCGCATCGAGGCCGAGCTCGGCGACGGCGAGTACCTCGTCGGCGACCGCTTCAGCGTGGCCGACCTGACCGCGGCGGCGCTGCTGTTCCCCGTCGTGCTGCCGCCGCAGGCGCCACAGCTCGAGGCGGCCGTGCCCGAGCCCTACGAGCGCTTCCGGGCCTCGGTGCGCAACCGCCGCGGCTACCGCTGGGTGGAGGAGATGTACGCGCGCCACTATCGCGCGGCGGTGCCAGTGGGATAGGCTCGTCCAGTAAAACTGAGTGCCGGGGAGGTCGAGGAGGTTGAAGCGCCTGAGGATCACCGTCGCGATCGCGACGCTGGTCGCGGCCGCGGTTGCCGCGGGACCCGCGGCTGCTGCGCCGGGCGGTAACAGTGACGCCGCCCACGCGTGCCAGCACGACGGCTGGAAGACGAGGTTCGACCCGGCCACGGGCGCCCCGTTCAAGAACCAGGGCGACTGCGTCAGCAGCGCCGCCCGCGGCAGCAGGGGCCCATCGCTCGTGGTCTTCCCCACGGTGAGCGCCGACGGGACGTTCTGGGGCGTGGCGACTGGCTCAGGTCTCAAGCCCGGGTCGGAGGTCACGGTGGGCGCCACCGGCGGGTTCGCGTTTCCGCTGAGGGAAGAGTTCTTTTTGCCCGTCGGCGACGACGGGACGGTCACCTTCGGCCCGGAGTGGACCTGCGGGCAGGGGTTCCACGACTTCAACGCCGGCGGCACCACCGCGAGCGGCGATCCGATTAGCTCCAACACCATCACGACGAGCCCCTGCGGCTGAAAAGGCGACGCGCTGTTGTCGAGTCGGATAGGTTGACATTTGACAACCTAAATACCGGGAGGTCAAGGATGATGAAGCGCGTGAGGATCGCCGTCGCCATCGTGTGTGCGGCGCTGATCGTGGTTGCCGTGGCCGCGGGGCCCGCGGCGGCTGCGCCGGGCAGCAACAGCGACGCTGCCCAGGCCTGCCAGCACGACGGCTGGAAGACCATGGTCGACCCGGCGACGGGCCAGCCGTTCAAGAACCAGGGCGACTGCGTCAGCAGCGCCGCCCACAGCGGTCCCGCCTCACTGGTCGTCACCGACACGGTGAGCGCGAACGGTCTCGGTTGGGGGTTCGTGATCGGATCCGGGCTCGCACCCAACTCGTTCTTCGGCGCCGGCGCCAGCGGTGACCGCGTCGCCTTCTTCTTGACCGCGCCGGTCGGC
Source organism: Solirubrobacteraceae bacterium (assembly GCA_036270095.1). Classification (GTDB taxonomy): domain Bacteria; phylum Actinomycetota; class Thermoleophilia; order Solirubrobacterales; family Solirubrobacteraceae; genus DATBDE01. The sequence continues at coordinate 34,144 of DATBDE010000118.1, read as the reverse complement.
GCCGACGGGACGGTCAACTTCGGCCCGCTCTGGCGCTGCGGCCAAGGACTCGGCAACTTCCACGCCAACGCAACCACTGCGAGCGGCGACCCGATCAACTCCAACACCATCGCGACGAGCCCCTGCGGCTGAGCGCCCGCCGGCGCAGCCGCATAGCATCGGCAGCGTGACCACGACCGCGGCCACGCTGCCGTTCCGGCTGCTCTCCGACTCCGCGACGCTGCCCACCCGCGCCCACCCCGGCGACGCCGGCCTCGACCTCTACGCGGCCGAGGCGGTGCGGATCGAGCCGGGCGAGCGGCGCAGCGTCGGCACCGGCGTGGCCGTCGCGTTGCCGCCCGGCACCGCCGGGCTGGTGGTGCCGCGGTCGGGCCTGGCGGCGCGACACGGGCTCGCGCTGGTCAACGCGCCGGGGACGATCGACGCCGGCTATCGGGGCGAGCTGCGCGTCCTGCTGCTCAACACCGATCGGGCCGAGGCCTTCGCAATCGCACCCGGGGACCGCATCGCCCAGCTCCTCGTCGTGCGCGTCGACCTGCCCCAGCCGATTGCCGTGGCCACGCTGGGCGATAGCGCGCGCGGCCACTGCGGTTTCGGCTCGTCGGGCCGCTGATCACTTGGTGTAGCCCGACTCCTTCAGGTACTCGGTGGCGACCGCCGCCGGCTTCTGCTTGTCGAGGTCGACGCGCGAGTTGAGCTCCTGCAGCACCGGCGTCGTCATGCCCTTCTGGACCAGGGCGATCGTCTTCGCGAAGTCCGGTCCCGCCTTCTGCAGCACCTTGTCGTTGACCACCAGGGTGATGTTGTAGGGCGGGAAGATGTTCTTGTCGTCGTTGAGGAGGACCTCCTTGTTGGCCTTGATCTGGCCGTCGGTCGTGAACACGATCGAGGCGTCGGCCTGGCCCTTCTGCAGCACCTCGTGGCGCAGGGACGGGTCGACCGGGGTAAAGCTCTTGAACTTGAGCCCGTAGACCTGCTGGAGGCCGAGCAGGCAGTCCTGACGCTGGCGGCACTCGGGCGTGCCGGCGAGCGTGATCGTGCTCGCCTTGCTCTTGAGGTCGGAGATGTTCTTGACCCCGAGCTTCTTGGCGGTGGCCTGCGTGACCGCGACCGCGTTGGAGTCGGTGAACGGCGTGGGCGGGAGGGCGGTCAGGCCCTGCTGGGCGAAGTCCGCCTTGGCCTGGTTGTAGGCCTTGGCCGGGTCGGTGGGGATGCTGGTGGTCTTGACCTTGAAGAACGAGGTCAGGGCGGTGCCCGTGTACTCCGGGTAGGCGTCGATCTGCCCGCTCTTGAGCGCCTTGAGCGCGATTTGCTCGGAGCCGAGGTTCAGCTGGGTCTTGACGTTGTAGCCCGCGGCCTTCAGCGCCTGGGCGTAGATGTTGCCGAGGATGAACTCCTCGGTGAAGTTCTTGGACCCGATGGTGACGGTGACCTTCTTGTTGGCCGGGTTGGACTGGATCACCTGGCCGGTGGACCCGCTGGACGAGCTGCTGGTGGCCTTGCTGCTGCTCGTGTCGCTGCTACTGCTGGAGCCGCAGGCGGCGAGGCCGGCGGCGGCGATCAGTGCGGCCAGTGCCGCGGCGATATTCCTCATGAGACTTCAACCCTCCTCATGGACATGAACGGGAACCCGCGCCTGCGGGTGGACGACAACTTCAAGCCCTTGGGCGTCACCAGCATCTGGATGAGTGCGAGGGTGACTTCGGCGGCGATGGCGAGAAGAGCGACGCAGATCGCGGCGCCTAGCTGGCCGGCATCGCCGTACACCTGTGGGGAGACGATGGCGTCGCCCAGCGTAACGACACCGATGAGCGGCGCGATGGTCGCCGTCGCGATGACGTTGACCACCGACGTCCGTATGCCGCCGAACACCAGTGGTACGGCCAGCGGGAGCTCGACACGACGCACGATCCCGGGCTCGGTCATGCCCTGGCCGCGGGCGGCGTCGACGATGTCGGGCTCGACCTGGGCGATGCCCACGTAGGCGTTGACGAAGATCGGGGGGATGGCCAGCAGCGTGAGCGCGAGCAGCGCGTTGGGGAAGCCGAGGCCGATGTAGGCCACCGCAAAGCCGATGAGCGCGAGGCTCGGCACCGCGCGCCCGACGTTGGCAATGCTGGCGACCGCGAACTGGCCCTTGCGCAGATGGCCGAGCCACAGCGCGAGCGGGAGGGCCACCGCGCACGCGATGCCCACGGCCGCTCCAGTCAACTCGAGGTGCCGCCAGAGCTGGGGGAGGAGCTCGCTTCCGCCGATGCGCACGCCGCCGGTGACCGACTCGCGCCCGTTGAGGATGAAGTCGATCGCGTCCCCGAAGTCGAAGGCGGCGACGATCATGCGCGTGCCGCCCGGACCCATGGGGTCGACAGCCGCTGGGCGAAGAGCAGCAGGCCGTCCAGGACGAAGGCCATGACGATGCATAGCCCGCCCGCGACCACGACGTTGGACTTGAACACCAGGTCGCCGAAGATCAGCCCGCCCAGGCCGCCGGCGTTCGCGAAGAACGCGAGGGCGGCCAGGCCCACCGTGGTCGTGGTAGCGATGCGGACCCCGGCGAAGATCTCGGGCAGCGCCAGGGGCACCTCCACCCGCCACAGCACCTGGCTGTCGGTCAGCCCCATGCCCAGGGCGGCGTCGCGCGCCTCCGCGGGCGCAGCGGCCAGGCCGGCGACCACGTTGCGGAAGATGATCAGCAGCGTATAGGAGCTCAGCGCGATCACCGCGGTGAGCAGCCCGAAGCCGGTGATCGGGACCAGCAGGAGGAACGCCGCCACCGAGGGGATCGTGTAGAGGACGCCGGTGATGCCGACGACCGGGCCCACCAGCCACCGCCGCCGGTGGGCGACGATCCCGAGCGCGAACGCGATCACGAAGCCCACCAGCACCGAGATCACGACCAACTCGAGGTGACGGAAGAACGGGTCGACGTACCGGTCGCCGAAGTTCTTGATGATCCAGTCCGGGCAGAAGCCGTTGTTCGACTCGCAGTCCGACGCGCGGTGGTGGATCTGGACCTGCGCGAAGAGGGTCAGCCAGCTCACGGCTCGACCCCGGCCCGTTCCGGCGGGTCGAGCTCGCGCGGATCCTTGCTCGCCAGGAACTGGGCGATGAGCTCGATCGAGAGCACCCCGATCACGGCGCCGCGTTCGTCCACGACCGGCCCGTACTGTGTGTCCTCCTCGAGCAGCTCGGCGAGGGCGTCGCGGAGCACCGAGTCCTGGTCCAGGCGGGGCGTGGGGGCGGTGTCGGCCTCATCGGGCACGCGCTCGCCGGCCAGGTCGCGATCCGAGAGCCAGCCCAGCGGCTTCCCGTCGGCGTCGATCAGCAGCGAGTAGGGAAGGTCGGAGTCGGCCACCTGCTCCTGCGCTTGCGCCACCGGGTCGCCGGGCCGCACGCGCGGGGCCTTCCACAGGTCGACGTCGCGCACGCGCAGCAAGGCCAGGCGCTTGAGCGCGCGGTCCGCGCCCACGAAGTCCTCGACGAAGGCGTCGACGGGCGCGAGCAGGAGCTCGGCCGGTGTCGCGTACTGGGCCAGCACGCCGCCCTTCTTGAGGACGGCGATGCGGTCACCCATCTTGATCGCCTCGTCGATGTCGTGGGTGACGAAGACGATGGTCTTGCGCAGCTCGCCCTGGAGGCGCAGGAACTCGTTCTGGAGCCGACCGCGGGTGATCGGGTCGATGGCCCCGAACGGCTCGTCCATGAGCATGATCGAGGGGTCGCTGGCCAGTGCCCGCGCGACGCCGACCCGCTGGCGCTGGCCGCCCGACAGCTGCGCGGGGTAGCGGCCGGCCATGTCCTGGGGCAGGGAGAACATGTCCAGCAGCGCGCCCACCCGGTCCCTGATGCGGTCCTTGGGCCAGCCGAGCAACTTGGGCACGGTGGCGATGTTGGCAGCCACGGTCTCGTGGGGGAACAGCCCGATCTGCTGAATCGTGTAGCCGATTTCGCGCCGCAGCTCATAGGCCTTGCGGTCGAGCACGCTGCGGCCGTCGAGCAGGATCTCCCCCGAGGTGATGGAGACCATGCGGTTGACCATCCGCATCGTCGTTGTCTTCCCGCAGCCCGACGGGCCCACGAGCACGCAGATGTCGCCCGCGGGAACCTCGAACGAGAGCGACTGGATCGCCGGTTCGTCGCTGCCCGGGTAGGTCTTGGAGACCTGCTGGAACTCGAGCGCCGCCGCCACCTGGAGCGGTCTATACCCCGGCCCGAGAGAGGTCAGACCCCCGCCGCGGCCAGGGCCTCGCGGTGGGCGTCGTCCTCCAGCGCGTCGGGCAGCCCCTCCAGGCGCTCCAGGCCCAGCGCCGTGGCGATGAGCCAGTCGGCGAAGTGCGCGTTCTTGGGCAACAGCGGCCCGTGCAGGTAGGTGCCGATCACGTTGTCGCGGCGCACGCCCTCGAAGCCGTCGTGGTTGTTGTTGCCGTGGCCGGAGAGCACGCGGCCGAGCGGCCGGGCGGTGGGGCCGAGGTAGGTGCGGCCGCCGTGGTTCTCGAATCCGGCCAGCACCGCCGGCTCGCCGTTGAGCTCGACCTCGATGGCGACGTTGCCGATCAGCCGCGGGCCGGGCTCGCGCACGGTGTGCAGGTCGACCAGGCCCACACCGGGCAGCTCCTCGTCGCCGAGCTGGTAGGAGGAGCCGAGAAGCTGGTAGCCGCCGCACACCGCGAGCACGACCTTGCCCGTATCCGCGGCGACGTGCAGGGCGTTGCGCTTGACCGTGGCCAGGTCGCGGGCGCACAGCGCCTGGTCGCGGTCCTGGCCGCCGCCGATGTAGAAGAGGTGGTGGGCCTCGGGGTCGACCGGGTCGCCGAGCCCGGCGGCGTCGATGCGGAAGCCCATGCCGCGCCACGCGCAGCGGCGCTCGAGCATGAGCATGTTGCCGCGGTCGGCGTAGATGTTCATCAGGTCGGGGTACAGCGAGCAGACGCGCAGCTCAGCGGGCACGCAGGACCACCACCTGGGAGCCGACGTGCTCGACCGTGGCGGCGATCGAGAGGCCGGGCTCGACGGCGTAGCCGGCCGCGGCGCCCTCGGCGACCAGGCGCCCGCTGTCGAGGCGGTCGAGCTCGACCACGTCGCCGGTGGCGTCCATGGTGCCGTCGGGCGCGACGGTCTGGCGCACGCGTTCGATCGTCACGTGGTCGCCCTCGTCGCGCACCGCCACCGGCTGGGACGAGAACACCCAGCCGTCGTACTCGCCCATGTCGGGCACGGGCAGGGCGTCGGGCGCCTCGGCATCGAAGCCGTCGAGCGCGTTGGCCACCGCGGCGGCGAACAGCCCGCCCGGCGCGAGGTGCCGGCGCGCGCACCGCAGCAGCGCAGTCCGGCCCGCGGTCCCGCCCATGAGCTGGACGGTCTGCATGGGGACGATCACGAGGCCGAAGCTGCGCTGCAGGTCGAAGGCGCGCGCGTCGGCCTCCACGGTGGTCACGGGCAGCTCGCCCGCTCGCTCGCGGAGCGCCTGGAGCAGCTCCGGGTCGGAGTCCAGGCCGGTGACCGCGTGCCCGCGGCGGGCGAGGTCGAGCGCCACCCGGCCCGAGCCGCAGCCGAGGTCGAGCACGTCGCCGGGGACGCTGCGGGCGAGCTCGCGCCACAGCGGCAGGTCCTCCTCGTAGCCCCCGCACTCGAGGTCGTGCCAGCGGACGGTGGTGGCGATCACCGCGGCCGCACGCGCTCGACGATGAGGTCGGTGAGCCGGTCGAGGTAGGCGCTGCCGCTGTCGGCCAGCGCCGGGCGCGGGTCGCCGAAGACCCCGTTGCCGGCCACGGTGTCGATGCCCTCGCCGAAGGCCTGGCGCAGCCCCAGCGCGAGGTCGCCCGTGTAGCCCTCCTCGGCCCGCTCCATGCGCACGAGCTCGGGGTGCAGGGCGAGCAGCAAGGAGGTCTCCCACTCGCCCGCGTGCACGCCCGCCTCGGCGGGGGAGACGCCCTGGTCGGCGGACATGGCCGCCGTGCCCTCGGTGAGGATCGAGAGGTCGGTGAGCGCGACGACCTCGAGGCCTTCGACCGGATCCACGCCCTCCATGGCCGCCGCCAGCGGGCCGAAGTTGCCGCCGTGCGTGGGGAGGAGGACGAGCCGCGCAAAGCCGTGACGCCCGACCGAGGCCACGAGGTCGCGGACGATGGCGGCGAAGGTCTCGGTGGTGATCGACAGCGTGCCCGCGAAGGCAAGGTGGTGCTCGGAGCACCCGACGCGCACGGTGGGGGCGACGAACGCGTCCAGCCGCTCGGCCACCGCGCGCGCGGCGGAGTCGCCGATCAGCGCGTCCGTGCCCAGGGGCAGGTGCGGCCCGTGCTGCTCGGTCGCGCCGAGTGCCAGCACGAGGGTGTCGCGGCCGTTGGCGATCTCGGCCCGGACCTCGGGCCAGGTCAGCTCGTCCAGGGCAAGCGCTCCCATGTCACTTCCAGTATCGCGAGGTCAGTCCGCGACGCACCAGCAGCTCCCGCAGCTCTAGCAGCGCCGTGTAGGTGGGCAGAGCGTAGAGCGGCCGCGCGGGGTCGCCCCCGGCCAGAGCGGCGTCGAGCGCCCGCTCGAGCTCGTGCTCGACGCGGAGCGTCTCGGCGTCGGCGCCGGCGTACTTCATGCGCACGGCCAGCTCGGCTGCGCGGGTCCCGCCGCAGGTCATCGTGCGCAGCCGCGGGGCCAGCAGCTCGAAGTCGGCGTCCCACACCCAGGAGACGTCGTGACCGTCGGCGGTGCGGTCGTTGAGCAGGCCGAGCAGGTCGAGCTGGCCGTTCTCGAGCACGAGCGTGCGCAGCACCTCGTTGGCGCCAGCCGGGTTCTTGACCAGCAGCAGCACGAGGTCGCGCCCACCCGCCTGGACGACCTCGGCCCGGCCGAAGGCGGGCGCCACCGCCTCCAGGCCGGCGACGACGTCGTCCAGGGGCACGTCGAGGGCGAACCCCAGCGCGGCCGCGCCGAGCGCGTTGTAGACGTTGTAGAGGCCGGGGAGGGGGAGATCGACCTCGGCCTGTCCGACCGGGGTGTGGAGCGCGAAGCGGGCGGAGCGCACGCCGTGCAGCTCGACGTCGCGGGCCACCACCTGCGGCTCGGGGCGATGGGCCCCGCAGTTCGGGCAGTGGTAGCGACCCAGGTGCCCGAGGTAGGCGGCGTCGTAGACGTAGCCATGGCCGCAGCGGCGGCAGTGCTTGGAGTCGGCGGCGTGCTGGAGCGCGGGCAGCGCGAGGCGATCGTCGTCGATGCCGAAGTACACGGGCTCCGACGTCGTGCCGAGGTCGGCGACCAGGGGGTCGTCGGCGTTGAGCACGAGCTTCGTGCCCGCCGGCTGGGCCGCCACCACCGCGGCCCAGCGGTCGGCGATCGCGTCGAGCTCGCCGTAGCGGTCGAGCTGATCACGGAACAGGTTGCCCAGCAGCAGCGCGCGCGGGTGCAGCGCGTCGGCCACACGCGGCAGCCAGAACTCGTCCACCTCGAACAGGCCGGTGTCGCCGTCCATCTGCCCGCCCACGTGCGCCGCGTCGAGCAGCGCCGAGGCTACGCCGCCGGCCATGTTCGCCCCGGCCCGGTTGTGCACGAGGCGGGTGCCGGTGCGCTCGAGCACAGCCGAGGCCATGGCCGCCGTCGTGGTCTTGCCGTTGGTGGCCGAGATCACGATCGAACCGCCCGGCAGCCGCCCGGCCAGCTGGGCGATGGCGTCGGGCTGCATGCGCAGCAGCATCCGCCCCGGGAGCGAAGTGCCGCCGCCGCGACCGGCGGCACGGGTCGCGGCCCCGGCCAGCTTGGCGGCCGACAGCTTGGCCCCCAGCAGCATCAGGGCGCGAGCACGGTCAGCGCCCCGGGGCGCACCCGCACGGTGACGGGGAGGTCCTGCACCGGGTCGCCGTCGGCGTACAGCGTGAACGGCCGGTCGGCGCTGATCCGCACCTCGCGCGCGCGCATCTCGTGCACGTAGGGCAGGTCGACGTGGGTGCCCTTGAACACCCGGGGCAGGAGCCGGAAGACGAAGTTGAAGCGCGACGTGCGCTCGCTCACGACGACGTCGAGCAGGCCGTCGTCGAGCTCGGCGTTGGGCGCTGCGTACATGCCGCCGCCGTAGGCCTTCGAGTTGCAGGCGCCGACCGACCAGCCGCTGTAGACACGCACGTTGCCATCGAGCACGAGCTCGAAGCGCGCCGGCGTCCACGTGGCCACTGCCCGCAGGGCCGCGTAGAGGTAGACGAGGTTGCCCCTGACCAGCCGCGACTCGTTCGCGATGCGGTTGGCCACCGAGTCGAAGCCGCACGAGGCGATGCCGATGAACGGCCGGCCGCCGGCCTCGGCGAGGTCGAGCTTGCGCTCGGGTGCGGCGGCCAGCGCGCGCACCGCCTCGGCCGGGTCGCCGGGGATGCCGAGCACGAGGGCGAAGTCGTTGCCGCGTCCGCCCGGCAGCACGCCCAGCGGCGTGCCGGTGTCGGCCAATGCGCCGGCCACGGCACCGACGAGCCCGTCGCCGCCGAGGGTGAACACGGCCTCGCCGGCCTCGGTGGCGGCGCGGGCCAGCTCCATCGCGTGGTCGAGGCTGGTGGTCTCCTCGCGGTGCACCGGAATACCGAGCCGTGCGAGCTCGGCCTCGGCCGTCGGCAGACGCTTGGCCGCGCGACCGGCGCCGGCGGCGGGATTGACGATGAGGGTGACGGAGCGGTCCATGCCGAGGACGGCGGAAGGCTAGCCTCCAAGCAGTGTCGGCAAAGGCCAAGCGCCTCACGCTGATCGCCTGCATCCTTGGCTCCGTCGTCGTCTTCGTGGACGGGACCATCGTCCAGGTGGCGCTGCCCAAGATCCGCGCGGATCTCGGGGTCGGGCTCTCCGACCAGCAGTGGATCATCGACGCCTACCTGCTCACGCTGGGCTCGCTGCTGCTGGTCGGCGGCTCGCTCGGGGACATCTACGGGCGCAAGCGCATGTTCTCGCTCGGGGTCATGGGGTTCGGCGTGACCTCGCTCTTGTGCGCCGCCGCCCCGACGGCGACGCTGCTGATCCTGGCGCGCGGGCTGCAGGGCGTGACCGGCGCGCTCCTCGTGCCCGCCACGCTGGGGATCATCACCGCCACCTTCTCGGACCGGGAGCGGGGCAAGGCGATCGGGACGTGGACGGCGTGGTCGGGGATCTCGACCGTGATCGGGCCGCTCGCGGGCGGGCTGATCCTCGAGACCGTCTCCTGGCGGTTCATCTTCGGGGTCAACATCGTGCCGATCCTGATCACGCTGTACCTGATCCGGCACATGTCGGAGGCCCACGATCACCCGACCGGCGGCTCGGTCGACGTGGTCGGGGCGGTGCTGTGCGCGCTCGGGCTCGGCGCGGCCGTGTTCGGGCTCATCGAGCAGCCCAACTACGCGTGGAGCGACCCGATCATCTGGGGGCCGCTGGTCGGCGGGGTCGTGCTGTTGGCGGCCTTCCTGCTCTGGGAGCGCCGCGCGCGCGAACCGATGCTGTCGCTCGACCTGTTCCGCCGGCGCAACTTCAGCGTCGGCAACGTCTCGACCCTGCTCGTCTATGCAGGGCTGGGCGGTTCCACCTTCCTGCTCACGCTGTTCCTGCAGGAGGTGTCGGGGTTCACGCCGCTGGAGGCAGGGGCGGCGCTGCTGCCGGTCACGTTCATCATGTTCCTGTTCTCGTCGCGCTTTGGCGCCCTGGCCGATCGCCTCGGGCCGCGCTGGTTCATGGGCCTCGGCCCGATCGTGGCCGGGATCGGGCTGCTGCTGTTCTCGCGGCTCGGGGCGGACGTGGACTACGTGACCGACGTCCTGCCCGGGGCGCTGATCTTCGGGCTCGGCCTGACCATGACCGTCGCGCCGCTGACGGCGACGGTGCTGGGCGGCGTCGATGAGGAGCACGCAAGCCTGGCCTCCGGCGTCAACAACGCGATCGCCCGTGTGGCCGGGCTGGTGGCCATCGCGCTCGTGGGCGCGGTGGTGGCGGCGCAGTTCGCCACCTCGCTCGACAACGCCACCAAGGCGTTCGCGCACGACGCGGGCGTGCCGGCGGCGGTGCGGTCGAGCAAGGCCCATGCGCTGTCGGCGACGGCGCCGGCGAGCGTGGGGCCGCACCGAGCACAGCTCCAGGCCGCCCTGACCGACGCCTCGGAGGACGGCTTCCGGGTCGGGATGCTCCTCATGGCGGTGCTGGTGATCGCCGGCGGCGTGATCTCCGCGGTCGGGATCGTCAACCCCCGGCGCGAGGTCAAGTGCGCGGACTGCCCCGGCGGCGCGCTGGCCGGGGCGACACAGGACGCGGGCCGCGCCTCCGGCCTGCGCGACCGCGACCTGCCGCGCGTCAAGCTCCCACAGCGGGCCGGGGCGTAGGCGAGCGCCGACCGACGCTCGATCAGCCCGTAGCGATCACACCGGATTCCATCGGGTCGATTTGCTTGCATCGGCCCGATGGCGGAGGCGCAGGGGCACGAGACCCATACGAGCAGCGCTGTGCTCCTGGCGGTGGCGGCGGTGCTGGCGGCCGGCATCGGCGCGTATGCGGCCGCGGTCGGCGACGAGGGCTCGGACCGGTGGCACGACGCCGTCCGGGCCGAGATCAAGTACGGCGCCGGGGTCATCGAGGACACGCGCTTCGTCTACCAGGAGATCGCCCCGCAGGCCTTCCAGGTCATCTCCGCGACCGTGCAGGGGCAGGAGCTGAGCCGGCAGGCCCGGCGCGCGCGCGACCCGTCGGTGCGCGCGCTGCTGCAGGGCGAGGCGGGGGCGCAGGAGCTGCTCGGGCGCTTCGTGGCCCAGCGGAGCGGGATCGCCCGCCAGCCGCAGTACCTGCGCCCCGGGCCGACCTATGCCACCGCGCGCCGTCTGGCCGCGGAACGCAACCGGCATCCCGCACTGGTGACGCTGGACGCCGGCGAAGTGGAGCACGAAGGCTCCCAGCTCAAGGAGCAGTCGTCGCTGCTGTTCGCGTCCGCCATCCCCGCGGCGTTCGCGTTCCTGTGCGGCGCACTCGCCCACGGGTTCGGCACCTGGCGTCGCCGGCTGCTGCCCCTGGGGTTCGCACTCTGCGCGGCCTCCCTGATCCTGGCCCTGATCGTCGAGCTCTCCTTCTGACGTGTCGCCCCACACGCACATCGAGCTCGAGCACGCGATGCCGGAGATCGACTCCGGCACCCGCTTCCGCAAGTGGGTCACCGTCCTCGTCGGCATCGCCGCCGCCACGGCGGGCGTGCTGGCCTTCGCCGAGGCCGAGGCCAACCGCCAAAAGGAGCACGGCCTGGTCGAATCGGCCCGAGACGCACAGCAGATCTTCGTCCGCCTCGGGGCCAACACCCAGCTCCTGCAGTTCTCGGGCAACGCGACGCGCGAGGCGCTCGCGGTCACCCTGCAGGGCGCCGCGCGCGTGCGCAGCAGCAAGCCGGGCCAGCCACGCGCCTTCGCGATCGCCGTTGCCCAGGCCGACATGCAGGCCTCGGCCCGGCTGCTGGCCGTGGTCAAGCAGATGGGCGCGGTGCCCGCTCACACGTCGGGGCTCGACCCCCGCACCGCCGACGCGGTGCGGTCGAGCGTTGCCTCGGCGAAAGCGCTGCTCGCGAAACAGAACGCGGCGGCCGAGGCGGCCGATCGCTGGGCCACCCGCCAGGAATACACGATCTTCGCGCTCGGGCTCGTCGCAATCGCCGTCGCCCTCGCCGGGTTGGCCGGACTCATGGGCGTCGGCCGGCCGGGGCGGATCGCGGCGGCCACCGGCTCGATCGCCCTCGTCTTCGCGATCGTCTGGTCGGCGGTGACGTTTCTGACCTGAATCCGTACGTTTCACCGATGAGCGGACGTCGTCGGATCGTGTTGGTCGTGCTCGTCGGTATGGCCGTTGCCGCGCTGGCGCCAACCGCCGCGTCTGCCGCCACCCTCGCGCAGGTCCGGGCGCGCTTGCTCTCCTGGCACCTGACGCCGCCGCCGTTGTTTCCCACCCGCCTGCCCGCCATGTTCAAGCGCGCGAGCGTCGCCCTCTCGAGGCATTCCTCGGTGCCGCTCGACTACGACATCGAGTGGTCTCGGAACGCACGCAACATCAACGTCTTCACGGTGGCGCTCAAGCGCGGCCCGGCCACGCTGCTGCAGGAAGTGCTGAACGATGCCGAAAAGACCTCCGAGCGCCAGATCACCATCGGCACGAGGCACGTGTACTCGCTCGAGACCGGACATGCCGGGGCGCCGTTCGAACTCACCTGGCAGGAGGACGGCAGCACCTACCTGGTCCAGGAGAAGTACGTCGACCGGAAGCAGGGGCTGCCGACGCTCGGCCCACTCGTACGGGCCGTGCGGCCGCTCTAGAACGCGTGGTCGTCCACGATGCGGTTCAGCGCCGCGACCACGCGCTGGACCCGCATCGGCAGCACGCCGTTGTCGCCGGTGACCGTGTTCACGCCGGGGACCGTGACCACGTAGCGGTAGCCGCCGCGGATGGGCCGGGCGAGCACCGGGCCGGGGTGGGCGAGGGCGTGCGCCGGCTGCGTGGCCATGACGATGTCCCACTCGCGCCCGGAGAGCCGGACGGTGCGGAAGCGCCCGCCGGCGCCGCCGTGGATGAGGTGCAGGTCGGCGGTGTGGTCGCGGCGGACGAGCACGTCGTCCTCGGCCGGGTCGCTGCCCGCCCAGCGCTTGAAGAAGACCACGGTCGGGGCGACCGAGCGACCAGAGGCCGCCGACTGCGTGGCTTGCTTGCTCCCGCCGCCGCACCCGGCGGCCGCCAGGCAGACCGCCGCAAGGCCGGCGACGGCCGCCCCCGCAGTGCGCATGGCCCCTATCTAGCCAAACCCTCGGCCCGCATCCAGGCCGCGACCTCGTCGGGCTTGTCGGTGACGACGTAGGCGTCGATCACCGCACCCTCGGTGTTGATGGTGATCGAAAGGCCGGATTCGACCCTGCGGACCTTGGAGATCGGCGCGATCGGGCGGCCCGAGCCCATGCGCGGCTTGACCCGCCCGGTGGCGACGCGGTGCACCGACTCATGCGCCGCGAGCCGGTCGAGCAGGCGCCGGTAGCCCTTGCGGGAGGAGTGCTTGTGGTGGGTGTGCCGGCGCACGGTCAGCCCGCCGGACCGTGGCCGTGGAGGACGAGGTCGGCCAGCGTGTCGGCCACCGCGACGGGCTCGGGGTCCTTGGCGGCGGCCGCGTCGGCCCGCGTGCTGGCCCCGGTGAGCACGATGGCGCCATCGAGGTGGGCCGCGGCGGCGCCCGCGAGGTCGACGTCGACCCGGTCGCCGACCACCAGCGCCCGGCCCTGGCCGAGGCGGTCCAGCGCGGTGCGGTACAGCCACGCCTCGGGCTTGCCCACGCTCAGGGCCGTGCGCCCCGTCGCGTATTCGACCGCGGCCACGATCGTGCCCGTCCCCGGCCATGGCCCGTCGGACATGGGGAAGGTGGCGTCGCGCCCGGCGGCGAGCAGGTCGGCGCCGCGCAGCGCCGCCTGCGTGGCCACGCGCAGGTCGTCGTAGTGGAAGCCGTCGTACGCGGCGAGCACCACGACGTCGGCCCGCGACGCGAACTCGGTCCCGTTGACGATGCGCAGGCCCGCATCGGCGACGTGACGGTGGATCGCCGGCGATCCCACCACGAAGGCCGAGCCGCCGCCGCGCACGGCAAGCCGGTGCTGCAGGGCGCCGCCCACGGTCACGACCTCCTCGACCGAGGCCCGGAAGCCCAGGCGCCAGAGCTTGCGCACGAACTCCTCGGTCGAGCGGCGCGCGTCGTTGGTGACAAAGCACAGGCGCTTGCCCGCCTCGCGCAGCGCGCCCACCGCCGCCGGTGCGTCGGGGGTCGGCTCGTCGCCCACCCAGACGCACCCGTCGAGGTCGAGCAGGAAGTGGTCGTAGCCGCGGACAAGTGGCGAGAGCCCCACGGCGCCGGATTATGCTTGCCCGCCGTGCGTACCCCGCGTGCCCTGACCGTTCCGCTGCTGCTCGCTGCCCTACTCGTCGCCGGATGCGGCGGCGGCAGCGACAAGACGACCTCCAGCGCCACCCGGCCCAAAGCGGCCACGGCGGCCGAGCAGCAGGCCAGCACGACCTCGTCGACCCAGAAGGCCGAATGCCAGAAGGTCCAGGCGCCTCGCCCCAAGTCCCAGCCCCACCTGCCCAAGCCCACGACGAAGCTCGACCCGAGCAGGAGCTACACGGCCACGGTCGAGACGAGCTGTGGCAGCTTCGACATCGCGCTGGACGTCAAGAACGACCCCAAGACGTCGGCCTCCTTCGACTCCCTGGCCGGAAAGGGCTTCTACGACAACACGACGTTCCATCGCGTCATCCAGGGCTTCGTGATCCAGGGTGGCGACCCGCTCGGCAACGGCCAGGGCGGCCCGGGCTACAACGTCGTCGAGGCGCCGCCGAAGGACACGAAGTACACGAGCGGCGTCGTGGCCATGGCCAAGACCGAGATCGAGGACCCAGGCACGAGCGGCAGCCAGTTCTTCGTGGTCGCGGGGCCGGACGCCCAGCTGCCGCCCGACTACGCCGTGCTCGGCAAGGTGACCTCGGGCATGGACGTGGTCTCGACCATCGACGCCGTGCCCACCGGGCCCAACGACATGCCGCTGGACCCGGTCGTGATCAAGAAGATCACGGTCAAGGAGAGCTAGGCCCGGAGCCGGCGGTCCCCGTCGTGTCGGTGCCGGTGGTGGCGGTGGCGCCGGCCGGCGGCGCGAGCTGGGGCTGGGTGTTCTGACCCGTCGTGCCGGTCGTGTCCGTGCCGGTGGTGTCGGTGCCGGTGGTGTCCGTCGGCGTGGTGTCCGTCGCCGTGGTGTCGGTCGGCGTCGTGTCCGTCGGCGTCGTGTCGGTGACGCTCGTGTCGGTCTTGTCCGTTGTGGTTGTGGACGTCGTGTCGCTGCTGCGCGAGACGCTCGTGTTCGGGAAGTAGGTCAGCGTGGTTCCGCCGCCCAGCGACTTGCCGAACAGCAGCTCGGGCAGGGTGATCACGGCCGCGGCGATGACGAACCCGAGCAGCCCGGTGATCAGCGCGATCTTCCAAGCGCGCGGGGTCATGCGGAAGCGGAAGCCGCCGTGCTCGGCCGGCGGCGGCGGAGGCTCCTCCGGGGGCGGCGGGGGCTCGGCCGACTCGCCGTTCTCGTGGCGGAGCGTGATCTCCGTCCAGTCGCCCGGGCCCTCGTGCTCGGAGTCGGGCAGGCGGTGCGCCTCGACCTCCTCCACCGGGGTGGAGGCGGCGCGCACCGGACGCTCGCGCCGGCGCGGCGGCGGAGGCGCCGCCGCGGCGCGTCCGCTGCTGCGCAGCGCGGCCGCGACCTTGTCCGTGGGCCGGCGCATACCTTCCTTGAAAACGGCCACGAACACGGGCGTGAGCGTCGCAGTGACGATCGTGCCGCTGGACCAGACCTGCGACGTGATGAGCGCGGCGAGGGCGGAGGCCCCGGCCGTGATCAGGAGCATGCGCGGCGAGATGTCGCTCGACGCGCGGGGAGCCTTGCCGTCCTGACGCTGACTCACCGGCCCGGCGAAGCGCTAGCCCGGAGCGCGTGCTTGTCGCTCGGCTTTGGCCTTGTTCTGGCGTCTACGCCCGAAGAAGGCAACGACCCCAAGTGCAGCGGCGGCCAGGAGCGCCCCGAGGACGAGGCCCTGCCCGACGTCGATCCCTCCGAACGGCAGCGCGATCAGCTCGACGATCCCGAGCCCGAGGGCGAGCACGCCGATGACGAGACCGATCACGATGAGGATGCCGCGGGCCCGCAGCAGGATGCTCGACCCCGGCGGGGGAGCGACCAGGCCCATCACGCGCAGCAGGAAGAGCTGGCGGCCCGACGGGGCCTCGTGGCCCAGCTTCTCGACCGCCTCCTTGAGGTCGCTCGGGCGGCGCTCGGCCAGCGCCAGCGATGCTTCGGCCATGCGCCGCAGCTGCATGCGCTCCTGGGGGCGTGCGGCCGCGATGGCCTTCTGGAAGTGCAAGCGGGCCGCCTTGGCGTCGTACTTCTCGGCCGCACGGGCGCCGAGGATGGCCTGGGCGGCGGCACGGTACTTGGTCTCGGATTGCAGCTCCTCGTCGCTCCGCGTCTCGAGCCGCTGCATGGCGGCGAGCGCGGACTTCTGCTCGATGCGGATCTGGCGCTGCTTCGGCGGCATCGCGACGGGGAGTCTAGAGTCCGCGAGCCGTGACGATCGCCGACCATCTGCAGCGGTGCAACAAGTTCATGATCGGCTTCGACCTCGCGCTGGGCCTGGGCGCCCTTCTCGCCCCGACGACGACCCTCCGGGTGCTTGGGCACGAGGAGCCCTCGCCCGACGCCGAGGAGCTCTTTCGCCGCTGCGGCCCGATCTGGCTGACCTTCGCCGCCGCCCACGCCACCGCCGCCTCGCGTGGCGCCCAGCGCGACTGGTGGGCCCTGGCCTGGCTGCGCGGCACCGAGATCGCCACCGACGCGCTGTGGTCGCGCTCGCGGGCCGTGTCGCGCCCGGGCGCCAAGCTCGCGCTGTGGGGCGCGGGCGTCTCGAACCTCTCGATGGCCCTCGGCTTCGCCTGGTTGGCGCGCTCGCGCTAGAGCGCGGCCTCGGCCAGCAGGCCCACCTGCTCGGGGTCGGGCGAGCAGGGGAAGAAGATGAGCTCGTCCAGGCCCGCGCCGGCGAACCCCTCCGCGTACTGCTTGACCGTGTCGGCGTCCTTGGCCGCCCCGGCGACGATGGCGTCGGCCACGTCGCCCAAGAAGCTGTAGTAGTGCTTGAGGTAGCCCGCGGCGGCGGCCTCGGCGTCCGGGCCCAGCGCGAAGTAGGCGAGGCCGAGGATGCGCGGCTCGTCGCTGCGTCCCGCCGCTTCCCACGCCTGGCGCACCGCGGGCAGGATCTCCTTCACGGCGTCGGGCGGCATGCCACCCGCGATCCAGCCGGAGCCGTACTGCGCGGCGCGCCGGAACGAGGCCTCCACGGTGCCGCCGAGGATGAGCTCGGGCTCGTGGTCGGGGCCGATCCCATCGCCGGACCACATCCGCTGCAGGTCGGCCAACTGTTCGTCGAAGCGGCGCCCGCGGGTGCCGAAGTCGACGCCGACGGCCTCGTAGTCGTCCGCGCGCCCGCCAGGCGCCAGGCCGAGGGTCAGCCGCCCGTCGGAGAGCAGGTTGACGCTCGCCGCCTGCTTGGCCAAAAGCGCGGCGCCGCGCGTGGGCCCGAGCAGGATCGACGTCGTGAGGCGGATGCGCTCGGTCACCGCCGCAGCGGCCGCGAGCGCGATCAACGGCTCGAGGTTGCTGTAGACGATGCGGTCGATCACGCCGAGCGTCGAGAACCCCCGCGCGTCGGCGCGGCGCGCCCACTCGAGCTCCTGGGCGCGGGTGACGCCAGGGATGGTCGACGGGAGCCCGATTCCGATGTCCATGTGCCCTCTTACTGGGCGCTGAAGAGCTCGAGCTCGGCCACGCTGGCGCTGGTCCGCGCCGCGGCGAGCTTGGTGATCCACACGAGGTAGAGCCGGTACTTCGTGCCGTCGGTGCTGAGCTGGATGCGTTGCTTGTCCTCGACGCTGGTCTCGGGGGCGAGCTTGTGCCAGCCCGACAGCCCCGGCGGCGGGCTGGTGTCGCGCGAGCCGTAGACCTTGACCGAGAACCCGGGCTCCGGCGTGCGGATCTGCAGCAGGGTCGCCGCGACGGGCGAGGCGGCCTTCAGCACCAGGCCGGTGCCCTGGCCGACCGAGCCGTCCGGGTACTCCTTCGTGGTCCACACCGTGGTGCGGTCCTTGTCGGTCACCGCGGAGACGTCGCTGCTGTTCGGGGTGCCGTCGCCGAACGGGTCGTAGGCCTCGACCGGGTCGTTGCCGTCCAGCGTGACCGGGATCGACTGCTCGGTCGACGGGCCGAGCTGGTCGCTGCCGTTCGAGCCCGAGCTGCCGTTCGAGCCCGACGAGCCCGAGGAGCCCGACGAACCGGAGGAACCGGACGAGCCCGACGAGCCGGAGCTGCCCGAGGACCCCGACGAGCCGGAGTTGCTGCCGCCCGA
This sequence comes from Solirubrobacteraceae bacterium, assembly GCA_036270095.1. GTDB lineage: Bacteria > Actinomycetota > Thermoleophilia > Solirubrobacterales > Solirubrobacteraceae > DATBDE01. Next base: position 16,219 of record DATBDE010000118.1, on the reverse strand, counting down.
CGGCACCGGGGTGGGCGAGCTGGAGACCGGGGGAGACGTCGGCACCGGCGTCGCGGGCACCGGCGTCGGGCCCGAGGAGGTCGACGGCGCCGTGGCAGGCGGCGTGGTCTTGGGCGTCGACGTGGCCGGCGGCGGCGCCGGCTTGGGCGCGGCGGCCGCGGGCGCCGGGGCGGGCGGCGCCGGCGGGGCGGCGCGGACTGGCGGCGGGTTCTCCGCCACGGTCACGGTGTCCGGTCCGTCGTTGGAGATGGCCACGAAGGCCACCGCGGTCGAGGTCAGGGCGAAGGCGAGCACGATCCCGGCGATCACGGCGGGGATGCGCATCCCATGGCCGGTTCGCGAGATCGCGGTGCCGCAGTTCAGGCACCAGTCCTGGTCGGGCTCCACCGGCGCGCCACAGGTGGCACAGGTGGTGCCGCCCGACGGGTCCTCCTGCGGCGGGGCCTCGAGCGGCGGCTCGCCGGACTCGGGCGGACGGTCCAGGAGCGCCGCGGCCGCGCCGTTCTCGCTCCCGTGATCGTTGGCGGAGGGTTCCGCCTCCGTCGACTCGGAGCGATCGCGTCGTAGGAGCGTCTTGACCATGAAAGCGCCAGCGTAGCCGTTGGAACGGCGACGAGGGACCGCCTGGAAGGCTACCCGCCGTCTACTGGAACAACGCGAAGCGCAGGCGAACGTTGCTGTCCCCGCTCGACGGCGAGCGCGTGGCGCCCGTCCAGCAGCTCCAGCAGCTCGGAGCCCACGAGGTCGCGCCGCCAGCCGCGCAGGGTGCGGACGTCGGGCTCCTCGTCGCCGCGGCGGGCGGCGGCGATGACCTGGTTGAGGTCGGCGCGGGTGGCCACGAGCTCGTAGGCCAGTCCCGCTTCCAGCGCCCGCGCGCGGATCAGGGCCTCGGCCAAGGCGATCAGCGGGGCGTCTCCGGACTCGTTCAGCGGCGGCCGTGCGCCGTCGAGCGCGGGCGGCTCGGCGTCGCGGCCGCGGGCGATCGCCTCCAGCAGCTCGGGCGCGCGCCGGCTGGCGATGCGGCCGTGCAGGCCGCGGATCTGGTCCAGGCCCTGGCGGTCGCCGGGCTGGCGCCGGGCCAGCTCCACGAGGGCGGCGTCGGCCAGCACCGAGTTGACGGGCCGGTCCTCGGTGGCGGCCGTGCGCTCGCGCCAGGCGGCCAGCTCACGCGCGACCGCGCGTTCGCGCGGGCGTAGGCGGGACACCCGAGGCAGGCGGCGCCAGGCCTCATCGGGGTCGCGGTCGTCGCTGGAGTCCTCCAGCGGCCTGCACTCCTCGCGCGCCCACTCCAGCCGCCCGCTGGCCCGCAGCTCGTCCTGCAGGGCGGTGGCCAGGGCCAGCAGGTCCGCCACGTCCTCGCGCGCGTACTGCAGCTGCTCGTCGGACAGCGGGCGCCGGTCCCAGCGCGTGAACGACGCCGACTTGGCCAGCCGCAGGCCGAGCACCTCCAGCAGCAGCGGCCCGTAGCCGGTCTGGGCCCCGTGGCCGGCGAACCCGGCCGCGACCTGGGTGTCGAACAGGTTGCGCACGTCCGTGCCCCAGGTGCGGCGCAGGATGGCCACGTCCTGGCGCCCGGCGTGCAGCACCTTCTCGATCGCCGGATCCGCGAGCACGTCGCGCAGCTCGCCGGGCTCGAAGCCCCGCAGCGGATCCAGCACCTCCACGCGCGTGCCCCCATCGCCGTCGTCGACCGCCACCTGGACCAGGCACAGCAGCGCGCGGTAGCGGCCCTCGCCCACGAACTCGGCGTCGATCCCGAGCCGGCCGGACGCTCGGGCCCGGTCGCTGAGCTCGCTCGCGGTGCTCACGGGCTCCTTGTACCACGTCTGTTATCAAGCGCAGCGTGACCCGCTTCCTCGTGGGCTGCGCGGCCCTCACCGCGCTCGGTCTGGCCGCATGCGGGGAAAAGACCCTGGATACGGGTGCCGCCGAGAAGGCCATCTCCGACAACATCGCGAAACAGATCGGAGACAAACCCAGACGCGTCCTCTGCCCGGATAGCATCGCGGCGCAGAAGGGCGGGACCTTCACCTGCCGGGTCATCCGGTCCGACGGCAAGGTCGTCGTGGTCAAGGCCGTTCAACAAGACGACAAAGGGGACTTCGTATTTTCGCCCACCTCCCAACAAGCAAAGCCGTGAGGCAGCTCGCCATCCCCGGCCTGCTCGCGGGCGGGTTGCTCTTCGCGGGCTGCAGCAGCACCCTGGACAGCGGATCGGCCGAGAAGTCGATCTCGAAGGTGTTCTCGCAGTCGGGTCACCCGACGAAGAAGGTCGACTGCCCGAATGACATCGACGCCAAGAAGGGCACGACGTTCGACTGCACGATCACGCTCGCCAGTGGTCAGACCTTCAAGGCGCACGCCGTCCAGACCGACGACAACGGGCACTTCCAGGTCTCGCTGCCGCAGTCCTAGCCTCTGGGTCGGCCTTGGACCCCTACGCCGTCCTCGGCATCGGGCCCGACGCCTCGGCGAAGGACGTCGCGGTCGCCTACCGCCGCCTCGCCAAGCGCTTCCACCCCGATCGAGCGGGAGAGCGTGGGGCGCGGCGGATGGCGGAGATCAACGCCGCCTACGACCAGCTCCGCGACGTGCACGCCCCGGCCGAGCCGGTCGTGGCCCGGGCACGAGCGGCGACGCGCGCGTCGTGGCTGCCAGACGAGATCCGGGAGCGGCTCGGGCCCGAGCTGCTGCGCGTGCTGGCCGAGGGCGAGCCGGTCGAGCTCGTGGTCGGCGCCTCGACCTGGGCCAGCCCGCACACGCTGCTCGCGGTCTCTGACCGGCGCCTGCTCTGGCTGCTCGACGACGCCGTCTCCCATCGGGTCCGCTACGTCGACTTCTCCTCCATCGACGCCGTCGACCACCGCCTGGCCTGGCCGCGCAAGCGCACGGCTGCGCTGCGGGTCGACCTGCACAACGGGCGCCGGCTGACCTTCGCCGATCTACGGCCGGAGACCGCGGCGGCGATCGCCCTGCACGTCCGCGAGCGGATCAGACCGCGAACGGCACCGAGGTGAGGACGATGGTCGGCTCGACGCCTAGGCGCGACGCTAGGCGATGGGCCGGAGGCGGTGTACGCCGACGCCGTTGCTGCCCGTCATCTGCACCGACCACGACGCCCGCGCGCGCTCGAAGAAGTCGGGCGCCGCGGGGCGGCCGGGATCGGCGAGCAGCACCTCGCCGCCCGGCGCGAGCAGGCGCGGCAACACGTCGAGCAGCAGCGGGACGTTGCGGCGCTCGTAGAGCACGTCGCCGGCGAGCACGAGGTCCCAGGCATGCTTGCCGCGCAGCCGTGCGGCGTCGGCGAACGCGCACCGGGCGGTCCGCAGCTTGGCGCCGTTGCGCTCCGCGTTGCGCTCGGTCAGCACGATCGCGCCCGCGGACCAGTCGGTGGCCAGTACCCGCCCGCCCTGCAGCGCGGCCACGATGCTGGCGGCGCCCAGGCCGCAGCCGAGCTCGAGCGTCCGCGCCCCGCGCAGCGACCGCCCGTCGAGCGTGCGGGCCAGCGCGACGCCGCTCGGCCAGAGCTCGGCCCAGTAGGGCAGGAGCTCCTCGTGCTCGAAGGCCTCCTCGACGAGCATCGCATTGGTGTCGCGGGGCCGCAGGAGCACGAGCTGGCGACCGGACAGCGGAATCACCTCCTCGACGTAGTCCATGCTGAGATGATCCCGGTCGTCAGCCCTTCCAACGCGGACATCGTGCGCTCGATGTGGGCGGCCTACGAGCGCCGTGGCCTCCAGTCGATCCTGGAGTACGCCGCGCCCGACGCGGAGTGGGTCCCGTACACGGCCGGGGGGCGCCGCTTCGTCACGACGGCCGACTACCGCGCCTACCTGGACGAGATGGACCGCCGCCGGGACGTCGTGGAGGCGACGCTGGGCGAGGTCCGCGAGTACGGCGACAGCGTCGTCGTCAGCGGCCGGCTGCGCCTGCGCACGCACGAGGGGATCAGCGACACCTCGATGCACTGGGTGCACCGGATACGCGACGGCAAGATCGTCTACACCGCGTCCTACCCGAGCCTGCAGCAGGCCATGGACGCCGCCGGCCTGGGCTGAGTCAGCGCTCGATACGGCGCGCGATCGACGCGTAGACGGCCAGCGCGGGACGGTCCACCACCTGGCCGTCGGGCAGCAGCGCGCGCAGGCCCGAGTAGTCGAACGAGTCGCCGACGCCGGCCGGCGAAGCGGTGATCCACGTGTACCACATGATGTGCTCGAGCCGGAGGCTGCGGCGCTGGGCCAGCAGCTGGTCGAGCGCGCTGCGCAGGTCGCTGGCCTGGGTCTGCTCGTCGACCTCGAAGCCGTAGCGGCGTACCGTGCGCTTGCCTGCTGCCGCAGGCCAGGTCAGCTCGGTGATCGACAGCGGCGTGTCGCGGTCGCCGTGGCGGTTCATGGCGTGGCGGGCCTGGGCACGATGCGCAGCACGCCCTCGGGCTTGATCGCGAACGGGTGCAGGTCGGCCATGTCGAACAGGCCGCGCCCGTGGGCGGCGTAGATCGTGTTCAGATCGTGCCCGCTGGAGGGGCCCACGAGGCCGGCGAGCACGATCTGCGCGTGGGGGTCCACCCCCTTGATGGCGGCGCGCGCGGCGCGCAGCAGGGCTACGTAGCCGGGCGCGAAGGGCTGGTCGGACCAGCCGTAGACGGCCTGGTTGGGCTCGTTCCAAACCTGCCACATGCGGATCGGCCGCGGCTTGAGCTCGGGGTGCTCGCGCCAGAAGGCGCCCCCCGGGCCGTAGCGACGCACCGCCTCGGCGGCAAAGCGTCCGTAGGTGGCGTCGTCGGCGGGTGGCGACGCGGGCGCCGGCTCGACGACGTTCCACTCGATGCCGATGCGCAGGAGCTCGACGCCGTGGCGCTGCATGAGGGCGAACTCGGCCGGGCGCGGCGTACCGGCGGTCAGCGGCCCGTCGGCCGTGACCCCGAGGAAGCCGAGGGGGACGGCGCGCGCCTGCGCGCCGCCGGCCAAGGCGAGGGACACCAGTCCCACGAGCAACACTCCCCGGAGCATTCTCAGGGGTCGGAACCCCTCGCCCGCCGCGCCGGAGCGGTAGCGTCGCGCGCGTGCCCGGTCGGCTCGACACCGGCGAGGGCCGAGCTCGACCACCCCAACGTGGTCACGGTCTACGACGCGGGCCAGGACGACGGGCGCCTGTGGATCGCCCTGCGCTGGGTCGAGGGCGGCGAGGACCTGGGCGACCGCATCGACGCCGTCGGTGGCCCGCTCGATCTCGCGACCACGCTCGATGTGCTCGACCAGATCGACGGCGCGCGGGAGCCGCGCACGCGCTCGGGCTCGCGCACCGCGACGTCAAACCGTCGAACATCCTGCTCGAGGGCGATCGCGCCTTCCTCACGGACTTCGGCGTCATGCGCCGGGTCGACGGCGGAAACGATCTGACGCGGTCGGAGGAGTTCATGGGCACGATCGAGTGGGCCGCGCCCGAGCTCATCGACGGCGGCGCGCTCGGGCCGGCCACCGACGTCTACTCGCTCGCTGCGTGTTCTACGCGTGCCTCGCCGCGCGCATCCCTTACGAGGGCGAGAGCCCGGGCGACGTGCTCATGGCCCACCTCCAGAAGCCGCCGCCCAAGCTGCCGGACAAGCAGCTGCAGCCGGTGCTCGACCAGGCCATGGCCAAGCAGCCGGCCGCACGGTTCCAGACCGCGGGCGAGCTGGCCGCCGCCGCCGCGGGTGCCGCCGCGGGCGACGCGGTGCCCGCGGCACCAGCGCCCAGGCCTACGAGGACCAGGTCCGGGCGAGCGACACGACGCTGACCCGGGAGGGCGCGAGGTCGCCGCGCGTGAGGCGCAGGGCGGTTCGCTCGACGCCCGGGTCGAGCGCAACATCCAGGTGCGCGATGCTGTCCGGCGCGCGGCCGCCCGCCTGTCCGCGCTGAAGCCGCCGGCGAAGGTCGCGCGCGACCACGCCGTGCTGGTCGACGGCTACCGCCTCATGGTCGAGGAGTACGACGACGCCATCCGCGCCGCCCAGCACGGCGACGCTGCCGCGCTGGCCCGCGTCGACCGCCGCTTCGCCAACGGCCAGTCGGCTTCGGCGCAGCAGGTCCACCGCGCCAGCGCGCGCATCGAGGCCGCGCTCACGTAGGCACGGCGTCGCGCATGGCCGCCGCGGTGGCCGCGTCGGCGGGGAAGAACGACTCGATCGAGAGCTCGGCCACGGTGATGTCAACGGCGGTGCCGAAGGTCGCGATGGTGCTGAAGAACCGCAGCTCGGCGCCGGCGGCCGAGCGGATGTGCAGCGGTACGGCGATGTTGCCGATGGTCTCGGTCGGCCCGTTGTGCTCGGGCGCCGGGTACGCCGCGAGCTCGGCGCGCAGCGCCGCCAGGGCGGCGTCGCCGGTCAGCGCGATCTGGCGGTCGACGCGCTCGAATAGGTGCGCTCGCCACGCGCCGAGGTTGCGGATGCGCGGGGCCATGCCCTCGGGGTGCAGGCTCACGCGCAGGGCGTTGAGCGGCGGTGCGAGCAGCTCCGGGGCGCAGCCGTCGAGCAGGACCGGATTGGCGCGGTTGCCCGCGACCACGTCCCAGCCACGGTCGACGACCACGGCCGGGTAGGGCTCATGGCCGCGCAGGACGAGGTCGACGGCCTCGCGCACCGCGGCCATGTCGGGGTCGTCGAGCGGGCGCTCGCCGTAGACGGGCGCGTAGCCGGCGGCAAGCAGCAGGTGGTTGCGCTCGCGCAGCGGGACCTCGAGCTCCTCGGCCAGGTGCAGGACCATCTCGCGGCTGGGCTGCGCGCGGCCGGTCTCGACGAAGCTGACGTGCCGGGCCGAGACGCCGGCGTCGAGCGCGAGGTCAAGCTGGCTGCGCCGCCGCCGCTGGCGCCAGTCGCGCAGCAGCGCGCCGACACCGAACGGAGGCGTGAGGGCGACGTCGGTCATGGCGGCGACGGTAGCGCCGCCGGCGAGGCGTGACGATTACCTCCCAGGTAGCGGCCCTAGGCCGCGGCGCGGATACGCGCCTGGTTGTGGGCGCGCGGCGCTCGCCCTCGCCCCTGGTTGCATTCAGTGCGATTTGGGTTCGGGGGCGCCAGCCGCAGGAACAGCGGCGAGAAAGGGGGAAGTCCGAGTCGAGTGCGGCGCCTCGGAAGCTGTCGTCGGGACGTGTGTCGCATTTCGGCTGACTATCAGCGGTTTCGCAGCACACGTCCCTCCCGCCGGCCAGATCGCCTCCGAAAACGGACAGATGACCCGCGGTTCGTGATCAAAGCGCGACGACAAACCAGCCCAACTCCGCCCGAGCATGGACGTGAACCACCTCGGGTCTGAATATCAGCTCTGAGGTGGCTCACGTCGCCACTCCGGCCAAAGACGCACCGATCACCCGCGATTTGCAGCGCGACAACGCCCCGGACCAACGCGACCGCCCGGGTAGAGCGCCACCGCCGCTCGAACCCACCCACCTTCGTCGCCGCCGTTCACCGCCGCATACCTACACCCGCGCCGGTGACTTCGGCCTCCACTCCCCATCACGTCAGGGGCCCAGTGCGTCTAGGAAGAGCGCGGTCACGTTGTTGAGCCGCTAGGCCGCGGCGCGGATGCGCGCCTGGTTGTGGGCGCGCCGCACGGCGGTGTTCAGCGTGTCGACGTCGTAGGCGCCCTGGTGGCGGCGCCCGTTGATGAAGAAGGTCGGCGTGCCGGCCACGCCGCTCTCGTCCGCGGTGCGAACGTCCTCGCCGATGTGGGGCGCGAACTCGCGCGTGCGCACGTCCTCCCAGAAACGGTCAGCGTCGAGCCCGAGGTCGTCGGCATAGCGGCGCAGGGCCGGCGGGTTGAGCTCGTCCTGATGGTCGAGCAGGAGGTCGTGCATCTCCCAGAACTTGCCTTGCGCGCCCGCGGCCTCGGCCGCCTCGGCGGCCATCTGGGCGCTGGGGTGCACATCGGCCAGCGGCAGGTGCCGGAACACGTAGCGCAGGTCGGCGCCGAAGGACTGCAGAAGCTCGCGCACGATGGGCTCGGCCTGGCCGCAGTACGGGCACTCGAAGTCGCCGTACTCGAGCAGGGTCACCGGCGCCTCCTCGGGGCCACGGATGTGGTCGCGGTCGGCGTCGACGTCGTCGGCGAGGTCGAGCAGCTCGCTCTCGGTCCGGGCGATCTGCCGCGCCCGCAGGGCCTCCGGCAGGCGCCGCACGAGACGGAACACCCCGAACCCGATCAGGCTCGCCAGCACGGCCGAGGCGAGCACGCCGATCTTCGCCTCGTCGAGCTCGCGCCCGGAGAACGCCCGGTTGGCGATCAGCAGCGAGACCGTGAACCCGATGCCGGCCACGGCGGCGCCACCGGAGAGGATCGGCCAGCTGATGGGCAGGCGCAGGCTGAGCGTCCGCGGGCGCGTGGCCAGCCAGGACGAGATGAGGATGCCCAGCGGCTTGCCGAGAACGTAGCCGGCGACGATGCCGATGGTGATCGGCGAGGTGAAGGCGTCGGAGATCAGGCTCGAGTTGAACACGATCCCGGCGTTGGCCAGCGCGAACACGGGCACGATCAGGTAGCTCGTCCACGGGTGCAGGTCGTACTGCAGGCGCTCGTTCGGCGAGATCGCCGAGGCCACGCTCTGCTGCGCGCGCCGCGCGAGCTCCGGCGTCGGCTGCTCGCGGAACGAGCGCGACAGCTCGGTGACCCGCTCGAGGTTCTCGCGCCCGGGCTCGTAGGCGCTCAGCGCGAGCCCGACGGCGAGCCCCGAGACCACCGGGTCGATGCCCGACTTGAACATGGCGATCCACAGCCCGACCGCGAGCACGACCGCCACGGGCTGGCGGGCGGGGAAGGGGGCGAAGCGCAGCAGCACGATGGTCGCGTACAGCACGATCGCGACCACCAGGGCCGTGACCGAGATGTTCGTCGTGTAGGCCACACCCAGGACGACCAGCGCGATCAGGTCGTCGACCACGGCGAGCGAGAGCAGGAACACGCGCAGGCGTTCCCCTCGGCGCGCGATCAAGGCGAGGATGCCGAGCGCGAACGCGGTGTCGGTGGACATGGCCGTGCCCCAGCCGTGCGCACCCGGACCGCCGGCGTTGATGACCAGGTAGACGATGATCGCGCCGGCGGCGCCGCCGATGGCGGCGACCACGGGCAGCGCCAGGCGCCGGCGCTCGCGCAGCTCGCCGAGGTCGAGCTCGCGCTTGGCCTCGAGGCCGACGACGAGGAAGAAGAAGGTCATCAGGCCCTGGTTGACCCACTCGCGCAGCGTGGCGTGCAGCGACCACGAGCCGATGCGCAGCGAGAACTCGGTGCCCCACACCGACGTGTAGCTGTGCGGCGCGACGTTGGCCCAGATCAGCGCGGCGACGACCGCGCCGAGCAGCGCGAGCGCGCCGACGGTCTCCGTGCTGAGGTAGTCGCGCACCGGCGCGGCGAGGTTGCGCGCCCACGCTGTGCGTCCTCCCCCCGGGGCTGAGGCTGCGGTCACGCGAGCATTATGTGGTGCGCATGCGGCGGCCGGAGTCGAGCACCGGGCTTGCGAACCGCACGAGCGCCACGCCGGCGAGCATCACCACGAACGGCTCGAGCGGCATGCGGAAGCGGACGCCGCTGATCACCAGCGCTGCTGACAGATACATCAGGCCCGCCGTGAGCCACAGAAACGGCGGCGCCCGCCGCGCCGCGCCCAGCGCCAGCCCGGCGATGGCAAGGACCAGCACGAGCCAGAACCAGGCCGAGGTCAGCACGCCCGCCGCCGCCGGCATGTCCATGCCCGCGCCGGCGGCGCGCCAGTCCGACGGCTCGGTCAGCACGGCCAGCCGCAGCGTGTTCCGGGTCATCACGCGCAGCACGTAGAAGGGGTGGGAGGCCATGTAGCCCACGGCCATGCGGGTCAGCGCGGCGTCGCGGGCGGGCTCGCCCCGCGTGCGCGCGAGCACGGCCCTGATCGCGGGCACCTGACGCGGCAGCCACCAGGCGCCGGGGTCGACCGGGTCGAGCCGGGACACATCGTTGTAGGTCCCGGCCAGCGTCGGGCCGACCTCGGTGGCGACGGGCACGAAGCCGCGCAGCACGCGCGCGTTGCGCACCGTCCACGGGGAGATGGTCAGCGCGGCGGCGGCCAGCAGCACCGTCACCGCCAGCGCCGCCGCCCGCCGGCCGCGGGGGCGCAGGGCCGTCCACGCCGCGATGCCCAGCGGCAGCAGCAGGAGCACGCCGTTGGAGCGAGTCAGCCAGGCCAGGCCGGTGAGCACGCCGGTGGCCACCACCCATCGCCACGGCCGCGCGCTGCGGCCGGCCTGCAGCGCGCACGCGATGGCGCCCACCTCGAAGGCGCCGAACAGCGTCTCGGAGACCAGCGACGCCCCCACCATCGCGAACGGCAGGTGGACGGCGGCCAGGGCCAGGGCGGCGAGGCCCACGGCGCGCCCCCAGACCAGCCCGGCCACGAGCCCGATCAGCCCGGCGACCAGCGTCCCGACGAACGCCTGCGTCACCCGCGCGGCGGTCCAGCGGTCCAGGTGCAGCGGCGCCGCCACCGCGTAGACGGCGGCCAGCGCGAACGGATAGGCGGGCGGCCGGTACGCGGTCGGACGCGAGATCGTGTCCGGGGTGACGCACGCTCCCGGCGGCGTCGGCGGCCCCGCGTCGCGGTAGCCGCCCCCGCCGACGATGGAACAGGCGAGGCGATCGTAGTCGTGATCGTCGTGGACCGGCGTGTACGACGGCGTGGCCGCGACGAACGCGAGGCGCACGCAGAGGGCGAGGGCGAGCAGCGCCCACACGGCCCGGCGCGTTGCAGGGGGCAGGCCCTGCATGAATGAAGGCTAACGCTGATGGCGAGGCTTGGTAAGCGGTCTGACGGCTGTGAGATAGTCGCCGCGTGCGCTCCCCCCGCCGCTGGATCGCGACGACGTTGGTGGTGGTCGCAACCGTGCTGGCCTTCGTGTCGATCCTGGCGCTCTGGGCCAACCGCCAGTTCCTCAACACGGACAACTGGACCAAGACCTCGAGCCAGCTCCTCCAGCGCGAGTCGATCCGCACCCAGGTCGCAGACTTCCTCGTCGACCAGCTCTACGCGAACGTCGACGTCCGGGGCGAGATCGCGTCGGCGCTGCCCCCGCAGGCCAAGGCGCTGGCCGGCCCCGCCGCCGGTGGGCTGCGCAACGCGCTCGAGAAGGGCATCGACCAGCTCCTGCAGCGCCCGAAGGTGCAACAGCTCTGGGAGAACGCCAACCGGGTCGCGCACCAACAGCTCCTGGCCACGCTGGAGGGCGGGGGCAAGGCGGTGTCGACCACTGGCGGCAACGTCACGCTGAACCTGGGCCAGGTCGCGGCCAGCGCGGCGACCGCGTTCGGGCTGGGCAACGTGGCCTCGAAGATCCCACCCAACGCCGCGCAGATCACCATCCTCAAGAGCAAGCAGCTCGACGGGGTCCAGAGCGCGCTCCAGGCCCTGCGCGGGATCAGCCTGATCGTCCTGATCCTCACCTTCCTGCTCTACATCGTGGCGGTGGTGGTCGCGCAGGGGCGCCGGCGCGAAACGCTCCGCATGGTCGGCGGCAGCCTGATCGTCGCCGGCGCCCTGGCCTTGGTCGCGCGCTACTTCGCGGGGCAGGAGATCGTCAACGCGCTGTCCTCGACGGCGTCGGTGCGTAGCGCGGTCTCGGACACGTGGGAGATCAGCAGCTCACTGCTCGTCGAGGCGGCCCAGTCGGCCATCGCCTACGGCGTCGTCGTCGCCCTGGGGGCCTGGCTCGCCGGCCGCACGCGCCCGGCCGTCGCCGTCCGCCACTTTCTCGCGCCGTTCCTGCACTCCCCGCGCTGGGCCTTCGGCAGCGTGGCCGTGGTCGTGCTGCTGCTCCTGCTCTGGGGCCCGACGCCGGCCACGCGCAAGCCGCTGGGGATGCTGATCTTCGCGATCCTGCTCTGCGTCGGCGTCGAGGTGCTGCGGCGCCAGGTCAAGCGCGAGGTTCCCGACGCGTCCTTCGGCGAGCTCGGCACCCACGTGCAGGAGCGCTGGCGCCGGATGCGCGCACGCGTCCCCAGCCGCAGCGCGCCCGTCGAGGAGGCGCCGCCCGCCGGCGCGCCCGTGCGCGAGGTCAAGCTGGACGAGCTCGAGCGCCTCGGCCGGCTCCGCGAGACCGGCGTGCTGACCGACGAGGAGTTCGCGCAGCAGAAGGCGAGCATCATCGCCGGCTCCGCCGGCTGACCGGCCTTTGGCAGCCGAGATCCTCCTCCTGGCGGTGTACGCCGCCGTCTACCCGACCCTGCTGGCCGCGGTGGTGATCCTCCTCGCCCAGTCGCATCCGCGCCGGCTGCTGACCGTCTACCTGCTCGGCGGGATGACGGTGAGCATCGTCGCCGGGCTGGTCATCGTGTTCGCGTTGTCGGACTCGGAGTGGCTCAAGCACGGCGAGCACTCGAGCCTGAGCTGGAAGGCCGACCTGACCTTCGGCGGGCTCGCGCTGCTGGCCGCGGTGGCGCTGTCGCTGCGCGCCGACGAGCGCATGCGCGCGCGCCGTCGCCGCCGCCACCCGAAGGTGGAGGACAAGCGCGGTGAGCCGTGGTCGCAGCGGATCCTGGCCCGCGGCTCGACGCCGATCGTGTTCCTCGCCGCCCTGGTCATCAACGTGCCCGGCGCCGCCTACCTGATCGCGCTGAAGGACATCGCCGCCGGCGACCACGGATCGATCTTGCAGGTGCTGCTCGTGCTCGGCTTCAACCTGGTCATGTTCGTCCTCGCCGAGGTCCCGCTCGTCGGCCTGTGGGTCGCGCCCGCGCGCACCGACGCCCTGGTCCACCGCATGAACGCGTGGATGACGAGCCATGGGCGCCAGATCGCCGTCGGCGTGTGCATCTTCTTCGGCGCGTTCCTGGTCCTGCGCGGGCTGCTCAGCGCCTAGGCGCTCCCGAGCGTCAACACGAAGATCATGCCGCCGAACAGCATCAACGCGCCGAACGTGAGGATCGCGATCCGCAGCGGCCGCCAGGCGAGCCGCAGCGAGATGCCGGAGAAGAACAGGACGGCGGCGAAGAACACGGTGGAGAGGATGAACTTGTCGTCGGTCTCCTTGGCCGCCGTGCCCTCCTCGTAGCGGGTGTTGGCGACGCGGTCCAGGGCGACGGCCTCGTCGACCTCCGCCGGGTGGTACTGCGGCTCGTAGATCGGGCTGGGCTTGGCGCGCCGATTGGTGAACGGGTGCTCGGCGATCCACGCGTTGAACGCCGGTACGAAGCGGACGCGGAAACGGCGCTGGTAGATGTTCGCGAGGCGGCGGTTGCCGGTCTCGTGGGCGTCGAGCCAACGGTTGAACAGCAGAAGGTCCTCGAGTCGGAACTGGCCGGCGATGGTGGACTTGTTCTGGGAGTGGATGCGCAGGGTCGAGGCCTGCGCGTAGCGCTGGGACTGCTTGCCCGAGAACAGCGCCGCCTGATAGCCGCTCCAGGCCGTGGCCAGGGTCGCGAGGGAGAGCAGCAGGACGGCGGCGAACTCGAGGATGCGCTCGTTGCGGGGAACCGTCCGCTCGTGCTCCGGCGGCTCGGCGAGCTCATGCGGGACGTGGGCGTGGACGTGCGGCACTGCTAGGCGAGCGCCTCGCGCAGGGCCGATGGCGTCGTGCCGGTCTCCGCTCGCACGACCCGGCACAGGTGCGCCTGGTCGGCGTCGGCGGCCAGGCGGGCGAGGTCGCGTTCGCCACCGCCCAGGCGCTCGAGCACCGCGCGCACGCGCAGCGACATGCGGTGGCGCGACACGGTGGCACCGGTCAGCGCGCGGAAGACCCGGCTCAGGTGGTGCGGCGAGACGGCCAGCCGCCGCCCGAGCTCGGGCAGCGACTGTGTGGGGTCGGCCGCGAGCGCCTCGCGGGCCTGCTCGACCACCGCGCGGCGGGCGCGCTCGGTCGCGAGACGGCCGGAGGCCACGCGCGCGGGCGCGTCGCGCTCGAGCGCGGCGGCCGCGAGGCCGATCGCGCGCTCCACCAGCGCGTGCTCGTCGCTGCCGTCGCGCCCGGCGGCCGCGAGCAGCCGGCGGTGCTCGAGGTCGACGCGCGGCGCGGTCGGCAGCGAGCGCGCGGGAAGGCCCGGGTCGCCGCCGTACAGGGCCGCGGCCAGGTCGGCGTCCAGCCGCAGCCAGGTGCAGTCGTCGCCGTGGTCGTGCGGGTGGTCGATGCGCTCCTCCTCGCCCGGGTTGGCCCCGTAGGCCAGCGTGGGGTCGAGCACCCACGTCCTGCCCTCGACGGTGCGCACGAAGCAGCCGCGGCGCACGAACACGAGCCCGTGCGACGTGCGCGCGGGCTCGTCGGTGCCACGGCCCGCGCCGTGCGCGCCTGACACGTCGGCCAGGATGATCCCGTCGCGGTCGATGAGCGTCCTTGCCGAAAGCACGGGTGCATTCTCGCAACCGCGCACGATCGTCCAAGACCGGCCTCCGCACACAGCGGCAACCTGGCGCCATGCCGGCACTCCTCATCCTGCTGGCCGGCCAGGCGATGGCCACGATGGACCAGTCGATCCTCGCCGTGGCCGCCCCCGGGCCTGCGCACCGACCTGTACGCCAGCGACGGCCAGCTGCAGCTGGTGGTGGCCATGTACACGCTCGCGTTCGCGGCCTTCGTGGTCATCGGCGCCCGGCTGGGCGACGTGGTCGGGCGCCGGCGCGCCTTCCTCGCCGGGCTGGGCGCATTCACGCTCGCCTCGCTGGCCGGCGGCCTGGCCCCGAGCCGCGCGGCGCTGATCGTCGCCCGCGCCGTCCAGGGCGCGGCGGCGGCGGGGATGACGCCGCAGGTGCTGTCGATCGTCCAGCTCCAGTTCACGGGCGAGCTGCGGGCGCGCGCGATCGGCGCCTACTCGCTCGTGCTCACCGTGGGGGTGGCCGCCGGCCAGGTGGTCGGCGGGCTGCTCGTGGGCGCGCACCTGCTCGGAGACGCCTGGCGGCCCGCGCTGCTGCTCAACGCGCCCATCGGCGTGGGCGTGCTGCTGGCGGCCCGGCGCGGGCTGCCCGACGTGGCCCGAGGCGCCCGCCGGCGCCTGGACGGCGGCGGCGCGGTGCTGCTGGCGGCGACCCTGCTGGCCCTCATCCTGCCGCTGACCTTCGGGCGCGACGCGGGCTGGCCGGCGTGGGTGTGGCCGTGCCTGGCCGGCTGCGCGCTCGGCCTGTCCGCCTTCGTCGTGCTCGAGCGCCGCGTGCGGGCGCGCGGGGGCGACGCGCTCTTCGACCTACGACCTCATGCGCGTCGGCGGGGTCGCGTTCGGCGTGGTCGCCGTCCTGCTCGTGATGGACCGCTACGCAGGCTTCCTGCTCACGCTCAGGCTGCACCTGCAGGACGCGCTGGGCTTCACGCCGCTGCAGGCCGGGCTGACCTTTGCCGCCTACGCGACCGGCTTCGCGGCCGCGAGCCTGACCTGGACCCGCGCGGGTGCGGCCACGCGCGACCGCCTGCCGGTGCTCGGGCCGCTCCTCATGGGCACTGCGGTGCTGGCCCTGGGCCTCGTCGCCGGCGGCGGCGGCTGGCCCGTGGCGGTCACGCTGCCGCTGCTCGCCGCCGCCGGCGTCGGCCACGCGTGGGGCTTCAGCCCGCTGGCCAACCGCCCGACCACGCTGGCCCGACCCGACCAGCCGCCGACCTGAGGGGGCTCGTGCTCACGGCGACGCTGGTGGGCACCTCGACCGGGGTGGCTGCGTTCGTAAGCGTGTACCTGAGCCTCGCGCCGCGCGGCTCTGCCCACGCACTGGCCGTGACCACCGCCGTCCTGGCCGGCGTGCTCGTACTGACCGCCGCATGCGCCGCCTGCGCGCTGTCCTGGCATCCGAGCCGCTGGCTTCTACCCTGGAGAGAGGGATGACGACCGCCCCCGCTCAGGACCCCGATCTGCTCGCGGCGGCCCGGGCCGGCGACGAGCAGGCCTACCAGCGCCTGGTGGAGCCGCACCGCGGCGAGCTGCACGCACACTGCTACCGCATGCTCGGGTCGACCCACGACGCCGAGGACGCGCTGCAGGAGACGCTGCTGCGCGCGTGGCGAGGCCTGCCGCGCTTCGAGGGGCGCAGCTCGCTGCGCTCGTGGCTGTACAAGATCGCCACCAACACCTCGCTCAACGCGGTCGAGAAGCGCCCCAAGCGCGTCCTGCCGGTCGACTACGGGCCGGCCAGCGACCCGCACGGCGGGCCCGGCGAGCCGCTGGTCGAGTCGGTGTGGATCGAGCCCTACCCGGACGAGCGCATGGGGCTCGAGGACGGCCGCGCCGGCCCCGAGGCCCGCTACGAGCAGCGC
>DATBDE010000117.1:0-16428 GCA_036270095.1 Solirubrobacteraceae bacterium | reverse complement strand
GCCGCGCGCGGGTTGCAGGGCATCACGACCGGCTTGGCGCTGGGCGCCGCCGGCGCGGCCCTGCTCGACCTCCACCCGCGCCAGGACGGCCAGAAGGCCGGGCTGCTCAACGGTGTGGTGAGCGCCGGGAGCCTCGGCATCGGGGCCATCGTCGCCGCAGTGCTGGCCCAGTACGCGCCCGATCCGCTGGTGACGCCGTTCCTCGTCCTCCTGGGCCTGCTCGTGCTGGTGCTCGCCGGTGCGCTGGCCATGCCCGAGCCGGTGACCCGCTCGTCCCGGTTGCGCCTCACGGTCTCGCCGCCGCGTGTGCCGTCCGCGATCCGCGGGCCGTTCGCGCTCGCGTCGCTCGGCGTGCTCTCCTCGTGGTCGGTCGGCGGCGTCTACCTCGCGCTCGGCCCGGCGCTGGCCGCCCAGTTGCTGGGAACGAGCAACCTGCTGGCCGGCGGCGCCGCCGTACTCGCGCTGACCCTGCCGGGCGCGCTCGCGCAGGTCGCAGCCAACCGCGTCGACCCGGGCCGCGCCGCGGCCGCGGGCTCGTTCATCCTCGCCGTCGGCATGGGGTTGACCGCGGCGGCTGTCTCCAGCGGCTCGGCCGTCCTGTTCCTGGGCGCCACCGCCGTGACCGGCGTCGGTTTCGGGATGGCCTTCCTGGGCGCGCTGCGCTCGCTGACCGCCGTCGTGCCCGACCGCCAACGGGCCGAGGTCATGTCGGCCTTCTACGTGGTCTGCTACGGCTCCCTCGCCGTGCCCGCCATCGCGGCCGGCGTGGTGGTCTCCGACCTCGGCCTGGAGACGACGTTCCGGATCTTCACCGCCGCCGTCGGCGTGCTGGCGCTGGGCGTGGCCGTCGCCGCCTGGCGGCGGATCCGTGCACCGCTTGGCGTGCCGAGCGCCGCCGGATAGCTCCGTCCCGTTGAACGACCGCAGGAGCCGGTCCAGGCCCCAAAGCCACCGCGACCTGCCAGCATGGCCCGATGCTCGCCGACGATCTTCGGACCCTGCAGGCCCCGCTGAAGGACCGTTACCGGGCCGACGCGACCGCCGCCGAGGTCACCCTGAGCGCGTCCGGCACCCTCGACGAGGGCATCAGCTGCTCGGTCAAGACGGGCCAGGCCATCGCCGCCGCCGGCCTGCATCCGGCCTCGGGCGGGGACGGCTCGCTGCTGTGCTCAGGCGACATGCTGCTCGAGGCGCTCGTCGCTTGCGCGGGCGTCACCCTGCGCGCGGTGGCGACCTCGCTGGAGATCCCCGTCGCCGCCGGGACGCTCAGCGCCGAGGGCGACATCGACTTCCGCGGCACGCTCGGCGTCAGCAAGGAGGCGCCGGTGGGCCTGCACGCAATCCGCCTGCACTTCGAGCTCGACACCACGGCCAGCGACGAGCAGCTCGCGACGCTGCTGAAGCTGACCGAGCGCTACTGCGTGGTGCTGCAGACGCTCGCCAGCAGCCCCGAGCTCAGCGCGACGATGGCCCGAGCCTAGCCGCCTGGCACAGGGCGTCGACCGCCTCGTCGGTCCAGCGCCGGAAGTAGCGCTTGCCTATGGTCACGTCGAAGACGCGGTCGGGCAGCCGCGCGGGCGACATGCCGATCTCGATGTCTGCGAACGTCCCGTCCTGGGCCTCGGTGAGCAGGAAGCGCACGTAGGTCCCGGTGTCGAGGCAGCGCATGTTGATCGCACGAAACTGGTCGAGCTCCTCGATGGCGAGCGTCGTCTCCATCTGCCCGCGCAGCGAGCGCGTGACCTGACGGAAGCGGGCGTCCTGCTCGACCTGCTCGAGGCCGCTGACCTCGAGCACGCGCGGGAACCACTCCGGGTGCCGGTTCGGGTCGCCGACGAGTTCCCACACCACCTCGACGGGTGCGTCGATGATGGCCTGGCGGCGCCAGCCCGACACTCCGCGCTACCCCTTGCCGACCCGGCCCACAGCGCCGCGCAGGCCGATGCAACCGATGCACCCGACGCACCCAGTGCAGTTCACGCAGCCGATGCAGCCCACGCAGGCGTGGCAGCCGACGTTGCCCAGGCCGGCGACGATTGCGCTCGAGCCCGCGACGCCGGCACTGCCGATCACGGCCACGCTCACGAGCACCGCCGAGCTGAGGCCCACGCCGGCACTGCCCACCACGCCGGCGCTTCCCGCGACGCCGGCGGAGCCGACGACCCCGGCGCTGGTGGTGACTCCGGAGCTCCCGACGACGCCGGCGCTGGCCGCGACGCCAGCGCTGCCGATCACGCCGGTGCTGCGCCCGACGCCGGCGCTTCCCTCGACGTCCACGTCGTCGGCCATGCCGGACACCGTACCGCGAGCCCTGGGCTGCGCCAGGCCCAGCACGACACGGGGCCCGGCGACGTCGCCGGGCCCGCGCGTCCTCCTCCCGGTGGGCGCTGCCTAGCTGCACGCGCCCATGTCCTCGACCAGGGCGGCCGACTCCGCGTCGGGCAGGCCCGGGAAAGCGGACCCGACCACGACGGCGATGCGATGCTCCTTGAGGTTGGGATCGATCGTGTTCGGCCGGTGCGACGGATCGTGCAGCCAGAAGTCGGCCGCCATACGCGGCGTGATGTTGACGCCGCCGTACGTGTTTCTCGGCGTCGCGCCAGCTGTGCCCGCCGGCGCAGTAGCCGGCGCCGCGGATCCGGTCGTTGATCTGCGTGTTGACGAGCTGCTGGAGCTGGTTGCCGTCAGCCAGGACGGGCGTGCCCGGGTTCAGATGGCTGACCAGGCCGTTGTTGAGATCCCACGACTTCGCGGCCACCGACTGCTGGGCGTGCGCCAGCGCGGAGTTGTAGAGCGGCGTGCTCTCGCTCAGCCCGCCGTAGGCATCGGTGCTGAACGGCCGTGTCAACGGCGGGGAGCCGGCCTCGGCGCGACCCCGGTTGATGAGGCAGTTGACGGACAGCTCGACGACGTTGAGGGTCTGGGCGCTGATGGGCGGGTCGGCGTAGGCCGGCGCGCAGCGATCGATCGAGACCAGGTGCCTGATCGTCTTGGCCTGGGCCGCGCCGGCGGCAGCACGGCGACGCTCATCACGGCCGCTGTGGCGATCAGGGCCGGCTTGAAAAGACGCTTCGTGAACACTCCGCTCCCCTTAACAGTGGTGACGCCCCGCCTCGCCGCGGCGCGCTCTCTGTGAAAAGGACGGTTTCACGGGCGCGACACCCATCTGTCGCGCAATCAACGCTCGTTGTGTCAAATCCTTGACTACAACGCTCGGGTTAGACGAGCAGGTCCAGCGCCGCGCCCACGATCGTCTCGACGTCGATGCCGTGGTGGCGGAAGAGCTCGTCCAAGTTGCCGGACTGGCCGAAGCTGTCGACCCCGAGCCCGGCCACGGGCACGCCGTTGACCGCGCCCAAGAAGCTCAGCGCGTGGGGATGGCCGTCGTGCACCGTGACCAGCGGCGCCGGCGTCGCGGGCGGGAACAGGGCCTCGAGGATCCACGGGTCGCCCTCCCCCAGCCCCTGCGACGCGCGCAGCGCGCGATAGCAGAGGTCGGGGCTGGTCAGGCACACGACGTCGGCGGCCACGCCGGCCTCGTCGCGCAGGACCTGCGCCGCCTGCAGCGTCTCGGGGATCGCCGCCCCCACGCCGACCAGGCCCACGTCGCGCCGCCCGTCGTGCGACCGCGACAGCACGTACCCGCCGGCCAGCGCATGGCGACGGCGCTCGGCGCGCGCGTCCTCGTCGTCGGGCAGCGCGGCCAGCGCCTGGTCGATCGGCCGCGAGGTCAGGCGGAAGTAGGCCGAGGAGCCGTCGGGGCGACCCAGCTGCCCGAGCGCGGCCAGGAACGCCCACTCGAAGTCCTGTCCGAAGGCCGGCTCCCAGGCCACGCACCCGGGCTGCTCGATCCCGATCCCGGGCGTGACGATCGACTGGTGGGCGCCGCCCTCGGGCGCGAGCGCCACCCCGGACGGCGTGCCCACGAGGATCGACTGCCCGCCGGCGTAGATGCCGAAGCTCCAGGGCTCGAGCGCGCGACCCACGAACGGGTCGTAGAGGGTGCCGATGGGCAGCAGCGGCTCGCCCGCGCGCGACCACGTCGCCCCCAGCTCGCCCAGCAATCCGACCAGGGTGGTCTCGGCGATGCCGAGCTCGATGTGCTGGCCGTGCCGGGTCTCGCGCCAGCGCACGAGCGTGTCGGTGTCGTCGCCGAACCAGTCGATGCGGTCGCCCAGGGCCCAGATCCCGGCCCGGTTGATCCAGCCGCCCAGGTTCGTCGACGAGGCCACGTCGGGGCTGACGGTCACGATGCGCGCCGCCACCTCGGGCGCGTCGTGCGAGAGGTCGACGAGCACGCGCCCGAGCGCCTGCTGGGTGGACGCGCGGCTCGCGTGCGTGCGGCCCAGCTCGACCGGCGGCGCCGGCGGGGCCACCGGCGCGGACACGTCGCGCCGCAGCCGCTCCGCCGTGGCCGCGCACAGCTCCGCCTCGGCGCTGCCCTCGGGCGGTGGGCGCCAGGGGTCCTCCACGTCAGCGGCGAGCTCGCCCGCCAGCTCCTGCAGCTGCTCGTCGGTCAGCAGGGCCGAGTGGTTGCTCGGATGGCCGGCGATCGGCAGCCCCCAGCCCTTGATCGTGTAGGCGAGCACGACCGAGGGCCGGTCGGTGACCGCCTCGGCCCGCTCGTAGGCCTCGAGCAGGGCGGCGTGGTCGTGGCCGCCGAGGTCGCGCAGCGCGGCCAGCAGCACGTCGTCGGGCAGCTCGTCCACGACGCGGGCGACGTCGGCGCGCTCGACGCCGTCGCCCGGCAGCCGCTCGCGCAGCTCGGCGGCGTCAGCGCGCAACAGGCGCTGGTACTCGGCGTTGCTCATGGCGTCGATGCGCACCCGCAGGCCCTCACCGCCGGGGCGTCCGAACAGGCCGTCGAGCAGCCACCCGTACTTGACCACGACCACGTGCCACCCGGCCGCCTCGAACATGGTCGAGAGCCGGTCGGCGGTGATCACCGGCACCACGCGGTCGAGCGACTGGCGGTTGAAGTCGACGATCCACAGCACCTCGCCGAGCCGGGCCACGAGCGGGTCGACGAGCGCCTCCCACACCGCACCCTCGTCGAGCTCGGCGTCGCCGACGATCGCGACATGGCGCCCGCCCACCGGCACCTCGACGTGGCCGGCCAGGTAGCGATGGGCCAGCGCGCCCCAGATTGTCGCCGTGGCGCCGATGCCGACCGAGCCGGTCGAGTAGTCGACGGCGTCGGGGTCCTTGACCCGGCTCGGGTAGCTCTGCAGCCCGCCGAACGCGCGCAGCTGCGAGAGCTGGTCGCGCGGCAGGGAGCCCAGCAGGTAGTTGATCGCGTGCAGGACCGGCGACGCGTGCGGCTTGACCGACACCGCGTCGCGCGCCGTCAGTACCCCGCCGAACCACAGCGCGGTCATGATCGAAACCACCGAGGCGCTCGAGGCCTGGTGCCCGCCGACCTTCACCCCGGTGGCGTTCGGCCGGACCCGGTTGGCGTGGTGGACCATGGCCGTGGCCAGCCACAGCACCCGCTGCTCGACGGCGCCCAGGGCGGCGAGGTCCGGCGCGACCTGCACCCGGGCTACTTTAGGTCGTCCGCCAGGATCTCCCCGCTGTCGGCGACCAGCTCGTCGTCCAGGTAGAAGCGCTGCCCCTTGAGCGCGAAGTCCTGATGACAGCCGGTGGTGTGGGTGCCACCGAAGGTCACGTTGGAGCCGAGCGCGAACAGCGTCGTGCCCCAGTCGGTCCGCCCGTCCTGGCCGATGATGTCGAGCGGATCCTGGAACAGGATCGAGTTCCACAGGGCCCGCTTGTGCCCGCCGAAGCCGATGTGGCTGATCATGTACCCCTCGGGGTCCTCCCAGCCCTCGATGTACTCGCGGATCATGCGGGCGTCCCAGCTGCCCTCGATCTTCGTCGCCGCGCCGTTCTCGAAGGTCATCTTCACCGCCGTCTGGAGGTAGCGCTTGGGCGGGTACCAGATGTCTCCCGGGTCGAGAACGATCACGCCCTCGCCCAGGCCCTCCGTCGGCGACGTGTAGGCGAACGACCCCGGCCAGTGGTCCCAGCGACCGGGCTCGTCGGTCCAGCCCCACTGCTCGATGACCGGAGCGTCGGTCTTGTCGAACCACACGTCGGTGCCGTTGTCGGACTGCACGCGGATCTTCTTCGTCGCGCGGAGGCGCGCACCGTGGCGCTGGATGCGCTCCTTGTCCTCGTCGGTCGGGAACAGGCGCTCGAGCGCCTCGACCGGGTCGTGGACCATGAGCATGCGGGTACCGGCCTCGAGCACGGCGACCTGCTCCTTGGTGTGGAGCAGGCCGACCGAGGTCATGTCGATCACGAAATCGGACATCTTCAGGAACTCGAGCGCCTTGGCCGAGTTCGCCACGATCGTCGAGGAGATGTTCCCGGTGCGGATGAACACCGCCTGCTCGGGCGGCGGTGGCGGGAGCATGAGCGACATCGTGTCGGCCCCGAACGAGCGCGCGGCCGCGAACATCGCCGCGACGAACTCCTGGTTGGAGTCGGGGTCGGAGACGACGAGGACCGTCTCGTCCTTGTGGACCTTGCAGCGCTCGAGCATCTTCTGGAACAGCGGCACAAGCTGCGCGGTCCGGAAGTACGTCGCGGTCGGACTACCCATGTCCTACACCCTCCTTGTTGCGTCGAAAGAGCCACGCGAAGACTGTGCGGATGAGGCCGACGATCTGGCTGCCCCAGCCCGCCGGCTTGCTCGGGGGCGCCGGCGGCGGAGACGGCGAGGCAGGCGACGGCGACGCGCCCGGGGCGTCCTGCCCCGAGCCCGAAAAGGCGTCGACCTCGCGGTTGACGTTGGCCGCGAACTCCGCGGCCACCTCGCGCGCCTTGGCCTCCATGGCCTTGTTGCCGACCGAGCCGAGCATGCCGCCCACGGCCACGTCGGAGGCCAGCCGCACGGTGGTCCTGTCGCCCTCGTCGGTGAGCTCGACCCGGTTCACCGAGCGCATCTCGCCCGCGGCGCCGCGCACGGTCTTCCCGATCGAGGTGATCTCGAGCAGCTCGTTGGGCTTGCTCTCGCTCACGTGCATGCGCAGGTCGAAGGTCGCCGACATGTAGCCGACCTTCTGGGTCATCCGCAGGCGCGAGCGGCCCTCCTCGCCCGGGTCCACCGACTCCACGCCGGGCACACAGCGGGCCAGACGGTTGGCGTCCGCGAAGAACGCCCACGCGTCCGCGACCGGGTGGGCGATGGTGAAGCTCTCCGCGAACTTCACGCGTGGGCCCTAGACTCGGCGACCAGGCGCCAGACGTACTCCGCCGTGAGCGGGAGGCGGTTGATGTCGACCTCGAACGGGGCCAGCGCGTCGCACAGCGCGTTGGCCACCGCGGCCCCGGGCGGGATCGTCCCGCTCTCCCCGATGCCGCGGATCCCCATCGGCGTCACCGGGGAGAGGACCTCGGTGTGGTCGAGCTCGATCTTCGGCAGGTCGGCCGTCGTGGGCATGAAGTAGTCGATCATCGAGCCGTTGATGAGCTGGCCGCTGTCGCCGTCGTAGACCAGCTCCTCGAATAGCGCCGCGCCCAGCGCCTGCGCGATGCCGCCGTGCAGCTGTCCCTCGACCGTCATCGGGTTGACCTGGCGCCCGCAGTCGTGCACGAAGAGGAAGCGGTCGAGCGAGAACTCGCCGGTCTCGGGATCGACCTCGACCAGCGCCGCCGCCGTGCCGTAGCTGAAGGCGGACGAGATCGGGTCGTAGTAGGCGGTGGCCTCCAGGCCCGGGAGCTCGCCTTCGGGCAGGCGGTGGCCGTAGAACGCGTTGATGGCGACGTCCGCGAAGGAGACGCTGATCTCCGGGTCGTCGACGCTGCTGATGACGCTGTCGGCGAGCTCGAGCCCGTCGACGGGCACGTCGAGCATGAACGCGGCCACGCGCAGCGCCTTGTCGCGGATCTCGCGGCCGGCGCGCTCGATCGCGCCCGAGCCGGCGATCAGCGTGCGGCTGGCGAAGCTGCCCGTGTTGACCGGCGTGCCCTGGGTGTCGCCGGCGATGACCCGCACCTTGGCCGCGTCGAGCCCGATCACCGTGGCCGCCACCTGGGTGAACGCGGTCTCGGTCGACTGGCCGATCGGCGGCACGCCGGTGTAGACGTCGACGCCGCCGGAGCGGTTGGCCCGCACGACCACGCCCTCGTGGGCCCCGTACTCGGCGCCGTGCTTGCCCAGGAACTTGGACCCCGGGTAGCCGGTCATCTCGACGTAGCAGGCCAAGCCGATGCCGAGGTAGCGACCCTCGTCGCGCAGCGCCCGCTGGCGCTCGCGCGCCTCCCCGTACCCGATCGTCTCCGCCGCCATCTCCATGCAGCGCTGGTAGTCGCCGCTGTCGTACTTGGCGCCGCCAGGCGTCTGCCAGGGCATCTGGTCGGGCCGGATGAAGTTGCGCCGGCGGATCTCCAGCGGGTCGATGCGCAGCTTGCGGGCGATGCGGTCGAGCAGCAGCTCGCGCACGAAGCAGCCCTCGGGCTGCCCGTAGCCGCGGTAGGCGCCGACCGGCACCTTGTTGGTGAGCACGACGTTGCGCTCGACATAGCCGTGCGTGAACGAATACGGGCCCTGGAACATCAGGCTCGAGAGCATCGGCGAGCCCATGGGCGAGTTGTGCGCGCCCAGGTCCACGTAGTAGTGGTTGGTGTAGGCGAGGATCGTGCCGTCGCTCGAGGCGCCCATCCGGGCCACGTGCAGGGACTCGCGCGCCTGCGTGGCGCCACGGAAGAACTCCATGCGGTCCTCGACCCACTTGGCCGGGCGCCCGAGGTCCATCGCGTGCAGGCACACCAGCACGTCCTCGGCGAAGATCCCCAGCTTCAGGCCGAAGGCGCCGCCGCAGTCATGGGTGGTGACGCGGATGTCGGCCTCGGGAAAGCGCAGGCTGTCGGAGAGCTGCTTGCGGAACAGGTGCGGGGCCTGGGTGGAGGCGACGACCTCGAGCTCGCGCACCCCGGGCACGTAGGAGGCGAGGATCGCGCGCGTCTCCATCGGCAGGCCGCTGACGCGGTTGATGCGGAAGCGGTCGTCGACGACGACCTCGGACTCGGCGAGGCCGGCCTCGGGGTTGCCGTCGCCGCGCGGGTTCTGGACCAGCAGGTTCGTCCCCAGCTCGGGGTGCAGGATGGGCGCGTCCTCGGCCAGCGCCTTCTCCACGTCGGAGAGGTGCGGCAGCGGCTCGTAGTCGATGTCCAGCGCGGCCACGGCGTCCTCGGCGATGGCGCGGCTTGTCGCGCAGACCGAGACCACGGGCTGGCCCTCGTAGAGGGCGATCTCGCGCGGCAGCGCGTAGGGCATGACCCGCGGCGCCTCGGGGATCGGGCGCAGGATCGAGATCGGCCCCGTGCGGCCGAGCACGTCGTCGGGGAGCAGCACCTCGAGCACGCCCTCGATCGCCCGGGCCTGGCTGGCGTCGATGGAGGCAATCCGGGCGTGCGGGTAGGGGCAGCGCGCGAAGGCGACGTGGACGACCCGCGGCGGGTCGAGGTCGTCCACGTAGCGACCGAGGCCGCGCACCAGCCGCTCGTCCTCGACGCGCTCCATGCGCCCGCCGACCCGGCCGGGGGCGATCTCGGTCTCGGGGATGGAGACGACGTCAGTCATCGGCGGCCAGGTAGGTCTCGACGGCGGTCAGGATGTTCTGGTAGCCCGTGCACCGGCACAGGACGCCGGCGAGCTCCTCCTTGAGCTCCTCGCGCGGGATGTCGAGCCCGCGCTCGCGCAGCGCCACCGAGGTGAGGATGAAGGCCGGCGTGCAGTAGCCGCACTGCAGGCCGTGGGCCTCCTTGAACGCGCGCTGGGCGGGATGCAGCTCCTCGCCGTTGAGCGCCTCGATCGTCGTGATCTCGGCCCCGTCGGCCTGCACCGCGAGCATGATGCAGGACTTGATCGGCTCGCCGTCGAGCAGCACCGTGCACATGCCGCACACGCCCTGCTCGCAGCCGACGTGGGTGCCGGTGAGCCCGAGGTCGTGGCGGAGGAAGTCCACCAGCGAGCGCCGGGGCTCGACCGCCCGCTCCACCGGCTCGCCGTTCACGGTGAGCCGGACGTCGATCAGGGTCTGGGTCATGTCGCTCCTTGGCTTCTTCGGGCCTTCATCTGGTCGAGCACCCGCCGGACGTAGATCGGCAGCAGGTGCGCCCTGTAGTCGGCCGACGCGCGGATGTCGTCGGACGGCTCGGCGGCCTCGACGCACGCTGCGCCGGCGGCCTCGACCGCGTCGGGCTCGAGCGCGGTGTTGCTCAGCGCGGCCGACGCCTCATCGGCGACGAAGGGCCGGTAGGAGGCGCCGCCGACCGCGAGCCGCACGGTCTTCCAGCCCGCGTCGCCGTCGGGCTCGCCCAGCGCGGCGACGCTGATCACGCAGAAGTCCCCATGGCGACGGGCGTGCTCGGCGAACGCGGTGACCATCGTGTGGTGCGGGAAGCGGACCTCGACGATCATGTCGGCGGGCTCGAGCACGGTGAAATACGGCCCGAGGAAGAAGTCGCGGGCGGCGATCTCGCGCGTCCCGGTCGGGCTCTGCACGACGATGGTGGCGTCCAGCGCCAGCGCAGCCAGGGCCATCTCGCCGGTGGGGTCGGCGTGGGCCAGGCTGCCGCCGATCGTGCCGCGCGTGCGCACCTGGCGGTCGCCGATGTACCTGACGATCTCGCTGAGCAGCGGCAGCCGCGCGCCGACGATCGGCGACCACTCGATGGCCGAGTAGCGCGCGAGCGCGCCGATGCGCACGTGGCCGTTGTCCTCGCGCACGCCGTCGAGGTCGGGGATGCGGTTGACATCGATGACCGCCTCGGGCTGCATCAGCCGCATGTTCAGGAGCGGTACGAGGCTCTGGCCGCCGGCCAGCACGCGGGCGTCGCCCTGGTAGCGGTCGAGCATGGCCACCGCCTCGTCGGCGGAGGCGGCCCGCTCGTAGGCGAACGGAGCCGGCTTCATCGGTTCAGGAGGTCGGCGAGGACGTACTCCAGCGCGCTGCCCTTCTTCTCCACGGTCGGCGGGCGCTCGCGCTGACTCCAGACCGTCTCGGCGCGCGCCTGCAGGACGAGGATCTCGCCGTCGGCGTCGATCGCCCACTCGATGTCCTGCGGCTGGCCGGCGTGGCGCTCGATCGCCTTGCCCATGCGCGCGAGCGCCACCGCCTCCTCGCCGGAGAGCGACGGGAGGCTGCGCCGGTCGGCCTGTATCTCGCCGACGACGACGCCGCCGCCGGACGGGTCGGGACGGTGCTCGACCTGCTTGTTGCCGATGACGGTCGACAGGAGGTCGAGCGTGACCTTGTCCACCGTGAAGCGGTCGGGGTCGACCTCGCCGGAGACGAGGGCTTCGCCCACGCCCCAGGTGGACTCGATCACGATCTTCGAACGGTCGCCGTTGACCGGGTTCAGCGTGAAGAGCACGCCGGCCGAGCGCGCCGGCACCATCTGCTGCACGCCTACGCTCATGCGCGCGTCCTCCGCGGCGATCCCCTGGCGGTGGCGATAGCTCAGCGCCTCGGGGGTGAAGAACCCGCTCCAACATCGGCGCACGTGCTCGACCACGGCGTCGGCGCCCTCCACCCACAGATACGTTTGCAGCTGGCCGGCGAAGCTCGCGGTCGACAGGTCCTCGGCCAGCGCGCTCGAGCGCACGGCGACCGGCACGTCGTCCCCGTCGGAGAGCCGCTCGTAGGCGTCGCGCACCGCCGCGGCAGTCGCCTCGGGCAGCTCGAGGTCCTCGACCAGGTCGCGCAGCCGCTCGCTGGCCTTCGTCACCTCCTCGACCGCGTCGTAGTCGACGGCCTGGAGCAGCTCGGTCTCGCGCTCGCGCACCGCGTGCCGGGTCAGAAAGGCGTCGTGCGCGTGCGTGGTGACGGCGAAGCCCGGCGGCACCGCCATCCCGATGCTGATCAGCTCGCCCAGCGACGCACACTTGCCGCCGACTACGGAGGCGCTGGACGCGTCGCACTCCTCGAGCCAGCGGATGTGCGCAACCGCTGCGTTCATTCGTCGACCACGGTGACGGTGCCCTCGTTCCCGTCCACGCGCACGCGCTGGCCGGTCTCGATCTGCCGCGTGCCGAAGCCGGTGCCGACGACGGCGGGCAGGCCGTACTCGCGCGAGACGATGGCGGCGTGGGACATGATCCCGCCCACGTCCGAGACCGCGCCGGCGATCTTGGCGAACACCGGCGCCCAGCTCGGGGCGGTGATCGGGCAGACGAGGATCTCGCCCAGCTCGACCTGGTCGAGCTGGTCCACGGCGGTGATGACCCGCGCCGGGCCCTCGGCCACGCCCGGCGAGGCCGCGAACCCGTTGAGCGCGGCCGGTCCGCCGTCGGCGTCGCCGTTGCCGCCCTGGGCGTCGAGCCACTGCTCGACCATGTCGGTGGTGATGCCCCACAGCATCACCGTTGCCGCCTCGGTCACGGCGTCCGGCGGCTTGCCCAGCGCGGGCGGGGGCGCCCACGCGCGCAGCTTCTCCATGATCCGCTTGCGCTCGGCGATCTCGTCCTGCCAGTAGCGGGGGCGACCCGGGTTCGTGGTCGCCCAGGCGGTGAGCATGTCGAACAGCGCCTCGTGCACCTCGTAGCGGTGCAGGTAGAAGATGTCCTCGGAGTCGACCAGGAAGCCGCCGGCCTGGAAGACGCGCCCGAGGTCGCGGACCTTGTTCCAGAACATCGAGTGGTGCCAGTGCTCGACGTAGAAGTTGTGGTTCTCGACGTAGGGGTAGACCTTGCGGGCCAGCGCGAGGGTCTCGTCGAAGGCCGCGCGGTCGTCGTCGGTGGGCAGGAGCTCGCGGTACTCGGAGGCGATGCGCTCGCGCTCGCGCAGGATCTCGTCGAGCGGCCGGTCGATGCTCTCGCCCGCCTGGAGCTTGGTGATGTAGCCCTGCATGGCCCCGAACGGCACGGTGAGGTCGTCGATCCAGGACCGGTGCTGGTGGCAGTAGCCGGTGCCGGTGGAGAACCAGAACCACGGGTCCTTGGCCTCCTCGAGCGCGGCCAGCCAGCGGTCGCCGCCCTCGGCGGCGCCCATGGCCCGGAGCACGTCGTCGGGGTCGTCGTTGTCGAGCACCGCGTCGGCGAGGCCGAGCTCGATGGCCAGCCGGCTCAGCTTGCGCACCTCGTCGTCGGGGCGGAAGAAGAGGATGTCGACGCCGCCGACCATGCGCGCGATGGACTGGTCGGGCATGTCGGGGAAGGCGGCCTTGCAGAAGTCCGAGAACGTCATGAAGGCGCCGTACCCGAGCATGTTGAGCTCGAAGTGGTAACAGGCCATCTCGTGCATGTTCTCGAGCAGCTCGTCGTACCGGTGGACGATGTCCCAGGCGCTCGTGGTACCGCGGACGCTGGTCACGGTCTCGATCGGCTCGAGGTCGGGAAGCGGCTCGAACTCGATCTTGCGCAGCCGATCGATGCAGTCCTCGGCCTTGACGATCCACTCGTCGTAGATCTCGTCCCAGTTCGCGTAGTACTGGCCGGCGCGTTCGAGGAAGACCGGCACGCGCTGCTCGATCTCGGCCGGGTCGTCGATCGTGGTCGGGCTGACGTAGAGGTAGCCGTTGACCAGGCGCTGGTCGATGCCGCTGGCCGGCGGGACCTGCCACACGCGCGTGAGGAACTGGTTGAGGAACACCCACCAGCTCTCGGTCATGATCGCGTCGAAGGGGTAGATCGGCTCCGGGTTGTGGAGCCCGTCGAAGAACCAGAACTTGCTTTCTTCGAAGTCGCGGCGCTCCTCGCTGAAGAGGTAGTACTCGGGATACAGCCGACGCCAGTCCTCGGCGCCAGGGGGCGCCGGGACGTCGAACGGGCTCGGGAAGGTCCGCGTGGCGGGCTCGGACGTCACTGACTACCCCTTTCGGAACCGGACAAGTGAGTATTATATTTGAAATCTGCTGTAGTCAAGAACCGTGATCCTCGGTCCGCTCCACACCACGGTCACGGGCAGCTATCCCCAGCCCGAGTGGCTCATCGACCGCGCTCGGCTCGCTGCCCGACTGCCCCCGCGCGTCGCCGCGCGCGAGCTTTGGCGCATCGATCCCGACGAGCTCGAGGAGGCCCACGACGCCGCCACCCTGCTGGCCGTCCGGGACATGGAGGACGCCGGCGTCGACGTCATCACCGACGGCGAGATCCGGCGCGAGAGCTATTCCAACCGCTTCGCCAACGCACTCGTGGGGCTCGACCTCGACAATCCCGGCTCGGCCCTGGACCGCACCGGCCACCCCAACCCCGTCCCGCGCGTCGTCGGGCCGATCCGGCGCGCGCGGCCGGTCGAGGTGCGCAACGTCGAGTTCCTGCGCGCCGCCACCGACCGGCCCATCCGCATCACCGTGCCCGGGCCCTTCACGATGAGCCAGCAGGCCCAGAACGACCACTACGCCGACGCCGGCGAGCTGGCCATGGACTACGCGGTCGCGGTCAACGAGGAGCTGCGGGAGCTCGCCGCCGCCGGCGCCGACGTCGTCCAGATCGACGAGCCCTACCTGCAGGCCCGTCCCGACCCCGCGCGCGAGTACGCCCTGCCCGCGCTCAACCGGGCGCTCGAGGGCATCGACGCCACGACCGCCCTCCACACCTGCTTCGGCTACGCGGCGATCGTGCACAACCGCGACACCGGCTACTCGTTCCTGGCCGAGCTCGACGGCTGCCCGGCGGACCAGATCTCGGTCGAGGCGGCCCAGCCGCGCCTGGATCCCGCGGTGCTCGAGGCGCTCCCGAGCAAGCAGATCGTCTTCGGCGTCCTCGACCTCGGGGACCCGGCGGTCGAGACGCCCGAGGTGGTCGTTGAGCGCATCCGCGCCGCGCTCGAGCACGTGCCGCCCGAGCGGCTCATCCTCGCGCCCGACTGCGGCATGAAGTACCTCCCCCGCGACGTGGCGCGTGGCAAGCTGGCCGCGATGGTGGAGGGAGCACGCCGGGTGCGTGACGATCTCGCCTAGCCCGCGCCGTCGAGGACGGTGACCGCGCCCTCGTTGCCGTCGACGCGGATGCGCTGCCCGGTCTCGATGCGCTTGGTCCCAAACCCGGTGCCCACGACCGCGGGGAGCCCGTACTCGCGGGAGACGATCGCGGCGTGGGACATGATCCCGCCGATGTCGGAGACGGCGCCGCCGATCTTGGCGAACACCGGGGCCCAGCTCGGCGCGGTGATCGGACAGACGAGGATCTCGCCGGTCTGCACGTCATCGAGGTCGTCGACAGTGGTGATCACGCGCGCGACGCCCTCGGCGATGCCCGGGCTCGCGGCGATGCCGTGCAGTGCGCCGTCCTCGTCGTCGTCCCGGCCCAGCCACGTGTTGACGGTGTCGGTGGTGACCCCGAACAGCATCACCGTGAACGGCTCGGTGACCTCCTGCGGCGGGGTGCCCAGGGCCGGCGGCGGGACCCAGGCCTGGAGCTTCTGCATGATCCGCTTGCGCTCCGCGACCTCCGGCGGCCAGTAGGTCGGGCCGCGCGCGGGCGTGCCCGTGGCCCAGCCCGTACAGAGGTCGTAGAGGGCGTCGTGGAGCTCGAAGCGGTGCAGGTAGAAGACGTCCTCGCTGTCTTCGAGGAAGCCGCCGTTGACGAGGATCTGGCCGATCTCGCGCACGCGGTTCCAGAAGATCGAGTGGTGCCAGTGCTCGACGTAGAAGTTGTGGTTCTCGACGAACGGATAGACGGTCTTGGCCAGCTCGCGCATGGAGGTGAAGGCCTCGGCGTCGTCGGGGCCGAGCAGCGCGCGGTACTCGGCGAAGACCCGCTCGGACTCGGACTGGATGGCCTCCAACGGCCGCTCGATCGGCTCGCCCGCCCGGAGCTTGTCGATGTAGCCGCGCATGGCGTTGAAGGGCAGGCGCAGGTCGTCGATCCAGGCGCGGTGCTGGTGCGAGTAGCCGGCGCCGGTGGAGAACCAGAACCACGGGTCCTTGGCCTCCTCGAACGCGGCCAGCCAGCGGTCGCCGCCGTCGGCCTCGGCGATCGCCGCGAGCGCGGCCTCGGGGTTCGTCTGCTCGAGGATGATGTCGGCGAGCCCGAGCTCGAGGGCCAGGGCGCTGAGCTTGCGCACCTCGTCGTCGGGGCGGAAGAACAGGATGTCGATCCCGCCCACCATCTTCGAGATCGACTGGTCGGCGATCCCGGGGAACGCCTGCTGGCAGAAGTCGCGGAAGGTGAGGTAGGCGGCGTACCCCAGTCCGAGCATCTCGAAGTGGTAGTACGCCATCTCCTGCATGTTCTCGATGAGCCGGTTGTAGTTCGCGAGGAGGTCGAAGCTCGAAGTCAGCCCGCGGTGCGACTCGACGACCGCGAACGGCTCGACCTCGGGCAGGTCGTGGAGGTCGATGGCCCTGAGCCGCTCGATGCAGTCCTCGGCCTTGGTGATCCACTGCTCGTAGATCGCGTCCCAGTTGTCGTAGTAGTGGCCGGCACGCTGGGTGAAGAGCTCCGCCCGCTTCGCGATCAGGTCCGGATCGGTGATC
>DATBDE010000116.1:0-39862 GCA_036270095.1 Solirubrobacteraceae bacterium | reverse complement strand
CGCGCGCGGATGGGGCTGAAGCTTGCTCCGGTGGTGGCGGTGCTGGCGCCGGCGACCGCCGCGCAGGCCGTGCCGACCGCCAGCCTCGATGGCAGCACTGTGACCGTGGACGCGCCGCGCGGTGAGGCCAACCAGATCCATCCGAAGCTCTTTCCGTGCCCGCAGTGCGCGCCGAGTGGCTCCCTGTACCTGCTCCAGGACAAGAGCTTCCTCTCGACCCTTCAGAACGTGATCGCCGGGCCGGGCTGCACCGCCAACGCCAGCGGGGACGGCGGCGCGCTCTGTGGTGACGCGGCTAGCGTTCGGGTGCTCCGGCTCGAGCTCAACGACGGCGATGATCGCGCCAACCGACCCGACGCTCCCGCGCTGTCGGTGTTTCTGCCGATCGCAGCGGACTACCACGGCGGGCCCGGCAACGACCGCCTGCGCGGCGGCGACCGGGCCGACACGCTCGACGGCGGCACGGGCGACGACGCGCTCAGCGGCGAGGGAGGCAATGACCTTATCGTCGGCGGTCGCGGCGTCGACCTGCTCTCCGGCGGTGACGGCAACGACCTGCTGCTGGCCGCGGACGGGACGCGCGACGTGGTGCATTGCGGCCGCGGCCGCGACCGGGCGATTGTCGACAGGAAGGACTTCATCACCAGGACGTGCGAGCGGGTCCGGGTCGTCCGCTGAGGCTCGCTGTCCGGCCGGGTGGCGGCGGCAGCACACGGGTGCTCCCCCGCGAGCGGTCCCGAGGACGATGAAGCTCTCGTCGAGGCCCCACGGGCGTTCCGTCGCTGAGGGCCGCGTCGGTCAACCGGCGTACCTCGGCTTCTGGCTTGGATTCCACGGCACTCCGACGTAGTGATCGTGTTGTGGCTTCTTCCCGCGTCCCGTCGATGCGCGCCACGGCTCGAACATGACCCCGGGTGCGCACGGGCACGCGTAGCGACCTTTCTTCGCACATCCTCATGCGTCTTGTGACGCATGCGTGTGGAGGCGTGAGCGCCGGCCCGCGACGGTGTGGGCGTGCGGCAACAGCAGGGAGAACACCGGCGAAGGAGGGTCGACTGGGACGGCGAATCCGGCCAGGCCGTGCTGCTGTTGGTGGCGGCGATGGCGGCCGTCGTGGTCGGCGCGGTCTTCCTCGGCGGGGTGGCTCGAGGCATCGGCAAGGGCGGGCGCGAGCAGCGCGCGGCCGACCTCGGCGCGCTGGCCGGCGCGCGCTCGATGCACGAGTCCTACACGCGGCTGTTCGAGCCTCCGAGCTTCGCGGGCAAGCCCAATCCTCGCCACCTCGAGGTGGCCGACTACAAGGCGATGGGCCGGAGCGAAGCGCTCGGGGTCGCCCGCGCCAACGGCGCCCGCAACGTCGAGGTCGAGTTCCCCGACGGCGACACCTTCGCGCCCGTGCGCATCCGTGTCACCGTCCGCGACCCGGCGACGAGCGACGCCGGCGGCCACCACGACGAGGCGGCGATCAAGGCCCGCGCCGAGGCCGAGCTCGCCCCACCGGCCCAGATCGGCCTGCCGCTGACTGGCGGCGACGGCGAGTACCGGGGGCCGTTCGCGTATCGGCAGGGCAAGCCGATGCGTTAATTGTCTTTGACCCGATCGTCCTGCAAGACCGCGCCTGACCGCGCGAGCCATTCCGTCGGGCGATCGTGTCGGGGCCGGCAAGCTGGGATGATGCTCGGCGCGATGATGCTCAGCGTGCTCGGACGCGCGCGGATGGGGCTGAAGCTTGCTCCGGTGGTGGCGGTGCTGGCGCCGGCGACCGCCGCGCAGGCCGTGCCGACCGCCAGCCTCGATGGCAGCACTGTGACCGTCGACGCGCCGCCCGGTGAGGACAACCAGATCCATCCGAAGCTCTTTCCGTGCCCGCAGTGCGCCCCGAGCGGCTCCCTGTACCTGCTCCAAGACAAGAGCTTCCTCTCGACCCCTCAGAACATGATCGCCGGCCCGGGCTGCACCGCCAACAGCAGCGGGGGCGGCGGCGCGCTCTGTGGTGACACGGCAAGCGTTCGGGTGCTCCGGCTCGAGCTCAACGACGGCGATGATCGTGCCAACCGACCCGACGCTCCCGCACCGTCGGTGTTTCGGCCAATCGCGGCGGACTAACACGGCGGGCCCGGCAACGACCGCTTGCGCGGCGGAGACCAGGCCGACACGCTCGACGGCGGCACGGGCAACGACGCCCTCATCGGCGAGAGAGGCAATGACCTGATCGTCGGCGGTCCCGGCGTCGACCTGCTCTCCGGCGGTGACGGCAACGACCTGCTGCTGGCCGCTGACAGGACGCGCGACGTGGTGCACTGCGGCGCCGGCCGCGACCGCGCGATTGTCGACAGGAAGGACTTTCGTCACCAGGACGTGTGAGCGAGTCCGGGTCGTTCGCTGAGTCTCGCTGCCGGTCCGAACCGAAGCTCGCCTGCGCGACGAATCCGAGGACTCCCCATCGTTGAGCGACGGCATCGGCGCAATGTCCGGCGTCCGCTCATACCCGTTCCTTCCTGTCAGGACGAAGGCGTCGTGCGAAAGTCGCGTGCCAGATGAGCCGAGTCCGGATGTTCGCGATCGCGGCGTTGGCGCTGGCGTTCGTCGGGGCGGTGCAGACCGCGCCAACTTCGGCGGCAACCGAGCTGCGGTATGGCGACGTCGTGCGCGTGGCGCCGAGCACGCTGATGATCGTGGGACGGGAGCTGAATCCCGCCAAGGGCGAGGCGGACATTGCCAACGTGATCCTGTACCGACTGGGGGACACGCTGTATGTGATCGACAGTGGGGCGACGCCCTCGTTCCGTCCGTTCCTTCGCAAGGCGGTCAGCCGCATGCGCCCGTTTCGCAACCTCGTGCTGATCAACACCCACGGGCACCCCGACCACATCGGCAACAACGACCTGCTCATGGCGACGCCGGCGGTCCGCAAGCGGCACTACATGTCGCGACTCGATTTCTCGCTCGCCGACAACTACGTCCAGGAGTCTCTGGCCGCCGGCATCGCCGGTATCACCGGCTACATCCCGGGTTTCGACGACCCGACCGCGCAGGCGCAGGACCTCTTCGAGCTCTTCGCGCCGCTCGAACAGTCGACCGACACCCGTCGGGCGCTCGAGTCGCTGCCGCAGCGACGTGTCCGGATCGGCAGGCTGAGAGCACGAGGCTGGACGTTCGGCAACGACGGTGTCGACGTTCTCCGCACCGGCGGCCACACGCACGGGGAGCTGGTCGTCTACTTCCCCAAGACGCACCTGCTGCACACGGCCGACGAGACGATCTCGATCTATCCCGTCTGGCCGGAGTCCAGCGCGGCGCGTACCCGGCAGGTCTTCGTCGAGCTGCTCGCGGCCGCGAGCGCCGGCGGCGCCCGGATCCTCACCGAGGGGCACACGTTCTCGGTCACGCGCGGAGCCAGCCGGATCCGTCAACGCATGCGGGCGCTACGAAACGGCTACGACGCCTACGACCAGGCGGTGCGGCGCCTGCTCGCGGAGGCAGCGCCCCAGGGGGCAACCGTCGCCGAACTCGTCGACCGCGTGCCGCAGGCACCCGAGCTCGCCAACGCGCCGGGCGGAGGCCAGTCAGGCGTGCTCTTCACCGCCCTCCAGGTCGTCAAGAAGCTTCAGCAGCTGCACGCCGTCGTGGTCAGCGGCGACACGCGCGCAACCGCGCGGTTCGTTCTGCCCCCTTCCTGACCCGTCCGCGGCCGGTCCACGGGCCGCGGCGAACTCGCCGTGCGTCAAACAATCTTGCCCCATCGGCGACCTCAAGCCCGTCGCGGGGATCGTCGTGTCGCCATGGGATGCGCCGCCCGCGCCGGTTGCGAACACGATGAGCCGCCGGTCGGTCGCGCGCTCAGCTCGTGATCCCGCTGCCCTCGGCCGCGTGGCATAGCCGCGCGTACGCACCGCCGGCGCGCAGCAGATCGTCGTGCGCCCCGCGCTCGACCACTCGCCCGGCGTCGACGACCGCGATCTCGTCGGCCGAGCGGATCGTGGACAGCCGGTGGGCGACGATGACCGTGGTGCAGTGCGCGGCGGCGACCGTGATCGCTTCCTCGACCCGCGCCTCGGAGGCGGGGTCGACGCTCGACGTGGCCTCGTCAAGGATCAGGAGCCGTGGCTCCGCGACCAGCGCCCGCGCGAGGGCGACGAGTTGCCGCTCTCCTGCGGACAGGCTGGCGCCGCGGTCGCTGACCTCGGTCTTCAGCCCGCGCGGGAGGACGTTGAGGAGCCCGACCGCGTGTGCCGCCGCCTGCACGCGGTCCGGCGCGTGGTCCTTCGCCGCCCAGGCGAGGTTGTCGGCGACCGTGCCCCGGAAGAGGAACGGCTCCTGGGTGACGACCGCCATGTGCTCGCGCAGCGACCGCAGGCTGACCGTGGCGAGGTCGTGTCCGTCGATGCGAACGCGGCCGCGCCCGGGGGTCAGGAAGCCCATCAGCAGCCTGACCAGCGTGGTCTTGCCGGCGCCCGTCTTCCCGACCAGGGCCAGCGTGCCCCCGGCCGGGACCGTGAGGTCGACGTCGCGGACGACCCAGGGGCCGCCCGGGTAGGCGAAGCTGACGCCCTCCAAGCGCACCTCGCCGACCACGGCGTCCAGCGACGGGCGCCCGGCGGGCTCCTCGGCGTCGACGGCCAGCAGGCCGGCGATGCGCGACAGGCCGGCTGCGGCCTGCACGTAGAGCGACTGCAGCGTGGCGAGCATCGGGAGCGGCGCCAGGGCCACGCGCAGGTACGTGGTGAAGGTCACGATGGTGCCGATGGTCGCCGCGCCGGCGAGGACCTGGTCGCCCCCCACGAGCAGGACCGCCCCGATCCCGCTCAGCCCGATCAGCTCGGTGGCCGCCGGGTACAGACCGGACAGCCAGGTGGCGCGGACCAGCGTCTCGCGCGCCTGGTCGTTGCGCTCGTCGAAGCGGCGCACGTGGCGTTCCTGCTGCGAGAAACCACGCACGACCCGCGCGCCGGAGACGGTTTCCTGCACCTCCCCGATGAGGGTCTCCAACCGCTCCTGGGCCAGCGCGGAGGCACCGCGCATCGCCCGCGTGAGCAGGACGATGACGAGCGCTGCCAGCGCGCAGGGCACCAGCGTGACGAGCCCCAGCTGGAGGTCGAGGATGAGCAGCACCGGCATCGTCGCCAGCAGCGTCAGCACACTGGTCACGAGCAGGGTGAAGCCGGCGTTGAGCAGCTGCTGGGAGGCCTCGACGTCGTTGGTCACCCGCGAGAGCAGCGCCCCCGGATCGCTACGCAACACGAACGGCAGCGGGACGCGGAGCAGGTGGTCGACCAGCCGCACCCGCAGGCGGGCCAGTCCCTCGAGGCCGGTGAAGCCGATGATGCGGCTCAGCCCGAAGCCGGTCACCCAGGTCAGGGCCAGGGTCACGGCGACCGCGCCGGTCAGTAGCCAGACCGAGTCGAGGCTCTTGGGCTGGACGATCTCGTCCACCGCCGCGCCGGCGAGCAGCGGGGCGACGAGCGAGACCGCGACCGACCCGGCCGCCCAGGCGGCGATCGCGACCATCCGCCGGCGCGGGAGCGCCAGCAGCCGCAGCCCGCCCGGGGCCGTCCCCGGGTCGGCGGCGGCCGGTGCCGCTGCCTCGGCCGGCTCCGCCTCCGGCGTCGGCGCGTCGCTCGACGGCGCGGCCTCATCGGCGACCGCGGCCGCGCTGCGCGACTCCCGTCCGACCACGCGGCCGTCGCGAAGCGTCATCACCTCGTCCGCGAGCGCGAGCGACGACTCGCGGTAGGCCACGGTCACGGCCGTCGCGTCCGCGAGCCGCTCGCGCAGGCCGGCCACGACCCGCCGCTCGGTGATGCCGTCGAGGCTCCCGGTCGCGTTGTCGAGCAGCACGAGCCGCGGCCGGATGAGCAGCGCCCGCGCGAGCGCGATCCGCTGCCGCTCGCCCCCCGAGAGCCGGATCCCGCGGGCCCCGACACGGGTGGCGTAGCCGTCCGGCAGGGCGGTCACGAAGCCGTGGGCCTGGGCCGTGCGCGCAGCGGCCTCGATGTCCTGCTCATCGGCGTCGGGACGGGCGTAGGCGATGTTGTCGCGCACGCTGCCCGCGAACAGGAACGGGTCGTCGTCGACCTCGGCGGCATGATGCCCGCGCAGCGCGGAGAGCTCGACGCTGTCCAGCCTGACGCCGCCCACCTCGGCCTGGCCCGCGTCCAGGCCCCGGAGGCCGAGGAGCACCTGCAGCACGGTCGTCTTGCCCGACCCCGTCGGACCGGTGAGCGCGACCACGCTTCCCGCGGGCACGTCCAGCTCCAGGCCCTGCAGGGCGGGCGGCCCGTCGCCGTAAGTCAGGATCGCGTCGCGCAGGGCGGCGGAGCCCGGGCGTCCGTCGAGGCCCTGACCGCCGCGTCGCTCCGCGTCCGGCAGGTCGATCACGTCCAGGGCGCGCTCCCCGGCGGCCAGCGCGACCGGCACCGCCGGTATCAGCGTGCCGAGCTGCTGGGCGGGGGCCAGCATCAGCAGCAGGTAGCCGTAGAAGGCGACGAACTCGCCCGTGCTCAGGTGGTGGCCCTCAACCGCGGCGAAGTTGCCGTAGAGGAGGACGGCGACCAGGCCCAGCAGGGAGAGCGCCGCGAGCGTGGACGTGTACCAGGACTGGAGCTTGACCTGCTCCCGGCCCTGCTCCATCAGCCGGTCGACCCCGCGCCGGAAGCGCGCGAGCTGCTCGTTCTCGCGCGCGAAGCCGCGGATGACCGCCGCCCCCTCCACGTCCTGTACGGCCTGGGAGGCCAGCTCGGACACCACCGTGCGGACGGCGGCGTAGCGCCGGGCCAAAGGTCCCGAGAACCGCGCGGACAGGTAGAAGGCGAACGGGAGCGGCGCGAGCGCGAGCAGGGTCAGGAGCGGGTTGGTCACGACCATGAGCACGATCGCCACCACGACGATCGTGACCGCCTGCACGAGCGTTCCCAGACCGCTGCCGATGAAGAGCCGGAGGACGCGCAGGTCGACGGTCCCGCGGGAGACGAGCTGGCCCTGCGGGAACCGCTCGAGGACGTCGAGCGGCAGCTCCTGCAGCCGGCGGAAGTAGGTCGCTCGCAGGTCGGTCTCGACGTCGACGCCGACGCGCGCCATCAGCCGCATCCCCACCGCGGTGGTCACGCCGCCGAGCACGGCGAGGCCGACGATCCCCGCGGCCGCCGCCTCCAGCCCGCCCCGGTCGTGGGCATCGAGCGCGTCGATTCCCACGCCGAGAAGGAGCGGCACCACCGCGGTGAAGGCGCCGGTGGCGAGGATGGCGAGCAACCCGCCGATCAGGGGCCACCGGTGGGCCATCAGCAGCGCGAGGATGCGGCGCCCGGGGGTCACGAGCTCATCCGTCCGACGCGCTGCATCGCCGCGACGCTGCGCACCGTGCGGGCCCAGAGCTCGAACACCGCCTCCTCGTCCGCCCTGTCGGTCCCGAGCAGCCGGTTGCAGTGCATGTGGGCCAAGGCGCCTGCGACCGGAACCGAGACGTCGACCGGCGGCTGTGCGCGAAGCGCCTCGGCGCGGCGCGTCAGCACCGCCGCCGCCTCGTCCTCGCCGGCGGCGCCGAGACCCTCGTCGAGCAGCAGGCGCAGGAGGCCCTGCTCGGCGCGGAAGCGCTCG
This sequence comes from Solirubrobacteraceae bacterium, assembly GCA_036270095.1. GTDB lineage: Bacteria > Actinomycetota > Thermoleophilia > Solirubrobacterales > Solirubrobacteraceae > DATBDE01. The sequence goes on along the minus strand of DATBDE010000116.1, from coordinate 32,269 downwards.
CCCGCCTCGTGCCCGCGCACGCCGCGCGCCCAGGCCAGCCGCTCGGCGCCGGGCAGCCCGAGCCCCTGCAGCAGCAGGTCGAGCGACGCAACGGCGAGCAGCGTCCGCTCCAGGCGCAGCCGCCCGCGGGCGCGCAGGCGCAGCAGGTCGGCCACGGCCCGGCTGTCGGCGGCGAACGCGCGCTCCGCCCGGTCCATCGACTCCGGGCCGCCGTAGCGCTCGACCTCTCGCTCGTAGGTGTCCAGCGCCACCCGGTGGCACCACGCGTCGTCGACCAGCGCGCGCAGCCACGGCGCCACGCGCGGCCAGAGCTCCGCTGCCAGCCGCTGCGGCTCGCCGTGCAGCCTGAGCCGGATGTGCGGGTCCGGGTCGTGGTAGCGGAGGAAGAACCACAGGTCGGCGGCCCCGCAGGCCAGCGCCTCGGCGCACAGCTCGCGGACGGGTCCTGCGACGAGGTCCTCGTGCGTCGCCGCAGGCGCGTACAGCTTGAGATACAGCCAGTCGCCGCCCGGCGCCCGCGTCCGCTCCGCCGCCGCGACGGGGCGAGCGGCGGCGGCGGGCGGCCTCGGCGTGGGCACCTCCAGCCGCAGCGTCGCGGTCAGCTCCATCGCGTGGCGCCCGCGCGGGCCCGGCAGCCACGCGTCGCCGGTTCGCGGCAGCGCCTCCTCGAGCGTGACCGGCCGATCCGCCGCCGCCAGCGCCTGGCGAAGCTGCTCGCGCTGCTCGGCGTCGTCGAGGTCGAGCAGCAGCCGGTTGTCGTCGGAGCGCAGGTACACGTGGCGGTCCATGCGCCAGCGCGCGCGCCAGTCCTGCAACGCCGGTGCGAAGGCGGCGGCGTCGTCGACCGGCAGCGCGTCCCCGTGGGCACGGTCATCGAGGTGCCAGTGCGCGGTCGCGACGACGACCTGCCCGCACACGAGGCGGGGGACGAACGGCAGGTGCTCCACGCCCTGGACGTGGGGGCCGGGGATCGCCTGCCCGTCGCGCGCCAGCAGCCGCAGCGCCGCGAGCGGGGCCGGAAGCAGGGTCCGGTTGAGCGCCGTGTGCTCCTGCAGGCCGACCTCGCGGTCGGCGCGCGGCCACACGATGGCCAGGCGTCCGCCGTCGAGCACCACGGCTAGCTCCCGCAGCGGGATCACGCGCTCGGAGGGCACGCCCGGCGCAGCGTCGAGCACCACCTCCCACGCGCGCAGCGGCGGGTGCACGACCGCGTTGGCCGCGCTCAGCCGCATCGGCAGGCACACCACCTCGGCGCGCAGGCGGCCGTCGGCCGGATCGGCGGCCTTGACCGTCTCCCGCAGCGCCGCCGGCCCGTCCGGCTCGAGCACGTCGGCGAAGCGGGCGGCCACGGCGCCCGGCGCCGCCGCCCGGACCTCGCGCAGCACGAGCCGGAAGGCGCCCGCGTCGATGTCCTCCGATGAGCGCGCCGCCACGGCGGCGAAGACCTCCAGGCTCGCGGGCCACCATGGCGCGGCCGGTGGCTCGGGGGCCAGGTCCGCGAGCAGGGCGTCGTCGAGCTCCACCTCGCGCCGTCCCGCAGCGAACGCAGCCGCGGCGAGCTGCGCGAGGCGGCGCTGCCGGACGACCGGCGCCTCGATCCCGCGGACGTCCTCGTCCGCGGGCGACCCCAGCCCCAGGCTCGGATCGAGCAGCTCGAGCACCGGGACCGCGCGCCCGCGGCCGTACCGGTCTTCGAACCGCGCGCGATAGGCAGCGAGCGCCGGGTCGCCGGTCGGCCACAGCCCGAGGCGCAGCGAGAGGTCGGCGGCCCGCGCCAGTGCCTCGCCCACCCGCTCGCCGAGCGCCCCCTCCAGGTCGAGCGCCAGGTCCGTGCGCAGCGCCGCGTGAGGGGAGACGCCGACTGCGGCGCGGGTCGTCTCGTCGAGCGCCGCCCGCTCCGCTGCGGCCTGTGCGGGCGGCAGCGCGTCCCAGCGAGAGCAGCGGCCCAGCACGGCGTCCAGTCGCCTCAGCTCCTCGTGGGCCTCGGCGACCCCGTCGAGCGCTCGCCGCGCCGCCTGCGCCGGCACCGCCGCCGTGACCTGCGGGCGCAGCTCGCTGAGCAGCACGCCCTCGGCCCACAGTCGGTCGAGCACCGCTTCGACCCGCGCCGGATCCGCGCCGGGGTGGCGGGTCGTCATCCGTGCGAGCAGCTCGGTCCACCGGATCGGCTCCGGGGCCAGCTCCACCACGTCGCGCACGAGCGGCGTGACGCGCAGGTCGAGGATGTGGCGGTCCGCGTCGCCGCCCGGCACGGGTGGTCGTTGCGCGAGGGTCAGCCTCCGCCCCACGACGACCGCCGCCGGGTGCAGCTGGACGCGGAGCTGCCGGCGGACGTCGGGGCGGGTCTCGGCCTCACGGAGCAGGCCGGCGAGCCACTCGACGTCCGGCCCGGTTCGCAGCCGCCCGTCTTCGCTGCGCAGCCGCAGCGTGGTGCGCGGTCCCCACTCGGCCAGGGCGACGCCGGCGAAGGCTCCGAAGGGCGTCGGGCGGGTGGCCATGCGGATCGCGTACCGCAGCCGTGCGCCGCGGGCGCGAGCGCCGAGCGTGCCGTCGCCGCGGTCGAGCGCCGCGCTGAGCGAGGGGCTGGCCACCGCCACCGCGCGCCGGAACAACGGCGAGGCGTACAGCCGTGCCACCGCGTCGCGATCGCCGAGCGCCTCGTAGTCCTCGACCGGCAGCGCCGGGGCGCGGATGACGATCCACGGCAGGACCGCGTACCGGGGCTCGCCTCCCGTGGGCGGGGCATCCACGGGGCGATACTACGTAGCTCTGCCCGTACGCCCCAGCACCGACGACGACGCCGCACGGCTTGCGGAGCCGCCGCCCATTGCGCACGAGCGCCGCCGCCGCGCGCGCGAGCTCGCCGTCGCGCTCGGCCGGCGCCTCGCAGAGCTATCCGTCGAGCCGCCGGCCTACGGCCTCGCCTCCGGGTACTCGGGGCTCGCGCTCGCGTTCGACGAGCTGGCCCGCTGCGATCCCGACGGGCCGTGGCGGGGCCTGGCAGGGCGAGCTCTGCGCGGCGCCGTCGAGGCCATCCCCGCGCACGCCGGGCCGGGGATGCTCGACGGGCTGGCCGGCGTGGCGTTCTGCGCCGCTCGGCTCGCCGCGGCCGCGGCCCGTCCGCTGCCACTGCTGGAGCGCCTCGACGCCATGCTCGTCGACGCCGGGCCCGGGCTGCTCGCTCCCCTCGCCGGCGCGGAGCCGCTGCCCGGCGGGTCCTGGGACCACATGGCCGGCGTCACCGGTCTCGGCGCCTACCTGCTCGGGCGGCGCGAGCGCGAGCAGACCCGCGCGCTCCTCGCGTCCGTGCTCGACGCGCTCGCGGCGCGCGCCCAGGCCGCTCCTGACCTGAGCGGCTACCGGGCGCTGCCCGAGGCCGAGCGCCCGGCGCGGATCGACGCCGGCCTCTCGCACGGGGTCGCGGGCCCGCTCGCGTTGCTCACCCTGGCCGCGCGGGAAGGGATCGAGGTCGCCGGGCAGCGCGAAGCCGTCGCGGAGCTCGGCGGCTGGCTGGTGGCGAGGGCCTCTGCCGATGCCGCTGGGCCCAGGTGGCCGTCGTGGCTGGCGCTGGCCGACGACGGCGTGTGCGCCGAGCAGCCCGGCCTCGACCCGCGCCCCGCGTGGTGCTACGGGTCGGGCGGCATCGCCTGGGCGCTGTGGAACGCCGGCGACTGCTTGCAGGAGGCCGGTTGGCGTGCGGCGGCGCTCGACGGACTCGAGCGCGCTCTGGACCTCGACCCCGCCGAGCGCCGGCTTCCGAGCCCCACGCTGTGCCACGGCGTTGCCGGGACGCTGCAGATCACCATGCGCCTGGCCCAGCGGACCGGGAGCGCCGAGCTCTGGGCCCGGGCCGATGCGCTGGCGGGCGAGCTGCTCGCCGCGTTCGACGCCTCCAGCCCCTACGGCATCCGCGACATCGATCCGAACGGGGCCACCGCCGATCGTCCCGGGCTGCTGACGGGCGCGGCCGGCGTGGTGTTGACGCTCTGCACTGTGGGCAGCTCCGACGCGTCCGGCTGGGATCGCGTTCTCCTGCTGTCGTGAGTCCAATCGGGTAGCTTGCGGCCCATGGCCGGCGGAGCCGCCCTCGCCGCGGTGGAGCGGATCGGAGTGACCGTGCCGCGCCTGTCCATCCGCGACGCCGCTCACCTCACCGACGCGGAGTTCGCGGAGATCGACGCGCTGTGCGAAGGACCCTTCTGGAAGGCGAGCCATCACGAGCCGTTGGCGCGCCACATGGTCGAGCCGGGAATGGAAGTCGTGCTGTTCCGCGACGACCACGACACGCTGGTGGGCCTGACCATGGTGACGGTCGACCGCGTCGACGTGGAGGGCCGCCCGGAGGTGGCGTTCTCCGTCCTGGACACGTACTTGAGGCCGGCCATGCGCCATCACGAGCAGGCGGCGATGGCCTACGCCGTGCTCTCGATGCGCGAGCTCTTCCGCAACCGGGGCCGCGCGGTCTACGCCGTGATGCCGACCGGGACCTACCACGGCTACGAGCTGGTCACCCACACGCTGGCTACCTTCTATCCGCGCCCGGGTCAGGAACCGCCGCCGCGCGAGCAGGCGATCCTCGATGCGGTCGCGGAGAGCCGCTTCCCGAGCCTCTTGGACCGCGATCGCGGGGTGCTGGTCCACCCGCAGAACCTCGCCCCCGAGGTCGTGGAGATCCCGGAGGAGCGCATGGCCGACCCCGTGGTCGCCTTCTTCGCCGAGCGCAACCCCGGCTACCGGGAAGGTGACGTGCTCCTGTGCATTGCGCGCATCACCTGGGACGTCCCGCTGCGCAACGTCATCCGGTGGACGGCCTCCGGCGGGCAAGCGGCGAAAGCGTTCCACCCCGGCCCCGGCAAAAACCCAGCGGATGCCCAGCAAAGAGCTTGAGGACCAACCGAAGGGGGCGCATGTCGTAGCCAGAAGCAGCGCCAGGTGGAGGAGGAAGTGGTCGCCGATTTCTCCCCCGCGCCTCCCCGCCGCGGCGTAAACTCCCTCGCAGCGGGAAGCAACCGAAAGGAGCGCGCATGTCGCCCCACGAGACGAAGCAGGTCGAGGAGGAGACGCTCGAGGAGTTGTTCGAGCTCGACGTCCACGAGGTCACCGTCGTCGCAGCGACGACCAACGCGAACACGGCCTCGTGCAACCCCTGCCCCACGGGCGACTGCGCCGAGTGAGGAGCTGTTCGACCTCGACGTCCAGCAGCCTCGATGGGCGTTACTGGTAGGGACAGGGGTACGAGTCGTTGCAGGACACCGTGCGGCGCTCGTCACCGGGGCGACGACGGTGACCTCATACGCCGGTGCTGAGGACGGGGCCGGCCTCGAGCGGCCAGTGACCGGTGACGCACACGGTCGCCGGCTCGGGGCCGGCGGCGACGAAGGTTGTGACGCGGGCAGCGCCGCCTGCTCGTCGACCAGCCTCTGAAGCTGCTCCCGCGTCGTATCGGGCCGTGCGGTCAAGCCCACCCCTTGCTTGGGGCGAATTATTGCGCTGGCCGCGTTCCTGAACACCTTCTCCGCACTTTCGTCACCGCCGCGCGTGGAGCTGTGACCTTGATCCCGCGACCGTGCGCCCATGAGGCTGGTCACACGGCAAGACGGGCAGGCGGTGCTGTTGCTCGTTGCCACCATGGCGGCGGTGCTCGTGGGTGCGGTGTTCCTGGGCGGGGTGGCGCAGGGGATCGGCAAGGGCGGGCGCGAGCAGCGGGCGGCTGACCTCGGTGCGCTGGCGGGAGCGCGGGCGATGCGCGAGGCTTACACGCGGCTGTTCGAGCCACCCGACTACGCCGGCGAGGCCAATCCACGCCATCTCGAGGTGGGGCCGTACAAGGACCTCGGCCGCGATGCCGCTGTGGGCGTGGCGCGCGCCAACGGCGCCCGCAACGTCGGGGTCGAGTTTCCCGACGGCGACACGTTCGCGCCCACGCAGATCCGCGTCACCGTGCGCGACCCGGCCACCAGCGACGCGGGCGGCCGGCACCACGAGGCCGCGATCAAGGCCCGCGCCGAGGCCGAGCTCGCCCCACCGGCCCAGATCGGCCTGCCGCTCACCGGCGGCGACGGCGAGTACCGGGGGCCGTTCGCGTACCGGCAGGGCAAGCCGATGCGCCCCGACACGGCGCTTGCCTTCGACCGCATGTACGCCGCCGCGCGCAATGACGGCATCGCGCTGATCATCGTCTCGGCGTTCCGCAGCAACGCCGAGCAGGCCAAGCTGTTCGCGGCCCACCCCGACCCGAAGTGGGTGGCGCCGCCGGGCAAGTCGCTGCACCGGCTCGGCACCGAGCTCGACCTCGGCCCGGCGTCGGCCTACGGGTGGCTGGCCGCAAACGCGCCCCGGTTCGGCTTCACGAAGCGCTACAGCTGGGAGCCCTGGCACTTCGGCCTGACCCGCAGCCCCGGGAGCGCCTCGGTCGGGTTCGCCAAGGCCAGCGACGACGGGCGCAGCGCGATCCCGAGCTTCGTGCCGCCGAAGTACGCGCCGATGCTCAGCCGCGCGTCGCAGCGGTGGGGAGTGGGGGCGGCCCTGCTGGCGGCGCAGCTCTACGCCGAGTCGAACTTCAACCCCAACGCGGTGAGCTCCGCAGGCGCGCAGGGCATCGCGCAGTTCACGCCCGGCACGGCGCGGACGTACGGGCTGAACGACCCGTTCGACCCGGAGGCGTCGATCGAGGCCCAGGCCCACCTGATGCACGATCTGCTCGCGCAGCTCGGCTCGGTGCCGCTGGCGCTGGCGGCCTACAACGCCGGCCCGGGCCGCGTGCGGGCGTGCATGTGCGTGCCGCCGATCCCCGAGACCCAGGGCTACGTGGCCCGCATCCTGGGCCTGCTCAACGGCGCGGGCGACCAAGCGGGGTTGCTCGGAACGGCGGGGCTGGAGGTACGGCTGGTGCGGTGAGGGGCGCCGGTTACGCTGACCCGCGGTGCTCATCGCCGCCCTCGCCGCGCTTGCCGTCGCCGCGCCCGCGGCGACCTACGACGAGTGCCCGAAGTTGAACGCGACGACGTATGTCCGCGCGCACGACACCAGCTGCCGCGTTGCGCGCGGCGTCGCCCGCGCCTGGGACGGCACCCTGGGCGACCGACCCGTGAAGGGGTTCACGTGCCGGTCCGGGAGGGTCGGGACCTACCACGGCAGGCCCGGTATCCGCGTGACCTGCGTAAAGGGCGCCGCGCGGGTCCAGTTCGACCGCGTGCACGCCCAGCGGCGAACCGCCGGCGCAGCCGAGCAGGAATCGAGAAGCGCCGGCCACGAGCCGCACCTAGCATGGCCGTCGTGGACAGCACCACCACGACTTCAGGAGCGACCATGAACGCCTCAACCACCGACGGAATCAAGATCGTGCTGCATCCCGTGTCCGACCTGACGGCGGCCAAGCCCGTGTACACCGCCCTGCTCGGCATGCCGCCCACGTCCGACTCGGACTACTACGTCGGCTACGAGGCCGCGGGCCAGCAGATCGGGCTGGTACCCGGCGGTGGGCCGCAGGGCATGACCTCGCCGGTGGCCTACTGGCAGGTGCCCGACATCGAGGCCAAGCTGGCCGAGGTGACCGCCGCCGGCGCCACCGTGAACGAGCCCGCGCACGACGTCGGCGGCGGCCGCCTGGTGGCCAGCGTGACCGACCCCGACGGCAACGTCCTCGGGCTGCTCCAGGACCCGTGAGCACCGACCCCCGCTCCCCCGCCCAGCGTCGTCGCGACACCGAGCAGCGGCTGACCCACGACATCGATCTCTGGGTGGCCAGTGCCTCGGCGGACGGTGGGCCGTACCTGGTGCCGCTGTCCTTCGACTGGGACGGCGAGGCGGTGCTGGTGGCGACGCCGGCCAAGAACCCCACGGGTCGGAACCTCGCCGTCACCCAAACCGCTCGGCTCGGCCTCGGCCACACCCGCGACGTGTCGATGATCGAGGGCGACGTCGAGGTCCTCGAGATCGACGCGCTGCCACAGGAGCGTGGCGACCGGTTCGCTATGCGCGCCGGCTTCGACCCGCGGGCGCAGGACACCCCGTACCGCTGGTTCCGCATCTCGCCGCGCCGCATCCAGGCCTGGCGCGAGGTGAACGAGCTGCCCGACCGCGAGCTGATGCGCGATGGCCGCTGGCTGGCCTGACGCCCGACGGGGACCACGAACGAACCCGCCCACCACGATGGAGACACGATGAGCACTGCCACGAAACGCGAAACGGAGTCGCCGAGCCCGAACCCTGCCGACAGCCACGACCTGATTCGCGTCCACGACGCGCGCGTGAACAACCTCAAGGGCGTCAGAGTCGAGCTCCCGAAGCGCCGCCTGACGGTGTTCACCGGCGTGTCCGGCTCGGGCAAGAGCTCGCTGGTGTTCGGCACGATCGCCGCGGAGTCGCAGAGGTTGATCAACGAGACCTACAGCGCCTTCGTGCAGGGCTTCATGCCGACGCTGGCGCGGCCCGAGGTCGACGTCCTCGAGGGGCTGACGACCGCGATCATCGTCGACCAGCAGCGGATGGGTGCCGACCCGCGCTCCACCGTCGGCACCGCCACCGACGCCAACGCGATGCTCCGCATCCTCTTCAGCCGGCTCGGGAAGCCGCACATCGGCTCCCCGAGCGCCTATGCCTTCAACGTCCCCTCGGTCAAGGCGAGCGGGGGCATCACGGTCGAACGCGGCAACCGCAAGACCGTGAAGGCGAGCTTCAACCGCACCGGCGGCATGTGCCCGCGCTGCGAGGGCATGGGCACGGTCTCCGACATCGACCTCACCGAGCTCTACGACGACTCCAAGTCGCTCTCCGAGGGCGCGATGACCATTCCGGGCTACAAGGCGGGGGGCTGGAACTACCGGCTCTACGCCAGCTCGGGCTTCTTCGACCCCGACAAGCCGATCCGCAAGTTCACGAAGAAGGAGCTCCACGCCTTCCTCCACCACGAGCCGGAGCGGATGAAGATCGAGGGCATCAACATGACCTACGAGGGGCTGATCCCACGGCTCCAGAAGTCGATGCTCTCGAAGGACAAGGAGGCGATGCAGCTCCACGTCCGCACGTTCGTGGAGCGTGCGGTCACCTTCACGACGTGCCCGGAATGCGACGGCACCCGGCTCGCCGAGGGGGCGCGCTCATCGAAGATCGACAAGCTCAGCATCGCCGACGCCTGCGCCATGGAGATCAACGACCTGGCCGAATGGGTCCGCGGCCTCGACGAGCCGTCGGTGGCGCCGCTGCTCGCCGCGCTGCAGCAGACCCTCGACTCGTTCGTGGAGATCGGGCTCGGCTATCTCGCGTTGGACCGGCCGTCGGGCACGCTCTCGGGCGGTGAGGCGCAGCGCACCAAGATGATCCGCCAGCTCGGCTCCTCGCTCACCGACGTGACCTACGTCTTCGACGAGCCCACCGCGGGCCTGCACGCCCACGACATCGAGCGGATGAACGACCTGCTGCTGCGGCTGCGGGACAAGGGCAACACGCTGCTCGTCGTCGAGCACGAGCCGGACACGATCGCCATCGCCGACCACGTCGTCGACCTCGGTCCCGGCGCGGGCGCGAACGGCGGCACCGTCTGCTTCGAGGGCACCGTCGCCGGGCTGCGGGAAGGCGACACCGTCACCGGCCGCCATCTCGACGACCGCGCCACCCTCAAGGAGGCCGTGCGGACGCCCACCGAGACGCTGGAGGTCCGCGGCGCCAGCACCCACAACCTGCAGGACGTGGACGTCGACATCCCACTCGGGGTGCTCGTCGTCGTCACCGGGGTGGCGGGCTCGGGCAAGAGCTCGCTGATCGACGGCTCGGTGTCGGGGCGCGACGGCGTGGTGTCGATCGACCAGACCGCGATCCGCGGCTCGCGGCGCAGCAACCCGGCGACCTACACCGGACTGCTCGACCCGATCCGCAAGGCCTTCGCGAAGGCCAACGACGTGAAGCCGGGGCTGTTCAGCGCCAACTCGGACGGCGCCTGCCCGAACTGCAACGGCGCCGGCGTCGTCTACACCGACCTGGCGATGATGGCCGGAGTCGCCACCATCTGCGAGGTGTGCGAGGGCAAACGCTTCCAGCCGGCGGTCCTCGATCTCCAGTTCGGCGGCCGCAACATCAGCGAGGTGCTCGCGATGTCCGTCGACGAGGCGAAGCAGTTCTTCGCGGACGGAAAGGCGGCCACACCGGCCGCGCACAAGATCCTCGAACGGCTCGCCGACGTCGGGCTGGGCTACCTCAGCCTCGGCCAGCCGCTGCCCACGCTGTCCGGGGGCGAGCTGCAGCGGCTCAAGGTCGCCACCAACATGGCCGAGCAGGGCGGCGTCTACATCCTCGACGAGCCGACCACCGGCCTCCACCTCGCCGACGTCGAGCAGCTGCTCGGCCTGCTCGACCGGCTCGTCGACTCCGGCAAGTCGGTCATCGTCATCGAGCACCACCAGGGGGTCATGGCGCACGCCGACTGGATCATCGACCTCGGTCCCGGCGCGGGCCACGACGGCGGCCGGATCGTCTTCGAGGGCACACCAGCCGACCTCGTCGCCGGCCGCTCCACCGTCACCGGCGAGCACCTGGCGGCTTACGTCGGGGCGGCCTGAGGGGGCTGCTCGGCTACACGCTCCGTCCGCGCAGGCTCCGCCGCCGGTGCCACGCGCCGGCCAGCCACGGGTTCGTCCAGCCGGCGTCGGCCGGGTTCGGGTTCGTGCCCGGCGGGACGATCTCGTCGATCTGGTCGAGCACCCCCTGGGATAGCTTCACGTCCGCCGCCGGAAGCTGGGAGTCGAGGTGGTCCAGCGTCCGTGGCCCGATGATCGCCGCGGTCACTGCCGGGTGCTCGACCACGAACGCGAGCGCCAGCTCGATCAGCGTGATCCCCGCCGAGTTGGCCACCTTGGCGAGCGCGTCGACCGCCTCCAGCTTGCGCCGGTTCCCGGGGTTCGACATGTCGTAGCGGCTCGGCACGAGCTCCGCGCGCCGGCTCTCCGGCGGGGTATCCGTGCTCCAGCGCCCGCTCAGCCAGCCACCCGCCAGCGGGCTCCACGGGATGACGCCCATCCCGTAGGTCTCGGTCACCGGGAGGACGTCGGCCTCGATCCCGCGTGTCAGCAACGAGTAGGGCGGCTGCTCGGTCACGAAGCGCTCGCGCCCCCGCCGCTCGGCCACCCATTGCGCCTCGACGATGCTGTGCGCGGGGAAGGTCGAGCTCCCGATCATGCGCACCTTGCCCGCGCGGACGAGGTCGGTCAGCGCGCCGAGCGTCTCGTCGATATCGGTGTCGAACTCGGGGCGATGGATCTGGTAGAGGTCGATCCAGTCGGTGCCGAGCCGCTGCAGGCTGTTTTCGACCTCGTGCGTGATCCAGCGGCGCGTGTTCCCGAACTGGTTCGGGTCGTCGCCCATCTTCCCGTGGACCTTCGTCGCGAGCACGACGTGGTCCCGGCGCCCGCCTGCGAGCGCCTTGCCGACGATCCGCTCCGACTCCCCGCGCGAGTACACGTCGGCGGTGTCGATGAAGTTGATTCCCGCGTCCAGCGCGCGGTGGATGATGCGTATGCACTTGTCGTGATCGGTCTCGCCCCAGGCGCCGAACATCATCGCGCCGAGGCAGAGGGGGCTGACCTTTACACCGGTGCGGCCGAGTGTGCGAAGTTCCATTCGGCCAGGCTACTCACCGCCGATGCCCGGCCCGCTGCGCGCAGCTCGTCGAGCCGCTCGAAGGCCAGCATGCCGACCTCACCGGGGTCGGGAACGACGAGCACGTCGGCCAGCGCGCGCGACATCGCCGCCGCCTGCCAGCTCGAGAGCACGGTTGCGCGGGCGAGCGTCTCGAGTAGCGGCGGCGGGCCGCCGGCACCCCCGAGCGGCCGCCGGCCCATGGCGTCGACGGCCACGATCGGGCCCTCGGCGCCCGCGGCCATGACCTCGACGGGGAAGTTGTCGAGCACGCCGCCGTCCACCAGCAGCCGGTCGCCCGCCACGACCGGCGGCACCAGCCCGGGCAGCGACATGCTCGCGCCGACCGCCTCCCACAGCGGCCCCGACCGATGCACCACCGGCTCGGCCGCAACCAGGTCGGCGCTGACGCAGAAGTAGTCGCGTTCGAGCTCATCGATCCGCCGCCCGGCAAACACCCGCTCGAGCATCCGCCGCGCCTTGCGCGAGCGGATCAGCGCCACCCGCGGCACCGTGTAGTCGTTGAACGGGCGCTTGCGGACGAGCTCCTCGCGGCAGCGCTCGGCGATCTCGTCCGGCGAGCGCCCGAGTGCGTACAGCGCCCCGATCAGCGCGCCCATGGAGCAGCCGCCGACGCGGTCGACCACGACGTCGGCCTCGGCCAGCGCGTCGAGGACCCCGATGTGGCACAGCGCCCGCGCGCCCCCGCCCGAGAGCACGAGCCCGACCGCGCGCCCGGCCAGCCGCCGCGCCATGCGGTGGATGCCGGCGTCGAGCTGACCGACCAGCAGCAGGTGACGTCGCGATGGCTGCAGCGCAGCGACCCAGGGCACGAGCAGCACGCCGTCCCCGGGGCGGGCGAGCCAGGCGAGGTCGCACCCGCGCAGCGCCGCGTCACGGACCACGGGCTCGTCGGGCCGCGCGAACAGGACGGCCCGGTCGGCCTGGCGCAGGCAGAACGCCGACCACTCGTCGTCGTCGCCGACCACGAGCAGGACCCGGTCGTGCTCGCGCTCGGCCCGCTCGAGCGCCGCCGCCCAGTCGTCCGGCACGCCCGCCGCGCCGGCGTCGAGGCAGGCGACACGCTCGCCCGCGGCCATCGCCGCGGTGAGGTCGGCAACGATGCGCGGATCGGGGGCGCCGGCCAGCGCGATCACCCGGTCGGGCTGGCCCGACGGGTCGGCGCGGGCCACACTGACCCGGAGCTTCTCCCCGATCGCGCGCATGAGCGCGAGCGCGAACTCCTCGTCCTTGCGCAGCAGGTCGTCGAAGTCCTCGCGCGCGACGGCGAGCAGCTCGCTGTCGCGATGCGCGCGCACCGACGCCGACCGCGGGCTGCCGGTCAGCAGCGCAAGCTCGCCCACGACCTCGCCGCGTCCGATCCGCCGCAGCACGTCGCCGTCCTCCGCGCTGACGACGTCGAGCCGCCCCGAGCGTACGACGAACATGCGGTCGCCGGGCTCGCCCTCGCGGAACAGCCAGTCGCCGGCGCGCAGCGCGTGCACGGTCAGCCGCTCGGCGAGCCGCCGCCGCGAGCGCGCGTTGAGCGTCCCGAGCAGTCCGAACTCGATCTGGTCGAGCGGTGCGTCCCTGCTCACCGGCGCGAGCGTACCGGCCGCCCGCGCCCTCGTCAGCCCGCTTGGGCCGCCCGCTCGGCGCGGGACTCCTTCGGCGCCCTTACCGCGACGTCATCGATGGCGAGCAGCCGCAGCAGCTTGCGGCCCAGCGCGAGCGGGCCGTCGAACTCCACGCGCCCGTCGGCGAGCCGGGCCAGCGCCGCTCGTCCCGGCCGCGTCGTCGGCTTCGGGAGCCCGCCGGTCAGCGGCGCGGCGATCAGCGCGGTGACGTCGCCCATCCGCCCGCCGACCTCGAGGTCGTAGGCGCGGTCGGGGCCGCCGAGGTCGTCGCCGACCTCGACCTCGTCGCCGCGGAAGTCGACCCGCACCGGCGCGTAGCCGTCGTCGAACCGCAGGACCACGCTGGCGTTCATGGCCGCGGCGAGGTCGGGCCGGTGCCGCACGCCGTGCGCGACGATCACGTAGAGGTTGGGGGCGATCGAGTGGTCGGACACCTGCCCGAGGAGCACGACCGGCATCTCGGTCTCCATCGCGGTCCAGCGTGGGGGCGACCGGGCCCCACTCGTGTGATGGGGTCACACGGCCTGCAAAGATCGCGCCATGGACCCCGACGCCCTCATCGACGCCCTCCATCGCCCCGGCGTCGCCCAGGTGTGCCCGGCCTGCGGCAACCCCACCGGTGGTGGCAACCTGGTCCGGGTCGACCTCGGTGGCCCCTTCATCGGCCTGAGCTGACGGCGACCCCTCGCCCGCGCCGGGGTTGAGCGCGCCGCCGGCATAGGATCGCCCCATGTCCGAGCCCTCCGACCCCGTCACCGGCGACGGCTACGCCGCCACCCACCTCGACGCCATGGGCGACGGCTACGGCTTCCGCAAGGTCCGCCGCGCCCTCGACGTCACCGCCTTCGGCGTCAACGCCGTCGTCATGCCCGCCGGCTACGAGGGCGGATGGCACTACCACGACGAGCAGGAGGAGCTCTACTTCGTCCACCGGGGGCGGATGGAGTTCGCGTTCGGCGACGGCACCAGCGTCGTACTCGGCCCCGGCGGCTTCCTGCGCGTCGACGCGCCGACCGAGCGCAAATTGCGCAACGTCGGCGACGAGGATGCCGTCTACGTGATCGCCGGCGGCAAGGACGGCTACGTCGGCCGCGACGCGCACGTCCCCGGCGACGAGACCTGACCCCACTGCGCTAACCGGGGGAGAGGCCCTCGGTGCCGCGCATCCAGGCCGCGCTCTGGTCGCCCTGGTAGCAACGGGCGCCGTTGCGGCGCACCTCGAGGTCGTAGCGGACCATGTAGCGGTCGCGGCCCGGCCGCACGCGCGTCGCCCGGCAGGTCATCTCGAAGTCCTCACCCGGCGTGATCAGCTTGCGGAACACCGCCCGATGGATGTGGGTGCCGAAGCCGACCCAGCCGTCGCGGTGGCGCAGCCCCAGCAGGTAGTAGGCGTGCACGAACCCCGCCGCGCCGGTCAGGTGCACCAAGAGCGCCCCGGCGACGTGGGCCGGGTGCCCCGGCCCCACGCGCTGCGAGCCGGTGATGGGCTGGGAGCGGTCGCTGCCGAACGCCAGCCGCACCAGGCTCTCTTCCGCGTCGAGCTCCAGCAGCTCGCGCAGCAGGTACGGGCCCGGCTCGTAGAGCATGTCGTCGAGGAGGTCCTGTGGCGGCGGGCACGGCGTCGACGGGAGCGGCGTCGTCATTCGCGCAGCGCGTCGCGCACGGCGACGAGCGCGCGGTCGATCCCGTCCGCGTCCACATCCAGGTGGGTCACGGCGCGCACGCGCGTGGGCCCGAACCGGCTCATCTCGACCCCGGCGACTGCGAGCCGGGCAACGAGCGTGGCGGAGTCGGCGACGTCGAAGATCACGATGTTGGTCTCGACCACGTCCGCGTCGATGGCGACACCGTCGATCTCCGCCAGCCCCGCGGCCAGCGTGCGCGCGTTGGCGTGGTCCTCGGCCAGCCGATCGACGTGGTGGTCGAGCGCATACAGCCCGCCCGCAGCCACGATCCCGGCCTGGCGCAGCGCCCCGCCGAGCATCTGCTTGTAGCGCCAGGCCTCGTCGATGAGCTCCTGCGAGGCGGCCAGGCACGCGCCCACCGGCGCGCCCAGGCCCTTGGTGAAGTCGATCCACGCGGTGTCGAAGCCGGAGGCGAAGGCGGCGGCGGTCTCGCCCGAGGCCACCACCGCGTTCATGAGCCGGGCGCCGTCCAGGTGCGCGCGGAGCCCGTGCTTGCGGGCGACCTCGAGCACCGCGTCGATCCCCGCCCGCGTCCACACCCGCCCGCCGGCCAGGTTCGTCGTCTGCTCGACGGAGACCAAGCGCGAGCGCGGCTCGTAGCGGTTCCCCGGCGCGCGCAGCGCGCCCTCGAGCTCGTCTGGCGTGAACATACCGCCCTCGCCGTCGAGGGTGCGGATCATCGCGCCGGACAGGAACGCCGGCCCGCCCGCCTCGGCCACGATCGGGTGCGCGGTGCGGTGCAGGTAGTACTCGTCGCCGCCCGGGCGCGTGTGCAGGCGGATCGAGATCTCGTTGCACATCGAGCCCGAGGGCAGGAACAGCGCGGCGTCCTGGCCCAGCAGCTCCGCCACCCGCTCCTGCAGGGCGTTGACCGTGGGGTCGAGGCCGCGCTGCTCGTCGCCCACCTCGGCGGTGGCGATGGCTTGCCGCATCCCATCGGTGGGACGGGTCTGCGTGTCGGAGTAGAGGTTGACCGGGGCGGGGCTCACGCCCGCGGCACGGTAGCGAGCGCTGCGCGCCGCTGACGCTCGACCTCGCCGCGCACCACGCAGCCGAGCACGTGGTCGTTGACCACGCCGCACGCCTGCATGGCCGCGTACACGGTCGTCGGGCCGACGAACCGGAATCCGCGGCCCTTGAGCTCGCGCGACAAGGCGGTCGACTCCGGCGTCGTCGCGGGCACGTCCGCGCCCGTGCGCGGCGCCCGCCGCCGCCCCTGCGGCCGGAAGCCCCACACCAGCGCGGCCAAGCCGCCGTCGGAGCGCAGCTCCGCCGCGGCCCGCGCGTTCGCGATCGTCGCCTCGATCTTCTGCCGGTTGCGCACGATGCCCGCGTCGGCCAGCAGCCGCCGCGCGTCGCGCGCGCCGAACCCGGCGACGGCGTCGATCGAGAAGTCCGCGAACGCCGCCCGGAAGGCCGGGCGCTTGCGCAGAATGGTGAGCCACGAGAGCCCGGACTGGAACCCCTCCAGGCACAGCCGCTCGAACAACGCGTCGTCGGCGACGACCGGCCGCCCCCACTCCTCGTCGTGGTAGGGGAGGTACTCAGGCCCCTGGGCCCACGAGCACCGCTTGCTCAACCGGCTCCACCTCCACCGGCACGCCGTTGAGGATCGCGTTACCCGACAGCGGCTCGAGCTCGGCGCTCCCGGTGAGCAGGTTGCAGTTCACACCCGCGTGCGCGCGCGCGACCGATTGCTTCGTCCCCGCCACGTCGTGGCCCCAGCCGTGGGGGATCGAGACCACGCCGGGCATGATCGCGTCGGTTACCTCGACTGGCGCAACGACCTCGCCGACGCCCGAGCGCACGGTCGCGTCGGCGCCGTCGGAGAGCCCGAGGCGCGCGGCGGTGTCGGGGTGGACGTGCAGCGTGCACCGCGCCGGCCCGCGCACGAGCAGGTCGAGGTTGTGCATCCACGAGTTGTTGGAGCGCAGCTGGCGGCGGCCGATGAGCACGACCTCGCCGTTGGGCGAACGCCGTAGCGCCGCGCGCAACCGCGGCACGTCGGCGACGATCGTCTCGGGCGCGAGCTCGACCTTCCCCGACAGCGTGCGCAGCACCTCGGGCAGGCGGGGCTGCAGGGGGCCGAGGTCGATCCCGTGCGGGGCGGCCTCGAGGTCGGCCAGCGTGAGCTCGTAGGGCCCGGTGCGCAGCATCAAGTCGAGGATGCGCTCGGGGCCCACGCGCGGCTTCAGCGCGGCGAGCTCCTCCTCGGGGTCGCGCCCGACCCGGCGGATGACCTCCCCGGCGACGAATCGGTCCAGCGCGTCGACGTCGACGTCCGGCCCCGCCCCGCCGGCGACGCCGGCCAGCCGCAGCAGCGTGCGCCACTCGTCCGGCGGCTCGCCCGCCGCTTCGGCGTCGAGCACCGGCGCCGAGTAGTTGGCCACGTTGCGGATGGCCAGCTGGTAGAGCGCGAGGTCGTAGTGCGAGCGCGCCAGCGGCGAGGGCGCCGGCAGCACGACGTCGGCGTGCCGCGTGGTCTCGTTGAGGTAGATGTCGAGCGAGAGCATGAAGTCCAGGCCCTTCAGGGCCCGGTCCAGCCGCGCGCCGTCGGGCGTGGACAGCACCGGGTTGCCCGCGTTGGTGATCAGCGCCCGGACCTGGCCCTCGCCCGGCGTCTCGATCTCCTCCGCCAGCACCCCGACCGGCAGCTCGCCGAACACCTCGGGCGCCCCGCGCACCCGCGAATGCCAGCGCCCGGTCCGGAAGCCCTTGCCGCGCCCGCCCGGCCCCTGCGTGTTGGACGCGCCCGCGGCCGCGCGCGGGAACATCGCCCCGCCCACGCGGTCGAGGTTGCCGGTGAGCGCGTTGAGCACGTCGACCAACCACGAGGCCAGCGTCCCGAACTCCTGCGTGCAGGTGCCGATGCGGCCGTAGACCGCCGCGCGCGGGGCACCCGCGAGCGAGCGCGCCACGCGCTCGATGGTCGCCGCCGGGATCCCGGTCGCGTCGGCCACCGGGCCGGGCGCGAAGTCGGCCGCCAGCGCCAGGACGTCGTCGACGCCGACGAGGTGGTCGACGGGTGTGACCAGGCCCTCGGCCTCGAGCACGTGCACGAGCGCGAACAGGAACAGGGCGTCGGTGCCGGGCCGGATGAACAGGTGCTCGTCGGCCTCCTCAGCCGTGCGCGAGCGCCGCGGGTCGACGACCACGACCCGTCCGGCGCGGGCGCGTAGCGCGCGCAGCCGCCCGCGCATGTCCGGCGCGGTCATCAGCGATCCGTTGGAGGCCAGCGGGTTGGCCCCGAGCACGAGCAGGTAGTCGGTGCGATCCACGTCGGGCACCGGCACGCTCAGCCCGCCGCCGAACATGAGCCCGGCCGCGACCTGCTTGGGCATCTGGTCGACGGTCGAGGCCGTGTAGAGGTTCTTCGTGCCCAGCGCCTTGAGCAGCGGGCGGCTGTAGAGCGAAGCCGAGAAGGAGTGCGCGGTGGGGTTGCCCAGGTACATGGCGACGCTGTCGTCGCCGCCGGCCGCGCGCACCGCCCCGAGCCGCTCGTCGATGACCGCGAAGGCGTCGTCCCAGGTGGCCTCGTCACCATCAACCAGCGGCACGCGCAGCCGGTCGGGGTCCTCGTGCAGGGGCTTGAGCGAGACCCCCTTGGGGCACAGGAAGCCGTGTGAGAACACGTCCTCGGCGTCGCCGCGGATGCGCTCCACCCGCCCGTCGGCGACCTCGATCGCGAGGCCACACGTCGCTTCGCACAGCGGGCACGTCCGGTGGGCGATCATGGCAGGAGCGTAACTCCGCGCCCGCCGGATAGCTTGTCGCGAAATGCGCAAGCTCACCGCCCTCGCCCTCTCCGTCGTGCCCCTGCTCCTGGTCGCCGGCCCGGCCCAGGCCAGCAAGAACCGCTGCCGTGTGGCGAAGGGCGGCACCGCGCTGAAGCGCACGCGCACCGTGCTCGTGGCCCAGAACGGCGACCGCGTGTCCGCCTGCCTGCGCCCGAACGGCCGCCGCTGGTATCTCGCCGACGACGTCGGCCTCTACAACCCGGTCACCATCGACGCCGTCGGCCGCAGCACCGTCACCTGGACCGAGTCCTACGTCCCCGAGTGCAAGGCCGCCTGTCCGCCCGGCGTCGACGGCTCGACCACCCAGCACACGATCGACCTGCGCACGGGCACGGTCACCGACGCCTGAGCGCCCCGGCCTATCCTCGCTTTCGAGGAATGGCCACGCCCACCAAGCCCGATCTCGCCGAGCAGCGCCGGCAGCTTCCCGACTCGCCGGGCGTGTACCTGTTCCGCGACGCGGATGGGCGCGTGATCTACGTCGGGAAGGCCAAGAGCATCCGCAAGCGGGTGGCGTCGCACTTCGGCAGCGGCCGCGGCGCGGCCTACGCCGGCCACACCGACCTGCCGGGGCAGATCGAGTCGATCGAGACCGTGGTCACGGCGACCGAGGCCGAGGCCTTCCTGGCCGAGCAGGAGTTCATCCACCGCTACCGGCCGCGCTTCAACATCCGCCTGCGCGACGACAAGTCGTACCCCTACATCGGGATCTCGCTGGACGAGCCCTTCCCGCGCGTGTACTTCACGCGCGAGCGCCACCGCCGCGACCGCGCCTACTTCGGGCCGTACAGCAACGCCAAGAAGACGCGCGAGACGCTCGACCTGCTGGGCAAGATCTTCCTCTTCCGCTCTTGCAACGGCGCCGAGCCCGGCCGCCGCTCGGGCTCGCCCTGCCTCGACTACTACATCAAGCGCTGCGAGGCCCCCTGCGTGGGCTACGTCGACGAGGAGCGCTACGGCGAGGCTATCGGCGGCGTCATGGACTTCCTCTCCGGCCGCTACCGCCACATCGAGCGCGAGCTCGAGCAGCGCATGCGCGCCGCCGCCGACGACCAGCTCTTCGAGCAGGCCGCGCTCGACCGCAACCGCCTGCACGCCGTCCGCGCCCTGCTCGAGCGCCAGCGCGTCGCCCGCGAGTCGGTGGGCACGCTCGACGCCATCGCCGTGGCCATGGAGGGGCCGGACGCCAACGCCCAGGTCTTCCAGGTCCGCGACGGCGTGCTCTCGGACCGCCAGTCCTTCTACCTCGCGAACGAGGCCGGGCGCGGCCTCGACGAGGTGGTCGAGGAGTTCGTCCTCCAGTACTACGCCACCGCCATGTCGATCCCGCCGCAGGTCATCGTCCCGCGCGGCCTGACGCTCACCTCGGCGCTGGCCGAGGCGCTCAGCGCCCGCCGCGAGGCCAAGGTCGAGGTACGCTCGGCCGAGCGCGGCGACAAGCGCCGCATCGTCGAGCTGGCCGAGCGCAACGCGCGCCTGGCCCTCGACCAGGAGCGCCTGCGCGACGAGCGCCGGCGCCAGAGCCGGGTCGAGGCGCTGGACGGCCTGCAGGAGGCCCTCGGCCTCGACACCATCCCGCTGCGCATCGAGGGCTTTGACATCTCCAACCTCCTGGGCACGCAGACGGTGGCCTCGATGGTCGTGTTCGAGGGCGGGGCACCGAAGAAGTCCGATTACCGCCGCTTCCGCATCCGCTCGCTCGAGGAGGGCGTTCCCGATGACTACGCGGCCATGGAGGAGGTGCTCTCGCGTCGGCTTGCGAACTACGAGCGGCAGATCGACCTCTCGCCGCACGACCCCGCCTACAACGCCTCCTTCGCAGCGCTGCCCAACGTGATCCTCATCGACGGCGGCCGCGGCCAGCTCGCCGCCGGCCTCAAGGCGCTCGACCCCTTCCGCCAGCGCTGGGTGACGATCATCTCGCTGGCCAAGCGGATCGAGGAAGTCTTCCTGCCCGGGCGCGCCGCGCCGCTCGTGCTCGGGCACGACGCCCCCGAGCTGCAGCTGCTCCAGCGCGTGCGCGACGAGGCCCACCGGTTCGCCATCGAGCACCACCGCTCGCGCCGCGACCGGGCGATGACCGGGTCGATCTTCGACAAGCTCCCCGGCATCGGCCCGTCGCGCAAGCGCGCGCTGCTCAAGCACTTCGGCTCGCCCGACGGCGTGCTCAGCGCCAGCCGCGAGGAGCTCGAGGCGGTGCCCGGCGTGCCCGGCAAGGTCGCCCGCGACCTCTACGCCCAGCTGCACCGGACCGGGGGCTAGGCGTGGACCTCGTCCTCATCACCGGGTACTCGGGGGCGGGGAAGTCGACGGCGATGCAGTTCTTCGAGGACGCCGGCTACTTCTGCGTCGACAACATCCCGCCGGGCATGCTGCGCTCCCTGGCCGAGCTGTTCATGCACGAGGGCTCGAAGGTCGAGTGCGCCGCCGTGGTGTGCGACGCGCGCGGCGGCGAGTACTTCGAGTCGCTGGTTGAGGTGGCCGACGAGCTGCGGGACGCCGGCGTGAACCTGCAGGTGCTGTTCCTCGAGGCCGACGAGCCGACGCTGATCACTCGCTACCGGGAGACCCGCCGCCGCCACCCGCTGGCCACGAGCGGCAGCGTGGCCGAGGGCATCGCGGCGGAGCGCGCGCTAGTCGCGCCGCTGCGCGGCACCGCCGACTACGTGCTCGATACCACCGGCCTGCGCCCCGGGCATCTGCGCCACCGCCTGGCCGACGAGGTCCTGCCCAAGCAGACCTCGAACCACCTGGCTGTGCGCTTCAGCTCGTTCGGCCACAAGCACGGACCACTGCGCGACGCCGATCTCATCCTCGACGTGCGCTTCCTGCCCAACCCGCACTACGAGGTCAAGCTGCGCCCGCTGACCGGCCTCGACGAGCGCATCGTGGCCTACGTCAACCGCGACGGCGCGCTGGACGACTTCTACGGGCACCTGTTCCCGCTCCTCGACTACCTGCTGCCCCAGTACGTGCTGGAGGGCAAGGCCCACCTGGTGATCGGGATCGGCTGCACCGGCGGCCGCCACCGGTCGGTGGTCATCGCCGAGGCGCTCGCCCAGCGCTACCGCGACGCCGACGGGTACCTGGTCGAGGTCGCCCACCGCGACATCGACAAGGACCCCGGACGGCTCCCCGCCGCGGGTTAGATAGCCTCACCCGCCCTCGCACGCACACACGAAGGGACCGACAATGCCAGTACGCGTGGGCATCAACGGTTTCGGCCGCATCGGCCGGAACGTCTTTCGCGCCGCACTCGAAGGGGATGCCGACATCGAATGGGTCGGCATCAACGACATCGCCGACCCGGCGACGCTGGCCCACCTGCTCCGCTACGACTCGACCTACGGGCCGTTCCCCGGCACCGTCAAGCACGGCGACGAGAGCGTCACCGTCGACGGCCACCCCATCCGGGTCATGGCCGAGCGCGACCCGGCCGACCTGCCGTGGGGCGACCTCGGGGTCGACGTGGTCATCGAGTCCACCGGCCTGTTCACCAAGCGCGACGACGCCGCCAAGCACCTCGAGGCCGGGGCCAAGAAGGTGCTGATCTCCGCTCCGGCCGGCGGCGAGGACGTCACCGTCGCGCTCGGCGTCAACTTCGACGAGGCCTACGACAAGAGCAAGCACAACGTCATCTCCAACGCGTCGTGCACGACGAACTGCCTCGCCCCGGTGGCCAAGGTCCTGCACGAGGCCATCGGCATCGAGCACGGCCTGATGACCACGATCCACGCCTACACGGCCGACCAGCGCCTGCAGGACATGCCGCACAAGGACCTGCGCCGCGCCCGCGCGGCCGCGGTGAACCTGATCCCGGCCTCCAGCGGCGCCGCCAAGGCGGTCGGGCTCGTGCTGCCCGAGCTCCAGGGCAAGCTCACCGGCTTCGCCGTCCGCGCCCCGGTCATCACCGGCTCCGTCGTCGACTTCACCGCCACGGTGTCGCGCGACACCACGCCGGAGGAGGTCAACGAGGCGTTCGCGGCCGCCGCCTCGGGGCCGCTGCGGGGCATCCTCGAGTACACCGAGGAGCCGATCGTGTCGACCGACATCATCCGCAACCCGCACTCGTCGATCTTCGACTCCGAGCTCACGCTGGTCATGGAGGGCACCATGGTCAAGGTGATCTCCTGGTACGACAACGAGTGGGGCTACTCCAACCGCGTCGCGGACGTCGTCCAGCGCCTGCTGTGAAGACGCTCGACGATGTCGACGTCGAGGACAAGCGCGTCCTCCTGCGGGTCGACTTCAACGTCCCGCTCGACGACGGCCACATCACCGACGACACCCGCATCCGCGCCGCCCTCCCGACCATCGAGGAGCTGCGCGGACGCGGGGCCAAGCTCGTGCTCGCCTCGCACCTGGGCCGGCCCAAGGACCGTGAGCCCGAGCTGTCGCTGCGCCCGGCCGCGCAGCGGCTGGGGGAGCTGATCCAGGCCCGGGTGCAGCTCGCGCCGGGCGTGGTCGGCGACGAGGTGCGCGCCGAGGCCGACGCGCTCCGGCCCGGCGACGTGCTCATGCTCGAGAACGTCCGCTACGAGCCCGGCGAGACCAGGGACGACCCCGGGCTCGCGCACGGCCTGGCCGATCTGGCCGACGTGTACGTCAACGACGCCTTCGGCACGGCCCACCGCGCGCACGCCTCGACCGAGGGCGTCGCCCACCTCGTGGCCCAGCACGCGGCCGGGCGGCTGCTCGAGCGCGAGGTCGACACCCTCGAAGGGCTGTTCAAGTCGCCCCGCCGTCCCCTCGTCGCGGTGCTGGGCGGGGCCAAGGTGACGGACAAGATCGGCGTCATCGACCGCTTCCTCGAGGTCGCCGACGCGCTGCTCATCGGCGGCGCCATGGCCTTCCCGTTCCTGTCCGTGCAGGGCCACACCATCGGCGACTCCAAGTGCTCGGAGGACGACCTCGAGCCCGCGCAGCGCGCGCTGGCGGCGGCCGACCGCGCGCGGTGCCGCTTCGAGCTGCCGGTCGACCTCGTGCTCGGCGACCGCTTCGACGCCGACGCCGAGGTGCGCCCGCTCGACGGCGTCGACGTGCCCGCCGGCTGGATGGGCCTGGACATCGGGCCGCGCACGGCCGAGCGCTACGCGCAGGACATCGCCGGCGCCGGCACGGTGTTCTGGAACGGGCCGATGGGGGCGTTCGAGCTCGCGCCGTTCGCCGCCGGCACAAAGGTCGTGGCCCAGGCGGTGGCGGATTCGCCGGCCGAGACCGTCGTCGGCGGCGGCGACAGCGCCGCCGCGCTGCACCGCTTCGGGCTCGCCGACGCCGTGACCCACCTCTCGACCGGCGGGGGCGCCTCGCTCGAGCTCGTCGAGGGCAAGACGCTGCCCGGAGTGGAGGCCTTGCGATGACCCGCACCCCGCTGATCGCCGGCAACTGGAAGATGAACAAGACCACCGGCGAGGCCGAGGCGTTCGTGCGCGCGCTGCTGCCGCGCATCGCCGGCCACACCTGCGACGTGGGCCTCTGCGCGCCGTTCACGGCGCTGGGCCCGCTGGTCGAGGAGACCCGCGGCACCGGCGTGGCCATCTACGCGCAGAACATGCACGAGGAGCCGTCGGGCGCGTTCACCGGCGAGGTCTCGGCGCCGATGCTCACCGAGCTCGACGTCAGCGGCGTCGTGCTCGGGCATTCCGAGCGGCGGGAGCTGTTCTGCGAGACCGACAAGGCGCTGACCAAGAAGGTGGCGGTCGCGCTCGACGCCGGCCTGGAGCCGATCCTGTGCGTGGGGGAGACCGAGGCCGAGCGCGAGGCCGGCGACACCCAGCGCAAGCTGCGCCACCAGGTCCAGGAGGGCCTGCACGGCGTGGCCGACGGGCGGCTGGCCGAGGTGGTCATCGCCTACGAGCCCATCTGGGCCATCGGCACCGGCCTCGTGGCCACGCCCGAGCAGGCCCAGGAGGCCATCGCCTTCGTGCGCGCGCTGGTCGGCGACCGGTCGCCCGAGCAGGCCGAGCGGGTGCGCATCCTCTACGGCGGCTCGGTCAAGGCCGACAACGCTTCCGAGCTGCTCGGACTACCCGACGTCGACGGCGCCCTCGTCGGCGGCGGCTCGCTCGAGGTCGAGTCGCTCGCGACGATCGTCGGGGCGGCGTGACGGAGGCGCTGCCGGCCGTCTGCCTCGTCGTCCTCGACGGCTGGGGGATCGGGCCGGACGGGCCCGGCAACGCGATCTCGCTGGCCGACACGCCGGTGTTCGACGAGCTGTGGGAGCGCTACCCGCACACGCAGCTCGACGCCTCCGGCGCCGCGGTCGGCCTGCCCGAAGGGCAGATGGGCAACTCCGAGGTCGGGCACCTCAACCTGGGCGCCGGCGCCGTGGTCAAGCAGGACCTGACGAAGATCGACGATGCCGCCCGCGACGGCTCGTTGCAGCAGAACAAGGTGCTGGTCGAGGCGTTCACGAACGCCGAGCGCGTGCACCTGCTCGGCCTGGTCTCCGACGGCGGCGTCCACTCGGGCTGGGAGCATCTGCGCGGGCTCATCGCCATGGGCGCTGCGCTCGGCGCCCCCGAGGTCGTCGTGCACGCGTTCACCGACGGCCGCGACACCTCCCCCACCGGTGGCGCCGGCTACCTTGAAGCGGTCGAAAGTTGGTGCGGCGAGGCCGGCAACGCCCGCGTCGGCTCGGTCGTCGGCCGCTACTTCGCCATGGACCGCGACAGGCGCTGGGACCGCACCCAGCAGGCCTACGACCTCATCGTCGGAGGCCGCGCGCCGCACCACGCCGACACCGGCGTCGCGGCGGTCGAGCAAGCCTACGAGCGCGACGAGACCGACGAGTTCATCACCCCGACGCTGGTCGGCGACGAGGCGCGCATCCGCGACCAGGACTCGGTCATCTGCTTCAACTTCCGCCCGGACCGCATGCGCCAGATCGTGCGCGCGCTGGCCGAGCCAAACCCTGAACCACGCTCAACGGGGTCTGACGCCTTTGTCGACCGCGGCGGCCGGGCCCCGATCGCGCGGCTGGCGACCATGGCCTCCTACGAGGAGGACTGGTCCTACCCCGTCGCGTTCCCGCAGGAGCGGCCAAAGGCCACGCTGGCCAGCGTGCTCGCCGACCGCGGCATCCGCCAGCTCCATGTGGCCGAGACCGAGAAGTACGCCCACGTGACCTACTTCTTCAACGGCGGCGACGAGGACCCCCACAGTGGCGAGGACCGGGAGCTCGTGCCTTCGCCGCGCGACGTCCCCACCTACGACCACAAGCCGGAGATGAGCGCGCACGCCGCCGCGGACGCGTTCGTCCGCCACTGGCAGGAGGGCGGCTACGGGTTCGGGATCATCAACTTCGCCAACCCGGACATGGTCGGCCACACCGGAGTGATCCCCGCCGCGGTCAAGGCGGTGGAGACCGTGGACGGCTGCCTGGCCGAGGTCGTCGCGGCGGTGGAGGCGTCGGCCGGCGCCTGCCTCATCACCGCCGACCACGGGAACTGCGACCACATGCTCAACGGCGACGGCTCGCCCAACACGGCGCATTCGCTGAACCCCGTCCCGGTGATCGTTACCGTGCCCGGCCTGTCGCTGCGCGCCGGCGGGATCCTCGCCGACGTCGCGCCGACGATCCTCGATCTCCTCGGCCAGGAAAAGCCGGTGGAGATGACAGGGACCTCGCTGGTACAGTAGTTGCGCGCGCAAGGAGTGGTCGAGGTGCCAACCCAAACCGTCTATGCATTCACCAACGCCGAGCTGGCGGCGTGGCGCGGGTTTCTCCGCGCTCACTCCGCCCTCGTCAAGGAGCTCGACGCCGACCTCGAGGCGCAGCACCAGCTGCCGCTGACGTCCTACGACGTCCTCACGAACCTCGCCGACCAGGCCCACGGCCGTATGCGCATGCGCGACCTCGCCGACGCCGTCGTGCTCAGCCGCAGCGGCTTGACCCGGCTGGTCGACCGGCTGCAGCGCGAGGGCCTGATCGAGCGCGAGCAGTGCGCCTCGGACGCCCGCGGCGCCTACGCCGTCCTCACCGAGACCGGGCGCGGGCGCCTGCGCGAGGCCCAGCCGTTGCACCGCGAGAGCGTGCGCCGGCGCTTCCTGAGCCGGTTCAGCGACGACGAGCTGCGCGAGCTGGCGGTGTTCTGGGAACGCCTACAGACGTGATGTTGCGGTGGGCCTGGCCCTCAGGCCTTCCACTTCACGCTGCAGCCGCGCGGCCGTGTGACCGCCGGGTCCACGGTCTCGCTCCGTAGCGTCGCGTCGATCGCCGTGCGCAGCCAGGCGGCGTCCTGGCCCGGGTCCCGGTGGTCGCCGTCGGGCGCGCCGTGGTAGACGAGGCGCTGGTCGCCGTCGTACACGAACACGTGCGGGGTCACGAGCGCGTCCAGGGCCCGGGCGACGTCCTGGCTCTCGTCGTAGAGGTAGGGGAAGGGCCAGGCGTTGTAGTCGACGAACTCGCGCATCCGGTCGGGCGAGTCGGCCGGGTAGCGGTTGACGTCGTTGGCGTTGATGCCGAGGAAGCGCACCCCGCGGTCGCCATAGTCCTCGGCCACGGCCTTCAGGCGCGGGTTCCAGGCCACGACGTAGGGGCAGTGGTTGCACATCACGACCACGACGGTCGCGGGCGGGGCCTCGTCGAGCGGCGCCGCATGAGCGGCACCCCGGGTGTCCGGCAGCTCGAACGCCGGGATCTGGTCACCGATCTCGTGCATGCCCGCCAAGATACGCAACCCGCATGTCCGCCCTGACCATCACGGCCACCGATCCCGGGTCTCGCGCCCGCACCGGCCTGCTGCACACCGCGCACGGCAACGTCCGCACCCCCGCCTTCGTCCCGCTGGCCACCAAGGGCTCGGTGCGCGGGCTGGAGCCGCACGAGGTGGCGGGGCTCGGCTTCGACATGGTGCTCGGCAACACGTTCCACCTCATGCTCCAGCCCGGGCCCGAGCTGATCGACGAGCTCGGGGGCCTGCACGGCTTCATGGGCTGGGACGGCCCGATCATCACCGACTCCGGCGGCTTCCAGGTCTTCTCGATGGGCTACGGGACGGTGGCGGACGAGATCAAGGGCACGGGCAAGAAGACGGGCGGCGAGGGCGCGGTGCTGAACATCGCCGAAGCCGGCGTGCGCTTCCGCTCCTACGTCGACGGCTCCGAGCGCTTCATGGGCCCGGAGGAGTCGATGGCGGTCCAGGCCGCGCTGCACAGCGACATCGCGCTGACCTTCGACGAGTGCACCCCATTCCACGCCACCCGCGAGTACACCGCCCGCTCGACCGAGCGCACGCACCGCTGGCAGCAGCGCTGCCTGGACTGGCACCGCGAGCACGGCCCCGCCGACCAGCTCGTCTACGGGATCGTCCAGGGCGGCGTCTACGAGGACCTGCGCGACTTCTCCACCGCGTCCGTGGCCGACAGCGCGTGCGACGGCATCGCCATCGGCGGCTCACTCGGGCAGCACAAGGAGCAGATGTACGCGGTGGTGGCGTGGTCGACGCCGGCCCCGGGCAGCGGGGCCGACCGCAAGCCCCGCCACCTGCTCGGCATCGGCGACATCGACGACCTGCTGCGCGGCGTGGAGCTCGGCGTCGACACCTTCGACTGCGCCATGCCCACGCGCCTGGGGCGGCACGGCGTGGCCATCGTGCCCGAGCCCGACGCGCGCTGGCGCGTGGACCTGGTCAAGGCGCGCCACCGGCACAGCCCCGAGCCGATTCTCGACGGCTGCGCATGCCCGGCCTGCGCGGGCGGCTACTCGCGCGCTTACCTGCGCCACCTGCTCAAGGCCGGCGAGCTGCTGGGCCAGCGGCTGGTGACGCTGCACAACCTGACCTTCGTGTCCGGCCTGATGGCCGAGCTGCGCGCCGCCATCGCCTCTGACCGGCTGGCCGACGCGGTGGACGCGTTCAGACGGGGCTCTGCGCCCGCCGCTGCGCCCGCTCGTCCAGCTTCCTGATCGTCTCGAACACCCCGCGGCGGGCCATGCCGAGCTCGATCAGGCGCTGGAACTGCGCCGGGGCCAGCAGCGGCGCGATGATCCACGGCGGGTAGTACACGCGGCGCGAGCGGCCCTCGATGCCGCGCACGATCTTCTCCACGCCCTTGCTCACCGGCGCGGGCTGACCGAACGCGGCGCGCGAGTTCGCGAACTCCTCCTCGGCGAGGATCTCGTCGGACTCGGGGGCGCGCACCATGTCGGTGTCGAGGAAGCCGAAGTAGCCGCAGCCCACGTCGACGCCGTACGGGCGCATCTCCATGCGCAGGGCGTTGGCGAAGCCCTCGACGCCGGCCTTGGCCGCGTTGTAGTGGCCGATGATCGGCGTGTGGATGGCGGCGGCGAGCGAGGCGATGGGGAGGATGTAGCCCTTGCGTTCGATCACGTGGGGCAGCGCGGTGCGGATCGTGCGCCAGACGCCGAGCAGGTTGACCTCGATCGTGGCCTCGAACGCCTCGGGCTCGATGGTGCGGATCGGGCCCCAGGGCGCGATGCCCGCGTTGGCGATGACCACGTCGATCCCGCCCAGCTGCTCGACCGTGCCCGCCACCGCGGCGCGCAGCGCGTCCCAGTCGGTGACGTCGCACTCGAAGGTCGCCGTGTCGGTGGGGAGCTCGGCGGCAAGTGCCTGGATGCGCTCGGGCTCGAGGCCGGCGAGGCCGAGCTTCATGCCCTTGGCCGCCAGCTGGCGCGCCGTCTCGGCGCCGATCCCGCGGGCCGGGCCGGTGATCAGGGCCACGCGGCCCGAGAGCTGGTAGCGCGGCTCCGGCACGCGCGGCACCCTAGCGCGTGTTGTCGTCCACGAGCTGATGCAGCTGGTCGACCAGGGTGTTGACGTCGCGCCCGTTGACCGGGACGAGCTTGACTCCGTTGCTCTGGTTGGTCAGGACGATGACGGCGGCGATGCCCGCGCCGATCACGAGGAGGACCAGGAGCAGGGCGATCCAGCGCCGACGCTTCTTGGGCGGCTGATCGCGCTGGCGGCGGCGGTCGGCGGCCGCGGCGTCACGGTCGCGCACTGCGGGCGGCTCGACCGGCTCCACGGGCGGACGGGGCCGGCGGGGCTGGCGCGGGCGCACGGGCGCCTCGGTGCGCGGGCTGCCCTCGAGCATGCGCGTGGCGGCGGTCTCGTCCTCGGCGGCGAGCAGGCTCGTGGCGGCGGTGGCCTCGGCCCGCTCGGGGAAGACGCCACGCAGCCCGTCGCCCAGCGCTGCGGCCATCTCCGGGGCGCTGGCGTAGCGCTGCGCGGGGTCCATCGCCAGGGCGACCGCCACGGCGGCCGAGAGGGCGGGCGGCACCTCGGGGACGAGGTCGTGCAGCGGCATCGGGGGCTCGTTCTGCTGCTTGAAGGCCAGCTCGGTCAGCGAGGTCGCCTCGTAGGGGAGCCGGCCGGACATGAGCTGGTAGGTGACGACGCCGAGCGCGTAGAGGTCGGAGGCCGGCCCCGCCTCCTCGCCGCGGGCCTGCTCGGGCGCGAGGTAGGCCGCGGTGCCGAGCACGGAGCCGACCTGGGTGATGCTCGACTGGCCGGCGCCCTTGGCGATGCCGAAGTCGGCGAGCTTGACGATGCCGTCCGGGGTGACCATGAGGTTCCCCGGCTTGACGTCGCGGTGGACCACGCCGTTGCGGTGGGCGTAGTCGAGGCCGCGGTCGGCCTGGACGGCGACGTCGACGACCTGCTCGGGCGTCATCGGCCCGTCGTCGCGGAGGATCTCCGCGCACGAGCGGCCGGGCACGAACTCCATGACGATGAAGTGGCGGCCGCTGGGCTCGTCGAAGCCGAAGTCGTAGACCTGGACGATGTTGGGGTGCACCAGGCGCGCGGCCGCAAGGGCCTCGCGGCGGAAGCGCGACACGAACGAGGGGTCGTCGGCGAGGTGCTCGGCCAGGAGCTTGACCGCGACGGAGCGCTCCAGGCGCTCGTCGAAGGCGAGCTGGACGGTGGACATGCCGCCGACACCGAGCCGGCGCTCGAGGCGGTAGCGGCCGGAGATGCGGGTCTCGGTCATGGCGCCGAGGTGCCCCCGTTGCCGCCGCCCTGGCCCTGGCCGTTGTCGGTGCCGCCGCCGTTGCCGTTCCCGTTGCCGTTGTTGCCGTTGCCGCCGGTCGTATCCGTGCCGCTGGTGTCCGTGTTCTGGGTCTCGGTGTTCTGGGTCTCGGTCGACTCCGTCGACGCGGTGCTCTCGGTCGACTCGGTCGACGCGGTGCTCTCGGTCGACTCCGTGGACGCCGTGCTCTCGGTGGTCGCCGTGGTCTCTGTCTGCTGCTGGTTGTCGGCGCACTCGGACGCCGCCGTGGCGCGCAGGCGTGCGAGGCCCTGCTCGAGGTCGGCCTTGAGCTTGGGATCGACGCTGCTCGGCAGCTGCTCGACGTGGGTCTGGGCGCGCTGGACGGCGGAGTCGGCGCGGCTGCAGCGGCCGTCGCCCGACGCCGACGCGGCCGCGTCGATGTTCTGGTTGATGGCGTCGGCGTCCGTGCCCGGGATCAGGTGGGACGTATCCCCGCAGGAGACGAGGAGCGCGGCGATGAGGCCGAGGGCGCACGGAAGCAGGATCCGGAGGGTTCTGCCCATCGGCCGCCGCATGCTAGAAGGCCCTGCTCGGGCTCATTGCCCGTATTGCAAGCGCTCGGCCAGCGCCTCGGGCAGGTTGGCCGCCCGGATCGCCGCCGCTGCCGCGCCGATGTCGTACGGGACCCGCCGCCAGCGGGCCACCCACTCGTCGGTGTCGAGCAGCAGCCAGGCCGCTCGGGGATCACCGTCGCGGGGCTGGCCCACCGAGCCCGGGTTCAGCAGCCACTCCCCGCTCGAGATGTCCTGCTCGGAGCCGGCGCCGCGGATCTCGCCCGTGGTCGGGGCCCCGTCGTCGCGCCCGAAGGCCAGCGCGACGTGGGAATGGCCGATCATGCACACCCGGTGGCGCTGGGCGTCCAGGCAGAGGGTGGCCAGCGGCGACGAAAGCACGTACTCCCACACCGGGTCGCGCGGGCTGGCGTGGTAGAGACCGACGGCCTGGTGGACGTCGGCGGGCTCGAGCTCGCCGAGGTAGGAGAGGTTCCCCTCCTGCATCGTGCGCCGGGTCCACTCGGCCGCCAGGGCGGCGCCGCGCGAGAACTCGGTCAGCGGCAGGTCGCCACGTACGGCCAGGTCGTGGTTGCCGACCAGGCACAGGTCGGCCTCCCCGTGGGCGAGCTCCACGCAGGCGTCGGGGTCGGCGCCGTAGCCGACGAGGTCGCCCAGGCACCAGATCGCGTCGTGCTCGACGCTGCGGACGTCCTCCATGATGGCATCGAAGGCCTGCTGGTTGCCGTGGATGTCGGAGACGATGGCGACGCGCATGAAGGGAAGTAGTGTGGGGTCGCGTGGACCGGAAAGCTCGGCGCCTCTCGCTCTCGCTCGTAGCCGCCGTCGCGGTGGCCGAGGCCGCCGTCGGGTTGCTGCGACCCCGGTCCGGCGTCATCGAGCCGGTCGAAGTCAGCGCCACATCGTATTTCAGCGAGAAGGAGATCGAGCGGGCGCGCACCTTCAGGCGCCCGAACGTGGCCCTGTTCGCGGCCTCGGTGGCCGTCGACGCCGCC
>DATBDE010000115.1:0-36900 GCA_036270095.1 Solirubrobacteraceae bacterium | reverse complement strand
GGCCTCGCTGAACCTCATGAAGTTCCGCCGCCCGGACGGCAGCTTCGACGTCGACGCCTTCGAGCACGCCGTCGACATCGTCTTCCTGGCCCAGGAGATCATCGTCTCACCGTCGAGCTACCCGACCGACGGGATCGGGCGCAACGCGCGCGCGTTCCGCCAGCTCGGGCTCGGCTACGCCAACCTCGGCGCCTACCTGATGGCCGACGGGCTGCCCTACGACTCCGACGCGGGTCGCGGCGTCGCCGCCGCCATCACCGCGCTGATGACCGGCCGGGCCTACCTGGGCTCGGCGCGGATCGCCGGGGAGATCGGCCCGTACGACCGCTACGCCGAGAACCGCGACGCCCACAACGCCGTCATGCGCATGCACCGCGACGCGGCCTACGCGATCCCGGATGCGGCGTGCACGGACCAGGGCCTGCTGGCCGCCGCCCGCTCGAGCTGGGAGGCCGCGGTGCAGGCCGGCGAGCAGAACGGCTACCGCAACGCGCAGGCGACGGTGCTGGCGCCCACGGGGACGATCTCGTTCCTCATGGACTGCGACACCACCGGCGTCGAGCCCGACTTCTCGCTGGTCAAGTTCAAGGAGCTCGTCGGCGGCGGGCAGATGACGATCGTCAACCGCACCGTCCCGCTGGCGCTGCAGACGCTCGGCTACACGCCGGAGGCGATCGACCAGATCGTCGCCCACATCGACGAGCACGGCAGCATCGTCGGCGCGCCCGGGCTGGCCGAGAAGGACCTACCGGTGTTCGACGTGGCCGTGGGCGAGCGCGCGATCAGCCACATGGGCCACATCAAGATGATGGGCGCGGTGCAGCCGTTCATCTCGGGCGCGATCTCGAAGACCGTGAACATGCCCGAGGAGACGACGGTCGAGGACATCGCCGACGCCTACGCCGCCGGCTGGCGGCTGGGCGTCAAGGCGCTGGCCATCTACCGCGACGGCTCCAAGACGGCGCAGGCGCTGCGCACCGAGGCCCAGGACAAGGAGGCGGGCTCGGAGTCGCTGGAGCACTCCGAGGCGCCGGTCGAGTACAAGCCCCAGCGCCGGCGCATGCCCCGCGAGCGCCAGTCGATCACGCACAAGTTCTCGATCGCCGGCCACGAGGGGTACATCACGGCGGGCATGTACGAGGACGGCTCGGTGGGCGAGATCTTCCTGACCGACATCGGCAAGGAGGGCTCGACCCTGCGCGGGATGATGAACTCGTTCGCGACCGCGATCTCCATCTCCCTGCAGTACGGGGTGCCGTTGGAGACGCTCGTGCGCAAGTTCTCCTACATGCGCTTCGAGCCCGAAGGGATCACGCAGAACCCGGAGATCCCGTTCGCGAAGTCGCTGCCCGACTACATCATGCGCTGGCTGGCCTCCCGGTTCCTGGACGCCGACATCCAGGAGGAGCTCGGGATCATGACCGAGGAGGTCCGGGCCAGGAAGGCCGCCGAGGAGACTGCGATGTCGACCTCCGGCGACACCGCCGGCCCGACCAACCGGGGCGGCAACGGCGGCGCGAGCAAGCCCGCGGCGACGGCGCTGACCGACACGCCGCCGGTGGTCCCGGCGAAGGCGGGCCCGTCATTGGAGCTCGGCCCGGCCTGCGCCCAGTGCGGCGGCATGATGCAGCGCACCGGCTCGTGCTACACGTGCTCGAGCTGCGGGAACAACACCGGCTGCGGCTAGATCGCTTCGGTTGACGGGCCGCAGCCGGCGGCGACGACCAAGGTCTCCTTCTGCGCGCGCGTCAGGCGCTTGATGCGCGCCTCCTCACGCATCGCCGTGCGGCGGTCGCGCATGGGCAGCACGGCCGCCACCGCGACCGGCAGGCGGCTCGCGACGTACTTGCTCCCCCGTCCGGCCCGGTGCAGCGCAAGGCGCGCATCGAGTTCCAGCGTCCAGCCGCAGTACAGCGATCCGTCCCCGCAGCGCAGGAGGTAGACGACGGGCTCCACCCGGGTGCCTTCGCGGCATGGTGTCCGTCCCCTGCGCCCGAAGGGTCAGCGGCTCACCGAGCTGGAGCGGAACCGCGACTCCGCCGGTGCCCACGATCAGGCTCGCGATCCGCTCCGGATGCGCCGCGGCGGCAAACAGCGCGGCCGACGTCCCCACGTCGGGAGGTCGTCTCGGGGTTCGGACGCGCCGAACCCCGGCAGGTCGATGGCGAACAGGCGGGCGTGCTCGGCGGACGTGCCCCACATCGGCGTGAACGCGTACACGCTCTCCGGGCAGGGGCTGGTGAGCAGGATGGTCGCGTCGTACGCCGCCGCTGTCGGCGTACCGGATCCAAACGCCGTCGACGTCGCGGAACTGGACTTCTGGGGTCATGGTCATCGACATGCGACGAAGGCTCCGTTCTCGGGCCGTCCTTCGCGCGCGTGAATCCCCGGGATCGACCCCGGTTCAGCGGGCACCTCAGTCATGCCCCTTTCCGCCCCGCGGTCGGTTAATCTCGCGCGCCGATGAGTGGCTTTCGCGGTTTCCGTCGTCTTCGGGCCAGGCGCGTGGCGCCGCTCGTCTTCGCCGCCGTCCTCGCCCTCCCGGCCTCGGCGGCCGCAGCCGGACCCGTCGCCGACGTCAGCGCCGACCTCAACCACGACGGCGCGGTCTCGAGCGCCGACGACACCTGAAGGGCGATCCCCAGACCGCCGCGATCGTGCTCCCCAACCTCGACGACGACGCCCGCCGCTGCCCGCGCCGCCGGCTCGAGCGCTTCACCAACAACCAGCTCGCCGGCTGCAACGACGCCTCCGACGACGTCGTCGACGGCCCCAAGGACGTCGCCGACATGGCGCCCGTGCGCGTGGCCGCCTGGACCCAAGCGCCGAGCGACACGCAGGCGCGGATCACGGTGCACGCAACCCAGCCGGGACGCGCGCGGCTTTTCGTCCGCCGCGGCGGGGTCTGGACCTCGCTCGGCAGCGGCGGCTCGCTGTCCCCCGGCGAGCTCCGCCGCGGGCCGCAACTCCTGCTCGAGGGCCGCGACATCATCCGCGACCCCGCCCGCTGGGACGGCAGCCTGCGCGTCGACCTGCGCGTCGAGGCAAAGGGCCGGGCGGCCAAGGACTCCGTGCGCTTCCGCGTGGCACCCGTCCTCTTTCAGAACCACCTCATGCCGCTCCAGCGCGTCTTCGTCGCCTCGCGAGTTGGCCCGCTCGACGACGACGCGGAGTCGGAGGGCACGCCGGTGCCGAAGATCGACCAGCACGAGCGCCCGATCGGCACGCGCACGTTCGCCGCCCTCAGCGTGCAAGGGCGGGCCGAGTACCTCGACGAATATCGCACCGCCCTGCACGAAGGCTCGAACGGCGTCGGCCTGCAGCTGCTCCCGACCATGAACGACGACCGCTGGATTCAGGACTTCTACGAGCCGGGCTACGTCTCGATGCCGGCGCCGGGGGGCACCCGCACACGATGACCATGGTCATCCGCTCGGCGACCCGGAACCGGGACGAGAAGGACCCGAATCCGCCGCGCGGGCACATCATGCGGCAGGGCTCCCGCCTCGTCTTCAGCCAGCTACGCGGGCCGGGCGTCGGCGTCGTGCAGGCCTACGACGCCGCGCGCATGCGTCGCATCGGCCTCCGCAACAACGTCGACACGATGAGCTCGACCGGCAATTACGAGGCCATCCCGTCCTACGCCGGCTACCCCGACGGGCGCATGCTCTGGGGCGCGGGGGGCCAGCGCAGGCCCGACCCGGTGTTCACCCGGACGCTGCGCGCCCAGGGCACGCAGAAGCCGGTCGTGGTCGACACGAGCTGGCTCGCCGTGGGGCACGTGGACGAGTTCCTGAGCTTCGTGCCCAACGACTCGCCGCGCGGCTGGACGATCGCGGCCGAGGACCCGCGCGGCGGGCTGCAGCTGCTCGAGCAGCTGCGCGCGAACGGCGCGGCGGCGCGCGCGTGTTCGCCGGGCTCGCGCGCGTCAAGGGCAAGCGGTTCGCGCGGGCCGGGCGCAGCGTGGACAGCCTGCTCGACGACCCCACGTGATCGACGCCACCGACGAGGCGGCGCAGCACATCGACCGGGCGCTGGCGAAGGTCGAGCAGGCGACCGGGATCCCCGACGACGAGGTCATCAAGGCGCCGGCGTTCTACGAGCGCCAGGAGGGCGGGCTGGTCTCCGACGTCCCGGCCACCGTGAACGGCGTGCCGCTGAAGTCCGGCGAGTTCGCGGCGCCCGGCGCGCACGGCCCGCTCATCAACGGCGACGACGCGTTCGAAGCCGCCATCGGGCAGCGGTTCGCCGACCACGGCGTACACGTGCAGTGGGTCGAGGACTGGTACTACGCGCACCTCCTCGACGGCGAGGTGCACTGCACCTCCAACGTCCTGCGCGACCCGAGCGGGGCGGCGCCGTGGTGGTCGGCGAGCTGAGCACCCGGTCCGAGCACAGCCCGTCGCGCGCCTGCAGATGGCAGGCTTCCTCGATGTGCCGACCAGAGCCGGCCTCAGACGTCACGGGGAGCCCGAGCACGCGGACCGGGTAGGTGATCGACGCCGGCTGGCCTGGCGCGCGGTCTTCATCGGCGCACTGGGCGTGGTGTTCGGGGACATCGGCACCAGCCCCATCTACACCGTCCAGACCGTCTTCAGCCCGGGCGACCCGCACCCGGTCAGGGTCAGCGAAGACAGCGTTCTCGGCATCGCCTCGCTCATCTTCTGGTCGGTGACGATCGTGGTCACCGTCACCTACGTGCTGCTCGTCATGCGGGCGGACAACCAGGGTGAGGGCGGCATCATGGCCCTGATCACGCTGATCCGCCGTGGTGCCGGCCCTCGGCGGACGAAGGCGGTCCTGGCGGCGCTGGGGATCTTCGGCGCGTCGCTGTTCCTGGGCGACAGCATGATCACGCCGGCCATCTCGGTGCTGTCGGCGGTCGAGGGCCTCAAGGTGGCGGCGCCGTCCCTCAGCGACCTGGTGGTCCCGATCACCGCGGCGATCATCATCGCCCTCTTCCTCGTCCAGCGCCTGGGGACCGCGAGCGTCGCGAGAGTGTTCGGCCCGGTCATGCTGGTCTGGTTCGCCGTCATCGGCGTATGCGGCATCAGCGGGATCGCCAAGCGCCCGAGCATCCTGCGCGCGCTGTCTCCCACCTACGCCATCGACTACTTCGTCAACCACTTCGGGACGGCGTTCTTCGCCCTCGCGGCCGTCGTGCTGGCGGTGACCGGAGCGGAGGCGCTGTATGCCGACATGGGCCACTTCGGTCGCGCGCCGATCACACGCGCTTGGCTGATCGTGGTGTTCCCCGCCTGCATCCTCAGCTACATGGGCCAGGGGGCGCTGATCCTCGACAACCCGGCGAACATCAGCAGCCCGTTCTTCCTGCTCGTGCCCAGCTGGGCGCAGTGGCCGCTGGTCATCCTGGCCACGGCGGCGACGGTGATCGCGTCGCAGGCGGTGATCACCGGAGCGTTCTCCGTCGCGCACCAGGCGGTTCAACTCGGCTACCTGCCGCGCCTGCGCATCACCCACACCTCCGCGGACACCTACGGGCAGATCTACGTGCCCTGGATCAACTGGCTGCTGATGGTCTCCGTGCTCACGCTGGTGTTCGCGTTCCAGAGCTCGGTCGCGCTCGCCTTCGCGTTCGGCATGGCGGTCACCGGCACCATCACCATCACCACGCTGCTGTTCTTCTACATCGTCCGCCACCAGTGGAGGAGGCCCTTGTGGGTGGTTCTGATCGGGGGCGGCGCCCTGCTTACCGTCGACCTCTTCTTCTTCGCCGCGAACCTGACGAAGTTCGTCCACGGCGCCTGGCTACCGCTGCTCATCGGGGTGACGGTCTTCACCATCCTGACCACGTGGCAGCGTGGCCGCCAGATCGTCACCGACCGCCGCAAGTACGCCGAGGGCTCGCTGCGCGTCTTCCTCGACGACCTCCACAGCCGTCGCTACCCGGTCCGGCGCGTCCAGGGCACCGCCGTGTTCCTCAACCGCACGAGCATGACCGCTCCCCTGGCCATGCGCGCCAGCGTCGAGCACGTGCACGCGCTCAGCGAGCACGTGCTCATCGTCTCCGTCAACACCCTTACCGTGCCCCGCGTCCCGCCGTCCGAGCGCATCACCGTCGACGACCTCGGCTACACCGACGACGGCATCACCCACATCGAGGCACGCTTCGGCTACATGGAGACCCCCGACGTCCCGAGCGCCCTCGCCCTCGTCGACCCGGCGCAGTGCGAGTTCCCGCTCAACCTCGACAGCGCCTCGTACTTCGTCTCCACCATCGAGCTCCGGAGCGGGACCGGACACGAGCTTCCCAGGTGGCAGAAGCGCCTCTTCCTCGCGACGGCGCACATCACCGCCGACGCAGCCGACTACTTCGGGCTGCCACGCGACCGGACCCTGATCGTCGGCTCGACGATCGAGGTCTAGCGACCGCGCGACCTGAGCCAGTCCGCCTCGGCCTCCCCGAGCGCCGTTGCCGGCGGCTCGCCGTGCAGGTACTCCGCCGCGATCGCCCCCCAGTCGGCGCCGGCGCGCAGGTTGTACAGCACGATCGCGACCATGGCGTGCATGCGCCGGATGAGGACCGATTCGGGTGGCAGCGTGAACTGGTTGATCTGGTCGCGGATCTCGGCCCGCTGCTCGGCGTCGGGCCGGTCGCCGTTGCGCTCGCGCGGTCCGCGCTCGGTCGAGAAGCGGCGCTCGCCGGGGACCGCGTACCACCGGATGGCGGAGCGCATCAGCCGCAGCGCCAGCTCGGCGTCGACCGCGTCGGCGCGGTCGGGCGGGAGGTAGCCGCCCGCGACCAGCGCCGCCTTCAGCCCCGCGGCATCCTTTGCGCGCGCCGCGAACGCGATCGCCACCTCCGCGGCCACGTGGTCGCGGTCGATGTCGCGCAGCAGGCCGAAGTCCAGGAAGCACACGCCCCCGTCGGGGCGCAGGAAGTAGTTGCCCGGGTGCGGGTCGCCGAGCGCGATCCGGTCGCGGTAGAGCAGGCCGAAGAAGAAGCGGAAGACGATCTCGCCGTAGCGGTCGCGTGTGGCCTCGTCGGCGCGGCGGACGGCCTCGAAGCCCTCGCCCTCGACGTACTCGGTGACCAGCACGCGCTGGGTCGAGAGGTCCGTGCGCACCCGCGGGACGGAGAGGAACGGGTGCCCGCGCACCAGCCGCGCGATGCGGCGCTGGTTCTGGGCCTCGAGCTCGTAGTCGAGCTCCTCCCCGATCCGTTCGCGCATCTCCGTCGCCAGCGCCTTGGCGTCCAGTCCCGGGGCCAGCCGCTTGACCAGCGGCAGCAGCAGCATGGCGTTGCGCAGGTCGGTCTCGACCGCCTCGGCGACGCCGGGGTACTGGACCTTGACCGCGACGTCGTCGCCATCGACGGTGGTGGCGCGGTGAACCTGGCCGATCGACGCAGCGGCGAAGGCGCGCTCGTCGAAGTCCGCGAACACGTCGCCCAGCGGGGCGCCGAGCTCCTTGCGCAGGAGCTTCTGCAGGCGGTCGAACGGAACCGGCGGCACGCCGTCGCGGAGCGTGGCGAGCTTGCGCTGCAGCTCGTCCTGCTGCTCGTCGTCGAGGCCGTCGAAGTCGACCATCGAGAGCATCTGCCCGACCTTCATGGCCGCGCCGCGCATCTTGCCGAGCTGGTCGACGAGCTCGTTGACGAGGGCGGAGGTGCGCTGGCGCTCGGCGGCCTCGGCCCGCTCCGGCGTCCGCATGCGGTTGGCGGCGCGCATCCCCGCCCAGCGCACGCCCTGGCCGGTGACCAGCCCGCCGACGCGCGCCGTGCGGGCGACGCGTCCGGTCGGCAGCTTCCCGGCCTCTTCCGGCGGATCCTCGGTGTCCGTCCCCATACGCTGAGGCTAGCGACGGTCAGCGCAGCAGCAGCACGACCACGAGCACGATGATGGCCACCACCACGACGACGGCGATGATCTCGGGCGGCCGCTGGCTGCGCCAGAACTCGGGCTTGGCGCGGTCGCGGCTGTAGTGGCCCTCGGGCGGCTCGCCGACCCAATCGTCGTCGTCGTCCATCCTCGGGATCGTACGCTCAGCCGCCTGGGCCCAGATGCGAGAGCGGCCCCTTGGCGAGCGGGTCGCTCTTGACCGCGATCGAGCCCGAGTACGGGTACTGCAGGATCAGCGCCGTCAGCAGACCCGACGCGACGATCACCGAGACCACGACGACGAGGGCGAGGTCGACGCCGCGGTGGTGGGTCTGGATGAGCAGGCTCACCGCGATGGTCACGAGGGCCAGGAAGATCAGCAGCGCGAGCAGGGGCGCCGGGATCTCGGTGCCGGCCTTGGCCACGCGGTTCTCGCGCTCGGCGAGGAACGTGTTGAGCTGGTCGGCGGCCGCGCCGTAGAAGGTCTGCTGGGTGACCGTCCGCGGCGCATAGGCCTGCACGGCGGCGACGATCCCGGCGGCCCGCGCGTCGGCCTGGGAATCGGCGTCGCCGTTCGCGAGGGCGTGGAACTCGTCACTGCGGACCTCGTTCACGTAGGCCAGGACGGCGCGGTTGATCCTGAGCCGGGCCGGCGGCGGGAAAGCGCGCGCGTCCTGGACGATGGCGCCGAGCGCGTTGGCCTCGTCGGTCACGTCCGCCGAGGCGCTCGTGTAGTCGTCGTAGAGGTTGACGACCACGAACGCGAGCACGAGCGCGAACAGGGTCATCGACATCCCCCCGACCGCCAGGATCCCCTCGAGGTTCTCGCGGTTCCGCCAGTCGGGCAGGAAGCGGGACACGAGGGCGTAGGCCCCGAGCGTGAGGGCCACGATCGCGCCGATGAAGAGCAGGGCGAGCAGCCACTCCGGGAAGTCGTTGAGGATGCTCCGCAGCACGCGGCGAGCCTAGCCGCGCGACAATGCGTCCATGAAGGCGGTCATCTGCCAGCACGAGGAGCTCCGCGTCGACGACGTGCCGGACCCCGTCCCCGCGGCGGGCCAGGTCCGCCTGCGCGTCGTGCGGTGTGGTATCTGCGGCTCCGATCTCCACGCCCGCACCGGCTCGGACCAGTGGGCCGAGCTGGCCGTGCGGCAGGGCTACGACCGCTTCGCGCGCTCGGACCAGCCCGTGGTCTACGGCCACGAGTTCTCGGGCGAGGTCGCCGAGTACGGGCCGAAGACGCGCGCGACGGTGCCCACGGGCACGCC
This sequence comes from Solirubrobacteraceae bacterium, assembly GCA_036270095.1. Classification (GTDB taxonomy): domain Bacteria; phylum Actinomycetota; class Thermoleophilia; order Solirubrobacterales; family Solirubrobacteraceae; genus DATBDE01. Next base: position 27,791 of record DATBDE010000115.1, on the reverse strand, counting down.
GGCGGTGGCGCTGCCGATCCTGCGCAACGGCGACATCATCGACACCACCGGCCTGTCGCAGCACGCGCCCGGCGCCTACGCCGAGCAGCTGCTGGTGCAGGAGTCGCTGATGCTGCCGGTGCCCAACGGGCTCGCGCCCGAGGTGGCGGCGCTGACCGAGCCCATGGCCGTGGGGTTGCACGCCGTGCGCCGCGGCGAGGTCGGCAAGCGCGACGTGGCCATCGTCATCGGCTGCGGCCCCGTCGGCCTCGGCGTGATCCTCATGCTCAAGGCCAAGGGCGTGCGCACGGTCGTGGCCAGCGACTACTCTCCCGGCCGCCGTGCTCTGGCGCAGGCCTGCGGCGCCGACGTCGTCGTGGACCCGGCGAAGGAGTCGCCCTACGAGGGCCCGACGGCCGCGAAGCACATCAACGACCTGCCCGCCGCGCTCGAGCTGGCGGTGAGCACGCGCGAGAAGCTCGAGCGCCTGCCGGTCGACTGGTGGCACGTCTGGCGCCTGGGCGAGGCGCTCGGCGCGGGCCCGAAACGCCCCGTCGTCTTCGAGTGCGTCGGCGTCCCCGGCGTGATCGACAGCATCATCGACGGCGCGCCGCTGTTCTCGCGCGTCGTTGTCGCGGGCGTGTGCGTCGGCCCCGACCGCATCACGCCGGCCATGGCCATCAACAAGGAGATCGACCTGCGGTTCGTGTTCGGCTACACCCCGCTGGAGTTCCGCGACACGCTGCACATGCTGGCCGAGGGCAAGGTCGACCCGTCGCCGCTGATCACCGGCACCGTCGGGCTGGACGGCGTGGCCGAGGCGTTCACCGACCTCGGCGACCCCGACCGGCACGCGAAGATCCTCATCGATCCGCAGCGGGTCTGAGCTAGTGACCTGAGTCGGAAGTTCGGGCGTCGGGAAGGATTCCGCGCTCCCCGGAGTCTGCCTCTTTAACGCCGCTTGAACCAAACCACCGCCCTCGCCCGTACCCCACGCCCGACATGCGCCTGCGCCACCGCCATCCGAACAAGGTCAGCGACAACGTCGCCGTCGTGCGCGGGTTCATGTCCGACGAGGTCGAGCTCGTCTCCGCCTTCGCCGACGATGACCGCGCGCAGATGATCGTCTCCGCGCTGGCCGCCGTCGCCCATCCCGACTTCGCGCTCATCGACCGCGACTCGCTCGAGAACGCCGGGCGCCCGATCCCGCTCGACGGCTACGTCGCCGCCTGGCGTCACTTCCTCGAGTGCTGGGAGCGTCTGCACCTCGTCGTCGAGGACATGGTCGAGCACCGCAACCACGTCGTGGTCATCGCCAGGGTCAGCGGCGAGAGCAAAGTCGCTGGCATCCTGCTCGAGGACCGCCGCGCCGCCGTGTGGACGTTCAAGCGCGGCCGCGTGCTGCGCATCGAGCAGTTCACGACCCCGGCCGAGGCCTTCGAGGCCGCCGGCCTGCCGGCCGAGGCCGATCCCGCGCCGGAGCCGTTCGTGCCGTCGCTGTGGCTCGCGATGGCCGAGAACGCCAGCGCCTAGATCGGCAACATCTCCGCCAGCCGCGCCGCCGCCCGAGCGGCGCCGTCGGTCTCCACGTCGCGGTAGTCGACCCGGCGGCCGATCTCGTCGGCGATGGCCGCCGCGATCACGCCGGGCGTGGCCGTCGCGATGTCCATGCGCCGCCCGGCCCGGTAGCGGTCGAGGCGATGGGGCACGTGGAAGGTCTGCTCGAAGTGGTGACGCAGGGGGAAGTACAGGAAGGGGCGCTTGGCCGCCGTGAGCTCCATCGCCGTGGTCAGGCCGCCCTGGACGATCGCCAGGTCGCAGGCCGCGAGGTGGCGGTAGAGCTGGTGGACGTAGGCGCGGACCTCGAGGCCGTCGACCTGCGGCAGGCGCTCGGGATCGATGCGCGGCCCGGCGACCACGATCATGCGCAGGTCGGGCACGCGCTCGCGCGCCTCCGGGAACGCGTCGATGACCCGGCGCAGCAGGTACTCGCCCACGCCGGCGCCGCCCACGGTCACGATGCACACGCGCTCGTCGTCGCCGTAGCCGAGCTGCGCCCGCAGCGCCGACCGGTCACCCAGCGTCGCCGGGTCGAAGCCGCTCACATAGCCGACGAAGTCGAAGTTGTCGGCGGTCCAGTCGCGGATCAGCGGCAGCTCGGGGCCGAGCCGGTCGCGCACGACGTCGTCGGCGTTGCCCACGAACAGGGCGCGGTCGCGGACCTGTGGACGGCGCGCGATGTGCTCGACCATCTCGGCGTTGTAGTCGGCGGTCAGCGCCGCCTCGCGGGCCGCGCCGTCGGGCATGGGCAGCCAGCCGACGAAGTCGGTCAGCCACGCGTAGTGCGCGCGCTTCTCGCCCGGGTGCTCGTGCAGGTAGTAGTCGATCTCCCAACCCTCGTCGACGATCCAGAGGTCGTAGCGGTCCTCGCGTACGACGTCGTGGAAGACCATGAAGTTGGCCACGAGGATCTCGTCCATCCGGCGCAGGGCCTGGAAGCAGTGCAGGTCGTGCTCGGCCGACTCGGACTCGACGTGCCGCGACTCGTTGGCCAGGTGGTGGCTGGCCGGGTGGATGCGCTCGCCCTCCTGCTCGAGCAGCGCGGTCACCGGGTGCTGCGCCAGCCAGTCGACCTGCAGGTCCGGCACCCGTGCACGCAACGCGCGCGCGATGGCGAGATCGCGCGCCGCGTGCCCGAGCCCGATCGGCGACGAGACGTACAGCGCCCGCGGCCGGCCGTCCGCCCGGTGGACGGTGGGATCGCGCGGCCGGCCGCCCACCCGCTCGGCCAGCCGCCGCAGCGCGAGGTTGACGGGCACGGGCTTGCGCGTGTTGGGGACGTGGCTTCCCTCTGGCACCGTGACCAGCTCACCGCCGGTCGCGCCCGCCAGCGCCACGGCGTCGGCGTGGGGCGTGGTCGCATCGTCGGGGGCGGAGATGACGAGCACCGGGCAGCGGACCCGCCGCGCCAGCGCGCGCTGATCGCGCCGCGTCGCGGGCGCGGCGAGGTCGGCGCCGGCGCTGGCGATCAGGGACTCCGCATCCGTTCCGAACGCCCACCCGATCGCGTCCTCGATCTGCTTGGTCGAGTGCGGCGTGGTGAAGTTGCGCTCGCGCGCCCACCAGTCGGCGAAGGCGCCGAAGTCCTCGCGCCAGCGCACGCCGTTGAAGCGCAGCCACCCGACCGCCGGCAGGCGCCGCGTCAGCAGCGCCTCGGTCACCCTTGGGTGCGCCATGACCCGCCAGCGCAGGCCGCGCACCGCGCTGACCGGGAACCACGGCGACACGAAGGCCGCCGCCAGCACGCGCTCGGGGTGGTCGGCGGCCAGCAGCAGCCCCCGCTGGGCGCCGAGCGACAGCGAGACGACGAGCGCCCGCTCGCTCGCGGTCGCGTCGAGCACGGCGAGCGCGTCGCCGGCGAACGCGGCCTCGGCGTACTCGGGCCGACGCCGCGGCCGATCGGACCGGCCGTTGCCGCGCGGGTCGAAAGCCACCACGCGGAAGTGCCGGGCGAGGTACGGGATCTGGGCCTTCCAGACGCGCGAGGGGTAGATCGACCACGGCGGGACCAGCAGCAGCGTCGGGTCGCCGTCGCCGTAGCGCTCCCAGAAGACCCGCACCCCGTCGCGCTCGACGAAGCCCTCCTCGTCGGGGTAGCGGGCGCGCGACTGCTCGCGCGTGGGTGCGAGGGACGCGACGGTCGCGATGGTCGCCGGAGTGTCCCCGCTGCTCAGGCGCCTGTCGAATCGGCCGGCGCCGTGTAGTGCACGTTGACCCGGCGTACGCGCCGCTCCTCGTCGAGCTCCATCACCTCGATGGCCTCGCGCGCGCCGACCGAGCGGTAGTGCAGGGCGACCGAGTCCACCCCGGGCACGACGGCGATCGGCTCGAAGCGCAGGTCGGGGTAGTTCGACAGCGCCCGCACGAAGTACCGGCGCAGGGCGTCGCGCCCGTGCACGACACCGTCGGCGGCGAAGGCGTGCATGGTCACGAACGGCGACGTGAAGACGACGTCATCGCGGTAGTGGGCGAGGATGCGGTCCACGTCGTGGTCGTTCCACGCCGCGATCCAATCCTCGGCGAACGTGGTGACCGCGTCTGGGGGAGGCATCCAAGCGGCTTCCAGTGGGGTCATATGTGCAATCCTTTCGAGTAGTGGATTGCCTGTCGAGAGCCAATTTGGAGCGAATGGACTGATCTATGGCAACGCCGGAGCAGCTCATCGCGGCGCTCGGCGACTGGCGGGCGGGGCGCGGGCCCTTGTTCGCGCGCCTGGCCGACGCTCTCGCCCGCGCCAGCGAGCGCGCCGCGTTGCCCGCGGGCGCCACCCTGCCCGCCGAGCGCGTGCTCGCAGCCGAGCTCGGCGTGAGCCGCACGACGGTCGTCGCGGCATACCGGGAGCTACGCGAGCGCGGCCTCGCCGCCACCCGCCACGGCAGCGGAACGGTGCTGCGCAACGCGGTCGCCGGACCGGCCGGCGCCTCGTCGCCCGCGCTCGCCGGGCTGCTCGCCCGCACGGACGCCACCGCCCCGGTCATCGACCTCTCGGTGGGCGCCCCCGAGCTCGACGGCGTCGTCGAAGGCCTGGGGCTCGACGGCGCCGACCTGGCGCGCCACGCCCCCGGGCACGGCTACCAGCCGCAGGGCTGGGCCGAGCTGCGCGCACTGGTCGCGGAGATGCTCGCCCGTCGCGGCGCGCCCACCACCCCCGAGGAGGTCCTCATCACCGTCGGGGCACAGGAGGCGATCAGCCTCGCCGTCGCCCTCGTCGCCGCCGACGGGCGCCGCATCGCCGTCGAAGCGCCGGGCTATCCCGGCGCGCTGGACGCGATCGCCCGCGCCGGCGGCTCGCCGGTGGCCGTCGGGCGCGACGGCGCGGGCCTGCGCGTCGACACCCTCAAGCCCCTGCTCGAGCGCCAGCACGTCCACGCCCTCTACGTGGCCCCCGCCTGCAACAACCCGACCGGCGGCCGCACGGCGTCGCACCGGCGCGAGCAGCTCGCCGCGCTGGCGGCCGAGCACGAGCTGACCCTCGTCGAGGACACCGTGCTCGCCGACCTGCGCTACGACGGCGATCCAGGCGCGCCGCTGTGGGCGCTCGCCCCCGAGCGCGTGCTCGCCGCCGGCTCGCTGAGCAAGGTCGCGTGGGGCGCCCTGCGCGTCGGCTGGCTGCGCGCGCCCCGCCCCGTGGTCCTCCGCCTGGCTCGGGTCAAGGGCGCGCTCAACCTCGGCGTGGGCGCGCTGGACCAGCTCGCCGCCCTCGCGCTGCTGCAGGACTACGAGCGACTGGCAACGCAGCGGCGCGCGCAGGCACACGAGCACATGCAGGCCCTCGCCGCCGCCCTGCAGCGCGAGATCCCCGACTGGGACGTCCGGCCGTCCGAGGGCGGCTGGTCGCTGTGGATCGCGCTGCCCACCGGCAGCGGCGCCGCGTTCGCCCAAACCGCCCTGCGCCACGGGGTGGCGATCACCCCCGGCGGTGGCGTGAGCCCGGACGGGGGCTTCCCCGAGTGCGTGCGCGTCTGTTACGGGCCGTGGCCGCCGGTGCTCGAGGAGGCCGCGCGCCGGTTGGCGCGGGCGTGGGCCGCCTTCGTCGACCGCCCGGCGCGCCCGGGCGTGATCGACGTCACCTCCACGCCGTGACCGACGCGGCGGTCGCGGAGGCCGCCCGGCGAGAGGCTTCCCCCATCGATCAAGCGTCGCCGCGGGAAGGCGGCCCTACTGGGGAGAGAAGCCCATGTTCCGCAAGTCCGTCGCAGCCGCCCTCGCCGTGCTCAGCCTCGGCGCCATCGGCGCGTCGACCGCCTCGGCCGATGCCGGCCCCGGCACCTGCAAGTACGCCGACAGCTCCGCGCTGACCACCAGCGGCAACCGCATCGCCAACTCGATGCTGTGCATCACCAACAACGAGCGCCGCGCCGCCGGCCTCGCGCCGCTGACCAATAACACCAAGCTGACCAACGCCGCCGTCGCGCATTCGCGGGACATGGCGCAGCGCAACTACGACGCGCACAACACGCCCGAGGGCGTCACGCCCGACCAGCGCCTGACGCAGGCCGGGTACGTGTTCAGCTGGTGGGGCGAGAACATCGCCAACGGCTACAAGACCCCCCGTCAGGTCATGGCCGCGTGGATGGCGTCGCCCGGCCACCGCGCCAACATCCTGAACCCGAACTTCAAGGAGATCGGGATCGGCCTGTGGTACACGAGCAGCAAGGTCGTGCGCTACACGCAGGACTTCGGCCAGTCGCCGAACGGCCAGGAGGGCACCGTCACCGGCCTCGAGCCGCAGTTCCAGAAGTAGGCCCGAGCCCAACGGTTGGTTGGCAGCGAGCGGCGGCGGCGCGCACAGCGCCGCCACCGTTTCGTCGTCGTTCGACGTTCGCGTTCAGTCAAGGCGGGTAGCCCTTTCCGCATGGCGCAACGCGACCCCTACATGCGCGACCCCAACATCAGCGCTGCCGCCGGCCTGCAGGTCGTCGCCGGCACCGGGCTGGGCGCGGGCCTCGGCTGGGCCATCGCCGGGTGGTTCCACTTCACGATCGACGCGTCCATCGCCGTCGGCGCGGTGCTCGGGTTCCTGATCGCGAACCTTCTGATCTCCGCCTACGGAGGACGCGCGACCCGCTAGCTCGCGCCGCTCGTTAGGGACTTCCCTCGCGAGATCGCGGGAATCCCTCCTGCACGTCCGCCGCCGTTCTCGTTACGATGTAGTGGGTCATTCGTCGTACGAATGACCTGCATCACTCTCCCTCCTCCAAGGAAGGCAAGGCGCGCCGGGTACCAGCGTCAGCCCGGCGCGCCGCGCCTCCCGCCTGCTGGACTGTGCGGCCGATGACCTCCGTATGCGTGTTCATGGGCAGCCGGTCCGGCGTGTCCGCGGTCTATGTGGCCGCCGTCGAAGAGCTCGGGCGCGAGCTCGGCCGCCGCGGCCTGGGCGCCGTCTACGGCGGTGGGCGCACCGGCCTCATGGGCGCCTTCGCGGACGCGGCGCTGGAGGCCGGCGCCGAGGTGGTCGGCGTCATCCCGCAGGGCATGGTCGAGCGCGAGATCGCTCACACCGGGGTGACCGAGCTCGTGGTCGTGGACACGCTGCACGAGCGCAAGGCCGCGATGGCCGCGCGCGCCGACGCCTTCGTCGGCGCCGCCGGCGGCATCGGCACCCTGGACGAGCTCGTCGAGGCGCTCAGCTGGGCCCAGCTCGGCCTGCACGACAAGCCTTGCGGGCTGCTGGACACCGACGGCTACTTCGCGGCGCTGCGCGCGTGGTTCGACCATGCGGTCGACGAGGGCTTCTTCCCCGCCGCCGACCGCGACCGGCTGGTCGTGGACGCCTCGCCCTCCAGGCTGCTCGACCGGCTGGGCGGCGGTCAGGCGCCGGTCAGCTCGTAGGCGTCGCGGCGCTCGCGCCGCGGCACCACGATGGCCAAGAAGCGCGCGCCCGAGCGGCCCGCGGTCATCCCGTGCTCGATCCCCGGCGGCACCACCGACCACGCGCCCGGGTGCAGCACCTTGACCTCGCCGTCGACGGTGAACTTGGCCTCGCCCGCCTCCAGCACGGTGATCTGCTCCTGGGGGTGGCGGTGCAGCGGGAACACCGCGCCGGGCTCGAACTCGTAGCGCGTGACCGTGGCCCGCGACGTGTCGAACGCGGTCCGCCGCACGCCGGGGTAGGGCTCGTCGACCGCGATGGCGTCGAAGTTGCCGAACTCGGGCTTTGTGTTGACGCGCGTCATTCGTCGATGAAGGCCACGACGCGGCACGGCGAGGCCTCCCCTCCGTCGATGGGGATCGGGAACGCCCCGATCTGGCAGCGGCGGTTGAGGACTTGGTCGAGCTCGCCGCCGATGTTCTCGACGTGGCAGACGCCCGCGCGGAACGGGACCTTGTGCATGACGAAGATGTCGTCGATCGGGAACACGTCCTCGATCGTCGACCCGGTCTGCCGCTCGTAGTGCCGGGCCGCGTCGGCGCGCTTGTAGCGGATGCTCGTGTTCATCGGGTGATCGCCCGACGCGCAGTCGAACCCGGTCCAGGCGAACTGCATCTGGGCCACCCACTCGGCGAACTCGCGGTCGCCGCCCGGGTGGCGCAGGAAGTAGCGCTCCTCGTCCTCCTCGGGCGACCCGTTGAAGTAGCGGTGGTAGCCCGTGTGGTAGATGAGGATGTCGCCCTTGCGCACCTCCATCTTGTCGGTGATGTGGTGCGGCTTGAGCACCGACCAGTCCTCGACCACGTCGGAGACGTCGACGATCACGCCCTCACGGCAGAGCCGATCGATCGGGATCGAGCCCACGTCGGCGCCGCCGGAGATGATGTGCATCTCGCTGTCGAAGTGCGTGCCCGCGTGCAGCGGCGTCTCCAGCAGCTGGGAGACGATGCCGTTGGTCGCGAAGCGCTGGAAGTAGGAGAGCTTCGGCGACGGATAGTCCACCCAGCCCGGCGTGTGGATCGAGAACGGGTGGGTGAGGTCGACGGGCCGCATCACTGCATCCTTTCGGCGGCCAGCCGGACGGCCGCGACGATGTTCTGGTAGCCCGTGCAGCGGCACAGGTTGCCGGCCAAGGCCTCACGGATCTCGCGGTCGTCGAAGTCGCGCGCCTCGCCCAGCAGTGGCTCGAGCGACATGAGGAAGCCCGGCGTGCAGAAGCCGCACTGCAGGCCGTGGGTCTCGTGGAAGGCCTGCTGCAGCGGGTGCAGCGTGCCGTCCTCCTCGGCCAGGCTCTCGACCGTCGTGAGCGAGTGGCCCTCCGCCTGGACCGCCAGGGTCAGACAGGAGCGCACCGGCTGGCCGTCCATCTGCACCGTGCAGGCGCCGCAGACGCCGTGCTCGCAGCCGACGTGGGTGCCCGTCAGCCCCGCCTCGTGGCGGATGAAGTCCGAAAGGAGCAGGCGCGGCTCGATGTCCCGCTCGTAGGTCTTGCCATTGATCTCTATCGAGACCTTGCGACTGGTCATGCCGCTCTCCTCTCGTGTGCGAGGTCGACGACGCGCTCGGGCGTCAGGGGAAGCACGGTCGCCTCGGCGCCCAGGGCGTCCGAGACCGCGTTGGCGATCACCGCTCCGGCTGCCGCGGTGCCGCCCTCGCCGGCGCCCTTGACGCCGAGCGGGTTGAGCGGCGTGGGCGCGTCCTCGGTGATGAGGACCCGCACCTCCGGCATCTCGCCGGCCGTGGGCAGGAGATAGTCCATGAACGAGCCGCTGACGAGCTGGCCGCTGGCGTCGTAGGCGAGCTCCTCGAGCACGGCTCCGCCGAGGCCTTGCGCAAGGCCGCCGACGATCTGGCCGTGGACGAGCTGTGGGTTGACGGCGCGGCCCACGTCGTAGGCGACGGCGTAGCGGTGGATGTCGAGCGCGCCGGTCTCCACGTCGGCTTCCAGGGCGACAAGGTGCAGCCCGTAGGGGAAGCTCATGTCCGGGCTCTCGAAGCGGGCCTCTTCCTCCTCGGGGGCGCCGTCGATGAGCTCGGCCAGGGGCACGCCGACCGCCGGCGACCCGCGCGCGATCACGCGGTCGCCCTCGATGATGAGGTCGTCGGGCGAGGCCTCCAGGCGCTCGGCGGCGGCGTCGACCAGGCGCTTGCGCACAGCCTCGGCCGCGATGGCCACGGCGCTGCCTCCGAGCATCGTCGCGCGGCTTCCGAACGCGCCCATGCCCTCGGGGACCACGTCGGTGTCGCCGTGGCTGACCATCACCGCGTCGTAGGAGATGCCGAGGGCCTCGGCGCACACCTGGGCCAGCACGGTCTCCACGCCCTGACCGACGGAGGCCGAGCCCACGTAGGCCACGGCGCCGCCGTCGTCGCCCACGGCCACGCGGGCGTACTCCCAGCGCGCGATCCCGCTCTTCTCCACGAAGTAGCTCACGCCGACGCCGCGGCGCCGCCCCGGCCCAGGGTCGGCGGCGCGCCAGCGCAGCATCTCCTCGTAGCCGAAGCACTGCAGGCCCTTGTCGAGCAGAAGCTCGAAGTCGCCGCTGTCGAACACGACCGGGTGGTTGTCGGTGTGCGTGCCCACCTGGTAGGGCATCTCCGACGCGGGGATGAGGTTCTGGCGGCGCAGGTCGGCGGGGTCGCGGCCCAGGCGGTGGGCGGCGATGTCGAGCAGGCGCTCGCGCACGAAGTTGGCCTCGTAGCGGCCGGGCGCGCGGTACGTGCCCGCCGGCGTCTTGTTGGTGACGACCTGCAGGGCGGTGCAGTCGTAGGCGGCCCAGCGGTAGGGGCCGGGCAGCAGCGCCACGCTCATGTTCGGGACCACGGCCCCGTGGGTGCGCACGTAGGCGCCGGTGTTGAAGTAGAAGCGGTCGCGCAGGGCGAGCAGGGTGCCGTCGGCGCGCAGGGCGATGGCGGTGTCGTGGACCTGCTCGCGCGAGTGGTTGAGCGCGCGGAGGTTCTCCTCGCGGTCCTCGGTCCAGCTCACCGGCTTGCCCGCGCGCAGGGCGCAGAACGGGATGAGGAAGTCCTCGGGGTAGAACTCGCCGCGGCCGCCGAAGCCGCCGCCCACGTCGAGCTCGACCAGGCGCACGCGGTCCTCGGGCAGGCCGAGCAGCGCGGCGAGGATGCGGCGGTTGGTGTGCACGACCTTGGCCGCGCCCCACACGGTCACGCCGCCGCCGTCGGCGCCCTCGGCCACGAGCCCGCGCGGCTCCATCGGGACGGCGCCGTGACGGTGGCTGTACAGGCGCTCCTCGAGGACGACGTCGGCCTCGGCGAAGGCCGCGTCGACGTCCCCGAAGCTCACGTGGATCTCGCCTGCGAGGTTGGTGCCCGCCTCGGCGTGCAGCACCGGGCTCTCGGGGTCGAGCGCCGCGGTGGCGTCGAGCAGGGGTTCGAGCGGCTCGTACGCGACCGCGATCAGCTCGAGCGCGTCCTCGGCGACGTAGCGCGAGTCGGCCAGCACCACCGCGACCGGCTCGCCCGAGTAGCGCACGACGCCCTCCGCCAGCGGCGACTGGAGCAGCCTCTCCATGCCGTCGATCCGGAACATGCGCATGGGGATGCGCGGCAGCGGGTGCGGCAGGTCGTCGCTCGTGACGACGTCGACCACGCGCTCGTCCTCGAGCGCGGCCGTGGCGTCGATCGCGACGATGCGCGCGTGTGCATGCGGGCTGCGCAGGATCGCCGCGTGTAGCGCACCCGGGCGCTCGAAGTCGTCGACGAAGCAGCTACCGCCCGTGAGGAGCCGACGGTCCTCCTTGCGCCACAGCGAGCGCCCGACGACGCGCTCGGCGTCGACGCCCGTTACCACCGGTACCTGATCTCGACCCAGGCGCCCCGGCGCGTGCGCTTGCCGCGCAACAGCGCCGCGGCCAGAGCCACGGCGCCGGCGGCGCCCACGGCGCCGAGTGCGGCGGCCGGGTGGACCTGCGGCCCGCGGCGCTCGGAGGGCGCCGGGGCGGGCGCGGCGAGCGGCGAGCGGTCGGCCGAGGCGGTGGGTGCGGCGGCAACCGGCGCGGCCTCGGCCGTGGCCGCGCGTTCGGCCAGGCTCGACTCCAGCCTCGCGGCCAGCTCGCCGAGCAGGCGCTCGGCCTCGGGGCGCGAGGCGTCCTCGGAGACGCCGGGCGCCGCGACGCGACCGTCCACGGAGACGGCGACGCGCGAGCCGCCGTCGGCCTCGGCCACCTTGCCGCGCAGCAGCGCGGTCGCGAAACCGGGGCCGCCGACCTGGTGCATGTGCAGGGCGGCGCTTGCGCTGCGGCCGTCCTCGTCGGCGTCGACCGCGCGCAGGGTTCCGATGCATGGGAGCTCGCTGCCGTTGACCTGGGGCCGCACCGCACCCTGGAGGGTCGAGTCGCCGTCGACGCGGCTCAGGCTGGCACCAGGCAAACAGGCGCCCAGAGCGTCAAGATCCAGCAGTGCATTCCAGACCCGATCCGGGGTAGCAGGAACGGTGAAGTCGGTCTCGAGGATCATGCAGGCACGCGCAGGCTCTCCTGCGCAAAAGTATAATGTTGGACCATATCGCTTCCGCCGACTCGGGGGATCCATGAAGCTTGAAAACGAATTCAGCGTCAACGTCCCCCTCGAACGGGCCTGGGAGACGCTGCTCGACATCGAAACCGTCGCCGGATTCCTCCCCGGCGCGAAGATCGAGCCGACCGACGAGGAGGGCGTCTTCAAGGGCGCGATGAAGATCCGCGTGGGCCCGATGTCGATCTCCTACCAGGGCACCGCCCGCCTTGCCTCGGTCGACGAGGAGAACCGCACGGTCGACCTCGAGGTCCGGGCCAAGGAGGCCAAGGGCCAGGGCACGGCCGCGGCCGTGATCCACAACCAAGTCGTGGACGAGGACGGCGCCACCCGGGTCATCGCGGTCACCGATCTCCAGGTCACCGGCCGCCAGGCCCAGTTCGGCCGCGGGATCATGCAGGACGTCGCCGGGCGCATGCTCACCGACTTCGCCCGGCGCTTCGAGGCCTACCTTCTCGAGGGCGGTGAGAACGGCGCCGCCGCCACGCCCGAGGCCGAGCCCGCCGCGGCCGCCGCCGACTCGGGCGAGGCGCCCAGCGCCGCCCCGTCGCGCCCCACCCCACCGCCGCCCGCGCCCGCCGAGGAGGACGCGCTCGACCTCGGCTCCGTCGTCGGCCAGATGCCGGCCGTGCGCTACGGCGTGCCCGCCGTGGTCCTGCTGGCGGTGCTCGGCATCGTCTTCGGCGTCCTGCGCTCCCGCCGCGGCAAGCGGCGCGGCGCGACCGTGCGCTTCGGGATCAAGCTCTAGCCGGCGCACATCGACAGGGCGGTCAGGGCGTAGACCCGGCTGGCGCGCAGCAGATCCTCCTTGCGCACGGCGAACGTGCCCGCGCCGGCCACGCCGGGCGGGCCGTAGGTGAGGGCCGGGATGCCCGCCTCGTTGAACACGTTGTGGTCGCGCCACATGCTGCACTCCGGCGGCGTGGCGATCTGGACGTCGTCGTCGAACTCGTACCGATGCGCCTCGTCGATCGCGTCGGAGAGCGGCTCGATGCCGTGCGCCTCGTAGCCGGGCCGGTCCACGAACTGCTCCACGCTGCCCTCGAGCCCGAGCTCGTCCAGCAGCGCCCGCAGCTCGTGGCGGATGGCGCCGCCGTCCTGCCCGGGCACGGTGCGGATGTCGAGGTAGAGCATGCACACCTCGGGGTTCTGCAACACCAGCCAGGGCTGGCCCGCGCGTATGGCCGACACGTTGACGCGCGGCACGACCGTCCCACCCGGTGACGCGTACGTGTGGCGCTGCTCGTACTCGAGCGCCCACTCCTCCAGCCGCGCGATGAGCGGCAGCGCCCGGACGATCGCGTTGGGGTGCTCGCCGGGCGGGTAGGGGCGGGCGACGTAGGGCGTGTACAGCACCGGCCCGCCGTAGACGGTGATCTTGTAGAAGGCCTTGCCCGCCTCGATCCAGCCCTTGCGGAACGCCGTGGCCTCGGCGCACAGGCAGAAGCTCGCGCGCGGCGTGTGGTTGACCAGGTAGCGCGCGCCGACCTCCTTGCTCAAGTACCGCTTGCCCTGGAACTCGTCCACCGGCTCCTGGCCGATCTCGCCCGGCACGGCAGTGAGATACAGGGGGCCCACGAGCGTCACGCCGGCATCGCGGATGGCCTTGGCCGCCAGCAGCCAGGCCGCCATCGGGCCCTTGTCGTTGACCACCGGGTTGCCGATGAGCAGGTCGCCCTCCTCGCGCCCGACGTGGTAATCGGGCTGGGCCGGGTCGCGCCAGATCAGGTGGTCCTCGGGGTGCATCCACGTGTCGATGTGGCTGTTGAACGCGAGCGCGGGGCCCTGGCCCTGCGCCGGCACCTCGGCGAACACGTTGAACCGGTCCTCGAACAGCCCCACCCGCCGGGCGGAGAAGCCCTCGTCGGCCAGCCACTGGTAGATGACCTCGGCGCCCTCGCCCTCCCCGCCCGGCGGCGCGGGGACGCTGGTGATGTGCAGGGCGAGCTCGACCAGGTCGCGCTCATTGATGCGGCCCAGGACCGCGTCGGCCGTCTTGGCGTCGATCATGCCGGCGTCACCCGCTTGAAGACGTGGGGCTTGGTGTGGTCCTGCGGCCAGAAGTTCGCGTCCCACTCGCGCGCGAGCTTCACGAAGCGCGGGGCCTCCTTCTGGATGGCCCGCAGGATCTCGCCTTCGTCCATGGTCAGCACCTCGCCGCCGCGCACCACCACGCGCCCGTCCACGAGCACGCTGTGCACGAGGCTGCCCGTGCCCGAGTACACGAGGTTGGCGAGCAGGTTGTCCTCGTGCCAGGGCACCATCGAGGGCTGCATGAGGTCGAGCAGGATCACGTCGGCGCGCTTGCCCGGCTCCAGCGAGCCGATCTCGTCCTGCATGAGCATGGCGCGGGCCGAGCCGAGGGTGGCCAGCTCGAGCGCCTGGTAGGGCGAGATCAGCGTCCAGTCCAAGCGGGCCTCCTTGTGCCCGGTCGCGGTGAGGTGGACCTCGCGGAACATGTCCAGGAAGCAGGCGGCGGCGGGGCCGTCGGTGCCCAGGCCGACGTTGCCGCCGGCGGCGATGAGCTCCGGATAGCGCCCCTTGGAGAGCGCGCCGTAGGCGCCCTTCATGCTCGCGCTCGGGCAATGGATGGCGCCGCCGCCGGTGGCCTCCAGGAGGTTGACCTCCTTGTCGCTCAGCCAGGCCATGTGGGTGCCAACGAAGCGGTGGTTGAGGATGCCGAGGGAGTTGAACCGCTCGATCGGGCGCGAGCCGAAACGCAGCTCGTGGGCCTCGATGTCCTCGCGATCGACGTTGGAGTGGGTGACGACGCCGACGTCGAAGCGCTCGGCCAGGTCCATCGAGCCGACGCAGAGCTCATCGGAGGACGAGGTGACCTGGATCGGGCACGGCCACGCCCGCACGCGGCCGTCGGCGGCGCGGTCGTAGGTGTCGATGAAGCGCTCGGCGTGTTCGAGGTTCTCGCGCGTGACCGTGTCCGAGCGGGTCAGGAACTCGGCCAGGTCGTCCTGCACGTCGGCCATGGCGCGGGCCAGGACGGCACGGATGCCGGCCGTCTCCACGCCCCGGATGGCCGCCTCCTCGAGCTCCTGGTAGGTGCCACAGTCCAGGAACGCCGTCGTTCCGGTCTTCAGCATCTCGATGCTCGTGAACTGCGTGCCCAGGTAGTAGTTGTCCGGGTTCAGCCCCTTCGAGGTCACATAGAACTTCTTCTGGATCCACGGGGTGAAGGACAGGTCGTTGACGAGCCCGCGCGCGAACGCCCCGAACAGGTGCATGTGGGTGTTGACCAGGCCCGGCATGACGAGCTGCTCGTGGGCGTCGATCGTCCCCTTGGGGTCGTAGGCCTCGCGCAGGTCGGCGGTGGCGCCGACGGCGATGATGCGCCCGTCGTCGATCGCCACCGCCCCGTCCCAGAACAGGTCGTGCTCGCCGGTCATCGGCAGCACGACCCCGCGCTCGATCAGCAGGTCGACGGACTCAGGCATGCAACGTCCTTTCCAGTCGGCTCTCGGCCACCAAGCGCCCGCCGTAGAACACGAACCGGCGCGGCGGGATGAGGCGGAGCGCCTCGCGCACGGTCGGAGCGTCGATCACGCACAGGTCGGCCCGGTCGCCGACCTCGACCCCGTAGCCCTCGAGCCGCATCGCCCTGGCCGCGTTGACGCCGATCAGGTCGAACACGGTCTCGAGCTCGGGCAGGTACGTGAGCTGGGCCACGTGGGCCGTGTACTGGCCCACCTCGAGCTGGTCGGGCCTGCCGAAGGGGTAGTACGGGTCGTTGACGTCGTCCTGGGACGAGAGCACGTTGACCCCCGCGTCCAGAAGCTCGCGCACGCGGGTGATGCCGCGGCGGATGAGGCCGCGGTCGGCGCGGCCGTCGAGCACGAGGCTGATCTGCGTGTTGGACGAGATCGACACCCCGGCCTCCTTGATGTAGCCGATGACTCTCGCGGCGTGGTTGTCGTCGTAGGCGGCCAGGGCGCCGCAGTGGCTCGCGGTCACGCGGCCGCCGTAGCCCTCCTCGAGCGTGCGCACGGCCAGGTACTCGAGGCTGCGCGAGTACGGGTCGTCGGTGTCGTCGGCGAGCATGTGGATGTCCTTGCCCGTCCGCTGGGCCAGCTCGAAGCAGAAGTCGATGTGCTCCTCGACGTGGCGGTCCAGGCGCTCGTACCAGGGCAGGCCGCCGACGACGTCGCAGCCCAGCTCCATCGCCTCCTCCATGAGCTTCGCGCAGCCGGGGTCGCGCACGATCGCCTCCTGCGGGAAGGCGACGACCTCGAAGGTGATCAGGCCCTCGAAGCGGCGCCTGAGCTCGAGCAGGCCCTGCACGGGCACGAGCCCGCCGATGGTGTCCACGTCGGCGAAGCCGCGCATCGCCGTGGTGCCGTTGACGATCGCGGCCTCGATCACCGGCGAGGCGCGTTCGGCGATCTCCTCGACCGTGTAGTTGCGCTTGAAGTCCCAGGTGATCTCGATCGCCTCCTGCAGCGTCTGGGACTCGTTCTGGCGCATGACGTCGCCGAGCATGCACTTGTCGAGGTGCTGGTGGGCGTTGACGAGCCCGGGCACGAGCAGGCCACCGCCGCCGTCGTGTTCGGCATCCGCGGCCGCGTCGATGCGCGGCTCGACGGCCGCGATGCGGTCGTCCTCCAAGGCCACGTCGAACGCACCCTCGCGTCCGCGCAGTGCCACGTTACGGATGATCTGCTTCAAGACGACTCCTCTCCGACGACGGCGAGCATCGCGCTGGGGGTCAGGGGCAGGCGGCTGAGGCCGGGGTCGTCGCCGACGGCGTCGGCGACCGCGTTGGCGATCGCCGCGCCCGAGCCGACGATGCCGCCCTCGCCCGCGGCTTTGGCGTGCAGCGGGTTCCCGGTCGACTCGTCCCAGTGGGGCAGGTCGAGCTGGACGGTGTCGACCGGCGGCACCTCGGCGGCGGTGGGCATCAGGTAGTCCATGAACGACGTGGCCAGCGGCTGGCCCGAGGGGTCGTAGGCGAGCTCCTCGAACAGCGTGCCGCCGACGCCCTGGGCGGCGCCGCCCACGAGCTGGCCGTCGACCAGCCGTGGGTTGACCGCCGTGCCGATGTCCTGGCACACGACCATGCGCTCGACGCGCACGGCGCCGGTGTCGCGATCGACGGTGACCTCGGCCATGCACGCGCCCATGTCGAAGGTGGGCAGCGGCTTGTCGAAGCGGTGCTCGCCCACGCAGCCGAGCTCGGCCATGGGGAGGCCGCGCCCGGGGTTGCCACGCGGGGCCACCATGGCGCCCGGGCCGACCTCGAGGTCGGCCTCGGCGATCTCCAGCCGGTCGGCCGCAGCCGCGATCGCCTTGCACTTGAGGTCGTCGGCCGCGCCGACCACCGCGCCGCCGCCGATGATCGTCGTGCGGCTGGCGTAGGCGCCGAAGCCGAGCGGGACGAGGTCGGTGTCGCGGTGGCTGATCTCGACCTCCTCGAGCGGGACCTGGAGCTGGTCGGCGACCACCTGGGCCAGCGCCGTGCGCACGCCCTGGCCCAGCGAGGCCACGCCCACGTGCGCGACCCAGCCGCCGTCGTCGCGCGGGGCGATGGTGGCGTACTCGTAGCGGCCGAACGCGGTCTCCTCCACGTAGGCGGCCATGCCGACGCCGACGAGCTCGCCGCGCCTACGGCGCCGCGCCCGCTCGGCGCGCCGGCGCTCGTGGCCGGCGTGGCGCAGCAGGCTCGAGACGACCTCGGGGAAGTCGCCGTTGTCGTAGATCACGGGCGGGGTGATGTCGGTGAGCTCCATGCGGTAGGGCATGGCGTCGACGGTGATGAGGTTGCGGGCGCGCAGCTCGGCCGGGTCGGCGTCCAGCGCCGTGGCCAGGCGGTCGACCATGCGCTCGCGGAAGAACGCGGCCTCGTACTGGGAGGGGGCGCGGTAGGTCCCCGACGGCGTCTTGTTGGTCAGCACGCTGCGGGCCTCGACGGCGAAGCCCTCCCACACGTAGGGGCCGGCCATGTGGTGCACGAGCACCCAGGGCATGAGCAGGGTGCCGTGGGTGCGCGCGTAGGCGCCCTGGTCGACCAGGCAGGCGGCGCGGAAGCCGAGCAGGCGGCCGTCGGCGGTGGCGCCGATCTCGAAGTCGCACCAGGTCTCGCGGGAGTGGTTCAGGGCGACGAAGTGCTCGCGCCGGTCCTCGACCCACTTGACCGGGCGCCCCGTCTTCACGGCCAGCCAGGGCACGAGGAAGTCCTCGGGGTAGAACTCGCCGCGGGCGCCGAAGCCGCCGCCGACGTCGGGCTCGACGAACCGCACCGCCTCCTCGGGGAGATCCAGGAAGCCGGCCAGCAGGGTGCGGTTGAAGTGCTTGACCTTGGTCGGGCCCCACACCGTCAGCCGGCCGCTGTCGGCGTCGACCTCAGCCAGCAGGCCGCGCGTCTCCAGCGGGATCGCGGCGTGGCGCTGCACGCGCAGCCGGTCGCGCACGACGACGTCGGCCCCGTCCAGCACCGCCTGGGCGTCGCGGCCCCAGCGCGAGCGAAGCGTGTTGACCACGTTGCCGTTGGACGCCTGGGGGTGCAGGGCGGCCGCGCCGGGCTCGGCCGCGCCGGGCCCGTCGAGCAGCGGCGCCGTCGGCTCGATCTCGACCTCCACCTCACCGGCCGCGTCCTCGGCCGTGTAGGCGTCCTCGGCCAACACGATCGCCACCGGCTCGCCCACGTAGCGCACGACCTCCCGGGCCAGCGGCGGCTGCGTGACCGGCTTGGCCTCCTCCGAGGGCATCATCCGCACGGGGATGCGGATGTCGGGGATGTCGGCGGCGGTGATCACCGCCACCACGCCCGGGCGCCGGCGCGCTGCGCCGGTGCGCACGGCCACGAGCCGCCCGGCGGCGACGTCGCTGCGCACCACCCGCGCGGTCAGCTGGGACCCGCGGCCCAGGTCGTCAACGAAGCAGCCGGTGCCGGTGAGCAGGGGCCCGTCCTCGACCCGGGGCACCGAGGTGCCGACATAGCTCATGGCTGCAGCGCCAGCCGTTGCACCGTCTCGGGCATGATCGGCAGCGAGTCGAGCTCGCCGCCCGCGGGCCCGAGCGCGTCGGCGACCGCGTTCGCGATGGTGGCGCCGGCGGCGATGATGCCGCCCTCCCCACCGCCCTTGGCGCCCGCGAGCGGGTCCTCGTCGGTCGTCTGCCCGAGCTCCACGATCTGCACGTCGATGGAGGGCATCTCGGCCGCCGTGGGCAGCGCGTAGTCGAGGAAGCTCGTCGACAGCGGCTGGCCGTCGGGGCCGTAGGAGAACTCCTCGAACAGCGCCCCGCCGAAGCCCTGCACGGCCGAGCCCTGCACCTGCCCCACGAGCAGCTCCGGGTTGACCGCCTTGCCGACCTCGTAGGCGATGGCGAAGCTCAGCAGCTTGACCCCGCCGGACTCGCGGTCGACCTCGACCATGCCGACGTTGGCCCCGACCTGGATGTGCGAGCCGCCCGGCGGCTCGTAGCGGTAGAACGCCTCGAGCCCGAGCTCGCCCAGGGGTACCTCGAGCCTGCGCTGGCCCTCCTCGATGCGGGCCACGCCGCCCTCGATGCGTACGATCTCCGGCGGCGCCTCGAAGTGGTCGGCGGCGGCGTTGCGGGCCTGCTCGATGAGCTCGGCCACGGCGCCGGAGATCGCGTAGCCGCCCCATACGGTGGCCCGGCTCGAGAACGCGCCCTGGCCCTCGGGCACGGTGGCGGTGTCCTGGTAGCGCACGGCCACGCGCTCGATGGGGACGCCGAGCAGGTCGGCGGCGACCTGCGAGAGCACGGTCTCCACGCCCTGGCCGACCGAGGCCACGCCCACGTGGGCGGTGAAGGTGCCATCGGCCTCGGCCACGACGCGCGCCTGCTCGAAGACGCCGGGGTTGCCCATCTCGATGAACGCGGTCACGCCCAGGCCCACGCACTCGCCGCGAGCGCGCCGGGCGTCGACCTCCTCGCGCAGGCGCTCGTGGCCCACGCGCTCGAGCAGGCCTTCGTAGACGAGCGGGAAGTTGCCCTCGTCGTAGAGCACCGGGTTGCCGGTGTCGACGTCGGGTAGGCCGCTGTCGTAGGGCATGTCGGCCTGGCTGACGAGGTTGCGGCGGCGCATCTCGGCCGGGTCGAGGCCGACCTCGCGCGCCACCAGGTCGACCATGCGCTCGCGCACGAAGGTGGGCTCGTACTGGCCCGGCCCGCGGTACGTGCCCGCTGGCGTCTTGTTGCTGAGCACGGTGCCGGCCGTGGCCGCGTAGGCCTTCCAGCGGTACGGGCCGGGCATGTGGTTGAGCATGAGCATGGGCAGCAGCACGCTGCCGTGGGTGCGGGCGTAGGCGCCCTGGTTCCACCACGCCTCGGCGCGGAACGCGAGCAGTTCGCCCTCGTCCGTGGCCGCGTAGGAGACCTCCCATTCCTGCTCGCGGGAGTGGTTGAGGGCGATGAGGTTCTCGCGCCGGTCCTCCGACCACTTAACCGGCCGGTTGAGCTCGATGGCCAGCCACGGGATCAGGTAGTCCTCGGGGTAGAACTCGCCGCGCGCGCCGAAGCCGCCGCCGACCTCGCCCTCGATGCAGCGGATGCGCTCCTCGGGCATGCCTAGGAGGTCGGAGAGGATCTTGCGGTTGAAGTGCTTGACCTTGGCCGCCCCCCATACGGTCACGCTCTCGGCCTCGGGGTCGTACTGCGCGAGCAGCGTGCGCGTCTCCATGGGCACGGCGCCGTGGCGCTGGATGTGGAAGCGCTTGGTCACAACGACGTCGGCGTCGGCGAAGACGGCGTCGAGGTCGTCGCCGTGGGCGATCTCGACCTCGTCGATCACGTTGGTGCCGATCTCGGGCATGAGCAGCGTGGCGTCGTCGGCGGCGGCGTCGAGCGCGCCCAGCACCGGGGCGAGCTCCTCGAGGTCGACCTGGACGTCCTCGCCCGCGTCCTCGGCCACGTACGGGCTCTCGGCCACGACCACCGCGACCGGGTCGCCGACGTAGCGCACGCGGTCGCGCGCGAGCGGGGCCTGCAGGGCGCGCACGGCGTTCTTGGTCGGGAACAGCCGCACCGGCACGGAGACCTCGGGCAGGTCCGCGGCGGTGATGACGGCGACCACGCCGGGGCGCTGCTTGGCCGCGCTGGTGTCGACGCCGCGCAGCACGCCGTGGCTGACCGGGCTGCGCACCACGTGGGCGTAGAGCTGGCCTTCGCAGTCGAAGTCGTCGCCGTAGCGGCCGGTGCCCGTGAGCAGGCGCTGGTCCTCGACCCGCGGGATCGAGCGACCGACGTAGGCCTCGGTGCGTGCTGCCACCTCAGGTCGGAGTATCGGAGGGCACCTGAGCGCCGTCATCGGGGGAAGGCCCCCCGCGGGAGCGGGTAATCCCTTCCTTGGCGGCGGCCTCGCGCACGCGCTCGGGCGTGAGCGGGAGCTCGTTGAACTCGACCCCGAGCGCGTCGCCCACGGCGTTGGCGATCGCCGCCGTCGGGGCCAGCGTGCCGCCCTCGCCGACGCCCTTGGCGCCGTTGGCCGAGTCGGGCGAGGGGATCTCGAGGTGGTCGATCTCGACCTCCGGCAGCTCCATCGCCGTGGGCACGAGGTAATCCATCAGCGACGTGGTCAGGAGCTGGCCGCCGGCGTCGTAGACCAGCGACTCGAACAGCGCGCCGCCGATGCCCTGGGCGATGGCGCCGTGGGCCTGGCCCTCGACGATCTGTGGGTTGATGACCGTGCCGCAGTCCTCGGCCACCACGTAGCGCAGGAGCTCGACGTGCCCGGTGTCGGGGTCGACCTCGACGGCCACGATATGGGTGGCGTACGGGTAGACGGTCTTCTCCTGGTCGAAGACGGCCGAGACGGCGAAGCGCTCCCCGTTGCCGGCCGCGAGCTCGGCCACGGGGACGCCCCGGCTGGGCGAACCGCGCACGGCGACGCTGCCGTCCACGATCTCGAGGTCCTCGCGCGACGCCTCGAGGTGTTCGGCGGCGGCGTCGAATAGGCGCGCGCGCAGGTCCTCGGCCGCCGCCGCGACGGCGCCGCCGCCGCTGACCGCGCTGCGGCTCGCGAAGGTGCCGGTGCCGCCGCCCACGCCGGCGTCGGTGTCCGAGCGGGCGACGATCACGTCGTCGACGTCGATGCCGAGGCCGTGGGCGGCGAGCTGGGCGAAGGTCGTGGCCACGCCCTGGCCGATGCCGGGGAGCGAGGTCCACACGGTCACGCGGCCGTCCTCGCCTACGCGCATGTGGGCGCTGTCGTGGCCCGCGATCCCGACCATGCCGCGGCCATGGAAGATCACCGAGCCCATGCCCGAGTACTCGACGTAGGTGGCGATGCCGACGCCGAAGCGGTTGCCGCGCTGGCCTGCCGCCTCGCGCTCGGTGGAGAAGTTGGGGTAGCCGATGGCCTGCAGCGCGCGCTCGAGCGCGAGCGCGTAGTCGCCGCTGTCGTAGCGGTGGTGGGTGACCGTCGTGTGGGGGAGCTCGTCGGCGGAGAGGAGGTTGCGCCGGCGGATCTCGGCCCGGTCGAGCCCGAGCTCGGCCGCAAGGATGTCCATGGTGCGCTCGTGCACGAACACGGAGACCGGGAGGCCGACGCCGCGGTAGGCGCCCTCCGGGCCCTTGTTGGTGGCCACCGAGCGGGCGCGCATGCGGTAGCTGGCCAAGCGGTAGGGGCCGGGGATCATCGAGGAGGTTCCCATGGCCTCGAGGATGTGGCCGTGCGGGAAGACGCCGTAGGCGCCGGTGTCGCAGATGACGTCGGCGTCGATGGCCTGCAGGCGGCCCTGGCCGTCGGCGGCCACGCGCACGCGCACGACCTGGTCGCGGGCGTGGCTGGAGGCGAGCAGGTTCTCGCTGCGGTCCTCGAGCCACTTGACCGGGCGGTCGAGCTCCAGCGCCAGCCAGGCGGTGAGGATCTCCTCGGGGTAGGCGTGCGCCTTCTGCCCGAAGCCGCCGCCGACGTCCATGGTCGACACGCGCACGCGGGTCGGGTCGAGGTGGAGCAGGTTGGAGATCACCTCGGCCAGCCGGTGCGGGATCTGCGTCGAGGCCCACACGCGCACGCCGTCGCCGTCGGGGGCGGCGACGGCCGCGCGCGACTCCATCGGCGTGGCCGAGTAGCGCGGGGAGCGGAATGTGCGCTCGACGATCACCGCGGCCTCGGCGAACGCGCCGTCGACGTCGCCGGCCTCCATCCCGGTGTCGAAGAGGATGTTGGTCGGGTGGTCGTGGATGGCCGCGGCGTCGGCGGCTTCCAGCGGGTCGACCACGGCGGGGAGCGGGTCGAGGGTCGCATCGATGAGCTCGGCCGCGTCCTCGGCGGCGTAGGGCGAGTCGGCGACGATCACCGCCATCGCCTCCCCCACGAACCGCACCACGCCCTTGGCCAGCTGGGGGCGCGGCGGTGAGTGGGCGTCGGGGTTCTCGATCGGTGGGTGCAGCGGCGGGACGGGGACGTCGTCGGGCCCGAGCACGGCGACGACGCCCGGGACCTTGCGGGCTGCTTCGAGGTCGAGCGCCTCGATCTTGCCGTGGGCGATCGGGCTGCGGAAGAAGCGCATGTGGAGCATGCCCTCGAGCTCGAGGTCGTCGACGAACTCCGCCTCTCCGGTCAGCAGCGGGCGGTCCTCGACGCGCAGCATCCGCCGCCCGATCAGGCTGGTCATCGGCGTGCTCTCCTCGGCCTCAGCCATGGCTCCAAAGGTATAATGTCGGACCTTGTCGCGCCCATTGGCCCCCGACCTTCCGAGGCAGATCGGCCAGCGGGTGGCTCGGGTGGAGGACCGGGTTCTGCTCGAGGGCGGCGCGCTGTTCATCGACGACGTCGGCGTCGAGGGCGTGCTGCATCTGGCCTTCGCGCGCGCGGAACATGCGCACGCGCACGTCCGCGGCGTCGACGTGGCCCCGGCTTTGGCCCTGCCCGGCGTGCGCCTGGCCTGCGGCCCCGACGACCTCGACGGCGTCCCGGCGCTCACGCCCGACCTCGCCCGACCCGGCGCGATGCGGGTCGAGCGCCCCGTGCTGGCGGGCGCACGGGCGCGCTTCGTGGGCGAGCCGATCGCCGCCGTGGTCGCGGACACGCCGTACCGCGCCGAGGACGGGGCCGACGCGGTGGCCATCGACTACGAGCCGCTGGCCGCCATCGCCTCGATCGACGACGCCCTCGACGCCGACCTCCCGCCGCTGCACGGCGACACCAACGTGATCTTCCGCGAGGAGCACCATCAGGGCGACGTCGACCGCGCCTTGGCGGAGGCCGCCGTGGTGGTCGAGCGCACGTTCCGCAACCCGCGGTACAGCGCGGCGCCGATGGAGAACCGCGGCGTGCTCGCGCTGCCGGAGGGCGACGGCCTGCTGGTGTGGTCGGGGACCCAGATCCCCCACATCCTGCAGGAGTCGCTCGAGTTGCTGCTCGGACTCGAGGGCCGGGTGCGCGTCCGCTGCCCCGACATCGGCGGCGGGTTCGGGCAAAAGGCGCACGTGTTCCCGGAGGAGATCGCGGTGGCCTGGGCGGCCCTCCGGCTGTGCGCGCCGGTCAAGTGGGTGGAGGACCGGCGCGAGAACCTGCTCAGCTCGTCGCACGCGCGCGAGCAGCGCGTGCGGGCGCGCGTGGCCGCCGATGCCGAGGGCCGCGTGCTCGCCATCGACGCCGAGGTCTTCTGCGACGTGGGCGCCTACGGGATCTTCCCCTGGGGCCAGGTGCTCGAGTCGCTGGGCACGCCGATGATCCTGCCCGGCCCCTACGAGCTGCATAACTACCGCTACGTCACCCACTCGCTGGCCACGAACAAGGCACCGCAGGGCGCCTACCGCGGCGTCGGACTGCCGGTGGCGGCGTTCGTGCGCGAGCGCATGATGGACGTGGTGGCGGCTGAGCTCGGCCTCGACCGGGCCGAGGTACGGCGGCGCAACTACATCCCGCCGCAGGAGTTCCCCTACGCCACCGCGACCGGGTTGCGCTACGACAGCGGCGACTACCGGTCCGCGCTCGACGCGGCCCTGGAGGGGATCGGCTACGCGGACTTCCCGGCCGAGCGCGAGCGCGCGGCGCGCGTAGGACGGCGCCTCGGCCTCGGCTTCGCCTCCTACGTGGAGTGGACGGGTACCAACTCGGCCACCTACCGCGCGCGCGGCATGACCAACGTACGCGGCTATGACGCGGGGCGGGTGGCGATCAACGCCGACGGCACCGTGTCCGTGTGGACGAGCTGCCCGGCCATCGGCCAGGGCGTGGGTACGACGTTCGCGCAGATCGTGGCCGAGCACCTCGGCGTGCCGTTCGCCATGGTGCGCACCGAGCTCGTCGACACCGCAGACTCGCCGCCGGGCAGCGGGAGCTTCGCCAGCCGCAGCGCGATCAGCGCCGGCGGGGCGCTGATCGCGGTGTCGGGCCAAGTGCGCGAGCGCATCCTCGACACCGCCGCCGAGGCGCTCGAGGCCGACCGGGCCGACATCGTCATCGACGCCGAGGGGCGCGTGGGCGTGCGCGGCGCGCCGGCCGCGGCGCTCACGCTGGCCGAGGTCGTCGCGGCGGCCGAGCCCGGGCACCTCGACATCGGCGAGCCGTACGACCCCGAGGAGACCGCGTACCCCTACGCGACCCACGCGTGCGTGGTCGAGGTCGACGCCGAGACCGGCGCCGTGGAGATCCTCCGCTACGTCGTGGCGGAGGACTGCGGGCCGGAGATCAACCCGATCGTGGTCGAGGGCCAGGTCCACGGCGCGACCGCGCAAGGCATCGGCGCGACGCTGTACGAGGCGATGCGCTTCGGGCCCGACGGTCAGGCGGTCACGGGCAGCTTCATGGACTACCTCGTGCCGACGGCGTGCGAGCTGCCCGCACTGCTGGTGCGGCACCTGGAGACCCCGGCGCCCGACCTGCGCGGCGGGGTCAAGGGCGTGGGCGAGGGCGGGACGCTGGCGCCGCCGGGAGCGCTGGCCAACGCGGTCTCGGACGCCCTGGGCGTGGAGATCAACGAGCTGCCGATCGATCCGGAGTTGGTGGTGCGGGCGGTGTCGGAGGGCTGAGCGCGTGGCGCTGCGCACCGGCCGCGGCAAGGTGCGACGCCGCGTGAGCGGCGGGGTAAGGGGGGTCAAGTCTTTCTTTGCCGCACCTGACTACGACGCCGCGTGAACGGCGGCGACGAAGGAGGGTGGGTCCGGGAGCGGCGCTCCGCGCCCACCGGAACGCTGCGCGAAGCCCCGTGAAAAGCGGCTACGAAGGAGGGAGGGTTCGGGCGGTAGCGGCGCTCCGCGCGGGCCGGCGGGCGGTGTGAGGCCGCGTGAACAGCGGCGACGAAGGAGAGTGGGTCCGGCCGGGGTGTTCGACCTTAGGGGTAGTAGTCAGGTGTGGCAAAGAAAGACTTGACCCCCCTACGAAGACGCGGCCGACGCGAGCGCCACGCGCCCTCACCCCCCGCGCGACAGCGCCGCCAGCACGAAGTCCGGCGTGATCGGCGTGTGGTTCGCCACCACCCCCAGGGGGCGCAGCGCGTCGTTCACCGCCGCCAGCACGCAGGCCGGGGAGTTCACCGCCCCGCCCTCGCCCATGCCCTTGAACCCACCGGGCACGAGCGGCGACGGCGACTCGAGGTGGCAGACGTCGACGTCGGGGATCTCGGCCGCCGTCGGGATCAGGTAGTCCATGAAGCTGCCGGAGACCAGGTTGCCGGCCTCGTCGTAGACCAGGTCCTCGTAGAGCGCGCCGCCGATGCCCTGGGCCACGCCGCCGTGCACCTGGCCCTCGACGATCAGCGGGTTGACCATCGTGCCGCAGTCCTCGGCGACGACGTAGCGCAGGATGCGCACGGCGCCGGTCTCGGGATCGAGCTCGACGTGGGCGGCGTGGCCGGCGCTGGCGAACGTGCCCGGGTCGGGCGGCATGTAGCGGCGCGTGGTCTCCAGCCCCGGCTCCTCGTCCTCGGGCAGCAGATGCGGCTCGTGCGCGGCTCGGCGCGCGACGGCGCGGAAGGACACGTGGCGCGCGGGCGCGCCGCGCACGAACACGCGCCCGTCCTCGATGTCGAGGTCGCCGGGGTCGGCCTCGAGCATCTCCGACGCGAGGCGCAGGACCTTGTCCTTGATGTCGCGCGCGGCCAGCAGCGTCGCGCTGCCGCTGGTCACCGTGCTGCGGCTCGCCCACGTGCCCAGGCCGTAGGGCACCGTCGCGGTGTCGCCCCAGATGACGACGACGTCGTTGGGGTCGATGCCGAGCTCGGAGGCCGCGAGCTGGGCGATCGTCGTCTCGTGGCCCTGCCCGTGGTTGTGCAGACCCACGGCCACGCGCACGTGCCCGTCCGGCTCGACCCGGATCGAGGCCGTGTCGTAGCCGAACGTCATCTCCATCTGCCGCGAGGCCAGCGACAGCGGCCCGTAGGCCGACTGCTCGATCGCGAACGCCACGCCGAGCCCGCGGTGGACGCCTTGCCCGCGCAGCTCCTCGTTCTCGGCCCGCACGCGCTTCCAACCGATCGTCTCCTCGAGCAGGTCGAGCATGCCGGCGTAGTCGCCGCTCTCGAACACGAGGCCGGCCGCGGTGGTGTAGGGGAAGCTGCGCACGAGGTTGCGGCGGCGGACCTCGAGCGCGTCGAGGCCCAGGCGCTCGGCGAGGTCGTCCATCGCCCGCTCCATCCCCAGGCAGGCGATCACGCGCCCGACGCCGCGGTACGGGCCCATCGGCGCCTTGTTGGTGACGACAGCTGCGACCTGCCGCGCGTACTCCGGGATCGCGTAGGGGCCGAGGACGTTCTCGGAGGCCTGCCCGGAGTCCAGCGCCGCGCTGAAGGGCCAGATCGCGTAGGCGCCGTTGGCGGCGGCGAGCTCCGAGGAGACCGCGGTGACGCGCCCGTCCGCGCCGGCGGCCACACGGATGCGGTGGCGCTGCTCGCGGCCATGGGTGCTGGCGTGGAGGTCCTCG